>JAIEMS010000018.1 GCA_019751915.1 Burkholderiaceae bacterium
TCGGCCAGCGGTTGGCGCTCAACACTGACCAAACCGGACAAGGGGGTCTGTTTAATGGCAAAACGGCTCATGGGTTGGGTGTCAAATAGCTATCGATCTCCGCTTCACACAGCTGCCGTGCGTCTGCACCCTGTTGTTGGGCACGGTACCAAGCCATGGTGCGAGCCACCGCCGTCACCAGCGGCCAACGCGGTTGCACACCCAGCAGGCTGCGCGCTTGGGCGGTTTCGAGCGCTAACCAGCGCGCCTCATGTGGGCCTTCACTATTATTATGATAGCTAGTAATGCTTGATGGATAAGCGCTGGATGCTAATTCGATGACATTTTTGACCGTAGCCGCCTCGTGTGACCAAGGACCAAAATTGTAAGCACCTGCCCGTTGCGGCTGTTGCCACAGCACTTGGGCCAATTGCAGATAAGCGGCCAGAGGTTCAAGCACATGCTGCCAAGGACGCGTCGCTTGGGGTTGACGGATATGCAGTGTGGCACCCTGCTCCCAAGCGCGCACAGCGTCGGGCAGCAGGCGGTCTTGCGACCAATCGCCGCCGCCAATGACATTTCCCGCCCGTGCCGTTGCTACGGCCACGCCTTGCGCTGCCAAAAAAGCATCGCGGTAGCTGGCTGTGACCAACTCGGCAGCCGCTTTGCTGGCACTGTAAGGGTCGTGTCCGCCCAAAGGATCGTCTTCGCGGTACGGGTAGGCCCATTCGCGATTGCGGTACACCTTGTCGGTTGTCACTACCACCGCAGCCCGCACACTAGGCAGGTCACGCAGCGCATCCAGCACATGGGCTGTGCCCATCACGTTGGTGGCAAAGGTCGCAACAGGGGCATCGTACCCAGGGCGCACCAGTGCCTGTGCTGCCAAATGCAGAACGATCTCTGGTTGGGCCGCGCGGACAATGGTTGCCACTGCCGCAGCGTCGCGCACATCAGACAAATGGCTTTCCATGCCCTGCTCTACCCGGGCCAGAGTAAACAATGCAGGCGTGGTGGCCGGGGCGAGCGCTATTCCCGTGACTTGGGCACCCAATCGTTGCAACCACAGGGCCAGCCAAGCGCCCTTGAAGCCCGTGTGCCCGGTCAGCAGTACCCGCTTGCCGTGCCAAAAATGGGGGTCGGGGTACATCACCATTGTTTCCACGGTGCTTGGCCCGATTGCCACAGCTCTTCGAGCATATTTTTCTCGCGCAGGGTGTCCATGGGTTGCCAGAATCCAGAGTGCTCGAAGGCCCGCAATTGGTCTTGTGCGGCCAGCGCTGCCATGGGTTCTTGCTCCCAACTGGTGGTGTCGTCTGCGATGGTGTCGATTACTTTGGGCGACAGTACAAAGAAACCACCATTGATCCAATGGCCGTCACCCCGAGGCTTCTCAATAAAGCCGCGCACTGCATTACCATCGCGCTCCAATGATCCAAAACGGCCCGGTGGCAGTACGGCTGTTACGGTAGCTAATTTTCCGTGGGCGCGGTGAAAGGCAATCGATGCTGCAATATCTACATCTGCAACGCCATCCCCATAGGTGAAGCAAAAAGATTCTTCATTTTGAAGGTATTTTGCCGCCCGTTTTAACCGACCGCCGGTCATAGTGTCTTCACCGGTATCGACCAAAGTCACGCGCCAAGGTTCTACCTTTTTTTCATGGACTTCCATTCGGTTATTGACCATATCAAAAGTAACATCTGACATGTGTAAGAAGTAATTGGCAAAATACTCCTTAATAAGATAGCCCTTGTAACCGCAGCAAATGATAAAATCATTAACTCCGTGGGCCGAATACATCTTCAAAATATGCCAAAGTATTGGTTTTCCACCAATATCAATCATTGGCTTTGGTTTGAGGTGGGTTTCCTCTGAAATTCTGGTTCCAAGACCACCAGCAAGAATGACAGCTTTCATGATTTCTCGGCTGGAGCAGCTTTAATAATGTATTGAATGGGCAGAGAGTCTTCGACTGCCACATCAGGGTTTGCACCCACACTTTCGGCCATGAGGCGAATAGCAGGAATGACTTTATCGCGGAAAGGTTCATCCAAGATGATGGGGTGCCCTTCGACAATTCTAAATCCATTCTGCATGAACAATTCAAACAGGGTGGCGCGTGTAAACCAGCGCAGGTGGGCGCGGTTCATAGAGCCTGTCTCTTGGTACCTAAAATCACCAATGCCCAATTTTGCCTGAACGCTCCAGTGTTGTGCATTGGCAATGGATGCGACAATGACACCATCTTTGGGCATGGTGTGGAAGATTCTTGCCAAGAAAGTCCAAGGGTCTTTCAGTTTCTCAAGGACATTTCCTAAAATCCAGCAATCTGCGGTGGAGAGTTTAGTAAAAAACTCGATGCCTACCGATTCAATTTCTACCTGCAAGACCGTATCGCAGTATTTTCTAGCAGCCTGTGCTGCCATAGCCGAAGGCTCAATCCCTTGGTATTTGCAATTAGGATTTATCTTTTTGTAGGCCGCTGCCATTGCCCCCGATTTGCAGCCAATCTCTACCAGATTTTTACACTGCGTTGGGATATAAGCCAGAAGATTTTTATCGTAATCTTCTAAATCGACCAAAGCCTCTTGTTGGTTTGCTTCTTCTTGCGCCTTTTGCATCCATTCTTCTAAATGGTAGCCGCCAGTTTTGAAAACTGTTCCTTGGCCTTTATGGTCAATGAATATTTTTTGGGTTCCTGAGGCTGCATCGTTCATCACCCATTCGATATTTTCGATCAGGCCAAAGTTTTGACTGTCATGCAATGCCAGCATAGCTTCGGTCATGGGCGCGCCGTGCTTGGTCGGCAAAGGCCACTGGCGCATCACTTCAATATTGCAAAGCATGCAAATGGGGTGAAGATAACGAATTGCATCTTTGGCGTAGTCTATATTGAACCCGCCCCGGTTGACATAGCCTACTGCACCGACCCCATACATGTTTGGCTTGAGTGACTTGAATAGTTCTTCGATAAATCCAGAGCGAACAATTTCAATATCAGAATCAAGAAAAAGAACGGGGCCAGAGAGAGAGAGATTCTCAATCGCCCAAGCCATCCCCGGCCCGTGGTGAATGTTATAGCCAAAGTCAATTAAATGAACATTATTGAATTTGGAAACAATATTCTTTATTTCAGCCAAATGCTCTGGGTCAGAGCCGTCAATGATGTAATACGGATTTGAATATTTTTCCCGGAAGGTGGTCAATAAATTTTTCACCAGTTCCGGGGTGTTGTAAGAAACGGTGATGACCGGAATTTTTTCGATATTCATATGAATTGATCGGTATTTAAAATATCACGGCTCCCTGGCCGCTTCACTCAAGCCCCGGATCACCGGGTACATCACATAGGACATCACGGTACGCTTGCCGACGACGATTTCGGCACTCAGCGTCATGCCGGGAATCATGGGAGCATTGCGCGGTAGGTTGCGCAGTTCGTTGTGGGTCAGTGCTGCCCGACCCAAATAATAGGGTGCGCTGGTTTGGCTGGTCTTGGCATCTTTGGTGAATGCATCTTGCCCCAGCGTTTCCAGTGTGCCCTTGATGAGGCCATGTTTCTGGAATGGGAAAGCATCGATCTTCAGGCGTATGGGGTCGTGCAACTTGACGTAGCCCACGTCTTGCGAGGTGATTTGCACCTCGGCTTCCAAGTCGTCACCCAGTGGTACCAGCGTAATGAGCGGTTCAGCCGCTTGGATGACCGAACCTGTTGAGCGGGCTGCCACTTCGAGCACCACCGCATCGGTCGGGGCCGTCAGTTCAATCAAGCGGCTGCGGCGTTCGGCTTTTTTCACCTGCTCGGCAATTGAGTCGCGTTCGCGGCGTACTGTGACCAAGTCTTCCGTCGATTTTTGCCGTGATTCGCGGACAAAAGCATCCCGTTCGGCTTCGGCTTCGGCCAGTTGCTTCTTCATCTCAACGCTGCGGTTGCGTGTGCTGATGAGTTCGCGCTCGACTTCTTGGCGGCGCTCACGGCTTTCAAGCAGCTTCATGTTCGATTGGAACTGCTGGCGCGTCAGTTGTTCGTTCATGCTCTCGATGTCGCGCAAGGATTTGACACGCGCTTCCAGACTCTGCGCGTCTTGTGTGTTGGTCACCATGGTGGCCCTCAAGCGGGCAATGCTTTCATCGAGTCGCAGCAGCCGTGCTTGGTAACTCGCCAAACGTTCGCGTTGCAGGCGCGATTGCAGCAGTTCGTCGGGATTTTGATTTTGTGGTGTGAGCGTTTTGCCTGCATGCTCACGTTCCAAACGCTGGACTTCGGCATTGAGGCTTTTGAGGCGGTCTTGCGCTTGGGCTAAATCCGACTGGATAAAAGTGGGGTCAAGCACCGCCAGCACTTGGCCTTTTTTTACGATCTGGCCGGCTTTGACGTTCAAGGCCGAAATATGCGCCGTTTCCAGCGGTTGCAGCACGACGTTGGGTTGGGAGGTGACGAGCCGCCCGCGTGCAGTGACCACCTGATCGACCTCAAAAATGCTGGCCCACAACACCACTGCGGCGGCCAAAGCCACAAGGATGTAGATCGTCGCTGACATGCCACTGGGCAAAGGCGTTTTTTCGAGCGCATCCGCATCGGGCAAAAAATCTACGGCTTGGGCATGTCCTTTGCCGGTCGAGGTTTTGGCAGTGGCGGTCAAAGGAAGCTGGTTTGTTGGTTCCATAAATGCGTATAGGGTTCGCAGCGGCCCAGCAGTTCGTTGTGGCGGCCTGCATCGGACAGGCGACCGCGATCAAAGACAAAAATCTGGTTCGCATTGACCAGCGTGGACAGTCGGTGGCTCACAATAATGACGGTGCGCCCAGCGGCAATACGGCCCAGGTTGCGGATAAAAATTGCCTCGCTTTCGGGGTCAAGGGCGCTGGCGGCTTCGTCCAAAATCAAAATGCGCGGCGATGGCAGCAGGGCACGGGCAATGGCCAAGCGCTGGCGTTGGCCCCCCGAAAGGTTGGCCGCATTTTCTTCGAGGATCGTGTCGTAGCCTTGGGGCAGGCGCTCAATGAATTCGTCGGCACCAGCGGCCTGCGCTGCGGCGACAACCAACTCAAAGCTGGCATCGGGGCGGGCCATGGCAATGTTTTCGCGCACACTGCCGCGAAACATGAAGTTGTCCTGTAGCACCACACCAATGCTGCGGCGCAGGTGGGCCAAATCAATTTCGCGGATATCGACACCATCAAAGCGAATGACACCCTCTTGCACTGGGTAAAGGCCTTGAATCAACCGGGTAAAGGTGGTTTTGCCCGAGCCGCTGCGTCCGACCACCCCGACCACCGTGCCCGCTTCGATGTTCATGCTGACCCGGTCTAGCGCGGTTGCGGCGGTACTGGGGTAGCGAAAGGTGACACCATCCAGCCCAATTTGGCCTTTGAACACGGGGCGCAGGCCTCCGGACGATTTGCGCTCGGGCGGCAGGTTCATGACCTCGCCCAGCATCTTGACCGACAGCGCTGTTTCTTGGTACTCATGTACCAAACCAACAATTTGAACCAGCGGGCCAACGACCCGGTTGGACATCATTTGAAACGCAATCAGCGCGCCCACCGTCAGTTCGAGGCTGAAGACATCCATAGCGCCGACGGCAATCACCGTGACCATCATCAGCTTTTCGAGGATTTGGGTCACACTGGCCGCTGCAATCGACATCTTGCCAACACCAAAGTGCATTTGGATGGTGGTGGCCGTGCGTTGATCCCAAACCTTGCGTTGTTTGGGTTCAATCGCCAACGATTTGACGGTTCGCATACCGTGGATGGTTTCCACCAACATCGATTGGCGAATACCCTCGGCGTTGTAGAGCGCTTGCAGGCGGGTGTTAAACGGCTTAATCAACAACAGCACCACCATCGCCATCAGTGCCGAAAAGCCCAGCACAATCAACGCCAGTTTGGTGCTGTACGAGGCCAGCAGGGGGATAAATAAAATCAGCCCCAAGGCATCCAGGGCCGTGAAAAACAGCCGCCCGGTCAAGAAGTTGCGAATCGACTGCACCTGCTGCATATGCCGTGCAATCACGCCTGCGGTGTGGGTCTCGAAATAATCAATGGGCAGCGACAGCAAATGGCTGAAGGTGCGCCGCGACAGCCGGATATCGATCACATTGGAGGCGTGCAGCAGCAAATACTGGCGCATGAAGCTAAAGGCGGCCTCAAATAGCACCACGCCGACGATGGCGACCGTCAATACGATGAGCGTGGAATAGCTCTCGTGGACCAGCACTTTGTCGATGATGATCTGCGAAAAGATGGGCATCCCTAACCCCAGCAATTGCAGCATGATGGCGGTGATGGCAATGTCGCGGAAGGCTTTGCGTTGGCGAAAAATCTCTGGGATAAACCAGCGCAAGCCAAACGGTTGGTCGATGTCGAGCAGTTTGTATTCACGCTTGAGCAACACCAGCGTGCCTGACCACTGCGCGGTGAACTCGGCCTCGGTCATCGGGCGCACTTTGCCCGATTTGTCTTGTGGGTCGAGCACCGCAACGCGCACACTGGCGCTGGCGGGGTCTTTTTCGACCCCGGCCACAATCATCGAGTGGCCGTCGGTGCGGCGTACCAGCACCGGAAAAACCCCCTGAAGTTGGGTCAATCTAGCCCAGTCGCTGCGGATCGCTTTGGCTTTGAGTCCGATGTCGCCCGCAATGCGCTGCACCAGCCGGTTGTCCGGCTCAGAGGCGGGCAGGGCGTATTCGTGGATCAGTCGCTCGGGCAGTGCCTGAATTCCGTGGTGCTGTGCAATGACAGTCAAGCATTGGATGGTGGAGTGGCTGTAGGCAACGCTCATCGGGTAAATGTAGCTCAAAATCCAAAGCAGGCTGGGGCAGGTTTTTGCTATTAAAAAAATAGCTTCTGCGGTAGATGGGAAAAGCGCTAGAGGTTATTTTCGTCCAAAAAAATCAGGCTCAAGGTCGGTGGCCTCATCGGGCTGCGAGGGTGCGAATGGCTTCATAGAGTTGGTTCGAGCCATCTTTGGTGTTATCGGGTGCAATCTCCATCCGATTGATGCTGTGTTCTGCACTCATCTTAAAGCGCTGCGGCACGATAGAGAAGTAATATGGGCTGACAAAACGCGCTCCGCCATCGTAGTGCGATTGCAGTGCGGCCAAATGCACACCAGCGGTTTTCCACTGTTGCGGGTGAAATTCGGGCACACCGTAGTCGCTGATTTTGCGCTGTGCCAAATAGCCGCGCATCCAATCGCTGTGGGTGCTGCCGCCGTACATGTTCAGCCCTTGCTTCCAAGGCGTATCCGAGGCGATGGTGGTTTCTATAGCAAACAGCGTGTGGTTCCAGCTTGAATTAGCTTTTGGAACAATTTGGTGCGAATAGAGTTTGGCCCTAGGCAAACCCGCCTCGGTGGCTGTACGGTGAAAGGCGGTCAAGAACTCCAATACTTGGTGACTGCGGTAAGCATTCCATTCGCGCGCCAAGGGGTTAAAAGAAACCTCTTGTTGTGAGCGCGGCATGTCGAGCCATGAGCGCACACCGGCCAGCGCCTTGGCCTCTTTGAGCGCAGGCACCGAGGCCGGATTTTTACCCGTTACCGGACGTTGCCCCTGTGCCTGCACGACGAACTCGACATCCGCGAAAGCGTAACGTTGGCCCTCGGCTTGGGCGACGATTTGTGCTCGGTGCTTGCCTGCAGGCAATGCGCTGTAATCAAAGTCGTAGCGGTAGCCCACATTGGGGCTGCGAATGGATTCCTCGGCACGGTACACGTCGAGCCGGTTCAGTCCGCGCGGTACGGAGCCAATGTGTTGCCCATCGACATACAAATCGAAGCGGCCAATCTTTCCCTGTGGATCCCACAACCAACCCGCGATCGGCAAAGTGCCATCGGCAAAGGCTCCATAGTGTTCGCCAAAGTCGGTCAGTTTTTCTTTACCAGCCTCGCGCGCGGGCGCAGGCACTGCCGCAAATGTTGGGTATGAAGTGCCCATGCGGGTGTTGAATGCTCCAATGCTGCCATGCTTGCGCTCTAGCCATTGGCGAAATCCAGCCACCGAAGCGCTGCTGTAGTCCGTCACCTGCACATTTTGAAAAGCGCCCATGCCATTTTCAAAATCAGGGAACATTTGGTGCAGTTCCCCTGCCAAAGTGATGGCGGCAATGCGCCCCTGTATGGGTTTTGGCAGGGCCATGAGCCGTTTGGCGACGTATTCCAGCGCCGCAAAACGGTAGCCATTGACCGGGATTGTGCGGTCGGTCAAGAGCGTGTAGGGGGCCACACGGTAGCCAAAATAGCCCAGCTCTAGCGGTTTGCCGTCACGCAACTGCATCAGGTTGCGTGGGTCTTTGAGCAGCTCTTGTGTCAGCGGCCCCTGCGAGTCGAAATGATCGGCGGCCAAATACACCACCACTGGCCTGCGTACCTGCGCAATGATCCGCAGATAGGCATCGACCAAATCGGTATCGATGCGCCAGCCTTCGGCGGTGTGCTGGTACAAGCCCAGCAACTGCAAAGTCAGGGTGTAGCCCACTTGCACTTGGCCCTTGGCACCGCCCGGCTCCAAGGTATCGAGCAGCCGTGTCAGGGCAGGACCAGCATCGAGTTGGCGCTGGCGGCAATAGACAGTCGCTTGCTCTCGCGATTGCACCTCGGGAGCCTTGACTGCTGCATCGCAGACCAATAAGCCTTCAACGGTGGGGGCAATCAACAAAGGGGCACGGGCTGCTAAGGGTGCGGGTTCTGCGCCCAAAACCGTCGTTAGCAGCACACAGGCCAAACCGAGGGTGGTTTTTGCGTTCAAAGAGAGGGTCATCGGTGGAAGGTGCCCAAGGTGTGTAGCGCCGTGTGACTTACCCGGCAGTCTGCAATGCCAACCCGGCATGCTCACGCAAGGGGTGAAAGTGGATTTTGGGAAAACGCTCTTGCGCCAGCCGCACATCGTACGGGCTGGTGCAAAGGTAAGCCAGCGTATCGGCTGCATCATGCGCCAGACGCAGTGGGTAGGCATCGGTGAATGCACGCAAATCGGCAGGGCTGTCGGCAGTAATCCAGCGTGCGCCGGTGTACTGGCAGCCGTCCAGACGCACATCGGCATCGTATTCGTTCTTCAAACGGTGCTGCACCACTTCAAACTGCAATTGGCCGACAGCGCCCAGCAGCATGGCACCGCCCGCGTCGGGTTTAAAGACTTGGATGGCCCCTTCTTCGCCCAGTTGTGCCAGACCTTGCTGGAGCTGTTTGGTGCGCAGCGGATTTTTCAAAATCACCGTCATGAACAGTTCGGGGGCAAAGAACGGCAGGCCGGTAAATTGCAGATTGGCCCCATCGGTGATGGTGTCGCCCAGTTGCACCCCGCCGTGGGTGGTAAAGCCGATGATGTCGCCCGCATAGGCTTCTTCGACCGCTTCGCGGCGCTGGCTCATAAAGGTGACGACGCTGGTGGGGCGCAGCTCTTTGGCGGTGCGCTGCACTTTGAGCTTCATGCCGGGTGTGTATTTGCCCGATGCCACGCGGACAAAGGCGATACGGTCGCGGTGGTTGGCATCCATGTTGGCTTGCACCTTGAACACCACACCCGAGAAGCCCTCATCTTCGGGTTGAATGGTTTTCTCGACCGGCTGCTTGTTCACCACCAGCGTGCTCAGGCGTGGGCCAGGAGGCGGGGCCATATCGACCAGCGCATCGAGCACCTCCATCACCCCAAAGTTGTTCACGCCCGAGCCAAAAAACACCGGGGTGAGTTTGCCCGCTAAGAAGTCTGCGTGGTTCCAAGTGGGCGAGGCTCCCACGGCCAGCTCCATGCTTTCGAGGGCGGTATCGAACTCGCTGCCAAAGCGGGCGCGCAGCGTGGCCTCATCGCTCAAGGGAATGGTTTCAAACTCTTGTGGTCGCCGCTCTTTGCCCGCGTCAAACACCGTCATGGTCTGGGTGCGCAGGTTGATGATGCCGCCAAAGTGCTTGCCTTGGCCTACCGGCCACGTCATAGGGCAGCAGGGCATACCGAGTTCGCGCTCGACCTCGTCCATGATGTCCAGCGGATCGCGCACTTCGCGGTCCATTTTGTTGACGAAGGTGATGATGGGCGTGTCGCGCTGGCGGCAAACTTCAATCAAGCGGCGCGTTTGTGCTTCAACACCGTTGGCCGCATCAATCACCATCAGCGCCGAATCGACCGCCGTGAGCACGCGGTAGGTGTCTTCCGAGAAGTCCTTATGGCCGGGGGTGTCGAGCAGGTTGATGACGTGCTCGCGGTAGAGCATCTGCATCACGCTGGAGGCGACCGAGATGCCGCGCTGCTTTTCGATTTCCATCCAATCGCTGGTGGCGTGGCGGCTGGCCTTGCGGCCCTTGACGGCCCCAGCGATTTGGATGGCACCCGAGAACAACAGCAGTTTTTCGGTCAGCGTGGTTTTACCCGCGTCGGGGTGAGAAATGATGGCAAAAGTGCGGCGGCGCCGGGTTTCGGGTGCGTAGGACACAGGGGGAGTTTCCAGAAGATTGGCCGGCGCGCAACCGGCAGCGGAGCAAAAAGAGGGCATTGCGAGCCTGCGCTAGGCGCAGCTGGCAAACAGCACGAAGCGTTGATTTTACCGGCGAGGGCGTTCGCACCCGCCAGCAAGCTCCAGCCCGGTTTCGTATAATCAGAAATTCCGAGGAGCGTTGCAGCGCCCCCAACACAGCGGGGCGTGAGGCTCGGAACCGTACACCGCAACGACGCTCATCCACTTCCCGTGTGGTGAGCTTTTTTACGCCTCCCCCGGTCAGTGGTTTGTTCAAACATGTTTTGGAGCCGAACCCATGAACGCACCATCCGCCACTTTCAACCCTGCCGATTGCGCCATCGCTGATATTGCCTTGGCCGACTGGGGCCGCAAAGAAATCCGCATCGCCGAAACTGAAATGCCCGGCCTGATGGCAATTCGGGAAGAATTCGCTGCCAGCCAAGCCCTCAAGGGTGCGCGCATTACTGGCTCGCTGCACATGACCATTCAAACGGCAGTGCTGATCCAAACCCTCGAGGCTTTGGGCGCTACCGTACGCTGGGCTTCGTGCAACATCTTCTCGACGCAAGACCACGCCGCTGCCGCCATTGCCGCTGGTGGCACACCGGTGTTTGCCGTCAAGGGCGAGTCGCTGGCCGATTACTGGGATTACACCCACCGCATTTTTGAGTTTGGCGCTGCCGGTACCCCCGGCGAAGGCCCGAACATGATTTTGGACGATGGTGGCGATGCCACCATGCTGATGCACTTGGGCCAACGGGCGGAAAAAGACCTGTCGGTGTTGGACAACCCCATCAGCGAAGAAGAAACCATTTTGTTCGCTGCCATCCGCGCCAAATTGGCGGTCGATGGCACTTGGTACACACGCAAGTCGGCAGAAATCATCGGCGTGACCGAAGAAACCACCACCGGCGTGCACCGCTTGAACGAAATGTCGGCCAAGGGCACCTTGTTGTTCCGCGCCATCAACGTCAATGACTCGGTCACGAAGTCCAAGTTTGACAACCTGTACGGTTGCCGCGAGTCGCTGGTCGATGGCATCAAGCGCGCCACCGACGTGATGATTGCTGGCAAAGTGGCTTGCGTGGCCGGTTATGGCGACGTGGGCAAGGGTTCTGCCCAAGCCTTGCGCGCGCTGTCGGCACAAGTGTGGGTGACAGAAATCGACCCCATCAACGCTCTGCAAGCTGCCATGGAAGGCTACAAAGTCGTGACGATGGAATATGCCGCCGACAAGGCCGACATCTTCGTTACCACCACCGGCAACCGCGACGTGATTCGCCACGAGCACATGCTGGCGATGAAAGACCAAGCCATTGTTTGCAACATCGGTCACTTTGACAACGAAATCGATGTCGCTTCGATTGAGAAATACCAGTGGGAAGAGATCAAGCCCCAAGTCGATCACATCCAATTCCCTGACGGCAAAAAAATCATCTTGCTGGCCAAGGGCCGTTTGGTCAATTTGGGCTGCGCCACCGGCCACCCCAGCTTTGTCATGAGCGCCTCGTTTGCCAACCAAACCATTGCCCAGATCGAGCTGTTCACCAAGCCCGACCAGTACCAAAACGGCAAGGTCTATGTGCTGCCCAAGCATCTGGATGAAAAAGTGGCCCGCCTGCACCTGAAGAAGGTCGGTGCCATGCTCACCGAGCTGACCGATGCCCAAGCCGCCTACATTGGTGTTCCTAAAACCGGCCCTTACAAAGCCGACACCTACCGCTATTGATGCGCATTGATCAACTGATTGTCGAGCGCGGCCTTGCCGCCTCGCGCGCGCAGGCCCAGCGTCTGATTGCTGGCGGTGCGCGTTGGCGCGTTGGTTTGGGCGACTGGAAGGCCATTGCCAAAAATGGCGATGAAGTCCCCGGTGATGCCGAATTGGAGCTGCTCGATGCCTCCGAGGCCCGCTACGTTTCGCGCGGCGGACTCAAGCTCGAAGGTGCATTGCTTGCCACTGGCTTGAGCGTGGTCGGGGCACAGTGTTTGGACATCGGCCAATCGACCGGCGGCTTTACCGATTGCCTGTTGCAACACGGCGCAGCCCGGGTGGTGGGTGTGGATGTCGGCCAAGGCCAGCTCCATGCCCGCATGCGGGACGACGAGCGCGTGGTGTGCGTCGAGCAGGTCAATGCTCGGCATTTAGATGCTACTGATTTGATAGCTGCTAGTGTCGATGAGACAACGGCTACAGGCACATTGGATCTGAAATTTGATGTGATTGTGGGCGATTTGTCGTTCATCTCGATGACGCTGGTGTTGCCTGCACTGGTGCCGTTTTTGACCGACGATGGCGCAGTGCTGATGCTGGTCAAGCCGCAGTTTGAGTTGCAACCGGGCCAAGTCGGCAAGGGCGGCATCGTGCGCGACGCGGCGCTGTACGGCGTGGTCGAGCAGCGGGTGCGCGACTGCTGCACAGCGCAGGGCTTGCAGGTACAAGCGTGGCTCGATAGCCCCATCAGCGGTGGCGATGGAAACCGCGAATTCTTTGTTTTTGCCAAGAGGATGCCGTAATGGGCACAACAACTGCATTGCCGGTCAGTTTTGAGTTCTTTCCGCCCAAAACCCCCGAGGGTGCTGACAAGCTGCGCGCTGTGCGCCAGCAGCTTTATGCGTTGCAACCGGAGTTTTGTTCGGTCACGTACGGCGCTGGCGGCTCCACCCACGAGGGCACCTTTGCCACGGTGCGCGATATTTTGGCCGAGGGCGTGAGCGCTGCATCGCACTTTTCGTGCATTGGTGCTACCCGCCAGACGGTGCGCAACCAGCTTGCAACGCTCAAGGAAATGGGCGTGAAACGCTTGGTGGCTTTGCGTGGGGATTTGCCCAGTGGTTACGGTGCCGGTGGCGAGTTTCAGTATGCCAGCGACTTGGTGGCCTTCATCCGTGCCGAGACCGGCCACGACTTTTGTATTGAAGTCGCTGCCTACCCTGAAGTGCATCCGCAGGCCAAATCGCCCGAATCGGATTTGCAAGCCTTCGCTGCCAAAGTTCGTGCTGGGGCAGACTCGGCCATTACGCAGTATTTCTTCAACGCTGACGCGTACTTTCGTTTTGTCGACGACGCGCGTCGCTTGGGGTTGGATGTGCCAGTAGTGCCGGGCATCATGCCCATTTCAGGCTCAACGCAATTGCTGCGCTTCTCGGATGCTTGCGGTGCCGAAGTGCCGCGCTGGATTCGTCTGCGCTTGCAAGCGCTGGGCGACGATACGGCCAGCATCAAGGCCTTTGGCTTGGATGTGGTGACCCAGTTGTGCGAACAACTGCGCCAAGGCGGTGCTCCTGCGCTGCATTTTTACACCATGAACCAAAGCGCCGCTACGCTAGAGATTTGCCGTCGCCTTGGGTTGGCCGGCTAAATGATGTTTTTGCACCACGTCCTCAGGTGAATTGACGCATATCAATACTGCTTTTAAGGTCTTAACCGTTTAATATTCGCTGGGACTTTCCCCGGGTTTCTTTGAAATAATTCCATGAAAAAATACGCTATTGCCGCCGCTTTGCTCGGTTCCGTTGTTTGCTCGTCCGCTTTTGCCCAGCAAGCCACCGAAGGTTCCTTCATGGTGCGCGCCCGCGCTGTTCATTTGGACAGCACCAACGGTGACTCCACCGGCCTGGGCCTGTCGATCAACGACAAGTGGTTGCCTGAAGTCGACTTCACCTACTTCTTCGACAAGAATCTGGCTGCCGAGCTGATCCTGACCGTGCCACAAAAGCAAACCCTGTCCTCTAAGGGCAAGGCTATCGGTTCGTTCAAGCACCTGCCACCTACATTGACCGTGCAATACCACTTCACAGACATGGGCGCGTTCAAGCCTTACGTCGGTGCTGGTATCAACTACACCCACCTGAGCTCGGTGAACCTGCCTGCAGGCGTGACCGTTGACCGCAACAGCTTCGGCCCTGCACTGCAAGTCGGTGTGGACATTCCCGTCGCTAAGGGCGTGTACTTGAACTTTGATGTCAAGAAGGTTTACATCCGTACCGATGTGTCCGCTGGTGGCGTGAAGGCTGGCACCTTCAAGGTCGATCCATTGTTGGTCGGTGTTGGCTTGGGCTGGCGCTTCTAAGACCATGCATGGCAGAGGCTCTTCGCTGAGGAGTCTGGCCCTGTTGGTAAAGAGTCCCGCTAGAGGCGGGATTTTTTTCGTCTGCGCTACCATCTGAGACTCTCATTTCTCAAAGGCGTCTCAGAATATGCCTGTGTTTTTCCCTTTTGTTCTAGGTCGATTGCAGGCTGCGCTGCGGGGTAGCGTCACCGCTTGTGGGCTGGTGCTCGTAATGGGCACTGCTGCGTTGGCCGATGCCCTACCAGCCAATCCTGACATCATCCACAGCGCTACCCCACCCAAGGTGGCCGAAGATGCCAGCGCCGCCCCCAGTGCTGAAGTGATTGCGCCCCAGCTTGGGTTGCGGCCACCCTTGCTGGCCGAGCCTGTGGTCGAGGAGCAAGCGCACTTTGATGAAGACGAAGATGCATTGCCCGTGGTCAAGCAGCAAAAACCCCAAGAATACGGTTTGGCCTCATGGTACGGAGTACAGCTGCACCGGCGGCGCACAGCCAGCGGCGAGCGCTTTGATATGCACGCCCTGACCGCAGCACACCGCACACTGCCTTTTGGATCGTTGGTTTGTGTGCGCAGTTTGGTCACAGGGCGCGAAGTGGTGGTGCGCATCAACGACCGTGGCCCGCATGCGGCCAACCGGGTGATTGATTTGAGCCGGGCCGCTGCCGATGCTTTGGGTGTCCTTGGACTGGGCACCAAGCCGGTCACGGTTTCGTCGTTCGACAGCGCCGATGGCAGCTGCCCTGAGTCTGCACAGCCTCTTGACTCACAATCTTGAGCATTGCCTCCGTTAGTTACCCGATTCGAGGGTGTGGGCTGCGTGCTTGTCTTGACCGAGCAGCTCCACCATTTGCACCAACGCATCTTTTAGCGATGCTTTGAGGGTGTGGGGCGGGTTAATCAGAAACATGCCACTGGCGGGCAGGCCGGGGCGTTTGGTTTGGCCTTCGGCATTTTCGGTCATCTTGCTCGATTTCACGGTCAGCGTGGCGTGCAGCCAGCTTTTGCCCGCTTTTTGGGCCATCGTTTTGAGTCGTCGGGGCAGATCGTGCGCTTCAGGGCGCGGGATGATCGGGTACCAAACAGCATAAGTGCCGGTGGCAAAGCGTTTGAGCGAATCGGCCACCATGTCGAGTACCTTGCCATAGTCGCTCTTCATTTCATAGCTAGGATCGCACAGCACTAGCGCGCGGCGGGCCGGTGGAGGCAAGAATTTCTTGATGCCTTCAAAACCATCTTCGTGCAGCACTGCCACTTGGCGGTTGGCGTTGAGCTGGGCCACATTGCCGGTCAGCGAGCGTGAGTCTGAGGGGTGTAGTTCAAACAATTTCAGCTTGTCGTGGGCGCGCAATAGGTGCTGGATGATGAACGGCGAGCCGGGGTAAATTTTGGTATGGGGGCCACCGTTGAAGGTGCCAATCAGGTCCACATAGGCTTGCAGTGCCGGGGCAAAGGTGACGGCGTTGGCCGCTGGTGATTCGAGGCGGAAGATGCCATCACCGGCTTCGGCACTGGTGCGGGCGTAGTCTCCATCGAGTCGGTACAGGCCCGCACCGGCATGGGTGTCTAGCACGGTCAGTGCTGCCTCCTTCTCGGTCAGGTATTGAAGGGCGGCAATCAACACCGTGTGCTTGAGCACGTCGGCATGGTTGCCCGCATGGAAGGCGTGGCGGTAACTGAACATGGCGCTATGGTAACTATCTTCTGCGCCATTGATGCGGTGCAGGGGGCGTTGGCGGGTCGGTACATGCTGGGTCGCTGCGGTGTTTTGGGTGCCACCGGTGCGGCGACGGTTGTTTTTGAGAGCGGCTATGGTGAATGATGGCGATTGCCGTATCCAAAAATATGCTGGGGGTGGCCCGTGCCATGTGCCACTCTTCTTGCCTGCCACGTTCTTCACTGGCTATGTAGCTGCCACCATGACCCACCCCTCCACGCTTTCCGCAGCACGTGCTTGTACCGCGAGTGCGCCAAACCAGTCCACGCGGCCTTGCCAGTGTGCGTAGAGCACCACCAGCGACTCCAACAAGAAGCGGAAAGAAAAATCAGCCATTAAAAATAGTGCAGACACAAACAAGGGCTTGTTTGTATAATCGCAGGCTTCGCAGCGCTCGCGCGGCTCCGCGGCGAAGGCTGGCAGCAATGCTGGCAATTACCACCTAAGAGGTTTCCGTCAAAGAGAAACACCGACCGTGGAAAAGAGTCCCAAGGATGCCAGCCCCTTTCAGGCTGGTCAAACCCTCGAAAGAGCAATCTCATGAAAACCTTCAGCGCAAAACCCGCTGATGTGACGCACGAGTGGTTTGTGATTGACGCCACCGATAAGGTGCTCGGCCGGGTAGCCAGCGAAGTTGCCCTCCGTCTGCGCGGCAAACACAAAGCCATTTATACGCCCCACATCGATACTGGTGACTTCATCGTCATCATCAACGCATCGAAAATCAAGGTCACTGGTACCAAGTCCATCGACAAGGTGTACTACCGCCACTCGGGTTATCCCGGCGGTATCACGGCCACCAACTTCCGCGACATGCAATCCAAGCACCCCGGCCGCGCGCTGGAAAAGGCTGTCAAGGGCATGCTGCCCAAGGGCCCGCTTGGCTACGCCATGATCAAGAAACTCAAGGTGTACGGTGGTGCAGAGCATCCCCACACCGCCCAACAGCCCAAAGTGCTGGAACTGTAAGGAGCCTTGAGATGATTGGTGAATGGAACAATGGCACCGGCCGTCGCAAATCCAGCGTCGCCCGCGTGTTTCTGAAAAAAGGCAGCGGCAAGATCACGATCAACGGCAAGGACATCCAGTCCTACTTTGGCCGCGAAACGTCGATCATGATCGCCAAGCAACCCCTGGCATTGACCAGCAACCTCGAAACTTTCGACGTGCAAATCAATGTCCACGGCGGCGGTGAATCCGGCCAAGCCGGTGCAGCCCGTCACGGCATCACCCGCGCTTTGATCGACTACGACGCAACCCTCAAGCCCGTCTTGAGCCAAGCCGGCTTCGTGACGCGCGATGCGCGTGAAGTCGAACGTAAGAAGGTCGGTCTGCACTCTGCACGCCGCGCCAAGCAGTTCTCCAAGCGTTAATTCGCCCGGTTTGTCTGCACAGCCGCACAGGTTCGCCTGTTGCGGCTTTTTTTTATCCCTACCCGCGCTAGCGTCAATCGGCGCGGGCGCTGATTTTCGAGTGGATTTGAGTAGTATTCAGGGCAAACCCTGAAACGGAGTACCCCCATGAGCGCTGTTGCCGAAAATACCCCAACCGAAATGCCTGCCCCCATCTTGTTTACCGACAGTGCGGCGGCCAAAGTGGCCGACCTGATTGCCGAAGAAGGCAATCCCGACCTCAAGCTGCGTGTGTTTGTGCAGGGCGGTGGCTGTTCCGGCTTTCAGTATGGTTTTACTTTTGATGAAATCACCAACGACGATGACACCACCATGACCAAAAATGGCGTGTCGCTGCTGATTGATGCGATGAGCTACCAGTACTTGGTCGGCGCTGAGATCGACTACAAAGAAGACCTGCAAGGCGCACAGTTTGTCATCAAGAACCCCAACGCCACCACCACCTGTGGTTGCGGTTCGAGCTTTTCCTGATTAAGCCGGGTAGATCGCCCCGAGGATGCGGGCACCGCTGGCACCGGTAACGCTGGGCAGGCTGGCCGTGGCCCCGTGCAGGGCTTGGTATGCCAACCATGCAAAGGCGGCGGCCTCGACCTGTTGGGCTGGCAGGCCGTGGGCATCGGTGGCGGTGACGGCCACGCCCGGCAGCAAGGCCTGTAGGCGTGCCATCAAGTACCGATTGAAAGCACCACCACCACAAACGGCCAGTGTTTTGCTCTCTTTTGCATAGCAGTTTATGCTTGCAGCACAAGCGCTAGCGGTCAATTCGGTCAGTGTGGCTTGAATATCTTGCGGTGTGGCATTGGCAAAATCGGCCAAGTGCCCGGTCAACCAACCGGGGTTGAAAAGGTCGCGCCCGGTACTCTTGGGTGCTGGCTGGTGCAAAAATGGCTCCGACAGCAAGCGGGCCAGCAGTGTCGGCACAACCCGGCCTGTAGCCGCCCATGCGCCATCGCGGTCAAACGGCTGGCCGGTGTGCTGTTGGCACCAAAAATCCATCAAAGCATTGCCGGGGCCACAATCAAAGCCCAGCACACTGCCATCGGCAGCCAAAATGCTCAGATTAGAGATGCCGCCCACGTTCAGTACCAGCACGGTGCGACCCGGTTGGGCAAAAACGTGTTGGTGAAAGGCCGGAACCAGCGGCGCACCTTGCCCGCCTGCGGCCACGTCACGGCTGCGAAAGTCGGCCACCACGGTGATGCCGGTCAGTTCGGCCAGCAGCGCCGGGTTGTTCAGTTGCAAGGTGTAGCCGATTCCATCAAAAGCCTGTGGCCGGTGGCGCACCGTTTGGCCGTGGGCACCCAGTGCCGCAATGGCGCTGGCGGGGATGCCACTTTGGGCCAGCAATGCTTGAACCACTTGGGCGTAGGTGCGGGCCAGTGCGTTAGCGGCCAGCGCAGCGCGGTGCAGTTCGTTGTCGCCCGGGGTGTTGAGGGCGAACAGTTCTGCTCTTAATTCAGGAGCAAACGGTGCAGACAGGTGTTGGGCTACGGCCCATTTTGACCCTGAAAAGTCCGCCAGCACGGCATCCACGCCATCGAGCGAAGTGCCCGACATCAAACCGATATACAGTGCAGCAGTTTGCATGCGTCGGGCCAGTGCCAAGCCAGAGTTTTTACTGTGCGCTGGCTTGTTCGATCAACTGTGCCGAATCAAGCTGGGTACGCATCAGGCCTGCCAAACGGTTAAACGCCGGGCGTGCTGCGGTGGGCACTGGGGCGGCGGCCTCGCTTTGTTTAGCAATAATCATCGGGTCTTGGTGGACACCATTGACGCGGAACTCAAAATGCAAGTGGGGGCCAGTGGCCCAGCCGGTGGCACCAACGGCCCCAATGGTTTGGCCTTGGGTGACGGCTTGATTGGGGCGCACATCAATGCGGCTCAAGTGGGCGTAAACGGTGACGTGCTGGTTGCGGTGCTTGACGAACACCACATTGCCAAAACCGTTTTGTGTACCGGCAAATTCGACTACGCCGCTGCCCACAGTGCGCACGGCTGTGCCCTTGGGTGCGCCAAAGTCGGTGCCCAAATGGGCGCGCCATGTTTGCAAAATGGGGTGAAAGCGCATGGCAAAGCCGCTGGTGACCCGTGAAAACTCCAGCGGTGATGTCAGGTAAGCGCGGCGCAAACTCTCGCCGTTGAGCGCGTAGTAAGAGCCATTTTCTGCGCCCGGTGCTTGGAACCAAATGGCCTGATGGGCTTTGCCATTGTTGTGGAATTCGGCGCTCAAGACGCGGCCACTGCGCAGTGGCTCTCCATCGGCTTCAAGGGCTTCATAGACGACCGAAAAGCGGTCCCCCTTGCGCAGTGAGCGGCGAAAATCAATGTCGCCCGAGAACATTTCGGCCATCTGCACGGCAATGCTGTCGGGAATATTGGCGGCATCGGTAGCGGCAAACAGCGAGCTTTGAATGACACCCCCTGCCAAGCGGTTGGTGGCAACCAAGGGTGCGGTTTCTAGACGCGAGACAAACCGGCCTTTGTCGACTTTTTCGATCACCAAACGGCGAAAATTACCAGTGCCATCGTCGTAGGCCCAGCGCGCCGTCAGGCGCAGCAGGCGGTGGTCGTTGGTGGTCTCGGCCTTGACAAAGCGGCCTGCGCGCCCGAGCAAGTTTTGCTGCGTCAAGCTATCGCCACGGAAAAAAGCCGAAGCCGCCGGATCGGCAATACCCATGCGCCGTAGCAGGGTTTCGGCAGTGTCGGTGACACGCACAATGTCCGAGCGATAGAGTGAAAAACCTGATCCATCGGTCAGTTCGGCCAACGTGGAGCCGCTGGCCAGCGACTGCACAGGTTGCTCAATCAGTTGCACCGGCAAGTCCGCCGGGTCTGGGCCTAAAGAGGCCACGGCAAAAGCTCCTCCGCCGCCAGTCAGCAGCACCACAGCCAGTGCGGTGGTGATGCGTTTGGGGTTTTTTTGGATGCTTTGGGAAATTTGCGATAGCAAAGCCGCGCTGGTGGTGGTGAGGCCGTTTTTCAAAATTTCTTCCCAGGGTTAGCGTGTGTCCGGGGCAAACTCCCAGCGTTGGGGCTGGGTACGACCGAGCGCACAGACTGTCGGGTGCAGTGTTTCAAAAGTATTCAATCCACGCCTGTCCAAAGGCGGCTTTGGAGAGGCTTGCGCCCCTCACAAAATGATTTTATTCCCTTGAAAGGGCGGGTTCTAAACCGGAGTTAGTTTCAAAAGAATGAAAAAACAACCTATGAGAGCCTGCGCCTGCAAATTGGGGCAAAGTATAGCCAAGACCCCCACCAGTTTCAATCCGCATTCCCGAGCGGGGTTGTCGTGGACTTGGTGACGGCTGTTACGCGGTGGTTACGCAGCACCGGCTTGCTCTAGTTCGGCGAGCTGTTCGGCTTCGCGGGCATGGGCCATGGCTTGGAGCACTTCGTCCAAATCGCCTTCCATGATGGCGAGCAATTTGTACAGCGTCAGGTTGATGCGGTGGTCGGTCAGGCGACCCTGCGGAAAGTTGTAGGTGCGAATGCGGTCAGAGCGGTCGCCGCTGCCAATCAGCCCCTTGCGCTCGGCGGCTTCTTTGGCGGCACGTTCGCTGCGCTCTTTTTCCTGTATCCGCGCTTGCAGCACTTGCAGGGCTTTGGCTTTGTTGCTGTGCTGGCTGCGACCGTCTTGGCACTCAGCGACAATGCCGGTGGGCAAATGCACCACCCGCACGGCTGAATCGGTTTTGTTGATGTGTTGGCCGCCCGCGCCGCTGGCGCGAAAGGTGTCAATGCGCAAATCGGCCGGATTGAGCTTGATGGCTTCGGTTTCGTCTGGTTCGGGCATCACCGCGACGGTACACGCGCTGGTGTGAATGCGCCCTTGGGTTTCGGTGGCGGGAACGCGCTGCACGCGGTGGCCGCCAGACTCAAAGCGCAGCCTGCCGTAGGCGTTGTCGCCCGCTACGCGCAGCACGATTTCTTTGTAGCCGCCCAGTTCAGATGCGCTTTCGCTGACGACTTCGATTTGCCAGCCAATGTTGGCGGCATAGCGCATGTACATCCGAGCCAAGTCGCCAGCAAACAGCGCTGATTCATCACCACCCGTACCGGCGCGGATTTCTAAAAAGGCATTGCGGGCATCGTCAGGGTCTTTGGGCAGCAGCAGGCGCTGTAATTCGGCTTCTAGTTGCAGCAATTCAGCTTGGCTGCTGTCGATTTCTTCGGCGGCCATCTCGGCCATTTCGGGGTCGGCCAGCATCTCTTGGGCTGCGGTCAAATCGGCTTGGCGCTGGCACCAGCGGGCGTAACGTCCGGCAATTTGCGTCACTTCAGCGTGCTCACGCGACAGTACCCGGTACTGCGCCATATCGCCCATGATGTCTTCGCGCGAGAGCAAGAAGTCAAGTTCGGCCAAGCGCCGTGCGTAGCGCTCCAACTGGTTCAGGAGAAAGGGTTGCATGCGAGTGGCGAGGGTGGTTATGGGCCAAAAAGCGGCCCGCTCGGTGGGCCAAGGGTGCGCGCGGGCGCGTTCGGTGGTGTGCTGCGGCGGCTACAAGCGGCTTTTGCCTTGCGAGCGCAAGAACAAGCGCGAGGCCATGCGCGCGGTTTTTTCGCGGGCGCTGGCATCGCTGTTGCGCAATTCGGCCAAAGTGCCGTGGAGCATTTTTTGGGCTACACCGCGCGACAGTGCTTCTAGTACGGCATCCATGTCTTCGCCGCGCGCCAAGCGTTTGCGGGCACGGGCCAGCTCGGTGGCACGCCAAGCGTCGGCTTGGCTGTGGAGTTGGCGAATCAAGGGCACCACGCCGTGGTGGGGGTCGCGCTGGTCCATCCAGTGCATAAAACTTTGCACCCCGGCATCAATGATGGCTTCGGCCTGCGCTACGGCTGCTTGGCGGTTGGCCTGTGCGGTTTGCACCACATGGGCCAAATCATCGACGGTGTAGAGGTACACGTCTTCCAGCGCCTTGACCTCGGGTTCGATGTCGCGCGGCACTGCCAAATCGACCATGAACATGGGGCGGTGGCGGCGCTTCTTCAACGCCCGCTCGACCGCGCCCAGCCCGACAAGGGGCAAGCTGCTGGCGGTGCAACTGATGATGATGTCAAATTCGTGCAGGCGTTCGGGCAGGTCGGCCAAGCGCATGGCCTCGCCGCCAAAGCGGGTGGCGAGTTTTTCGCCGCGCTCCAAGGTGCGGTTGGCAATGGCGATGGCTTTGGGGTTGCGGGCGGCAAAATGGGTTGCCGTCAGCTCAATCATTTCGCCAGCGCCGACAAACAACACCCGAGTTTGGGCCAAATCTTCAAACAATTGCCCTGCCAAGCGCACCGCTGCTGCGGCCATGCTGATGCTGTGAGCGCCGATTTCGGTCGAGGTACGCACCTCTTTGGCGACCGCAAAGCTGCGCTGGAACAACTGGTTGAGTGTGCTGCCCAGCGCGCCAGCACTTTCGGCAGCGCGCACTGCATCTTTCATTTGGCCGAGAATTTGCGGCTCGCCCAGCACCATGGAATCGAGGCCGCTGGCAACGCGAAAAGCGTGCCGGGCCACCGGGCCGTTTTCAAGCACATAAGAGTGTGAGCGCAGCACATCGGTGCTGACACCGCCGCTGTGGGCCAGCCAACCCAGCGTGTGCTCTAGCGCGGCGTGGTCGCCAGCGCAGTAAATTTCGGTGCGGTTGCAGGTGGACAAAATGGCCGACTCAATGCCCGCTCCGACACCGGGCTGTGGCCCTAGCGCTTGGCGCAAGCCGTGCAGCGTCGGGCCGATTTGGTCGAGCGCGAACGCAAAGCGGCCACGCAGATCGAGCGGCGCGGTGGTGTGGTTGATGCCGAGGGCCCAGACTGCCATAAGTGCCGATTATAAAATTGTTGGCCGTGCTGACCGCTGGTGTCAGTGCAAACCTTCTCTGCGCGCACTGTTCATGGGCTTTTTGGCCGCCTTTTTTCACCTTGTTAATTTCATTGCACCGGCGGCTGTGTTGGCACCGTTGCTGTGGCTTGGGGGGCGGTTTTTGATGCAAAAACAAGCTCTAGCCCTTGTCTGGTGGAAGCAAGTAGCTATTAATTTTATAGCTGGGTGTCTGGTGTTGTTGGCCGGTTTGGTGTTGCTCGGGCGCGACGGCAAAATGCTCACCTACGCTGCGCTGGTGCTGGTCTGTGCCACCAGCCAGTGGGCTTGTACGGTGGATTGGCAGCGTTCCAAAAGCGCTACATAGCCACGTTCGTGCAGGCGTCATGCCAATTTCCTAAAATCATCTTTTGCGAGTTCCCAGACGGCTGGGCACGCAGCCCACACTTCAGGTTCCACTCCATGAATGCTCCCACCGCGTTGGCCGCCCTGATGGCGCAAACCCCCGAGCCCGTGCGATTGCGCGAAATTCCTTACAACTACACCAGTTTTTCCGACCGCGAAATCGTTATTCGCTTGCTCGGTGCCCGCGCTTGGGAGTTGCTCGGGCAGTTGCGCCAAGAGCGCCACACCGGGCGCTCGGCGCGCATGCTCTACGAGGTGCTCGGCGATATTTGGGTGGTGCAGCGCAACCCGTATTTGCAAGACGATTTGCTCGATAACCCCGGTCGGCGCAAGCTGTTGGTGCAAGCCTTGGAGCACCGCCTGAGCGATGTGCAAAAGCGCCGCAAACCCCAAGACGACCCGGCCCGCGATGCGCTGGTGGGCGAGTTGATGCAATCGGCCATCCAAGCCGTGCAGCGTTTTGATGCCACCTTTGAAGACATCGCCCAACTGCGCCGCCAAGTGCGCCGCACGCTGGGGCGGCTGACGGCCAAAGACAACATCAAGTTTGATGGGCTGTCGCGCGTCAGCCACGTCACCGACGCGACCGACTGGCGCGTCGAATACCCCTTCGTCGTGTTGACCCCCGATTCCGAAATCGAAATGGCCGCGCTGGTCAAGGGTTGCATTGAGTTGGGGCTGACCATCATTCCACGCGGGGGCGGCACTGGCTACACCGGCGGGGCCATTCCGCTGACCGACAAGAGCGCCGTCATCAACACCGAAAAGCTCGAAGCCATGACCGAGGTCGAGATGCGCGCTCTGCCCGGTTTAGAGGGAGAATTCGCCACGGTGTGGACGGAGGCGGGCGTGGTCACGCAGCGCGTTGCCGATGCCGCCGAGCGTGCGGGCTATGTCTTTGCCGTCGATCCGACCAGCGCCGAGGCCTCGTGCATTGGCGGCAACATCGCCATGAACGCGGGCGGCAAAAAAGCCGTGCTCTGGGGCACGGCGCTGGACAACTTGGCAAGCTGGCGCATGGTCACGCCCAATGCAGAGTGGCTGGAGGTGACGCGCATCGGCCACAACTTGGGCAAAATTCACGATGCCGACGTTGCCAGCTTTGAGTTGAACTACTACCAAGCCGACGGCAAAACCTTCATCCGCACCGAACGACTGGACATTCCCGGCCCATCGTTTCGCAAAGAAGGCTTGGGCAAGGACGTGACCGACAAGTTCTTGAGCGGCTTGCCGGGCATCCAAAAAGAGGGCTGCGATGGCTTGATTACCAGCGCCCGCTGGGTGGTGCACCGCATGCCCGGGCACACCCGCACCGTCTGCCTTGAATTTTTTGGCAATGCCAAAGACGCTGTGCCCAGCATTGTCGAAATCAAAGACTTTATGTTCGCCGAGCAAAAACGCTCGGGCGTGCTGCTGGCCGGGCTGGAGCACTTGGACGACCGCTACCTGAAGGCGGTGGGCTACACCACCAAGAGCAAAAAGCACGGTGGCTTGCCCAAAATGGTGCTGTTTGGCGATATTGCCGGTGACAACGCCGACGATGTGGCCCGTGTCACCAGCGAAGTGGTGCGCATTGCCAACTCGCGCAGCGGCGAGGGTTTTATTGCCATCAGCCCCGATGCGCGCAAAAAATTCTGGGCCGACCGCAAGCGCACCGCCGCCATCAGCCGCCATACCAACGCCTTCAAAATCAACGAAGACGTGGTCATTCCACTGCCGCGCATGGCCGAGTACACCGACGGCATTGAGCGCATCAACATCGAACTGAGTTTGCGCAACAAGCTCAAGCTGTGCGATGAGATGGAGGTGTTTTTCAGCCGAGGCAACCTGCCACTGGGCAAGCACGACGAAACCAGCGAAATCCCCGCCGCAGAAATGCTCGAAGACCGGGTGGCGCAGGCGCTGGCGGTGTTGACCGAGGTGCGCGCGCTCTGGCAAGGTTGGCTGCTGGACGTGGCAACGCTGTTTCCGCAGTTGCAAGACCACCGCTTGCGCGCCAGTTGGAAAACGCAAATTCGGGCGCGGTTGCAAGATATTTTTACCGGCGCGGCCTTTCAGCCCATTTTGGCCGAGTGCAATGCCATCCACCAGCGCGTGCTCAAGGGGCGGGTGTGGGTGGCGCTGCACATGCACGCGGGCGATGGCAACGTCCATACCAACATCCCCGTCAACAGCGACGATTACGAGATGCTACAAGCGGCCCACGGCGCGGTCGAGCGCATCATGGTGCTGGCGCGCAGCTTGGATGGGGTGATTTCGGGCGAGCATGGCATTGGCATCACCAAACTCGAATTTTTGACCGACGAAGAGCTGCGTCCGTTTACCGAATACAAGCGCAAGGTAGACCCCGAAGGGCGTTTCAACAAAGGAAAGTTGCTCCGAAAATCAGAGCAGACAAATCCATCAGGGCAAGGGCTGGATGCCAATGCGAGCCAAAAATTGGCCGCCAATGCCATGCCGCATGCCGATTTGACCAACGCCTACACCCCCAGTTTTGGGCTGATGGGGCATGAGTCGCTCATCATGCAGCAAAGCGACATCGGCGCGATTGCCGATTCGGTCAAAGACTGCCTGCGCTGCGGCAAGTGCAAGCCGGTGTGCTCGACCCATGTGCCGCGCGCCAATTTGCTCTACAGCCCGCGCAACAAAATTTTGGCGACCTCGTTGCTGGTCGAAGCCTTTTTGTACGAAGAGCAAACGCGCCGGGGCGTGTCGATCAAGCATTGGCAAGAGTTTGAAGATGTGGCCGACCACTGCACGGTGTGCCACCGCTGCGAAAGCCCTTGCCCAGTCAAAATCGACTTTGGCGATGTCACCATGAACATGCGCAACCTGCTGCGCAAGATGGGCAAAAAGACCTTCCGTCCGGGCAACGCGCTGGCCATGACGATGCTCAACGCCACCAGCCCCGACACCATCAAGCTGCTGCGCTCGGCCATGGTGGGGGTGGGCTTTAAGGCCCAGCGCTTGGCCGTCGATGTGCTGCGCAAAATGGGCCGCAAGCAAACCGCCAAACCACCGGCCACGGTGGGCGCAGCCCCGATCAAAGAGCAGGTGATTCACTTCATCAACAAAAAGCTCCCCGGTGGCCTGCCCAAGCAAACCGCCCGCGCCTTGCTGGACATTGAAGACAAAGACTACGTTCCGATCATCCGTGACCCCAAAGCCACCACAGCCGAAACTGAGGCGGTGTTTTACTTTCCGGGTTGTGGCTCGGAGCGGCTGTTCAGCCAAGTCGGGCTGGCAACGCAGGCCATGCTCTGGCACGCCGGAGTGCAAACGGTGCTGCCGCCGGGCTACCTGTGCTGCGGCTACCCCCAGCGCGGCTCGGGCCAGTTCGATAAGGCCGAGAAAATGATTACCGACAACCGGGTGTTGTTTCACCGCGTTGCCAACACGCTCAATTATTTGGACATCAAAACCGTGGTGGTTTCGTGCGGAACCTGCTACGACCAATTGCAAAAATACGAGTTTGAGCAGATATTTCCGGGTTGCCGCATCATCGACATTCACGAGTATTTGCTCGAAAAAGGCATCACGCTGCAAGGCAAGGGTGCATACCTGTACCACGAGCCTTGCCATAATCCGATGAAGTTGCAAGACTCCATGAAAACCGTCAAGGCGCTGGTCGGGAACAATGTTCTCAAAAGCGAGCGCTGCTGTGGTGAGTCGGGCACACTGGGAGTCACGCGGCCCGACATTTCGACGCAAGTGCGCTTTCGTAAGGAAGAAGAAATTCGCAAGGGCGAAACTGCACTGCGCGCCTCGGGTCAAGTCGGGGCCAAAGAGAATGTGAAAATTCTGACGAGTTGCCCTAGCTGCTTGCAAGGACTGACGCGCTATGGCGATGATTTGCAAAACGGCTTGCTTGAAGCCGATTACATCGTGATTGAAATGGCCAAAGAAATTCTGGGTGAAAACTGGTTACCCGAGTATGTGCAGCGCGCCAACCAAGGCGGCATCGAACGGGTGCTGGTTTGACTACCGCGTTCACTCTGCCCGTCGAGCCGGTCAAAGCGCCGGTGTTGTTGCCCGACTGCCCGCTGTGCACTGCCGATGGCGGCACCGTCATCTGGCGCGATGAGCGCTTGCGCGTCGTCCGCGCCGATGAGCCAGGGTTTGCCGCGTTTTACCGCGTCATCTGGAACTCCCACATAGCGGAGTTTTCTGAGCTGTCGGGGTTCGAGCGCATGCACTGCATGGAGGTGGTGACGGTGCTAGAGCGCACGCTGATTCAGCATCTGGCCCCGACCAAAATCAACCTCGCAGCGCTGGGCAACCAAGTGCCCCACCTGCACTGGCACGTGGTGGCGCGCTTTGATTGGGACAGCCACTTTCCGGCCCCGGTATGGGCCGCCGCCCAGCGCGAACGCAATCTGGCCCAAGAAGCCGCCGTGCGTGAACGCCTGCCCGCCCTCGAAGCGGTGCTGCGCCTGCAATTGCCCCGTTGCTGACCGCTGCGCCGCAAGCCAGCGCGGGATGGGACAATCGGGGGCAGTTTTTGCAGTTTCCCCGAGGTAATCTTCATGGCAGGCTTGAAACCGGGCGCGCCCACGCCCCAGTCTCTGACGGTACACGAGGCATCGCGTGTGCTGGAGGTCGTCTTTTCTGATGGTGCGGCGTTTCGTATTGCGTTCGAGCTGATGCGCGTGTGTTCGCCATCGGCGCAGGTGCAAGGCCACGGCCCTGGCCAAGAAGTGCTGCAAACGGGCAAACGCAACGTCACGCTGACCGCGCTGGAGCCGGTGGGCAACTACGCGGTGCAACCGACGTTTTCTGACGGCCACAGTACCGGCATTTTTACCTGGGACTACCTGTACGAGCTGGGCCAACACCAAGATGCGCTGTGGCAAGACTACACCGCGCGCTTGGCCGCTGCCGGGGCTGACCGCGATACGCCCATGCCCAGCAAGGACGCGGGCCACAGCGGACACGGCTGCGGAAACTAACAAATTAGCTACCAAAAATATAGCATCAAACACTGCATAGCTGTGCGCTAGAGCCAAGTTTGACTTCAAAAACGGTGGATAACCCCACAAAACAGGGGTTGTCGCCACACCAGATAGCATCTACACCATGAGCAGCACCCATTTTGGATTTCAGTCGGTCGATGAGCAAGACAAAGCGCGCCGCGTGCGCAGCGTTTTTGATTCTGTTGCACCCAAATACGACCTGATGAACGACCTCATGTCCGCAGGCCTGCACCGCCTCTGGAAGGCCTACACCGTGATGGTGGCCAACCTGCGCGAGGGCAGCCAAGTGCTCGACATTGCCGGGGGGACGGGCGACTTGGCGCTGGCGTTCTCGAAGAAAGTCGGGCGCACTGGCCGCGTGGTACACACCGACATCAACGAGTCCATGCTGCGCGTGGGCCGCGACCGCCTGCTCGATGCGGGGGTGGCTTTGCCGACGCTGGTGTGCGATGCCGAGCAACTGCCCTTTCCTGACAACCATTTTGATGTGGTCAGCGTGGCCTTTGGCCTGCGCAACATGACGCACAAAGACGATGCGCTGGCCGAAATGTGCCGCGTTCTCAAGCCCGGCGGCAAACTGCTGGTGCTTGAATTTTCCAAAGTCGCCAAGCCGTTGGAAAAGGCCTACGACTGGTACTCGTTCAAAGTGCTGCCCCAACTGGGCCAGATGATTGCTGGCGATGCCGAAAGCTACCGCTATTTGGCCGAATCCATCCGCATGCATCCGGGGCAAAAAGAACTCAAGGCCATGATGCACGAGGCCGGTTTTGGTCATGTCGACTACCACAACATGACCGGCGGTGTGGTTGCGCTGCACGTGGGTATCAAGTGCTGATTTTTGATTTCAAGGAGACAAAAGAATGAAAAACCTTTGGCCCGCTCTGATGCTGGCGATTTTGATGGTGGTACACCCACAGGCCGATGCCAAGCGCATGGGCAGTGGCAAGTCGGTGGGGCAACAATCGAGCAACGTCACCCAACGCGAAGCCAGCCACGCTCCCAGCACACCCGGCGCACCCGCGCAAAACATCAACAACGCTGCGGCCAAGCCCGCTGCAGCGCCTGCTCCGGCAGCGCCTGCCCCGGCCCCCAAGAAGCCTTGGGGTGCCATGCTGGGTGGTTTGGCCGCAGGTTTGGGGCTGGCATGGCTGGCCCACTCGCTGGGCATGGGCCAAGGCTTTGGTCAAATTTTGATGTTCTTGCTCTTGGGCGTAGCTGCCTTTGTCGTCTTCAAAATGGTCATGCGTTCGCGCCAAAGTGCCAGCACCGCGCAGAGCAATGCTTCGCCATTTGCCTTTCAAGGTGCAGGCTCGGCAACGCCGGCTACGGCACCCGTATCGCAGGGCTACAGCCTTGATAAGGTCGGCAACGACGCATCGGCTCGCCCGTGGGAGCGCGGCAACAGCATCTCTTTTGATGCACTCAACTCCGCACCCAGTGGCGGTTCGATGATTGGCTCGGCGCTGGCAGGTTCGCAAAACTGGGGCATCCCCGACGGTTTTGATACCGCAGGCTTTATTGAAGCGGCCAAGCGCAACTTCACCACCCTGCAAGCGGCTTGGGATCGCTCGGATGTCAACACCCTGCGCTCGATGATGACCGACAGCATGTTGGGCGAAATCCGCACCCAACTGGCCGAGCGCGAAACCCACCGGGGTACACAACCCAACCAAACCGATGTCGTCATGCTCGAAGCCCAATTGCTGGGCATTGAAGACTTGGGCGAGGCCTACATGGCCAGCGTTGAGTTCTCGGGCATGATCCGCGAAGAAGCCTCGGCTGGCCCTAGCCCCTTCCGCGAGGTCTGGAACATGACCAAACCCAAAAGCGGCAACAGTGGTTGGCTGGTGGCAGGGGTGCAAGCCTTGCAGTAATTGAGCTTCGCGCGGACTGCACGCGCGGTTCAGGGAATAATCGGGGACTATGGCAACACAGTTCCCTTTTTCTTTTCTGAGCGATGTACTTGCGCGCATGGCTCCCGTACCCCAACCACCACAGTGGCTGGTCGATGAGGTGCAGCACCGCACCGTACTGCTGCTCAACCACGTGCTTGGGCAAGAGCCAGCGGCCACCGAACGCCTGCTGCGCCAGCGCGGGCGGGTGGTGCGCGTGCAGTGGCGGCACTTTTTTATGGCGTTGCAGGTCACTCCTGCGGGCTTGTTTGATTTGGCCTGCGAATCGATCACGCCCGACTTGCGCTTAGAAGTGACGCAAGACTCGCCGCTGGACTTGGCCCAGATGGTGCTGCGCGGCGAGCGTCCAGCCGTGCGCATTGATGGCGATGTGCAGTTTGCGGGCGACATCCAATGGTTGGCCGACAACCTGCGCTGGGACATTGAAGAAGACCTTGCCCGGCTCATGGGCGACGTGCCTGCCCACGCGCTGACCCAAGCGGCACAGCGCGCCGCGCAAGCGCTGCGGCAGTTTGTCGGTAGCCGTGTCAATCCTACCGACAGCCCAGCCCCCAGCGCCGCGCCGGTGTGGTCGGACGAGCGCACGATTCCATGAGGCGATTTTTTCGGGGCGCGACCATCGTCTGGGTAGCCCTGCGCTACGGTCTGGACGATCTGGTACTCAGGAGCTTTGAAAAGCCTTGGATTCACCTGCTGGCGCGGGTGGTATCGGTGGGGCGCAATCTAGATGCACCGCGCGGTCAGCGCCTGCGCGAGGCCTTAGAGCGGCTGGGGCCGGTGTTCGTCAAACTCGGGCAGGTACTCTCGACCCGGCGCGACCTGATGCCCCCCGACATTGCCGACGAGCTGGCGCTGCTGCAAGACCGGGTGCCACCGTTTAGCTCCGATGTGGCCGTTGCCACCATCGAGCGCGCCTTTCGCCGACCTGTGGACGAAGTGTTTGTCGCCTTCGAGCGCACCCCGGTAGCCAGTGCCTCGATTGCCCAAGTGCATTTTGCAACCCTGCGTGATGCCAAGGGTGTGCTGCATGAAGTGGCCGTCAAAGTACTGCGCCCAGGCATGCTGCCGGTGATCGAAAAAGACATCAGCCTGATGCGGATGATGGCCGGTTGGATCGAAGGCCTCTCGGCAGACGGCAAACGCCTCAAACCGCGCCAAGTGGTGGCTGAGTTTGATACTTACCTGCACGACGAATTGGACTTGGTGCGTGAAGCCTCGAATGCAGCGCAACTGCGGCGCAACATGGAGGGGTTGGATTTGGTCGAAATACCGGCCATTTTCTGGGACTTTTGCCACCCCGAAGTGATGGTGATGCAGCGCATGAAGGGCGTACCGATGAGCCAAGTCGAGCGCCTGCGCGAGGCCGGGGTCGATATTCCCAAACTGGCGCGCGATGGCGTAACGATTTTTTTCACGCAAGTATTTCGGGATGGATTTTTTCATGCCGATATGCACCCCGGCAACATCCAAGTCAGTTTGGAGCCAGACGCTTTGGGGCGCTACATCTTGCTGGACTTTGGCATTGTTGGCACCCTGACCGAATACGACAAAGAGTATTTGGCGCAAAACTTCACGGCGTTTTTTCGGCGCGACTACAAGCGTGTGGCCGAGTTGCACATCGAAAGCGGCTGGGTGCCACCCCAAACGCGGGTCAATGACTTGGAGTCGGCGATTCGCACCGTTTGCGAACCGTACTTTGACCGCCCCTTGAAAGAAATCTCGCTCGGTATGGTGCTGCTGCGCTTGTTTCAGACCTCGCGGCGCTTTCAGGTCGAAATCCAGCCGCAGTTGGTTTTGTTGCAAAAAACCCTGCTCAACATCGAAGGTTTGGGCCGCCAACTCGACCCCGAGCTGGATTTGTGGAGCACCGCCAAGCCGTTTTTAGAAAAATGGATGCTCGACCAAATGGGCCCGCAGCGTCTGTGGCAAGAGCTGCGCGACCAAGCACCGCACTACGCCAAGCTGCTGCCAGCCCTGCCACGCTTGTTGCACGACCATTTACAGCGCCAGCCTGCACAGCAACAACAGCGCGAAATTTTCGAATTGCTCAAAGAACAGCGTCGCACCAACAAGTTGTTGCAAGCACTGCTGTACGGCGGTGGCGGTTTTGTTTTGGGCTTGTTAGCGATGCAGTTGGTACTGCGGGTGCGGATTTTTTAAATTACGGAGCAGCACATGCTAGTGATTTTTATTGTTTTGTATCTTTTGGTCTCGATTGCCATCGGTCTGTTTGCCGCCACCCGTGTGCACAACACAGCGGATTACGCCGTGGCTGGGCGCAGCTTGCCTTTGGCGGTGGTCATTGCCACGACTTTTGCCACATGGTTTGGCTCCGAGACCGTGCTGGGGGTTTCGGCGCGGTTTGTCGATGGCGGTCTGGGTGCGGTGGTCGAAGACCCCTTTGGCGCTTCGATGTGCTTGGTGCTGGTGGGGATGTTCTTTGCCTACAAGCTCTACCCGAAAAACCTCATCACGCTGGGCGACTACTACCGCCTGCGCTATGGCCGCGCGGTCGAGGTGCTGTGCTCGATCATGATTATTTTCAGTTACTTGGGCTGGGTCGGGGCGCAAATCACGGCGCTGGGGCTGGTGTTCAATCTGCTGACGCAAGGCGCACTGTCGATCACGGCGGGTATGGTCATTGGCACCTTGGTGGTGCTGATCTACACCCTCTACGGCGGGATGTGGTCGGTGGCACTGACCGACTTTGTGCAAATGATTGTGATTGCGCTGGGTTTGATAGCTATTGCTTGGTATGCCGCAGACTTGGCCGGTGGTGCAGGCAAAGTGATTGACTTTGCCGCCCGCGAAGGCAAGTTTCGCTTTTTTCCAGAAAACGGCGGCTTTAAAGAGTGGACGTTCTTTATTGCCGCAGCCATCACCATGATGCTGGGGTCGATTCCGCAGCAAGACGTATTTCAGCGCGTCATGTCGGCCAACAGCGCCGAGACAGCGCGCACCGGCCCCATCATTGGCGGCATTTTGTACCTGCTGTTTGCCTTTATCCCAATGTTTGTCGTGGTCGCTGCGGTGCTCATCATGCCCGAGGCCGCCCAAGCGCTGCTCAAAGACGACCCGCAAAAAGTCCTGCCCACCTTGGTGATGGAGCATATGCCGCTGGCGCTGCAAATTGCCTTTTTTGGCGCTCTGTTGTCGGCCATCATGTCCACAGCTTCGGCCACATTGTTGGCCCCTTCGACGGCCTTTGTGGAAAACATTGTCCGCAACCTGCGCCCCGGCATGAGCGATGCCCTGACGCTCAAAACCATGCGGGTCTCGGTGCTGGTGTTCACGGCCTGTGTGCTGACCTATGCGATCACGATGCAGGGTACTTCGATCTACGAAATGGTCTCGAGTGCCTACCAAGTGCCACTGGTCGGGGCTTTTGTGCCTCTGGTTTTTGGCCTGTATTGGCACCGCGCCAGCACCCAAGGCGCACTGCTGGCGGTGGGGTTGGGGTTGGGGGTGTGGTTGCTGTTTATCGCCAGCCCTGTGCTGTCGGCAGCCTTTCCGCAGCAACTGGCCGGGCTTTTGGCGGCACTCGTGGGGATGGTCGCTGGTTCGCTAGCGCCCCAATTTATCCCAGACCATAAGGGCCATCCACCCCACTACGTTTCGTAAGCTGGGCAGGTGCAGCAGGCTTGTAGGGGTAGCCACCTATAATTGAAGGCTTTGCACTTTCAATCCAGGCTCCCAATATGCCTATTTATGCCTACAAATGCGGCTCCTGCGGCCATGCCAAGGATGTGCTGCAAAAGATGTCGGACTCCCCCTTGAGCGTTTGCCCCGCTTGCGGCGCTGAGAGCTTTACCAAGCAACTCACTGCCGCTGGTTTTCAGCTCAAGGGTTCGGGTTGGTACGTTACCGACTTTCGCGGTGGCAGCGGCGGCACTGCCGCGCCAGCAACCGCTGATAAAAACAGCACTCCAGCAGCAGCTACCGATACACCGACCTCCAGCACGACCACCGCAGATGCTCCTAAAACAGTAGCTGCTAGTGCAACCCCCGCGCCGGCCAGCACTGGTTCTGCTGATAAAACCTGAGTTTTTTGATGTCTGCCTTGCGTAAATGGCTGTTCACCGGGTTGCTGGTGATCGTTCCCGGAGCCATCACCATCTCGGTACTCAATTGGATTGTGGGTTTGCTCGACCAAACTCTGCTGATCCTGCCGCAGGCATGGCATCCGGACAAACTGCTGGGTTTTCACATTCCCGGTTTTGGCGTGCTGCTGACCCTGCTGATTTTGCTCGTGGCCGGTGCTACCGCCAGCAATTTTGCTGGGCGCAAGCTGGTGCAGTGGGGCGATGCGGTGGTGCATCGCATTCCGGTGGTACGCTCAATTTACTCCAGCGTCAAGCAGGTCTCGGACACCCTGTTCTCTGAAAGCGGCAACGCCTTTCGCAAGGCGGTGCTGGTGCAGTGGCCGCGCGAAGGCGTTTGGACGGTGGCATTTATCACCGGCGCGCCCAGCGGCGAAGTGGCTGCCTACTTGCGTGACGAGTTTGTCAGCGTGTACGTACCGACCACACCCAACCCCACGGGCGGGTATTTTGTGATGGTGCGTAAAAGCGATTGCATCGAACTCGAAATGAGTGTCGATGCAGCCCTGCGCTACATCGTATCTATGGGCGTGGTAGCGCCTGCGGATCCCCTTGTTTCGGCCTCCAAGCCAACCCCTTAACCCTTTAACGCGCCCGCGACGGCGCTGGAAATTTTGTTATGGCCATGCGCTCTCACTATTGCGGTCTTGTGACCGAAGCCCTGTTGGGCCAAACCGTTACTTTGGCCGGTTGGGTCAACCGCCGCCGCGACCACGGTGGTGTGATTTTTATCGACCTGCGCGACCGCGAAGGCTACGTGCAAGTGGTCTGCGACCCAGACCGCGCTGAAATGTTCCACACGGCGGAAGATGTGCGCAACGAGTTCTGCGTGCAGGTCAAGGGCATCGTGCGGGCACGTCCTGACGGCACTGTCAACGACACCCTCAAGAGCGGCAAAATTGAAGTGCTGTGCCACGAGTTGAATGTGCTCAACCCCTCGGTCACGCCTCCGTTCCAGCTGGACGAAGAAAACCTGTCAGAAACCACCCGCCTGACGCACCGGGTGCTGGACTTGCGCCGCCCGTACATGCAAAACAACCTGATGCTGCGTTACCGCGTATCGATGGAAGTGCGCAAATTCCTCGATGCCAATGGCTTCATTGACATCGAAACCCCGATGCTGACCAAGAGCACCCCCGAAGGTGCGCGCGATTATTTGGTTCCCAGCCGCGTCCACGACGGTCACTTTTTTGCCCTGCCCCAATCGCCCCAGTTGTTCAAGCAACTGTTGATGGTGGCCGGTTTTGACCGCTACTACCAAATCACCAAATGCTTCCGCGACGAAGACTTGCGCGCGGATCGCCAGCCTGAGTTCACCCAGATCGATATTGAAACCTCGTTCATGGAGGAGCAGGACATCCGCGACATGTTCCAAGGCATGATCAAGACGGTGTTCCAAAACACCTTGAACATCGACTTGGGCGAGTTCCCGGTCATGACCTACCAAGACGCAGCGCACCGTTTTGGCTCCGACAAACCCGATCTGCGCGTCAAGCTCGAATTTACCGAGCTGACCGATGTCATGAAGGATGTGGATTTCAAGGTGTTCTCAGGCGCGGCCAACATGAAAAAGGGCCGTGTGGTGGCACTGCGCGTACCCGGCGGTGCGCGCGAAGCCGGTGGCCTGTCGCGTGGCGAGATTGATGGCTACACCGAGTTCGTCAAGATTTACGGCGCTAAGGGCTTGGCTTACATCAAGGTCAATGATTTGGCCAAGGGCCGCGATGGTTTGCAATCGCCCATTGTCAAAAACATCCACGACGCTGCCATTGCCGAAATCTTGCAGCGCACTGGCGCACAAGATGGCGATTTGCTGTTCTTTGGTGCCGACAAAGAAAAGGTCGTCAACGATGCCATCGGCGCATTGCGCATCAAAATCGGCCATAGTGAGTTTGGCAAAAAGAACGGCCTGTTTGAAGACCGCTGGGCACCGCTGTGGGTGGTGGACTTCCCGATGTTTGAGCACGACGAAGAAAACGACCGTTGGGTGGCTGTGCACCACCCCTTCACAGCCCCCAAAGATGGTCACGAAGACTACATGGTCACGGCCCCAGAGAAATGCATCTCCAAGGGCTACGACATGGTGCTCAACGGTTGGGAAATGGGCGGCGGTTCGGTGCGTATCCACCGCGCTGACGTGCAGCAAAAAGTGTTCGATGCATTGAAAATCACACCCGAAGAAGCGCAGCAAAAATTTGGTTTCTTGCTCGATGCCTTGCAATACGGTGCGCCACCCCACGGCGGCTTGGCCTTTGGTTTGGACCGCATCGTCACCATGATGACGGGTGCCGAATCGATTCGCGACGTGATCGCTTTCCCCAAAACCCAGCGCGCCCAGTGTTTGTTGACCCAAGCGCCTTCGGTGGTCGATGAAAAGCAACTGCGTGAGTTGCACATCCGTTTGCGCAATCTGGATGCGGTGAAGGCGGGCTAAACGGCCTGCGGTAGGCCTTCGGGCAGAATGAAAAGGGTGCTGTGGTAGCGCCCTTTTTTTATACAAAATAATATATTATTTTATGGCTATACCTGATTATGAATCGCTGATGCTTCCGCTGCTATCGAGGATCTCTGACGGGAAAATTTATTTATTAAAAGAGATAGTGGCTGAATTCGCAGAGATTTTTGAATTAACTCCCGAAGAAAAGTTGCAGTTACTTCCTAGTGGGGAGTCCCTGACGTTCGCTTCAAGGGTTGGATGGGCTAAAACTTACTTGAAGAAGGCAGGTTTGGTGCAGCAGCCAAAACGTGGATTTGTTCAAATTACAGAGCTAGGACAAGAGACGTTGCTACAAAAACCTAACCAAATTAACAAGAAATTCCTCGAAAAATTTCCTACATTTCTCGCATTTATAAATACATCAAAAGAACGTTCCATCGCAAGTGCTCCAAACACTTCCACCGTGCCTTCTTTGGCGGTTGATTTGACACCTGATGAGGTGATGGATGCAGCGTATCAAAAATCGGTATTGGCTTTAGCAGATGAAGTTTTGGATCGGATCAAAGCCTGTTCACCTGTTTATTTTGAACGTCTTGTCGTGCAATTACTGATCAAAATGGGCTATGGCGGTAGCCGCGAGGAAGCCGGAAGAACAGTAGGCCGCAGCGGTGATGGTGGCATCGACGGCATCATCAACGAAGACCGTCTGGGCTTGGATTCGATTTACTTGCAAGCCAAGCGCTGGGAAGGCGTTGTCGGACGACCCGAAATCATGAAGTTTGTTGGCGCGCTGGCCGGACAGCGGGCTACCAAGGGTGTTTTTATTACCACGTCATGGTTTACCCAAGAGGCCAAAGACTATGCAGCCAGCAGCCAATACAAAGTGGTACTGATAGATGGCGAACGGTTGGCTTACTTGATGATTGAGCACGATTTGGGCGTTTCGGTGGCTGCAACCTACCACCTCAAGCGCATCGACTCGGACTTTTTCAGCGAGGAATAGGGCGCAAGAACGCCACAACAATACCCATCTCAAGGCAAGCCAGCAGTTCTCAAGCTTGGTATCGCACCAAACTGCTGGCAGAGCCAGACGTTAGACGTTGAACAAGAAGTTCAAAACATCACCGTCTTTCACCACATATTCCTTGCCTTCGGCGCGCATCTTGCCGGCATCTTTAGCGCCTTGCTCGCCTTTGTATTGAATAAAGTCGTCAAAGGCAATGGTTTGCGCCCGGATAAAGCCGCGCTCAAAATCGCCGTGGATCACGCCAGCGGCTTGCGGGGCCGTGTCGCCGATATGGATCGTCCAAGCGCGCACTTCTTTCACACCGGCGGTAAAGTACGTTTGCAGGCCCAGCAGCTTAAAACCGGCACGAATCAAGCGGTTCAGGCCCGGTTCGGTTTGGCCCATTTCGGCCAAGAACATATCGCGGTCTTCGTCTTCCATTTCGGCCATTTCGGCTTCCATCTTGGCGCAAATAGCCACTACTGGAGCGTTTTGGCTGGCTGCGTACTCTTTCAGGCGCTCCAGATAGGGGTTGTTCTCAAAGCCGTCTTCGCTGACGTTGCCGACAAACATGGCAGGCTTGGCCGTAATCAGGCAAAAAGTCTTCAGCAGGGGCTGCTCTTCTTTGCTGATTTCAACACCGCGCGCGGGCTTGCCCTCGTTGAGCGCGGCTTGAATGCGCGTCAGCAGCGCCACCAGTTTGGCAGCATCTTTGTCGTTGCCCGATTTGGCCGCTTTGCTGTAGCGGTTAATGGCTTTATCGACGGTACTTAAATCGGCCAAGCACAGCTCGGTCTGGATGACCTCGATGTCGGCAATCGGATCGACCCGGTTGGCAACGTGAATCACGTTATCGTCGTCAAAGCAGCGCACCACATTGACGATGGCATCGGTCTCGCGGATGTGGGCCAAAAATTGGTTGCCCAAGCCTTCGCCTTGGCTGGCACCGGCGACCAAACCAGCAATATCGACAAACTCGACAATGGCCGGGACGATACGCTCAGGGTCAATGATTTGGGCCAGCTTTTGCAGGCGCGGATCGGGCACTTCGACCACGCCGGTATTCGGCTCAATGGTGCAAAAGGGGTAGTTTTCGGCGGCGATGCCGGCCTTGGTCAGGGCGTTAAAGAGAGTGGACTTGCCCACATTGGGCAAGCCCACGATGCCGCATTGGAGGCTCATGGCAGGGCTTTCTGGTAATCAGGGGAGATAAGCTGGGCATTTTAGGGGTGTGGCGACACCCAAGGCCGCCTCCTACAATCGCCCTATGCCGCAAACCTTTGATGTCTGTATTCGCGGGGCCGGCGTTGTCGGCCACACTTTGGCGCTTTTGCTGGCGCGTGAACGACTGCGCGTAGCGCTGGTGGAAGGCCCACCGGCGCAGACGGTGGATGTCCGCGCCTATGCCCTGAACGCCGCTTCGCGCCAGTTGCTCCAATTGCTGCGCAGTTGGCCCGACCCTGTCCACGCCACCGCCGTCACCCGTATGCAGGTGCGCGGCGACCAAGATGGCGAAGTGCTGTTCGATGCCGCCGACCAAGGTGTCGATGCACTGGCTTGGATTGTCGATGTCCCCGCCCTTGAAACCCGCTTGGCCGAGGCCGTGCGTTACCAACCCCAAGTCGAGCGGGTCAGCGCCCCAGTGCCTGCTGCCCTGACCGCCATTTGCGAAGGCCGTGCCAGCCGCACGCGCACCGAATGGGGGGTCGAATTTGATGTCCAACCTTACCCGCAGCACGCCATTGCCACCCGGCTGACCTGCGAATTTCCCCACGGTCAGGTGGCGCGCCAGTGGTTCTCACAAGGCAGCATCTTGGCTTTTTTGCCGCTCGATGGTGCTGAAGGGAACTCTGTCGCAGTAGTGTGGTCTGTCCCTGCACAGCAAGTGCCCGACTTGCTGGCACTGGACGAAGACAGCTTTGCCCAGCACCTGCAAGCGGCCAGCGGCGGTGTCTTGGGCGAGCTGCGTTTGAGCAGTGCGCGCGCGGCTTGGCCGCTGCAACTGGCACAAGCGCGGCATTGGTGTGGCCCCGTGGGTCACGGCGCACCGGCAGGTGCCCACAGTTGGGTGCTGGCCGGTGATGCTGCGCACAACGTCCATCCCTTGGCGGGCCAAGGCCTGAACTTGGGTCTGGGCGATGTGCAAGGGTTGGCCCGCGTGCTCAGTGCGCGGGAGGATTGGCGCAGCTTGGCCGATGTGCGGCTGCTGCGCCGCTACGAACGCCAGCGCAAGGCCGAGATTTTTCCGCTCGGTTTGGCGATGGATGGATTGCAGCAGTTGTTTTCGCGCACCGAAGCGCCATTGCAATTGCTGCGCAACTGGGGGATGAACAATTTTGAACGCAGCGGTTTACTCAAAAATTGGATGACCCAGCGCGCGATGGACTCCCACTGACCACCCGGCAACGGTATTGAAACTACGAATGCAACCCCTGATGAAACTGATCCCTACTTTGCTGGCTGCGGCCACCTTGGGCTTGGCGCTGACCGCCACAGCGCAAGAAGCGACCATCCGCAAAACCCTCGGCGAGCGCATTCCGCAGCTCGAAAAAATCGACGAAGTACGCACCACCCCCATGGCTGGGCTGTACGAGGTGCGCGTAGGCACCGATGTGTTCTACACCGATGCCAAGGGCCAGTTTCTGATTCAGGGCGAGCTGATCGACACCAAAGCCCGGCGCAATCTGACCGAAGACCGCATCAACAAACTGACGGCAGTGGACTTCAACGCATTGCCACTGCAAGACGCTTTCACCACGGTACGTGGCACCGGCAAGCGCAAGCTGGTGGTATTTGCCGATCCCAACTGCGGCTATTGCAAGCGTTTTGAGCGCGATTTGCAAAACGTGGACAACATCACCATCTACACCTTCCTGTACCCGATTCTCAGCCCCGATTCGGCAGAAAAATCACGCAACATCTGGTGCGCCAAAGACCGTGTCAATGCGTGGAACGATTGGATGCTGCGCGATAAAACCCCTGCCGCTGCCAGTTGCGATACAGCGGCATTGCAGCGTAATTTGGCATTTGGCAAAAAATACAAAATCACCGGCACCCCAACGCTGGTCTTTGCCAACGGCGTGCGCGTGGCCGGTGCCGCCAGCGCACAAGACATCGAAAAACGCCTGACCGAAATCGCCGATAGCCCGGCCAGCACCCACTGATCGCACCAGCGCTGCCCTTGATGCCCATCCACACCCCGACCCTGCCCGCAGCGGCCATTCATTACCGCATCGAGGCCGCAGACCTGCACGCGCACCTGTTTCGCGTGACGCTGACCATCGACCAACCCGCTGTGGTGCAGGAGCTGTCGTTGCCAGTGTGGATTGCTGGCAGCTACTTGGTGCGCGAATTCTCCAAAAACCTGCAACACCTGCGTGCGCGCCAAGGCCGGCGCAAGGTGGCGCTGGTGCAGCTCGATAAGCACCGCTGGCGCGCTTCGTGCCGTGCGGGTGCGGCGCTGGTACTCGATTACGAGGTGTATGCCAACGACCCCTCGGTGCGAACGGCCTGCCTGAATGCGACGCGGGGATTTTTCAACGGCGCCAGCCTGTGCTTGCAGGTACACGGGCAGGCCGAACAGCCGTGTTCCCTTGAAATAGTTGCTCCTAAAATAATAGCTAACAATACCCGCTGGACGTGCGCTACTGGGCTATTTCCTTTCCAAATTGACGAAAACGGCTTCGGCAGCTACCTTGCAGCCAACTACGACGAACTGGTCGATTGCCCGGTAGAGATGGGCACATTCTGGAGCGCCCGCTTCACCGCTGCGGGAGTGGCACACCGGCTGGTCGTGACCGGTGCCGCACCCTCGTTTGACGGCCAACGCCTGCTGACCGACACCCGCACCATCTGCGAGACCGCCATCGCCTTTTGGCACGGCAAGGGCAAGCCGCCCTTTCAAAATTACCTGTTTTTGCTGCACGCCAGCGAAGACGGCTACGGCGGACTAGAGCACCGCAATTCCACCGCGCTGATCTGCGCCCGTGCCGACCTACCCCGCACCGGCACCACGCCCACCAGCGAGGGCTACACCACCTTGCTGGGGCTCATCAGCCACGAGTACTTTCACACCTGGAACGTCAAACGCCTGCGCCCAGCAGAATTCACCCGCTACGACTACGCGCGTGAAAACTACACCGAACTGCTGTGGTTTTTTGAGGGCTTTACCAGCTACTACGACGACCTGCTGCTGCGCCGCGCCGGTTTAATCGACGATGCGGCCTACCTCAAGCTGATCGGCAAAACCATCCAGCAAGTCGAACAAACGCCGGGCCGCGCAGTGCAAACCGTGGCACAGGCCAGCTTTGATGCGTGGGTCAAGTACTACCGCGTGGACGAAAACACCCCCAACGCCACCGTCAGCTACTACACCAAAGGGGCACTGGTGGCACTGTGCCTTGATTTGACGCTGCGCCGCCAAGGGCGCGCCAGCCTAGACGACGTGATGCGCGCGCTGTGGCAGCGCTGCGCCGGTGGCCCGATGGCCGAAAGCGACTTGCGCGCCGTGCTGCAAACCTTGGCAGGCCGCTCTTTGGATACCGAACTGGACGCTTGGGTACACGGCACCACCGAACTGCCTGTAGCCGACCTGCTAGCAGCCCACGGCATCGCCTTGGAGCGCGAGGCCGCACCGCTGGCCCAGCGCTTGGGTGTGCGCGTGACCGAACGCACTGCCGTGCACATCACCGGGGTGCTGCGCGGTGGCTTGGCAGAACGCGCAGGCATGGCCGCAGACGACGAATGGCTGGGCATCGAAGTGCAAGGCCAAGGCTGGCGCATCCGCAAGCTGGCCGACATCGCTCTGTATGCCGGCAACGCAAAGCAGGTGACGGCCTTGGTAGGCCGGGGCGACCAACTGCTGCGCCTGCCTCTGGAGCTGGCTTTGCCCACAGCCAAGCCCGGCAAGAATACCCCCCCCGCACCGGGGTGTGGTGTGGTCTGCTTGCGCATCACCGACGCGGCACCGGCCACGCGCTGGTTGGCAGGTTAAACACTAACGTCTTTTTGCTTGGTTATAGTGATCGCTTGAATTTGATAACCCTAGGAGACTCTCTCTGTGACCTACGAAAACATTGCTGTTCGCACCGAAGCTGAAAAAGTCGGCATCATCACCCTCAATCGTCCCAAGCAGCTCAATGCCCTGAACGACCAACTCATGAACGAGCTGGGCCAAGCGCTCAAAGAGTTTGATGCGGACGAAAAGATCGGCTGCATCATCATCACCGGCAGCGAAAAAGCCTTCGCCGCAGGCGCAGACATTGGTGCCATGGCAAAGTTCACTTTTGCCGATGCTTACAAGGGCGACTACATCACCCGCAACTGGGAAGCGATCCGCACCATCCGCAAGCCCGTCATTGCTGCCGTGAGCGGCTTCGCACTGGGCGGTGGTTGCGAGCTGGCGATGATGTGCGACTTCATCATTGCCGCCGACAACGCCAAGTTCGGCCAACCTGAAATCAAGCTGGGCGTCATTCCGGGTGCCGGTGGTACGCAGCGCCTGCCGCGCGCCGTGGGCAAAGCCAAGGCTATGGACATGGCTTTGACAGGCCGCATGATGGATGCCACCGAAGCCGAGCGCTCTGGCTTGGTCAGCCGCGTGGTGCCACTCGATAAGCTCCAAGAAGAAGCTCTGGGCGCGGCCCTCATCATCAGCGACTTCTCGCAAATCGCCGTGATGGCCGCTAAAGAATCGGTCAACCGCGCCTTTGAAGGCACTTTGGCCGATGGCGTGATGTTCGAGCGCCGCTTGTTCCATTCGCTGTTTGCCACCAGCGATCAAAAAGAAGGCATGGACGCTTTCGTGAACAAACGCAAAGCAGTGTTCACACACCTCTAAATTTGTTCTATAATTTCGTTATTGGGTGATATAGCTCAGTTGGTTAGAGCGCAGCATTCATAATGCTGATGTCGGTGGTTCAAATCCACCTATCACCACCAAATCAGAAAATCCGCAGTCGGTCACGGCTGCGGATTTTTTCGTTCTGGCAGTCTGCGTGGGGCTAGGTCGTAAAATGGCCCGTTCAGCCACTGGATACACACCATGCACTGCTGTTTTTCTTTTCGTTCCCCCTCTCTTGGGCGCTGGATACCCGTGTTGTGCTTGGCCTTGGGTGGGCTGGCTGGAACACCTGCTGGGGCACAAACCACTGCGGTGCCGCTCTCACTGGGGGCAGAACGCAATTTTCCCGATGCGGCCCTGCGGGGCAAACTGGTCGTGACATCCTCCGGCCAGGCCGAAATCAATGGCACAGCCATCCGCATGGCACCGGGCATGCGGCTGTTTAGCCCACAGAACACGCTGGTCATGCTGCACACCGTGCTGGGCCAATCGTTCACGGTTAATTACCTGATTGAGCACAGCACTGGCATGCTCATCACCGCTTGGATTCTCAGCAGCAGCGAAGCAGCGCAGCCGCGCAAGCGCTAACCCGGCACCCTTTTTGAAGCAATGCCGCCTTGGTTGCGGGTCATGGCATCTGTATGCCCAGCGCCATGCTGCGTTGTGAGCGCTATTTCTTTCTTTTCTGTCCCATAAACCATGTCTAAAAAAGTCTTTATCAAAACCTTCGGCTGCCAGATGAACGAGTACGACTCGGACAAAATGGCCGATGTTCTCGGCGCTGCCAACGGCTACGAACCAACGCAAAATGTCGAAGAAGCCGACCTGATTTTGTTCAATACCTGCTCAGTACGCGAGAAGGCCCAAGAAAAAGTTTTTAGCGATCTGGGGCGCATCAAGCACCTCAAGGCCAAGGGCGTAAAAATCGGTGTTGGCGGCTGCGTTGCCAGCCAAGAGGGAGCCGAAATTATCCGACGTGCACCCTATGTTGACATCGTTTTTGGCCCGCAGACGTTGCACCGCCTGCCTCAATTGCTATCACAACAGGAGCAGCAAGGGCGCTCGCAAGTGGACATCAGCTTTCCCGAGATCGAAAAATTCGACCACTTGCCACCCGCGCGCGTTGACGGAGCGAGCGCTTTTGTTTCGATCATGGAGGGCTGCTCCAAATACTGTAGCTACTGCGTCGTGCCCTACACACGCGGCGAAGAAGTCAGCCGCCCCTTTGACGACGTACTGGTCGAAGTGGCAGGCTTGGCCGATCAAGGTGTCAAAGAAGTCACATTGCTAGGCCAAAACGTCAACGCCTACCGTGGCCCTATGGGGGACACCACAGAAATCGCCGACTTTGCCTTGCTGCTGGAGTATGTGGCCGACATTCCTGGCATCGAGCGCATTCGCTACACCACCAGCCACCCCAACGAGTTCACGCCCCGCTTGATTGAGGCCTACGCCAAAATACCCAAGCTCGTCAGCCACTTACACCTGCCAGTGCAGCACGGCTCTGACCGAATTTTGATGGCCATGAAGCGCGGCTACACGGCGATGGAATACAAAAGCACGGTACGCAAATTGCGGGCCATCCGACCCGATTTAGCGATGAGCAGCGACTTCATTGTGGGATTTCCGGGCGAAACCGAAGAAGACTTTGCCAAGATGATGAAGCTCATCGACGACCTTCACTTTGACAACAGCTTTAGTTTTATCTTCAGCCCACGCCCCGGCACCCCGGCAGCCAATTTGCACGACGACACGCCCCACGATGTCAAACTGCGCCGCCTGCAAGCCTTGCAAGCGCTCATCAACGGCAACATCAAATCCATCAGCGAAAGCCGGGTCGGTACGGTGCAGCGCCTGCTGGTCGAAGGTGCCTCCAAGCGCGACACCTCGGAGCTGATGGGGCGCACCGAATGCAACCGGGTGGTCAATTTTGTCGGCCAACCACGGTTGATCGGCCAGATGGTCGATGTCACCATCACCGAAGCCAAAGCCTACACACTGCGCGGTGAAGTCCTGACGCGCTGATCGGGGCGGTGCGGGCAGCAACGCTCAGTCTGGCATCGCAAACGAATGGTCAATTTGAAAGCGGTTTGCCAACAGGTTCGATGGCCGCAACATATCGCCATTGGCCAATTGCAAGCATTGGTCGAGGTGGCGCTCCGAGGGAGTCAGCAAGCGACGGTAAATCTCTTTGCACAACAGGCGCGCGTGGTTGCCGGGCCAGCCTCTGGGCAGCAGCACCTCCGGCAGGCCCGGATCGGGAAGCAAAAGGCGACGAAAATCGTGAATTAACAAGATACGTGCCAAAAATGCACCTTCTTCGTCAATATTGCAACTTTTGTCGTGCCGCAAAGCATCCAAAATGGGCTGGTACCGAACCACAAAAGTGCTGTAAGCGTCCGCCAGCGCCTCAAGGTTCCACGCACGCTGAACCATGTGAGGATCGTTGGCTGTTTGATTGAGTTTAGGGTTGATAGCAACCAATGGCATCAGATAGGGCACAAGGTCTGCCATACCATCGGTAATCAACGAATCAAACGCCACATCCAAATCGGCGCTGGGGTGGATAAAACAGCCCGTTCCAGTATCGCCAAAACCCTGCCAATAAAGCGCCCGGCGCAAGCGCTCACGCTGGCGCACATCCAGGTCGCCCACCACCATGATGAGCCGCCACCGCCGATCCCACAGCGGCGCTTCTGCGGCGTAAATTTGGCGCGAGGCATCCTCAAAGCGGCGGCGACCCGAAGGGGTGAGCATGTAATCGGTGCGCCGACCAGCGGCCTCGGTTTCAAGCCATTCATCTTTGACGAGGCGAAACACCGTCGTTCGAATCAAGCGCTCATTGATTTCCAGCGGCTGCAGCAGCTTGATCAAGCTGCCAAGCCACACCCTGCCCCCACGGGGCAAGATGGCATCGCCAAAGACGGAAGTAATCAAAGAGCTGGCTTGGACCCGGCTTTTTTGGCGGAAATTACCCAAGAGAGCCTCAATGGCTTGTGACACGATAGGTTCGTTCATATGCCGCGTATGGTAAGCGCTGGGGCCACTGGTTTGGCTGCAACAACAAGGTCTCCTCAAAGGAAGGCGACAAAAAAGCGACGTTACCAGCCCTGAAAAACGATACACATTTGACCAAAATATGAAAAAATGTGTAGTATGTCGATGGGCTGACTCAGCATGGGCACCCCAAATTTGGGGGCTTGGCTAAGTTCTGTGGTGGCACTGCTGTAGCGTGTTGCCATGCCCCCATAGTTTCTGCGCAGGTGCTCTGCAATCCCGATCAGGGTTTTCACCTAACAGAATTTATTTTACTAAACCAAATTTAATGGCTACTATGAATTCAATTTAGACGAATTTTCTTGTCATTGTTGAATTTATTCGAGGCAAAAAATCTCCCATGAGAAGCAAAGCTTTTGCCCCGGTAGCCGACCCTCAAAGCAAGGCCACTGACCCTGACAAGTCTTGCACACACACCTGTATCGCTTCAAAGGCTTCCAGCCTCAGCGGCACTGTCGTCGGCCAAGGCATTTTGCTCAGGCCGTGTTGAAGGGGCATCCAAGCCCTCTTGGCATGGGATTTACCTCCCAACCGATTCAAGTGTGTGATCCCTCTTGCCTTTTATAAAACTATTACGGAGAAGCCCTATGCAGCCACATGAGCACTACGCATGCACGACATCTGGGAGAACACACTGATGCTGGCCCAGTTTCTGCAATTCCTATTTTCAGGAATCACTGTGGGCGCGACCTATGCGCTCGCTGCCTTGGGCTTTACGTTGATTTACAACGCGAGCAATGTCATCAACTTTGCCCAAGGCGAATTCATCATGCTCGGTGGCATGTTGGCTGTCTTGTTTGCTCAGATGGGGTTGCCATTGCCTGTGGCCTTGCTGCTGGCCATTGCCATTCCTGCGGTGGTGGGCATCGTGCTAGAGAAAGTCGCTATCGAGCCGGTCAAAGGTGCCGAGCCTGTGACGTTGATCATCATCACCATTGGCGCTTCGTTGGTGATTCGTGGTCTGGTGCAAGTTTGGCTGGGCAAGGGTACGCACGGTATGCCTGCCTTCTCGGGCGATGCGCCAATTCAAATTTTGGGCGCTACGCTGCTGCCCCAAAGCTTGTGGGTGCTGGGCGTGACTGCTGTGGTAGTGACTGGGCTGTGGTATTTCTTCAGCCGCACATTGACGGGCAAGGCCATGTTGGCAACGTCTTTTAACCGGGTCGCTGCTGAGTTGGTGGGCATCAACACCAGCTGGGTGCTGTTTATGAGCTTTGCCATGTCAGCGGCGCTGGGTGCGCTGGGCGGCATTTTGGTAACCCCCATCACCATGACCTCTTACGACGTGGGCATCATGCTGGGTCTGAAGGGCTTCGTCGCTGCCGTCGTGGGTGGTCTGGGCAACGGCTTAGGTGCTGTTCTAGGCGGTTTGCTGGTGGGTGTGCTCGAAGCCATGGGCGCTGGCTACATTTCATCGGCGTACAAAGATGCCATTCCTTTCGTACTGATTTTGTTCATTCTCTTTTTTATGCCGCGTGGTTTGTTCGGCGGTAAATCGACCGACCGGGTGTAACCATGCAAAAGAACGCTTATATCGGCCTGGGAATTTTGGTCGCCATCTTGTTGGTGCTGCCTTTCGTCTTGCCCAACAGCTACTACATGGATTTAGCGATCCGCATGGCTATCAACGCCATCATCGTCATTGGCTTGAATCTGCTGATCGGTTTTGCTGGACAAATCAGCTTGGGCCATGCCGGCTTTCTGGGCATTGGTGCTTATTCGTCAGCGGTGCTGCCAACACACTTTGGTTGGCATCCTTTGTTGGCCATGGGGGCTGGCGTACTCATCACCGCAGCCATTGCTGGTTTGGTAGCCCGGCCTATCTTTAAGCTCAAGGGCAACTATTTGGCAATGGCCACTTTGGGTCTGGGCATCATTATCAATATTGCCCTGCGCAACGAAGCCCAATGGACGGGCGGGCCTGACGGGATGCCCGTGCCTGCGATGGGTTTGTTTGGCTTTGAATTGACCAGCGATAAGCAATGGTATTGGGTCGTGGCCCTGTTGCTATCGGTCAGTGTTTGGGCATCGCTCAATTTGATTGATTCACCCTTTGGCCGCGCTCTGCGTGCCTTGCATGGCTCCGAAGTAGCTTCGCAGGTGGTGGGCGTGAATGTGGTGCGCTACAAAGTGGCTATTTTTGTGATGTCGGCAGTCTTTGCCAGCCTGATGGGCAGCATTACGGCCCACTACATGGGATTTGTGACCCCCACTTTTGCCGACTTCTTCCATTCGATTGAACTCGTGACGATGGTCGTGGTGGGTGGCATGGCCTCCGTGTTTGGCTCGATTGTGGGTGCGGTGCTCTTGACAGCCCTGCCACAAGCGCTCGCGACGTTCGAGGGCTGGGAGACTGTGGTGTTTGGTGCCGTGTTGATGCTGTGCATGATTTTCTTGCCTAAGGGCTTGGTGCCCACGCTGGCAGCGAAATTTGGCAAAGGAGAATAAGCATGGCATTGCTGGAAGTCAAAGACTTGTCGATCCACTTCGGTGGTGTCAAGGCCGTTCAGAACGTGTCGTTCAACATCGATGCGGGCATTGTTTATGCCGTCATTGGGCCTAACGGCGCAGGCAAAACCACCCTGTTTAATCTGATTACCGGGGTTTACAAACCTACCACTGGCGAAATCCGGTTTGATGGCGAGCCTATTCAAGGCAAGTCGCCCAACCAATTGGCCGAACGGGGCGTAGCGCGGACGTTTCAGAATCTGCAAATTTGCATGAACATGAGCGCCATCGAAAACGTCATGGTCGGCGCGCACCTGCGGCTTGACCGCAACTTGCTCAAAGCGGCCCTGCGCTGGCCCAGCCTGCGCAGCCGTGATCGTGAATTGCGCGCTGAGGCCGCCGAGTTAATGCGCTTTGTGGGTCTTGAAAGTTATACCAACGCACGTGCCGAAAGCCTGTCTTACGGCGTACTCAAACGGCTAGAAATTGCCCGTGCCTTGGCAATGAAGCCGCGCATTATTTTTCTAGACGAACCGGCTGCCGGTTTGAACCCGAAAGAAACCATTGAGGTAGATCACTTGGTACGCAAGGTGGCCGACTCTGGCATTACCGTCGTACTGGTGGAGCACGACATGAAGATGGTGATGAACCTGTCTGACCGTATTTTGGTGCTCGATTACGGCAAAAAACTGGCCGAAGGCACGGGCGAAGAGGTTCGTAAGAATCCGGACGTGATTGCAGCATATTTGGGCGCTCACGCCTGAGGGAGCGAGAAACATGGAAGCATTGCGTATCATTTCTGAAGAGCACCAGAACTTCTGGCGCATCGCCATTACGCTGGAGCAAGTGGCCGATGAAATTGACGCTGGAGCACCGGTAGACCCGGTGTTTTTTCAGTCAGTATTTGAATACATCGAACAATTTGCCGACTACGCGCACCACCTGAAAGAAGATGATTATCTGTTTCGATTGATGCGCTTGCGCTCAGCCGAATCAGCATCTTTGATTGATGCGCTGCAAGAAGACCACCGCCAAGCCAGCCTCCATTTGGAAGCCATGAAAGCCGAGTTTGCCAACGCTTCTGCTGGCAACCAGAGTGCCTTGACGGAGTCCTTGCGCGACTATTGCCGCCGCCTGAAAACGCACATTCAAACCGAAGAAACCAAGGCAATGCCGCTGGCACGTCAGGTTTTGCTTGAGCAAGACTGGGCTGAAATTGACAGCAAATTTCTGGATAACCGCGACCCCGTTTTTGGCGATCAGGCACAAATCAGATTCCGCCAGCTCTACCACCGTGTGGTCAGTTTTGCCCCGGAATCGGTCGGTCTTGGTGCCCACAGCAGTGGTGTTTTGCAGGCCAATACGGCACCCGGCATGGGTGATGTGTTGCTCAAAGTCACTGGACTGGAAAGCAGCTATGGCCGCATCAAAGCACTCAAAGGTTTGAATTTAGAAGTGCGCCGTGGTGAAACCGTAGCGCTGGTGGGTGCCAATGGTGCCGGCAAAACTACCCTGCTGCGCACCCTGTCAGGGGTGCAGCCGATGGGGGCAGGGCAAATTGTCTTCGATGGCGCAGACATCTCACGGGTACGTTCTGACCAACGGATGCGCCGGGGCATTTGCCAAAGCCCTGAAGGTCGCCAGGTCTTTGGCCCGCTGTCGATTGAAGACAACTTGTACCTTGGTGCCTACACACAGCCCAAACACCAAGTCCCAGAAGACCTTGAAAAGGTCTATGCCATGTTTCCAATTCTCAAGGAAAAGCGCAAGCTTCCCGCTGGAACCTTGTCGGGTGGGCAACAACAGATGCTCGCCATCGGTCGTGCTTTGATGGGGCGACCCAAGCTGCTTTTGCTCGATGAGCCATCGATGGGTTTGGCCCCACTGCTGGTACAAGAAGTGTTCAACGTCGTCAAAGCCCTCAAGGCGCAGGGCATGACCATCATCTTGGCTGAACAAAATGCCTTCGCTGCCTTGGCTTTGGCCGATCGTGGCTACGTACTGGAAACTGGCGACATCATCCTAACGGGCAGTGGAAAAGATCTGATTCACAACGAGCAGGTGCGCGCAGCATATCTGGGAATGTGATTGCCCCTCAGAGAGGGCAGACAAAGCACCTCTCTGACCGATAAAAATTTCGGGCTACTCAAAGTTGCCACTCAACAGCCCCCAGTCTCCGACTTGATCGAGATGGGGGCTGTTGGTTTTCTGCGCCTTGGTTTTGTATTTTTTGTTTCCCTAGATTCTGTGGTTTAAGGGTTTTCACCCATAAAAAACCGCCCATAAGTGATACACTTTTTCGAATCTATGTGATTTTTATGTGTTGTTTGCTGTGTCTGACAACACCCAACCCAGTGTCTTTATTTCAGGCTCAAGCCGTATTTGGAAAAAGCATGTCTCATCCTTTGTTTGAAAAACACCACGCCACGCTGAACGGTGCCTTGCAAGCCATTGCCACCCGTGGTTATTGGGCAGCCTACACGGAAATGCCCAGCCCCAAGGCTTACGGAGAGACCGCTGCTGAAGATGGCAAACGCGCCTATGAAGCACATCTGGGCCAAAATTTTGAACTCAACCAACCCGGTCAAACTGGTTGGACTGGCAACGAAGTCTCGCCTTACGGTGCCGCACTGAACGTGCGCTACCCACTGTGCGACCACGAAGTGCTGGTCGCTGCTGGTGTGGCTGCCATGAATGGCTGGCAGGCCATTGGCGCACAAGGTCGCACAGGTATTTGCCTGGAAATTTTGGATCGGCTCAACAAGCAAAGTTTTGAAATCGGCCATGCCGTGATGATGACCACAGGCCAAGGCTGGATGATGGCCTTCCAAGCCGGTTCACCCCACGCACAAGACCGAGGCCTAGAGGCTGTGGCCTACGCTTGGCGCGAACAAAGTTTTGTTCCTACCGAATCGGTCTGGGAAAAACCCCAAGGCAAGAATCCAGCACTGGTGATGAAAAAGCATTTCGAGCTGGTGGGACGCGGTGTCGGGCTGGTGGTCGGCTGTGGCACCTTCCCCACTTGGAATACTTACCCCGGGGTGTTTGCTGCACTGTCAACCGGCAATGCCGTCATCATCAAGCCGCACAGCAATGCCATCTTGCCTGCGGCCATCACGGTACGCACCATCCGCGCTGTGCTGGCAGAAAACGGTATCGACCCTAACCTCGTCACGCTGTGCACCACCGACAACCGCCAAACTACCCAAGCATTGGCGACCCATCCTGATGTCAAGTCAGTTGATTTCACAGGCAGCAATGTGTTTGGGCAGTGGCTGATTGACCACTGCAAACAGGCACAGGTGTATGCTGAGTTGGCTGGTGTCAACAACATCGTCATTGACTCCACCAACGCTTACAAAGCCATGCTGGGCAATTTGGCGTTCACGCTGTCGCTTTACTCGGGCCAGATGTGTACTACATCCCAAGCGATCATCGTGCCCGCTGACGGCATCGAAACCGATGAAGGCCACAAGAGCTACGAAGATGTTTGCGCCGATCTGGCCAAAGCCGTATCACGCTTCTTGTCTAAACCCGAAGTCGCCTTTGCTGTGCTGGGTGCCATGCAGTCCCAAGCCACCACGGATCGCGTTGACCATGCCAACAGTGGTCAATTAGGCCGTGTGGTGTTGGCCTCTCAAGCCTTGACCAACCCAGATTTTCCGGATGCACAAGTTCGCACTCCGGTGCTGCTGGCATGCGATGCTGCCGACGAAGCCGCCTACATGGAAGAGCGCTTTGGCCCGATTAGCTTGGTGGTCAAGGCCGCCGATACCGCAGCGGCCATTGCCCTGTCCGAGCGTATTGTCAGTACCCACGGTGCCCTGACAGTCGGCTTGTATTCCACCCGCCAAGAAGTGATTGACGCTATGACCCAAGCGACTTGGCGCGGCAAGGTAGCGCTGTCTATCAACTTGACCAGCGGTGTGTTTGTCAATCAGTCGAGCGCTTTCTCTGACTACCACGGCACAGGTGGTAATCCAGCTGCTAACGCTTCTTACGCCGATTCGGCCTTTGTTGCCAATCGCTTTCGCGTGGTGCAACGTCGTTACCACGTCTAAAAAGAGGCCACAGATGGTTTACCAGCACATTCTGTTTGATGTTGCCGATGGCGTAGCCCGCCTCACGCTCAATCGGCCTGACAAAATGAACAGCTTCAACGCTGCGATGCACGCCGAGCTGCGCCATGCGTTGGACAGCATCCAGACCCAGCCCGCTGTGCGGGTGCTGGTCTTGACGGGTGCTGGACGTGGCTTTTGTGCCGGGCAGGATTTGGCCGATACAGAAGTACGTTTTGTTCCCGGTGAAACTCCTCCCGATTTGGGTGATGTGGTCGAGCGCCACTACAAACCACTGGTGCTGCGACTGGCAAATTTACGTGTGCCAACGATTGCCGCAGTCAATGGCATTGCTGCGGGAGCCGGTGCCAGTTTGGCTTTGGCCTGCGACATGGTGGTGGCAACGCAATCTGCAGCCTTTTTGCTGCCGTTTGCCAAGATTGGTCTGATTCCCGACACCGCTTGTTCTTGGTTGGTACCGCAGCGTTTAGGCCAAGCACGTGCATTGGGTTTGGCCATGACAGGCCAAAAACTTCCAGCGACCAAAGCGGCTGAATGGGGCTTGATTTGGGAGGCAGTGGCCGACGATGCCTTTGCCAACAGCGTTACCGCGTTGGCACAACAACTCGCCACCATGCCCACCAAAGCCTTGGTACGCACCCGCCAAGCAATGCAAGCGGGCCGCACCCATACGCTGGAGCAGCAATTGACCCTTGAAGGCCTGTACATGCGTGAACTCGGTCGCAGCAGTGACTATGTGGAAGGCGTAGCAGCTTTTCTAGAAAAGCGCTCCCCCCGCTTTACAGGAGCATGAGCATGGGCGGTAATGCACTCCCTATTTCGAGCACAGTGGCAGTGATTGGTGCCGGCGCTATGGGCGCTGGTATTGCTCAGGTAGCCGCTGTGGCGGGCCACTCCGTACTTTTGCTAGACAACCGTCCGGGGGCGGCCCAACAAGCCATTGACGGTATTCGGGCACAACTGGGCAAATTGGCCGATAAAGGCAAGCTCACTGCCGAATCTGCCCGCGCTGCAGGCGAGCGCCTGTTGGCTGCGAGCACGACCCAAGAACTGGCGGGTGCCAGCTTGGTGGTCGAAGCCATCGTTGAGAATCTTGACATCAAACGTGCGCTGTTTCGTGAGCTAGAAGCCATCGTCGGGCCTGACTGCATCTTTGGCACCAACACATCCTCCATTTCTGTCACTGCCATTGGTGCCGGTTTGCAACAGCCAAGCCGTTTGGCTGGTTTGCACTTCTTTAATCCAGCACCACTGATGGCGCTGGTCGAAGTGGTTTCGGGTTTAGCTACCGATGCGGCTGTAGCCAACACTCTGTTTGCCACAGCCCTTGCTTGGGGCAAAACACCAGTACACGCCAAATCGACACCCGGTTTTATTGTCAACCGTGTGGCCCGGCCTTTTTACGCGGAAGGCCTGCGCTTATTGAACGAAGGTGCCGCCGATTGTTCGACCATTGATGCTGTCATGCGTGAGGCTGGCGGTTTTCGCATGGGGCCGTTTGAGCTGATGGACATGATTGGGCATGACGTTAATTTTGCCGTCACGCGCTCGGTCTGGAATGCCTTCTACAACGATCAGCGTTTTCTGCCGTCGTTGATTCAGCAAGAGTTGGTCGATGCGGGTTTTCTGGGTCGAAAAACAGGTCGTGGTTTTTACAACTACCAAGACGGTGCCCAACGTCCTTTGCCCAGCACCGCAGCAGCCTGTGCCGTGCCCGACCAAATCGTGGTGTGTGGCAACGCACCGGCAGCAAAAGCACTGGCCGACCGACTCCAGCAGGCCCAAATTGCTTTTGAGCAAACCGAATCTATCGACGGGCGCATTGCCCAAGCGGGTACGGCAGTGTTGTACGTGACCGATGGCCGCACCGCAACCAAACGGGCCTTGGACAGCGGCATCGCCCATACTGTGCTGATTGATTTGGCACTTGACTATGGCCGGACTCCCCGTCTGGCAGCGAGCACAGCCTTGCAAGCCAGCACCGATGCACGCGACGCAGCCCTTGGCTTATTACAGGCAGCAGGCTGGTCAGTGTCCTTGCTCAAAGACACGCCCGGACTGGCCGTGATGCGCACCGTCGCCATGTTAGCCAACGAGGCCGCTGATGCTGTTCACCAAAGCGTTTGTGATGCGCCCGGCGCGGATGCCGCGATGCGCTTAGGTGTCAATTACCCCTGTGGGCCATTGGCGTGGGCCGACGCTGTAGGTGCCGCGCAAATTCACGCTGTGTTGGGCCACCTCGGACAGTTTTACGGTGAAGACCGTTACCGCATCTCACCCCTGATCCAGCAAGCCGTTTACGCCGGAAGAACCATTCATGCTTGAGTCACAACAACATCTGCCCACCGATGCCCATGCACTGGCCCAAGCCGTCGGGCAAGCCATGTGGTCGCGTGACCAAGCCACCAATGCCCTTGGCATGGCATTGCTGGAAATGGCCCCCGGCAGCGCCACGGTGCAAATGACCGTGCGCGCCGACATGCTCAACGGACACCGTACCTGCCATGGTGGTTTGATTTTTGCGCTGGCGGACAGCGCTTTTGCCTACGCTTGCAATAGCCGCAATCAAAACACGGTGGCTTCAGCCTGCCACATTGACTTCTTGGCCCCTGCACGCGAAGGAGATGTACTGGAAGCGCAAGCGGTAGAGCGATCAGCCACAGGCCGCACGGGTGTGTACGACGTGACCGTGCGCGTTGCTGGTGGCCCGACGGTGGCATTGTTTCGTGGCAAGAGCTACCGCGTCAGCGGTGAGGTCATTGCCCAAGCTCCTGCTGCCTAAACCGCCCATCCACCCTGCTGGCACTTATTAGATACCTGACAGAAGAGAACTTTCATGACAGTCAAGACTCCCTCCCCCGGTGATTTGGATCCTATCGAAACCGCTAGCCGGGACGAAATTGCTGCATTGCAACTTCAACGCTTGAAGTGGACACTCCAGCACGCTTATGACAACGTGCCCCACTACAAGAAAAAGTTTGACGATAAAGGCGTTCACCCTGACGACCTGAAGACGCTGGCCGATATTGCCAAATTCCCCTTCACTACCAAGTCTGATCTGCGCGACAACTACCCCTTTGGTTTGTTTGCAGTGCCACGCACCCAAGTAGCGCGTGTGCATGCTTCCTCGGGTACTACGGGCAAGCCTACCGTGGTGGGCTACACAGCTAAAGACATCGACACTTGGGCCAACTTGGTGGCGCGCTCGATTCGCGCAGCCGGTGGTCGCCCCGGCGATATGTGCCACATTGCCTACGGTTACGGTTTGTTCACCGGGGGCATGGGTGCCCACTACGGTGCTGAACGTGCTGGTTGCACCGTCATTCCGATGTCTGGCGGTCAAACGGAGCGGCAAGTGCAATTGATTCAGGACTTCCGTCCCGACATCATCATGGTCACGCCTTCGTACTCGCTGGTGATTGCCGAAGAGTTCGAACGCCAAGGCATCGCCCCCGAAGACATCTCTCTCAAAATTGGTATTTTTGGTGCCGAGCCTTGGGGCGAAGGCTTGCGGACAGAAATTGAGAAAAAACTCGGCATTGATGCCCTCGATATTTACGGCCTGTCCGAAGTGATGGGGCCAGGTGTGGCCAGCGAGTGCATTGAGTCCAAAGATGGCCCAGTGGTTTGGGAAGACCATTTTTACCCCGAAATTATCAACACCGAAACCGGCGAACCAGTGGCCGATGGCGAAGAGGGTGAGTTGGTTTTCACCTCCCTGAGCAAAGAGGCGATGCCTGTTATTCGCTACCGCACCCGCGATTTGACACGTCTTTTGCCTCCAACTTCGCGCAGCTTCCGCCGTATGGGGCGCATTACCGGGCGCTCGGACGACATGCTCATCATTCGGGGTGTCAATGTGTTCCCGACGCAAGTTGAAGAACAAATCTTGCGCGACAAGCGCTTGGCAGGCGTTTACCAAATTCAACTGACCCGCGAAGGGCACATGGACAACGTCGAAATTCGCTGCGAATTGCAACGCGAGTTCTCTGGCAAATTGACCCCTGCCGAAGTGCAGCAAGTCGCCAAAGAGTTGCAACAGCGCATTAAGACCATCATCGGAATTTCTACCCGCGTCGCTGTGCTCGACGCTGATGCCGTACCACGCACCCAAACCGGCAAGGCCCGCCGGGTGGTCGATGAACGTCCGAAACAAGTCTAAGGAACTAGGACATGACACAAGCCTATATCTGTGACGCAATTCGCACACCCATTGGTCGCTACGGTGGTGCGCTGTCGTCGGTGCGTGCCGATGACCTCGGTGCCATTCCACTCAAGGCGCTGATGGAGCGCAACCCGCAAGTCGATTGGACTTGCGTCGAAGACATCATTTATGGCTGCGCCAACCAAGCGGGCGAAGACAACCGCAACGTTGCTCGCATGTCAGGTTTGCTGGCAGGTTTGCCGGTCGAAGTACCCGGCACCACCGTGAACCGGCTGTGTGGCTCGGGGATGGATGCCGTGGGCTTGGCAGCACGCTCCATCAAGGCAGGCGAGACCGAGTTGATGATTGCAGGTGGTGTCGAAAGCATGAGCCGGGCACCGTTTGTGATGCCCAAGGCCGAAAGCGCCTTCAGCCGCAGCAGTGGAGTCTATGACACCACCATCGGCTGGCGCTTTGTCAACCCGCTGATGAAGAAACTGTACGAGACACATTCGATGCCGCAAACGGCAGACAACGTCGCAGCAGATTTCAACATTGGCCGCGCTGACCAAGACGCTTTCGCCATGCGCTCACAACAGCGCTGGGCTGCGGCGCAAGCAGCAGGCCGTTTTGCCGACGAGTTGATTCCGGTGTCGATTGCCCGCAAAAAAGGCGACCCTACGGTGGTTACCACCGACGAACACCCTCGCCCAGAAACCACGCTGGAGATGCTGGCCAAGCTCAAGGGCGTGAACGGCCCCGAATTGAGCGTCACCGCCGGCAACGCCTCGGGTGTGAACGATGGCGCTTGCGCGCTGCTGTTGGCATCTGAAGGTGCTGCCAAGCGCTATGGACTCACACCGCGTGCCCGTGTCGTGGGCATGGCTACCGCCGGTTTGTCGCCACGCATCATGGGGTTTGGCCCCGCCCCAGCGGTGCGCAAGGTGCTGGAAAAAACCGGTCTGACGCTGGCACAGATGGATGTGATTGAACTCAATGAAGCCTTTGCAGCGCAAGCCTTGGCCGTATTGCGCGATTTGGGCTTGCCTGACGATACAGCGCACGTCAACCCTAACGGTGGTGCCATCGCAATGGGCCACCCACTGGGCATGAGTGGTGCTCGTTTGGTCACCACTGCCAGCTACGAGCTGGCCCGCCGTGGCGGGCGCTATGCGCTTTGCACCATGTGCATTGGTGTCGGACAAGGCATCGCGATGGTGATTGAGCGTGTCTGAGCTTTCGTAGCCTAACCATTTTCAAACCGGAGACAAACCATGAAATTCAAAATAAAGCAGATCGCTATTGGTGCAGTATTGGCCTTGGGTACCCTGACCGCTATGGCGGCAGACGCCATCAAAATTGGCACCGTGTTGTCGGTGACGGGGCCGGCTGCATTTTTGGGCGACCCTGAGCTTAAAACACTGCAAATGTATGTGGAAGAGCTCAACGCTAAGGGCGGTGTCTTGGGGCGCAAGCTTGAATTGGTGCACTACGACGATGGCAGCGACGCTAACAAAGCCAACGGCTTTGCCAAGCGCTTGATCGAGAACGACAACGTCGATGTCATCATTGGTGGCACAACCACCGGGGCCACGATGTCGATGGTGCCTTTGGTGACAAAGGCCGAAGTTCCGTTTGTCTCGCTGGCGGGTGCTGTAGTGGTGGTCGAACCGGTGAAAAAGTGGGTTTTCAAAACCCCCCATACTGACCGCATGGCCGCTGAAAAAGTTTTCGACGACATGAAAAAGCGCGGCATCAGCAAGGTAGCGCTGCTGTCGGAAACCAGCGGTTTTGGTCAATCGGGCAAAAAAGAAACTGAGGCGGTGGCTGCCAAGTACGGCATCACCTTGGTGGCAAACGAAACCTACGGCCCCAAAGACACCGACATGAGCCCGCAGATCACCAAGATCAAGGGCACGGCGGGGGTGCAAGCGGTGTTTGTCTTTGGTCTGGGCCAAGGCCCGGCTATCGTTACGAAGAACTACAAACAATTGGGCGTGACCCTGCCGCTGTACCACGCCCACGGCATTGCCTCGGAAGAGTTCATCAAACTGGCAGGGCCAGCAGCCGAGGGTGTGCGTCTGCCCGCATCGGCCTTGTTGGTCGCTGACAAGCTGCCCGCTAACGACCCACAAAAACCAGTGGTTGTGGCTTACGCCAAAGCATTCCAAGAGCGTTGGAAAACCGATCCTTCCTCGTTTGGCGGTCATGCCTACGACGGCTTGATGATGACTGTGGATGCCATCAAGCGTGCCAACAGCACCGACAAGACCAAAGTGCGTGATGCACTGGAAAGCACCAAGGGCTATATCGGCACCGGTGGCACGGTCAACATGTCGGCCACTGACCACATGGGCTTGAATCTCTCTGCCTTTCGCATGCTCGAAATCAAGGGCAGCCAGTGGCAACTGCAACCGTAATTTCTCCTGATTGACCGCAAAGCCTTACACCATGTACCAAACCCTGAGTATTGAGCGCCAAGACCGTGTCGCCACGGTCTGGATGAACCGTCCGGATGTTTTTAACGCCTTCGATGAGCAGTTGATTGCCGATTTGAGCGCAGCCTGTGCGGAGCTGGATGCCGATGCATCGGTGCGGGTGGTGGTGTTGGGTGGTCGCGGCAAGCATTTTTCTGCCGGGGCCGATCTCAATTGGATGAAACGCGCCTCGGCTTTCAGTGAAGAAGAAAACCGGGCCGATGCCCGCCGCTTTGCCCGTATGTTGCGCGCTTTGTCCGGGCTGTCTAAACCGACCATTGCCCGTGTGCAAGGGGCTGCATTGGGCGGAGGCACCGGCTTGGCTGCCGCTTGCGATATGGCCGTGGCCAGCAGCGATGCTGTTTTTGCCACCTCTGAAGTCAAGTTCGGCATTATTCCCGCCGTGATTAGTCCCTACGTTCTGCGGGCCATCGGGCCACGCCATGCACTGCGTTACTTTCAAAGTGCGGAGCGGTTTTCGGCCCAACGCGCGATGGACATCGGTTTGGTCAATGAGGTGTGCGAACGCGAGAACCTCGATGCCACCATTGCCCAGATCGTTGAGCCGTTGATTGCCGGAGCACCGTTGGCACAAAAGGCTGCCAAAGATTTGATCGAAGCGATCGCTGGACGCTCGATTGATGACGAGGTGAGCGAAGAGACCGCCCAGCGCATTTCGCGCCAGCGGGCCACCAACGAAGCCAAAGACGGCATCGCTGCTTTTCTCGATAAGCGCACGCCAGCTTGGCTGCTCTGATATTCCCCAAACCGTATTGGCTTCAACCCTAAGGAGTAATTGCCATGTACACGCAATCTTTCAGTGTGCCGGATGAATCCGGACAAACGCATGTCAAAGTAGTGGCATCCGCCGAGTCTGCTGAGTTGATGGCACGTTTTGATGCCTGCATTGATGCAGATGGCCGTATTGAGCCACAAGACTGGATGCCAGAGGCCTACCGCAAAACCTTGGTGCGCCAAATCAGCCAGCATGCACACAGCGAAATCGTCGGTATGTTGCCCGAAGGCAACTGGATCAGCCGTGCGCCCAGCTTAAAGCGCAAGGCGATTTTGATTGCCAAAGTGCAAGACGAAGGTGGTCACGGTCTGTATCTGTACAGCGCTGCTGAAACTCTGGGCACCAGCCGCGACCAGTTGCTGGAAAACCTGCACAGTGGCAAGGCCAAATACAGCTCGATTTTCAATTACCCAACACTGAACTGGGCCGATGTCGGCGTGATTGGTTGGTTGGTCGATGGCGCAGCCATCATGAACCAAATCCCACTGTGCCGTTGCAGCTACGGCCCTTACGCCCGTGCGATGGTGCGCGTGTGCAAGGAAGAATCTTTCCACCAACGCCAAGGCTACGAAGCCCTGCTGGTGATGATGCGCGGCACCGATGAGCAAAAAGCCATGGTGCAAGACGCAGTGAACCGCTGGTGGTGGAAGTGCTTGGCCATGTTTGGCCCCACCGATGCCGATAGCCCCCACAGCGCCCAAGGTATGCGCTGGGGTATCAAGCGCATTAGCAACGATGACCTGCGCCAAAAATTCATTGATGCCACCGTGCCCCAAGCCAAGGTGTTGGGCGTGACGTTGCCCGATCCAGATTTGAAGTGGAACGAAGAGCGCGGTCACTACGACCACGGTCAAATCGACTGGGATGAATTCTGGAGCACCGTCAACGGCAACGGCCCTTGCAACAAAGAACGCCTTTCCACCCGTGTCAAGGCACACAACGATGGGCAGTGGGTGCGTGATGCAGCCATGGCATATGCCCGCAAACAGCAACAACGTACATTGAAGGAGGCAGCATGAACGCAGCATTGAAAGAATGGCCCCTGTGGGAAGTTTTCATCCGCAGTAAACAGGGTTTAGACCACAAACATTGTGGCAGCCTGCACGCATCCGACGCAGGGCACGCGCTGGAGATGGCCCGTGATGTCTATACCCGTCGCCAAGAAGGCATCAGCATCTGGGTGGTGCCATCGGTCGCTATTACTGCGAGCAATCCCGATGACAAAGGGGAGTTCTTTGACCCCGCAGCCGACAAAATTTACCGCCACCCCACTTTCTATGAAATTCCAGAAGAAGTGGGGCACATGTAAATGAGCGCAACCGCCAATTACCTTTTGCACTTGGCCGACAACGCCGTGGTGCTGGGCCAGCGCAATGCTGAATGGTGTGGTCATGGCCCCATCATCGAAGAAGACATTGCTTTGGCCAACGTCAGCTTGGACTTGATCGGTCAGGCGCGTTTGCTGTACCAGCAAGCTGCCATCGAACTCGGTGGCGGTGCTACCGAAGACAAGTTGGCTTACTTTCGCGATGTGCCAGACTTTCGCAACTACACCTTGCTGGAGTTGCCACACCACAGCGCCTTGGTGGGTTACGCCAAGACCGACCTCGATTACGGCACGACCATTGTGCGCAACTTCCTCTACAGCGCCTTGATGGTGCTGGTGTGGGACGCACTGCAACAATCGAAAGACGCGCAATTGGCCGCTATCGCTGCCAAATCGCTGAAAGAAGTGCGTTACCACCTGCGCTACTCGCGCGACTGGTTGGTTCGCTTGGGCGACGGCACCGAAGAGTCGCACGCCCGCGTACAAGCGGCGCTCGACCACCTGATGCCCTACACACAGGAGTTCTGGACGGTCAATGCGATGGAAGCGGCTGCGGCAGCTTCTGGCGTGGGCGTGGATGTGTCCACACTGCGCGCTTCGTGGGACACGCTGGTCAACGATACCTTGGCCCAAGCCACTTTGGTGCGCTCCTCGGAGGATGGTTACATCACCCGTGGCAAAGATGGCTTGCATTCTGAACACTTGGGCTTTTTGCTCGGTGAAATGCAAAGCCTGGCCCGCGCCCATCCCAACGCTACTTGGTAAGCACGATGACCACCTCCGTCGAAGCCGCTTGGGCTGCACTTGAAACACTGGCCGATCCGGAAATTCCAGTGGTTTCCTTGCGCGAATTGGGTATCTTGCGCGATGTGCGCCAAGGTGCTGACGGGCTGGAGGTGGTCATAACCCCCACCTACAGCGGTTGCCCAGCGATGGGCCAGATCGAAGACGATGTCCGCGCCACGCTAGAGGCTCAAGGCTTACAAGCTACCGTCGTGACACAACTGGCCCCCGCTTGGACGACCGACTGGATGACCGACATTGCCAAAGAAAAGCTCCGTGCCTACGGTATTGCACCGCCGGGTCACGCCTGCGCCAACGCGCGCGGTTCAGAGGAGAGCGTATTGCGTTTTGTACGCGGTGCGGCTCAGCCCGAGCCTGCAGTAGCCTGTCCGCGTTGCGGCTCCAGCCATACCGTCGAGTCCTCGCACTTTGGTTCCACCGCGTGCAAGGCGCTCTACAAATGCTTGGATTGTCAGGAACCCTTCGATTATTTCAAGCCGTATTAAGTCATTACCGGAGATGCCAGCATGGCTAGCCCACATTTTCATGAACTCAAGGTCAAGCGCGTCAGCCCCGAAGCGGCTGGCTCGGTCGTCATCACTTTCGATGTTCCTGCCGCCACGCGCGCTGCTTTTCACTTTGAGCCAGGCCAATTTTTGACCCTGCGCGCCCAAGTCAACGGCCAAGACCTGCGCCGCAGCTACTCCATCAGCAGCGCGCGCAGCCGTTTGCTCCAAGATGGTGAGCTGGAAGTCGGCATCCGCCCGGTCGAGGACGGCTTGTTCTCTAACTGGGCCACCACCGCTATCCAAGCCGGCGACAGCCTGAGCGTCATGCCCCCCGAGGGTCGTTTTACGGTCAAAAAACAGCGCGCCATTCACCGCGTTGGTTTTGCCGCTGGCTCGGGCATCACGCCGATTTTGTCGATTGCCATCACGACGCTCGAAGAGCAGCCAGAATCGAAATTTACGCTGGTCTACGGCAACCGCCGCACCGCCAGCGTGATGTTCAACGAAGCCCTGCAAGACCTGAAAGACCGGTTTGCCGATCGCTTCACGATGATTCACGTTTTGTCGCGCCAAGCGCAAGAGGTCGATTTGCTGCAAGGCCGCATCGACGGCGACAAAGTGCGCGCCATCATTGCTGCGTTGCTGCCGGTCAAGAGCATGGACGAGGTGTTTGTTTGTGGCCCAGAGGCCATGATCACCGCAGTGCAAACAGCGCTGATTGAAGCGGGTGTGCCTGACAGCCGTGTGTACAGCGAGCACTTTACGGCCACCGCTGCAGTGGCGGAAAAGGTGCAGGCCGATACCGATGCTGCTGCCACCAAAGTGCCAGCGGCCAGAACGGTTCAGCTGACAGTGATTGTCGATGGCACCGAGCACCAAATGGCTATCAGCTCGGCAGAGCATATCCTGGACGTGGCACTGAACGCCGGATTGGATTTGCCTTTTTCTTGCAAGGCTGGTGTCTGCTGCACCTGCCGCGCCAAGGTGCTGTGCGGCAGTGTGACGATGGACAAAAACTACACCCTCGAAGCCGACGAAGTGGCACGGGGTTTTGTCTTGAGCTGCCAAGCGCGCGCCACCAGCGACACGCTGACCCTGAGCTTCGACGAGCGCTAAAAACCGCCCCAATGCCTGCTGGCAAGGGTTTTTAAGGTCTTTTACGATCCTAGCCCTTGCCCCTAAAGCATTTAATGCTCTTCTTTTAGGAGCTGTTTGCGGGGTGCGCCAGACAGCAAAAAGCCGGTATTGCACCGGCTTTTTGCTTTGTTTTTAATAGCAACAAATACTGACTGGTCTTGGGCTAGAGGGCTAAAAGACCTCAAAAACTCTGCAAGGTGGCCTCAGAACGGCATTTTGGGCATTCCAGCACCCATGCCCTTCATGCCGCCGAGTTTCTTCATCATCTTCATCAGGCCACCGCCTTTCATCTTTTTCATCATGGTTTGCATCTGCTCGAATTCTTTCAGCAGGCGATTGACCTCTTGCACCTGAACCCCCGCGCCGTTGGCGATGCGCTTTTTGCGCGTGGCTTTGATGAGTTCGGGCTTGCGCCGCTCCAGCGCCGTCATGCTTTGGATGATGCCTTCTTTGCGCTTGATGTCTTTCTCGGCCTTGTCCATGTCCATGGCCCCGGCATTGGCCGTGAGCTGTGCGGGCAGTTTGTCCATCAGGCTCGACAGCCCACCCATCTGCTTCATCTGCTGGATTTGGCCCAAAAAGTCGTTTAAATCAAAACCGTCGCCGCTCTTGACCTTGGCGGCCAACTTTTGGGCCGCCTCTAAATCCACGCCAGCGACCACCTGCTCGACCAGCGCCACAATGTCGCCCATGCCCAGCACACGCCCGGCATGGCGCTCGGCATCGAACACTTCAAGGCCGTCAATTTTTTCGCTGACACCGGCAAACTTGATCGGTGCCCCGGTGATTTGGCGCACCGAAAGCGCCGCACCACCGCGCGAATCACCGTCGAGTTTGGTCAAGACGATGCCCGTCAGCGGCAGTGCCTCTTTGAACGCCTTGGCCGTGTTGATGGCATCTTGGCCCTGCATGGCATCGACCACAAACAAGGTTTCGACCGGGTTGAGCGCAGCGTGCAGTTGCTTGATTTCCAGCATCAGCACTTCATCAATGGCCAACCGGCCTGCGGTATCGACCAACAGCACATCGAAATAATGCTTTTTGGCGTAATCGAGCGCAGCCAAAGCAATGTCGAGCGGCTTTTGGTCGGGCGTACTCGGAAACCACTCGGCCCCAGCCTGCTTCGTGACCGTTTTGAGCTGCTCGATAGCGGCGGGGCGGTAAACGTCGCCCGAGACGGTGAGCACCTTTTTCTTGCGCTTTTCGATCAGGTGCTTGGCGAGTTTAGCGGTGGTGGTGGTTTTACCGGCACCTTGCAAGCCAGCCATCAAAATCACCGCAGGAGGCTGGGCCGCCAAATTGAGGTCGGATACGCCCTCGCCCATGGTGGCGGCAAGTTCGCGGTTGACGATACCCACCAGCGCTTGCCCCGGTTTGAGCGAGCCGAGCACCTCTTGGCCGAGGGCTTTTTCTTTGACACGGGCAATGAAGTCGCGCACCACGGGCAGGGCCACGTCGGCTTCGAGCAAAGCCATGCGCACTTCGCGCAGCATGTCTTGCACGTTGGATTCGGTGATGCGGGCCTGGCCACGCATCTCCTTGACGAGGCGCGAGAGTTTATCGGTAAGGGCGGAGGCCATAGAGCGGTGTTCCGGGTAAGCCCGCGACCGGTGGCGGCGGCAGGCAGTGAGCCAGGCTGTAGGCAGCGGGCGAAAGGTAAACTGTGACCCATGATTTTACCCAGCGCATCCCCCATCAGTCTGCTGCTTGGACTGGCGGCGGCAGTGGCCTACACCGTGCCCGCAGTGGCGGCCTCACACCTTGGCAGCGCCGGTTCGCGTCTTGCATTGGCATTGGCTTGGTTCCTGCACGCAGCGGCCTTGGTGTGGGGCATGTTGGGCGAGGCACCCCGTTTTGGTTTTGGGCCTGCTTTGTCGATCACCGCTTGGTTGGTATTGACGGTCTATGCCATTGAGCGCCAACGGTTTCCACAATTGCAGGTGCGTGGCACGCTGGCCGCATTGGGGGCGCTGGCGGTACTGCTGGCGCTGGTGTTTCCGGGGCAGTTATTGCAAGTTGCTGCCTCAGCGTGGTTGCCTTTGCATTTGGCGCTGGGTGTAGCCTCGTATGGCCTGCTGGCAGCAGCGGTAGTGCACGCCGGACTGATGGGCCGGGCTGAACGGCGCATTCGGCTCGGTGCTGACTCACACAGTGGTATGCCCTTGCTGACGCTAGAGCGGCTCACATTTCGTTTTGTGCTGGCCGGTTTTGTGCTGCTCACGGCCACGCTGCTGGCGGGCATGTTGTTTGCCGATGTGCTGTATGGCCGGGCATGGCGCTGGGATCACAAAGCAGTGTTCTCGGTGCTGTCGTGGCTGACATTGGCAGCCTTGCTGGTAGGGCGTTCGCGCTTTGGTTGGCGCGGGCGCAGCGCAGTGCGCATGCTCTATGCCGGTGCGCTACTGCTGTTGCTGGCCTATGTGGGGTCGCGTTTTGTACTCGAAGTGGTGTTGGAACGCGGCGGTTGAGCTAAAAACCAATTCGGTTTGAAACAGCTCCTCTTTAGGGCGATCACATTGTTTAGGCGGAGGGGTACCCCCTCAAAGTCGTCTCTTGAGAGGCGTGGATTGAAACATGAAGTATTTGGTATGGCTGATTATTTTGGTGCTGGCCTATGCTTGGTGGCGTAGCCAGCGCCGAACGCAATGCCCCCCAACGGCTACCCAGCCAGCCCCACAAGCCATGGTCGTTTGTGCCCACTGCGGTCTGCATTTGCCCCGTACCGAAGCGTTGACAGTGCGCCAACGCTATTACTGCTGTGCCGATCACCAACGCCAAAATGTCGGTTAATGCAAGCACCGACATCCGGTCGCTGCTCTCGCCAGCGCTGGACGAGACACCTTTTCTTCGGTTATGGCACGGATTTTTGACAGGGCGCGTGATGGTTGCGCTAGCCCTGTTGATCCTCCAAGCGCTAGGGCAGGCACTGAGCCAAAACACCGGGCAACCGTGGGTGCTGGTCGTGTCTGCGGTGTATTTGGCGGCAACACTGGCCGTGCGCATTCTGGGCAGACACGCTCGCCCAGCGCCACAGGCTGGCCCACAGTGGTTGCCATCCATCGGTGTTGATTTGGCAGCCGTTTGCATGTTGCAATGGCTGCACACTGGCGGCATGAATTTCACGGCCCTGCTGGGTCTGCCCATTTTGATGGCAGCAGTGTTGGGCACCCTTACTTTGGCTTTGGGCACCACTGCGTGTGCCACGCTGCTGCTGTTGGGGTGGGCATGGTGGTTGGGCGAACATGGCGGCGGTGACACCACGCAGCGCTATCTGCAAACTGCGCTCACGGGCACGGGGTATTTCATCGTTGCCTTTTTGGTACACCAGTTGTCCACCCGATTGGTGCGTGAGCAGCAAGTGGCCCAACACAACCGCCGGGCCGCACTCGCACAAAGGCAGGTCAGTGCATTGGTGATTGAAAATTTGACCGATGGTGTTTTGGTGGTCGATCAAAACAACACCGTGCGCATGGCCAACCCAGCAGCCCTGCGCTTGCTCGATTACCCTCTCACGATGGGACAGCCCTTTGCGCTAGCGCAAAACGCGGCATGGCAGCCGCTGCAAGAGATCGCAGGATGCACCTTTGGGCAAGATGCGCCCCAAGCAACCGACACCACCCTGCTGTCGCCCGGCCACAGCCCGATTGGCTTGCATGTGCGCTCATGGCTCACGCCGCCGAGTAAAGCTGCAACCGATATGCCAGGCCAGCGCCTGTGCGTCATGTTTTTGCATGATTTGCGCGAAATGGAGGCGCGACTGCGGACGGAAAAACTCGCGGCAATGGGCCGTATGTCGGCGGCGGTGGCGCACGAAATTCGCAACCCCTTGGCTGCCATCGTTCAGGCCAACGCCTTGCTGGACGAAGATTTGCACGAACCGGCGCAAAAGCGTTTGGCACAAATGGTGCGACAAAACGCCGAGCGCTTAAACCGCATTACCGAAGATATTTTGGACATTGCCCGTGTCCGCCACCAAATCAACCAAGGCCCCGCATCGACGTTGGCGCTGGATGAAACGCTGGCCCACATCTGGCGCGACTGGCAAGGGCACGCCCCCTTGGTACGCCAAGCGATGGTGCGCTTAGATACAGGCAACGCTCAGGTAGAGTTTGATCCCGAGCACCTGCGGCGGGTGCTGGTGAATCTGCTCGATAACGCGCTGCGTTATAAAAGTAGCGCAGCCGATGCACTGCACTTACTGACCGGAATAAGCGCTTGTGGTCAAGTCAGTCTGCAAGTTTGGAGCGATGGCGAGCCTATGGACCAATCGGTGCAAAAGCATTTGTTTGAGCCATTTTTCTCCTCCGAGAGTCGCTCCAGTGGTTTAGGCTTGTACATCTGCCGAGAATTGTGCGAACGCCACGGTGCCAGCATTGGCTACCAGCGCCTGACACGCCGTACTGCGCGCGGCCCCATAGACGGTAACGCCTTTACCGTGGTTTTTCGACCCACGAACCGTCCGCCAGAAATGCTGCCTTCATCCCATTCTGCTGCCGCTTCAACCCCTGCACTGCCATGACCGTTTCTGCTGCCTCCATCTTGGTCGTTGACGATGAGCCAGACCTTCGCACACTGTACGAACTGACGCTCTTGCGCCAAGGCTACCGCGTAGAAACTGCAGCTACCCTGCAAGAGGCGCGCCAACAGCTACAAAACTTGCGCTTTGAAGTCGTGATTACCGACATGCGCTTGCCCGACGGTTTTGGCATGGAGCTGTTGCAAGATTTGCGTGAGCAACAACGGCGCGAACGCTGCATCGTCATGACGGCCTACGGCTCGGCTGAAAACGCCGTAGAAGCCCTGCGCTGTGGCGCTTTTGATTATTTGACCAAGCCGGTCGATTTAAAGCAATTTCGCTCCGTAGTGGCTTCAGCCGTGCAGGGCAGCGGTGGTGTGCCTGCGCCGCACAGCAGCCAGCGCCCAGCCGATGCCCCCCCCGTGCTCTCTGGCAATACCCTCAACACCGCTTTGGATCGGCTGGTCGGAGACTCCGAAGCCATGCAAAACGTCAAGCAACGGGTGCTCAAGGTGGCCCGTGGCATGGCCCCAGTGCTGGTACGTGGCGAGTCGGGTACTGGCAAAGAACTGGTGGCGCAAGCGCTGCACGCCAGTAGCCAACGCGCCAGCGGCCCACTGGTGGCGGTGAACTGTGGTGCCATTCCCGAGAATTTACTGGAGGCCGAATTTTTCGGTGCCCGCAAAGGCTCTTACACCGGCGCTACCCAAGACCGGCTGGGCTACTTTCAGGCTGCGCAAGGTGGCACTTTGTTTCTCGATGAGATCGGCGATCTGCCACTGGCCATGCAATCGAAGCTGCTGCGGGTGATTCAAGAGCGCAGCGTTCGGCCTTTGGGCTGCACCCAAGAAGAAACTGTCGATGTCCGCATCGTCAGCGCCACCCACCGCGATTTGGCGGCTGATGTGCAAGCAGGTCGATTCCGGCAAGACCTCTATTACCGTTTAAACGTCATTGAAATCATCATCCCACCCTTGCGCGAACGCCGCCAAGACCTGCCTGCTTTGTGCCATGCTTTGTTGGCGCGCATTGCCCATGAGTCGGGCATCACAGTGCCTGTGCTGACACCAGCAGCGCAGGCAGCCATTGCCAGCCATCCCTTGACCGGCAACGTGCGCGAATTAGAAAACCTATTGCACCGCGCAGTGGCCCTGAGCGATGGCGATGGCCTGGACATGGAGTGCTTGGCAGTCAGCCCCCCGGCACCTGCTTCTGCACTACCGGAGTCCTTTTCTGAAACCCCAATCCTCAGTACGGAAACCGGTTTACCTAACGACCTGCAAGCGTGGCTCGATCAACAAGAGCGCGATATTTTGGTGCGGGCACTGCACGAAACAGGCTTTAACCGCACCGTCACAGCCGCCCGCTTGGGGATTAGCCTGCGGCAGATTCGTTACCGCATCGCCCGCCTGAATATTGTTGCCCCCCATGACACCGAGCCGACCTGTGACATTGACGATACCCACTAACCCCCCCGCAGTTTGGCACGGCGGCTGGCATACCAGTGCAGCCCGCACAGAATCACCCAACCACGGCCCCCGCCCTCCCCAAGCGGCGGTTGATTTGATCGTTGTCCACTCCATTAGCTTGCCACCGGGTGAGTACGGCGGCAATGCCGTGCAGGCGCTATTTACCAATACCCTCGATTGGGAGGCACACCCTTACTACCAAGGCATTCGCGGACTGGAAGTGTCGGCCCACTTTTTCATCGAACGAAGTGGCGCGCTATGGCAATTTGTCGATTGCGACCGACGGGCTTGGCACGCCGGGGCCTCGTGCTACCGAGGGCGCGGGCAATGCAATGACGACTCGATTGGGATTGAGCTGGAAGGATTGGAGGGCGATGGCTTTGAGCCAGCACAATACGCCACCTTGGCAAAACTGTGCTCTGATTTGGCCTCGCGCTACCCCATCGCCCATATTGCCGGCCACGAACACATTGCCCCTGGTCGCAAGGGCGATCCCGGCCCGGGCTTTGACTGGGCGCACCTGCGCAGCTTACTGAATTGGGACAATGCATCGTTCCCCGTAGATGCCGCGAAAATTCGGTCGATTTCAGCCTGAGATACACTACCTGTAGTGTCATTAACTGATTCAGGCACCATAGGTAGTGAATCAGGCGGTTTTTGTCCGCGCCATTTCCCACCCCATTTTCTTGCTCGCGGCGCTTTGTGCCGCTGGTTGCATTTCCCAGATAGCCCCCACCCAAGGATGCCATGCAGACTGCCCTCCATACCCCCACCACGCCCGCCGCAAGCACTGCGCTGCCCCACCTATCGCACTACCAAATCATTCGGCGTAACGGTGATGTCGTGCCTTTTGAACCCCAAAAAATTGCTGTGGCAATGATGAAAGCCTTTCTGGCGGTGCGCGGTACGCAAGGCGCTGCCTCGGCCAGCGTGCGCGAAGTGGTGGACATCTTGACGCACAACGTGGTGCGCGCTTTGGTGCGCTCACGCCCCCACGGGGGCACCTTTCATATCGAAGATGTGCAAGACCAAGTCGAGCTGGGTTTGATGCGCAGTGACCACCACGAAATCGCCCGTGCTTATGTGCTCTACCGCGAACGCCACGCCCAAGAGCGCGAACGCATAGCAGCCCAACAAGCGCCAGTGGCCCCTGTGTTGCATGTGCAGGACGGCGCGGCGCGGGTCGCGCTGGACATGGCTTACCTGCGCGGCTTGATCGAATCGGCCTGTGCTGGTTTGGGCAGCGATGTGCAAGCCGAACCCATTGTGCAAGAGACTTTGCGCAACCTCTACGATGGCGTGCCGATTGACGAGGTTTACAAAGCCTCGATTCTGGCGGCCCGCACACTGATCGAAAAAGACCCCGACTACTCCTACGCCACAGCCCGTTTGTTGCTGCACACCATTGCCCGCGAAGTGCTGGGCCGCGAAGTGAGCCCGGCTGAAATGGCGCAAAGCTATGTCGATTACTTTCCGGGGTTTATCCAAAAAGGGGTGGACAACCACCTGCTCGACCCCCGAATGATGGCGTTTGATTTGCCCCGCTTGGCGGCGGCACTCCAAGCCGAACGCGATTTGCAATTTGATTATTTGGGACTGCAAACCCTTTATGACCGCTACTTCATGCACATTCGCAAGAGCCGCATTGAGTTGCCCCAAGCGTTTTTTATGCGTGTAGCGATGGGCTTGTCACTCAACGAAAGCGACCGCGAAGCTCGGGCTATCGAATTTTATGAAGTGCTGTCGAGTTTTGACTTTATGTCGAGCACACCAACGCTGTTCAACAGCGGCACTCTGCGCTCACAACTTTCGAGCTGCTACCTGACCACCGTGCCCGACGACTTGGGCGGTATTTACGAGTCAATCAAAGAAAATGCGCTGCTGTCGAAATTTGCCGGTGGATTAGGCAACGATTGGACACGGGTGCGGGCGCTGGGCAGCCACATTAAGGGTACCAACGGCGAATCGCAAGGCGTGGTGCCATTTTTGAAAGTGGTCAACGATACGGCGGTTGCAGTGAACCAGTGCTTTGCCCCCGATACGCAGGTTTATACCGCGACCGGCGTTCGCGCTATCCGCGACATTCATCCCGGCGATTTGGTACTGGGCCACAGTGGTCAGTACCGCCAAGTCACGGAGCGCATGGTCTATAACCAACACGACCCGATGCTGGCAATTGACCTCAAACATGCCATTGAGCCGCTGGAAGTCACCGATGCCCACCCATTTTGGGCGATTCAGGGTGTTCCATTGGGGCAAGCCGGTGCCCGCACCCAAAATTGGCTCACCAAGGGCAAAGTAGCCCCTGCGTGGACAGAGTCTGGCAAGCTGCGTTGTGGCGACTACATTGGTTTTGCCATTCCGACCGAAGTAGTTCCCGTGCCCGGTTTGACCGAAGACGATGCCCGCCTGTACGGTATTTTGCTCGGTGATGGTCACTTGTCAAAAGACGGTATGCAGTGGGGCGTTTCGGGCAATCCCCAATCAGACTCCCATCTCGGGTTTGTCCGTGCTTATCTGGCCGAACGCGGCATTCACACTTGGGAAACTGGGCGTGGCACAACCTATGTGCAAATCCACTGGGCGGCAGGCCGTGGTGCGCTGCGCGATGGCACCACAGGCCAAATTACCGGCGCAGGTGCGCCTACGCTGGGGTTTGAGCACAGCGACCTCTACAACGAGGCCCACGAGAAGCATATTGCGCCACGGTTGAGCCATTTGCCAATACCCCACACGCTGGCGCTATTGCAAGGACTGCTAGAAACCGATGGCTGCATCTCGCGCGGCAAGGAGCTGTCATTTACCTCTGCTTCTGAAGCTCTGGCCCACGGTGTGCGCTACCAAATGCTGCGTTTGGGTGTACCGGTGTCGGGTCAGAAACGCACCCGCCGCCATGACCATGTCGGCCAGCGTTCCGACGGCTCGCAAGCGGTGTTTGCCAATACAACGACCTCCATCGACTTGCGTATCCCGGCCATTCCGGCACTGGCCGAACGCTTGAACTGCACCCCGGTGACTAAGCGCCATTGGATTGAACACGGGGGCATGGTGTTCTCGCGGATTCGTGCCGTACGCCCCTTGACTCCCAAACCTTTGGTGGTGGATTTGAAAGTGGACGTGGATGCGTCTTACCAAACTGTCGCCGGTTTGGCCCACAACGGAGGAAAACGCAAGGGCGCAGTCTGCACCTATCTAGAAACTTGGCATCTGGACATCGAAGAATTTTTGGAGCTGCGTAAAAACACCGGCGACGACCGTCGCCGCACGCACGACATGAACACGGCCAACTGGATTCCTGATCTGTTCATGCGCCGCGTCATTGAGAAAGGCACTTGGACGCTGTTCTCACCATCGGATGTGCCCGATTTGCACGACCTGTTCGGTGCTGCGTTCGAGAAAGCCTATGTGGCTTACGAAGCCCAAGCAGCGCGCGGTGAAATTCAGCCCTCGCGCACGGTGCAAGCTACGGACTTGTGGCGCAAGATGCTGACCATGTTGTTTGAAACGGGTCACCCTTGGATTACCTTCAAAGATGCCTGCAATGTGCGTAGCCCGCAGCAGCATGTAGGTGTGGTGCATTCGTCTAACTTATGCACTGAAATCACCCTGAACACCAGCGACACCGAAACAGCGGTGTGCAATCTTGGCTCGGTTAATTTACCGCGCCACCTGACGACCGGGGCCGACGGCCAAACGGTGCTGGACGTGGTCAAGCTGCGCAAAACCATCGGTATTGCCATGCGGATGCTCGACAACGTGATCGACATCAATTACTACGCCGTACCGAAAGCGCGCGAGTCCAACTTGCGCCACCGTCCGGTGGGTTTGGGGATGATGGGGTTTCAGGATGCACTTTATGCGCTGCGCATTCCCTATGCGTCGCCAGAAGCCGTGGAGTTTGCCGACCGCTCTACCGAAGCCATTTGTTACCACGCCTACTGGGCCTCAACCGAGTTGGCCGCTGAACGCGGGCGTTATTCCACCTATGACGGCTCGCTGTGGAGCCAAGGGGTTTTGCCCTTCGATACCATCGGTATGCTGGCCACAGCACGCGGTGGTTATGTCGAGGTGGATCGCTCCTCCACGCTCGATTGGGATGCGCTGCGGCGCAAAATTACCCAAGATGGCATGCGCAACTCCAACTGCGTCGCCATTGCCCCGACCGCTACGATCTCCAACATTGTCGGAGTAGATGCCTCGATTGAGCCGTGCTTTGGCAATTTGTCGGTCAAATCGAACTTGTCGGGTGAGTTCACTGTGATTAACCACCGCTTGGTACATGACCTGAAACGGTTGGGGCTGTGGGACGAGGTGATGGTGATGGACCTCAAGCACTTCAAGGGATCGCTACAGCCAATTGACCGGGTACCACCCGAGATTAAGGCACTGTATTCAACCGCTTTTGAGGTCGAATCCGCTTGGTTGGTCGAAGCTGCATCACGCCGCCAGAAGTGGATTGATCAGGCCCAAAGCCTCAACATCTACATGGCGGGTGCTTCGGGCAAAAAACTCGACGAAACCTACAAGCTGGCTTGGGTACGCGGCCTCAAAACTACCTATTACCTGCGCACCCAAAGTGCTACCCATGTGGAGATGAGCACCGTCCATACGCGCCAACTCAACGCTGTTTCGTCGGGAAGCGATGGCGGTGGGGTCACAGCGCACCCGGCAGAGGCACCCGTTGCGCTGCCCGCAACCGACATTCAGTTTTGCGCCATTGATGACCCCACTTGCGAGGCTTGCCAATAAACAAGGTGTGCAGCCCATCCAAAATGGGCTGCATCGGTGCTGTAAAGCAAAAAATCAACGCAGCGCGGCACTTGGGTGCTTTTCATTTTGAAGCGCTGCTCTCATAATCTGAGCACTGGAATATCTATGCTGACCTGGGACGAAGAAGTCACGCCCTCATTGCCAACCTCGCTGGACAGCGGCCTGCAACAAACCCATTTGGGTCGTCAGATGCCGCCTTCGTTTTTAACCCCCGATTTGCAGCCTGTTTTGACTATAGCGCCCACACCAACTGCTTTTATTGCTCCTATTTCAGGAGCAGTTGGTGCGCACCGTGTCAATGCCGCAGACAAGCGCATCATCAACGGCAAAACCGACGTGAACCAGTTGGTGCCGTTCAAGTACAAATGGGCTTGGGAAAAGTACCTTGCCACCTGTGCCAACCATTGGATGCCGCAAGAAGTCAACATGACACGCGACATTGCCCTCTGGAAAGACCCCAACGGCCTGACCGATGACGAGCGCCGGATCATCAAGCGCAACTTGGGGTTTTTTGTCACAGCCGACTCGCTGGCGGCCAACAACATTGTGCTGGGCACCTATCGCCACATCACCGCGCCCGAATGCCGCCAATTTTTACTGCGCCAAGCCTTTGAAGAGGCCATTCATACCCACGCTTACCAGTACATCGTCGAATCGTTGGGTTTAGACGAGAGCGAGATTTTTAACGCCTACAACGAAATCCCATCCATCCGTGACAAAGATCAGTTCCTGATCCCGTTCATTGAAGCGATCATGGACCCGCATTTTCAGACGGGCACGGCTGAAACCGATCAAACACTGCTCAAATCATTGATCGTTTTTGCTTGCCTGATGGAGGGCTTGTTCTTTTACGTTGGTTTTGCACAAATTTTGGCGCTGGGCCGCCAAAACAAAATGACCGGCGCTGCCGAGCAATACCAATATATCCTGCGCGATGAGTCGATGCATTGCAATTTTGGCATTGACCTTATCAACCAGCTCAAGCTAGAAAATCCGCATCTCTGGACACCCGAATTTAAAGAAGAAATCAAAGCGCTGTTCATGCAGGCGGTTGATTTGGAATATAAATACGCCGAAGACACTATGCCACGTGGTGTGCTGGGCATGAATGCTTCGATGTTCAAAGGCTATTTGCGCTATATCGCTAACCGCCGTGCTACCCAAATTGGCCTTGAAGCCTTGTTCCCGAACGAAGAAAATCCGTTTCCTTGGATGAGCGAAATGATTGACCTTAAAAAGGAACGCAACTTCTTTGAAACCCGCGTGATCGAATACCAGTCGGGCGGCGCCTTGTCTTGGGACTGATGCGTACACATCGCAGCCTCTGTATGACTTTCCTCCACCCGCTTCACATCTGTGTGCCACGGCGCATGGCTGTGCAACGTGTTTTCGTAAATTTCTCCGGGCCGACAGAAGGCCGGGAGCGCTCTCTGCCCATTACCCCAAGGAGAATATGATGGCAACTACAAAAAAATCGGCTGCACCTAAGGCTGAAACCGTGAAAAAAACCACTCCAGCCAAAAAAGCTACGCCCAAGGCGGCTGCGCCCGCCGTGACAGCACCTGTGGCTGCGGTTGAGGCTGCCGCACCAGCGCCAAAAAAGGCAGCGGCCAAAAAAGCAGCTCCAGCACCTAAGGCCGCAGCCCCCAAAGCAGCTCCAGCCGCTAAGGTCGAAGTCGCTGAAGCCAAAGTGGTAAAAAAGGCCGCTCCAGCGACCAAAAAGGTAGCCGCGAAAAAGGCAGCACCTGCAGCAGCCAAGGCAGAAGTGCAAAAGGCGGCGGAACCTGTAGCAGTCAAGGCGGCTGCGGCCCCTAAGGCTGCGGCAGCTAAAAAGGTAGCAGCCAAGAAAGCTGCACCCGCAGCACCCGTCATCGAAGCCGAAGTGAAAACCACGGCAAAGGCGGCTCCTGCTAAAAAAGCCACACCTGCCAAGAAGGCCGCCGCACCGAAGGCTGAGCCGGTGGCACCCAAGGCAGCGGCACCAGCCAAAGCCCCCGCAGCCGCTAAAAAGGCAGCAAAAACCACCGCAGCAGTGCCAGCCCCCAAAACAACGCTGAACCCACAGGCCAAATGGCCTTTCCCTACAGGCGAAAAGCCCTGAAATCTAGTGGCGTACAGCGTGGGCGAGGGATAGCCCCGCGCCACACAACCCGGTGCCTAGGCACCGGGTTTTTTTATGCCTGCTCGGGCGTGAAATCGAGGGCGTAATTTTGTGGGCCGCGCTGGGCAATTTTCAGGGCACCCATACGGTTGCCTAAACTGGCACAACGCTCTAACGACCAACCGCGCTCCAAACCAAACAACAAGGCACCGCGCCAAGAGTCACCGCAACCGGTGGGATCGACAACTTGGGCAGGCGTGACCGCTGGCACACGCTGGCACACGCCATTGACCCAAACATCACACCCTTCGCTGCCCAAAGTCACGACCAAGCCTTGCACTTTGTGGGAAATATCGGCCAAGCTCCAGCCAGTGCGGTCGCACAGCATCTTTCCTTCGTAATCGTTGACCGCGACCCAATCGGCTTGTTCGATAAATGCGGCCAACTCGGGGCCATCAAACATCGGCAAACCTTGACCCGGATCAAAAACGAACGGAATCTTGGCGGCTTTGAACTGGGCCGCATGTTGCAACATGGCATCGCGACCATCCGGTGCAATGATGCCCAAACGCACATCGGGCGCTGCCTCAATGCGGTTGTCGTGGGCGTACATCATGGCACCGGGGTGAAAGGCCGTGATTTGGTTATTGTCACGGTCGGTCATGATCATGGCCTGTGCGGTGTAGGTATCGGCCACCTGTTTGACATGGCGGGTGCTGATACCCAAAGTCGTGAGCCGGTGCAGGTAGTCGCCAGCATCGCTACCCAAAGTAGCCATGGGCAGCGGCTCGCCACCCAAGAGCTTGAGGCTGTAAGCGATGTTGCCAGCACAGCCACCAAAATCGCGGCGCAATGAGGGCACCAAGAACGACACATTCAAAATGTGCAACTGTTCGGGCATGATCTGTTCGGAAAAATGCCCCTCAAAAGACATGATGGTGTCAAACGCCAAAGAACCACAAATCAGGACTGCCATGTCAAAAAATCATTCTGGCCGAAGGCCGTTTCAAGGGTAAAAAGCCAGCACCCGGTAGCCAGATGCCAACATGCTGCCGCCCGTCGAAAGACGCGTCAACAAGGACGTGCTCCACTCGCCCTGTGCAGGCAGCTCGGCTGGTGCCTGCAAATCTTGCCGGGTAAACACGCGCCGCAGTACGGGGTGATCGTTGGCATCGGTCAGGGTCAACTCGACGGCAGGCATTTCCAGCGCCATGCTGGAGCGGTTTTTCAGGGTGATGCCAAATTGGTATTCATCGCCCCGAATTTTGTTGAACGAAGAGCTGTCCACCACCACAGAGGCTATTTGTCGATGCGGGCCTAGCTTGCACTGCAAGGGTACACACAGGGCTTGCAGCCATGGCCGCCATTCTGGGTGGGTTGCGGCAAGCACATTGCGTTGGTGCACCAGCACTTGCAACGCCAAGCCACATAACAGCAGCACACTGGCCAACAACAGCCCTATGCGCATGGCCCGACTGCCCCAAAAGTTCTTGTGCTGCGCCGCCCGGACAAAAGACAACTCCTCTTGGCCCATCGGGGCGGAGGCAGGCGCTGGTATGGCAGCGGCTTGCGGGGATGTTGGCTCTTTCGGCGCTGGTTCAGCCGCCAAAGGGGGGGCCACAGGGCTTACCGGTGGTAGCTCGCCCAGCAACGGCTCCGGCACCAAATAAGGCTCTTGGCGTTCAGGCAAGAAAGAGGGTGTTCGGGCCACAGGGGTGACAGGCGCAGCCGGGGCTAAGGCCGCAGGCTGGGGAACTACCGGGGTGACTGGTGCGGGGGGAGCTACATCACCCAATGGTGGTGGTGCCGTGGTCGATGGAACGTCCGGTGGTTTTTTTGGAGCAGGTTTGCGCTGGGGCGGAGGGGCGGCTGTCGGCCCAAAATCTAACTCAGAGGCATCAAACCATTCCAAATCCAGTTCAGGCAATGGTGCCGATGGCAGTTCGTAGCCCTTGGGGGGCAGCATGGGCCCTTCGGGATGGTGTTCCGATTTGCCTGTTTTGGGCGGAATGGGGGGGGGAGCGCTATCGTTTGCAACCGGACTTTTCGGTATTTTAGGAGCCTCCGTACCCAAGTCCGGGGCTTTTTTTGCCGTTGGGACAGGCACTTCAAGCCCATCGGCCAAAGACTCTAAGGGACTGGGCAGTGCCGCTGTGGCGATAGCGGGCGTGCTGGCTGCATCGGTGTGCTGCGGTGCAGGGACTGCGTGCCCCGAGGTGTCTGGCACCGACTGTAGATGGTCGGTAGCATCAAATATCTCTTTGCACTGACCACAGCGCACCCATCCATCCGAGATGCGGAGTTGGTCTGCAACGACTTTGAATTTCGTCTCGCAGAACGGGCAGCGTGTGATTTGGCTCATCGGCTGTGCATTGTAGGGAGGACGTTGGTAGATGGAACCCACCAGTACGCAGGCCGGACGTGTACCCGCCCTAGCGCTGGGCTGTCATGAGGATCCAGCCGTCCTCTTGATCGGCAACGCGCAGTTGCAACCAAGGGGCGTAGGCTTGTTGCAAAATTTCGGCTTGGCGCTCCAAAATACCCGCCAGCACCAAGTTTCCACCAGCGGCCACATGGGCGCACAACAGCGGCGCTAGAACCTGCAAGGGCGAGGCCAGAATGTTCGCCAGCACCGTTTGGTACAGGCCTTGGGCTGCATCGGGCAAGGCTGCGCGCAGCACCACTTGGTTGTCTTGGGCGTTGCGCTGGGCCGAATCGACGGCAGCGGGGTCAATGTCCACCGCATCAATGTCGGTAGCGCCGTATTTGGCAGCAGCAATCGCCAAAATGCCCGAACCGCAACCGTAGTCGAGCACCCGTCCCAACGCGCTAGCGCCGCTAGAGGCCGATGCTTGGCGGGCAATCCAGCGCAGGCACATCCGTGTGGTGGGGTGGGTTCCGGTGCCAAATGCCAAGCCCGGATCGAGTCGAATGGTGCGTGTCGCGGCAGCAGGTGGCTCGTGCCACGTCGGGACAATCCAAAATTCAGGGGTAATTTCTACCGGAGCAAACTGCGATTGCGTCAGGCGCACCCAATCTTGGTCGGCCACAGGGGCGACACCGAGCACTTCACAGCCGTCAAAGAAGTCTTGCGCTTGCAGCAGGTCACGCGCCTCTACAGCGGTGGCTTGCTCCGCAAACAGCGCCACGACACGGCTGCGTTGCCAGCCGTCCTTGGGGGGCGGCATGCCCGGTTCGCCAAACAGCGCTTGTTCGGCATCGGTTTGGGCATCGGCATCTTCGACCGAGACGCTCAGAGCGTCCAAGGCATCGAGGGCATCGCTCAGGGATTCGACCCGGTCTTCCGGGCACATGAGGCTCAGTTCATACATCTGAAACTAACTTCGGTTGAAAACCGCACAGCAAACAAAAAACGGGCCCGCGCCCAAGGTTCGGCAGGGGCCCGCATCTGGGGGTATCTGGCAGCGGCGCTTAACGCTGGCGCTGCGATAACCATTCTTCAAGGTAATGGATGTTGGTGCCGCCATCCATAAATTTGGCATCGACCATCAACTCCCGGTGCAACGGAATATTGGTGTTGATACCTTCAATCACCGTTTCAGACAGCGCGGTACGCATGCGCGCCAGAGCCTGTTCGCGGGTGTCGCCATGCACAATGATTTTGCCAATCATCGAATCGTAGTTCGGCGGAACGTAGTAGTTGGTATAGACGTGCGAATCGACACGCACCCCCGGCCCACCCGGCGCATGCCAAGTGGTGATGCGCCCCGGCGAGGGCGTGAACTTGTAGGGGTCTTCGGCGTTGATGCGGCACTCAATGGCGTGACCACGCATCTGTGCATTGATCTGGCGCTGGGTAAAGGGCAGTTTTTCGCCCGCCGCCACCATGATCTGGGTGCGAACGATGTCGATGCCCGTGATCCATTCCGTGACCGGGTGCTCGACCTGCACGCGGGTGTTCATCTCAATGAAGTAGAACTCGCCGTTTTCGTACAAAAACTCAAACGTGCCTGCGCCCCGGTAGCCAATTTTTTTGCACGCGGCAACGCAGCGGTCGCCAATGCGGTCAATCAGGCGGCGGGCAATGCCCGGTGCGGGCGCTTCCTCAATCACCTTTTGGTGGCGGCGCTGCATGGAGCAGTCGCGTTCGCCCAAATAGACGGCGTTGCGGTGCTTGTCGGCCAAAATTTGGATTTCGATATGGCGTGGGTTCTGTAAGAACTTTTCCATATAGACCGCCGGATTGCCAAATGCAGCACCAGCCTCGGCCTTGGTCATTTGCACGGCGTTAATCAGCGCCGCTTCGGTGTGCACTACGCGCATACCGCGCCCGCCACCGCCACCAGCAGCCTTGATGATGACTGGGTAGCCTACGGCTTTGGCAATGCGGCGAATTTGTGCTGGATCGTCGGGCAGTTCGCCCTCGGAGCCGGGCACACAGGGTACGCCCGCACGCAGCATGGCTTGCTTGGCCGAGACCTTGTCGCCCATCATGCGGATGGATTCGGGGGTCGGGCCAATAAATTGGAAACCGCTTTTTTCTACCCGTTCGGCAAAGTCGGCATTTTCAGACAGAAAACCATAGCCAGGGTGAATGGCCTCGGCATCGGTCACTTCGGCTGCCGAAATGATGGCGGGCATGTTGAGGTAACTCAGGGGCGAGGGCGCGGGGCCAATGCACACGGCTTCTTCGGCCAACTTGACGTACTTGGCATCGCGGTCGGCCTCGGAGTAGACCATCACGGCCTTGATGCCCAGTTCGTGGCAGGCGCGCTGAATCCGCAGGGCGATTTCGCCACGGTTGGCAACCAAAATCTTCTTGAACATGGTCGCGTTACTCGATCACGAACAGGGGCTGACCGTACTCGACGGCTTGGCCGTTTTCACCAAAAATGCGTGTCACGGTGCCGGACTTGTCGGCCTCAATCTCGTTGAGAATTTTCATGGCTTCGACGATGCAGATGGTTTCGCCTTCTTTGACTTGGCTACCCACCTCGACAAAGGCCTTGGCCCCGGGGCTAGAAGCGCGGTAGAAAGTGCCAACCATCGGCGATTTGAGGATGTGACCCGTAGGCTCGGCCACCACAGCAGCAGGAGCAGGCAGACTCGCCAGCGCTGGGGCAGCGGGAGCGGCTGTAGCGGCGGCAGGCATGGGGGCAGCCACAAATTGCTGCACCACCGCACCACCGCCCTTGACGATGCGGACTTTGCCCTCGGCCTCGGTAATTTCGAGTTCAGACACATTCGACTCGGAAACGAGGTCAATCAGGGTTTTGAGTTTTCGCAAATCCATGGAGGCTCCAACGGCTAGAAACTGAACAGGGGGCGAATTTACTCCAATTTCAGCCTATAACGGTCTTTTTAGGGCATTTTTGCTGAAAAGGAGCCATCTACAAGGTATGCAGCAGCGTGCGATGTCAGCGCAAAGCGGCCCACTGCTGGAGGTTTTCGGCAGTTAATCGGCCCATTTTACGGTGCAGTATTTCGCCGTTGGCACCAAAAACAACGGTAAATGGTAAGCCACCGCCCAAGTTGCCTAAGGTGCGTGCCAGTTCGTTGCCAGCCAACCCAGCCACCGCCACCGGAAAATCGAGTGGCCTGCGGGCCAAAAAAGCACGCACCGCTGGAGCTTGGTCTACGGCCAAGCCAAGCACCTGCCAGCCTTGGGCCGCGTTTTCACGAAAAAAGGTGTTGAGCAGAGGCAACTCGGCAATGCACGGTGGGCACCAAGTGGCCCAAAAATTGAGCACCAGAGGGCGGTTTTGAAAGCTGCCCAGCGCCAGCGGAGCGCCTTCGGGGGTGTCAAAGGTGTGCTGCCATACATCCCCATCGCCACGGTGCGGTGCCTGCGATGACCACCACGCCCACCCACCTGCGCCCGCAGCAGCGCTGGCCGCAAGAGCACCCGCCAGCCAGCGGCGGCGCTGTGCGGTGTGTGGCGGGGTATTCACAGCGCAGACTCCAACAAGCGGCGCACAGCGGCAGTGTCGCCGCGCGGTGCGCGGCCCTGCGCGTCGGGGCGCAAAGCGCCGCGCAGGTCGTCTAAATCGTAAATCAGCAGGTGAATGCCGACCACGGTGTCCAGCGCGGGCACGGGTTGGCCGATGCTCAAGGCCTCGACGGGTTGGCCGTGCATGCCTTTGATCGTGCGTGGTTGGTAGCCAATTTTTTGGTCAATCAGGGCAATCTCGGCAGATTTGGAGTCATCGCAGAACAATTGCAGGTAAATATCGGACAAGCGCGTGGCCGTGCCTTGCCAGACTGCTCCGCCCAAATGGGGCCGAAACGCGGCCATGCGCTCCATCCAAACCAAAGCAACTTGGCGCAGGGCGAGCAGTTCTGCCGGTTGGGTATCGGCACAAAACAGGGCGATGTGCTCGGCCACCGCTGCTTCGAGCACATCGTTGTCGGGCAGCGCGGTGCGCGCCGGCAGCGCCAGCAACTTGAGCGCTTGGTGTTTGGCCGGGCCGTATTCAAGGCCATCTTCGACCACCAAACGGGCAGCGGTTTGGGCGATTTCTGCGGCAAGAGAGGTGCTCATGGATACTATTATTTTGATAGCTATAAATGCTTACCATGCAAAGGCTAGCAAGGAATATGAACGAATCATCAGGGTTCTGGGGCTATTTGGGCGCTAAACCTTAAAATCAAACCCATGCATATACACATTTTGGGCATTTGTGGCACTTTCATGGGCGGCTTGGCTGCACTGGCACGCGAGGCTGGGCACCGGGTCACAGGCTGCGATGCGGGCGTTTACCCGCCCATGAGCGACCAGTTGCGCGCACTCGGCATTGATTTGATCGAGGGTTTTGGCACCGAGCAATTGGCCTTGCAGCCCGATATGTTTGTGATTGGCAACGTGGTCAGTCGGGCGCACTTGGCCGATGGCAGCGCCAAATTTCCTCTGATGGAGGCCATTTTGGATGCAGGCCTGCCCTACACCAGCGGGCCGCAGTGGTTGGCCGAGCACGTCTTGCAGGGTCGCCATGTGCTGGCCGTGGCCGGCACCCACGGCAAGACCACCACCACTTCCATGTTGGCGTGGATTTTAGAGTGCGCTGGTTTGCAGCCGGGCTTTTTGGTCGGTGGGGTGCCGCTGAACTTTGGTGTTTCGGCCCGACTGGGTGCCTCAGTGCGACCCGTAGCAGGCCAAGGGCCACTGGGCAGCGCGCCGCTGTTTGTCATTGAGGCCGATGAGTACGACACCGCCTTTTTTGACAAGCGCAGCAAATTTGTCCATTACCGGCCCCGCACCGCCATCCTGAACAACCTTGAGTTTGACCACGCCGACATTTTTGACGATCTGGCGGCCATCGAGCGGCAATTTCACCATTTGGTACGCACGGTGCCGCCTTCGGGACAGGTGGTGGTGAACGGACTCGAAGAGAGTCTGGCCCGGGTGCTGCACGCCGGCTGCTGGAGCACGGTGCGCAGCTTTGGCACGGTTGTCAGCGACTTCAGCGCCGATGGGCCACCGAACGCCTTCGATGTGCTGCACCAAGGCCAAAGGGTAGCGCGGGTCGAATGGGGGCTGACCGGTGTTCACAACCAGCTCAATGCGTTGGCAGCGATGGCGGCGGCCCAGCATGTGGGGGTGGCAGCGGCGACATCGGCAGCGGCGCTGGGAACCTTTCAAAATGTGCGCCGACGCATGGAGCTGCGCGGCACTGTGCGCGGCATCACGGTGTACGACGATTTTGCCCACCACCCAACCGCCATTCGCACCACTCTGGACGGGTTACGCCGCAGCATCGGGCCGCAGGCGCGCATCTTGGCGGTGTTCGAGCCACGCAGCAACACCATGAAAATCGGCACCATGAAGGCCCAGTTGCCTTGGGCACTCGAGACGGCAGACTTGGCCTTTTGCCACACCGCCGGGCTGGACTGGGACGCTAGCGCGGCCTTGGCCCCCTTGGGCGTGGGGCCGGGGCTGCGGGCACAAACCGCGCCGAGCATCGCGCAGTTGGTTGAACAAATTAGCCAAACGGCCCAGCCGGGCGACCATATTGTTTGCATGAGCAATGGTGCGTTCGGCGGCATACACAGTGTGCTGTTACAGGCGCTGAACGAAAGTTGATGCCCAACGCACCAGAGTGATTAACATAGACCGCTTTCCACCAACCAAGGGTTGAACCTGTGCCCGTTTTGCTACTCTCGATCGTTGTTGCGGTAGCCGTTGCCGCCTTGGTGTGGTGGAAGTTTTTTCACCCGAGCCGCCGCGCACCTGCGCCGTTGCCGCTTTCGCGCGCATCCATGCCCTCGCGCAAACGCCGCACCGCGCCCTCGACGGTGCTGCACGGCACGGTCAGCACCTTTCCGACCCCTGCGGGTTCGGCACCTTCCATGCCGGTTGAATTGAGCATGTTTCACTGGATGCGTTCGCGCGATTTGGCCAGCACCCGTCGCCACGGATTGATGGCGGCCATCAAGGGCATTCCGCGCCCACCGCAATCGCTGCAACAATTGCTGTCGCCGGGGTTTTTCTCCCGGGCCAGCTTGCCCGAATTGAGCGAACTGGTGATGGCCGAGCCGCTGATTGCGGCCAAAATTTTGGCGGCGGTCAATGCGCCGTTTTATGGTCTGCACCAACCCGTGACCAGCATTGAACCCGCCGTCACCATGCTGGGCATGGACACCGTGCGCAGTATTTGTCTGCAATACATGCTGGCGCAGGCATTCAAGCCCGAGCTGGCCGCATCACAACAGTCTTTTGATGCCATCTGGCGGGCCAGCGCCATCGCCAGCGAATTGGCAGTGCGTTTGGGCAAATCCCTGAACCTGCCCGATCAAGGCGGCATTGCCACCAAGGTGGTGCTGGTGTTTGTCGGGCATTTGGCCGCTGCATCGCTGATGCCACACAACGCGGTCAATGAGTGGTTGGTGTTGGACCGACTGCGCCGCGCTCAACTCGAACAAGAAGTCATGGGCTTGCCCGCTGGCGAGATCGGCGGCTTGCTTTTGCGGCTCTGGAAGCTGCCCGCGTCGCTGGTACGCGATGTCTCGGCCACCAGCCGGGTGTTGGTCACCCCGGTGGCCGAGGCCGAACCCGACCAAGTGCCGCGCTTGGGCCTGAGCTACCTGTGTGTGCGTTTGGGCGAGCGCTTGGCGCTGGGCCAATTGGTATCGCTCGAAAGTTACGACACTGCCGCCGACATCAGTGCCGATACGTTTTACTTGCGCGAATATTTAGAGCACCCGGCGCTGATCCATCTCAACGACACCCTGCGCTCTACCGAACTGCGCGCTGCGGTGCAGCAAATGATGGGCAAAAATGCCTTGTTGCCCCACCACCCGCCGCTCAGACCCAGCACCTCGCTTGCCACCTAAGCAATCCAGAGCGTGGCGCTAGGAGCGGAGAAAAAACAGCACCGCCATGACCAACCCGGTCGCGACAATGCCGGCACGCAGCCAGTGCGCCGGAACGTGCTGTGCCAGCCGAGCGCCGCCATAACCGCCCAGCGTAGCGGCCACCATCATCAGCAGTGCTTGCGGCCATTGCACCACCCCTCCGACAGCGTAAACACCCACAGCAATGGCACTGAGCAGGGCTGAAACCAGATTTTTCAGCCCGTTCATGGCGTGTAGCTGCGTCTGCCCCAACAGCCCCAGCAACGCCAGCAGCAAAATCCCCAAACCGCCGTTGAAGTAGCCGCCATAGATTGCCACGGCCAGCAGACCCAGCACAGCCCTGACCGGCGAGGCACTGGCCGCCCCCGACGCACCTGCCCATTGCCGTAGCTGTGGCGCTAATGCAAACAAGGCAGTGGCGACCAGCAGCAGCCACGGAACAATGCGGCTGAACGTGGCCTCGGGGGTGAGCAATAACAACCCCGCCCCCAGCGCCCCACCTGCCAGAGACACCACCACCATCCGGCCCATGGACAGCCCCGGCGGTGCCTGCATGTTGTGGCGAAAGCCCCAAGCTGCGGCCATGTAGCCCGGCAGCAGCGCGACGGTGCCAGTGGCATTGGCAAGCACCGGCGGCACGCCGGTAAAGACCAGCGCTGGCAGGGTTAAAAAACTACCGCCTCCGGCCACTGCATTCAGCGCCCCGGCCAGCAACGCTGCTATCAGCAGCCACAGGGTATCGAGCATGGTGGGGTCGGGGCTTACTTTTCGTAGGGATCGGCCAACCCCAAGCAATGGCTTTTGTCACATTAAAAATATTAACTATAATTTTTAGCGTATTCTGTGAATAAGTTTTTATCATTACATTCATGAGAATATTCTGCAAACCCATTGCCATCTTTTTGAACTTCAAGATATCTGCATCCCGCATTGTATGCGGAAATTGATTTATTCATAAATTCTGAAACAATATCAAGCCGCTCTTGAGGGCTTCTCTCCTTTCCCTTATTCTTGATAAAGCATTTATCAAGCGCGCCCCAATCTAGCCAAATAAAAATCATGTTATTTGTTTTGCAATATTCTATCTTTTTACGATGCTTTAAATCAATATACCCTCGCAGAGGATCGCTTAAATCTGGGTAATGATGCCTACCCTGAACTTCGATAGCTAAACTGACGGGAGAATTATTTATCTTCAGAAAAATCTGTATATCAAGCTCAAGGCTTCTTGCACCATTATTAACTGGACGATCTCCATGAAGCAACCAGCTTCCAACTGCACCATTCTTTTTGCAAGAAAACAACTTTTCAATATCTTTTAATAAAACAACCTCACCTTTGGACTGCCCATAAGTTCGGAGACTACCACCTTGACTGCAGTAATAAATTATATTGATAATATACTCACTAATTATTTCTATAAGTAGTTCGTATTTAATCTTATCTGAAATTTCAATTGACGCAATACCCGACTCGCTGACCCCAAAAAATTTTCTTATACTAATGGCTGGCAGCCCATTAATCCAGCCTATATTTTTTCCATCCCCATACCAATTGAATTTTCGAAGAAAACTATCAGCAGAAAAATTCCCTTCAACTGGATTTCTAAATTCAATAGATATATCTCCGCCTTTTACACTAATATTTAAAATATCATTTCCTTGGCAATTTTTACTGGAAAGTCCAATATAAAAGCAGGCGCGATAAGATGGACTACCTTTAAAGCCTTCCAAATGGCATTTTTCGTCGATAAATATTCCATCTATTTTCAGCAATCTTGACATTATTCTCCATGCAGAATCAAGCCTCCCTTTAAAGGCAATAGATTTTTCTTTATTAATAACTTTCTTACCTCCAATCGCCGCCAACTCCTCCTCATAAAGCAAATCAAAAGGCCTGTTTAAATCTTTATTTTGATTATTTTTATCAGAACAAAACATCCAATAATTTGCCTCATTGACAAAATTATTATACCAAGTCATAAAGCAACCCCCATAAACAACCCTACCAATAAAGGCCTGAAAAATCAAAAAATATTACAAAAATAACAAATAACTTAAAAACTATCGGCTACTCATTGATAGCTCCTCTATAGTCAATGACTTTTCCGTTTTTATCTGTAAGTGTAATAGTAATTGCATCACTCGTATTTACCGAGCTAGATAGTCCGACGCAAAATTTATTAATGAACTTCATAAAATAATCAGTAGTTGTTGAATTTTCATTTAATACAACTTCGATAATTCCCGCTTTAGCAGCAACCTTCTTTGCACCCTCTTGAAGGCCTATTGGTGAAACTAATATTCCTCCAGATGCCCCTGTATCTTGGATAGTCCATGCAAGAGCGCCTGTAATTGCTTGGCTAATTCCACTTCTTGTGTGTCGCTTGCATTCGACAACTATAAAATTACCATCATCATCCGAGCAGCCTTTGGCATCAATTTCCCACTCGGTACCACTGCTTCCTGCAACAACTTGCTTGCCTTCAAATTTTCCGACACCGAAATTTTCAGCAAACTGACCAAGCAAATACGCAGAAACTTCCTCGTATGTTTTCCATTGCATCGCAGGCATAGATTCCTTCTTTTAGAGTGGCTAACACAACTTATTTTGAGAGGCCGCCTAGCGTTATGCTTCAGCCATCATGGCCCGACGTCCCCTCAGC
>JAIEMS010000007.1 GCA_019751915.1 Burkholderiaceae bacterium
GACATCACTGGGATAGGACTTTCTGCTCATGTTGGACGCAAGAATAAATCAATCAGGAAAGTCCATAACACGCTCTAAGAAAAATACGCACGGCATCGGCAACCGATAGCCCCATAGCAGCCAGCGCTTCGGTCGCTTGGGCCTTGGTTTTTTCATCGACACGGATGTGAAGTGTGGCGCTGTGGGGCATGGTTGTTCTTTACTTCATTCAATTTATTTTAATTTATTTTAACCAAATTGTGTTACTTGTATAACCAAATCTATGTCTACTACGACTTTTAATTAGCGAACGATTTTAGAAATTTTCGCAAAAACTCCGGCAACAGGTGATGCTGGGCAGGAATCTAGCGGAATATGTCCACATTTTGGACATTTCTTAAAAATATCGCCTCCAACCAGTGCGTCACTTATCGGGATTGTAGTTTTTCGCCACCCACAGGATGGACAAGTGTATGTCGTAGGCTTTGGACGAATAGGCATATAATTATTCGGCTAGTTCTTTTTCTTTTTCTTTTTATTTCTTTTTAACTTCATAGATGCCTCGCCAAAACCATCTCCCTTGGCATTGAATTCCCTATCATAGCCATCGGTTATTTTAAGAACAAGACTCAACCCAAGAAAAGCCACTGCTGTTATTAGGGCAATCGACATTCCTGTTGTAATAGTTAGTGCAGTTGCGCCAACAATTCCACTAACTCCACTAACACCACCAGTAAGTGGAGTTGCAGCCAATGATGCACCTAATAAAACTAGAGCAGTTCTAGATATTTTATTAATACCTTAGACTTGGTGAATTTTTTCAGCTAGATCACCTATTACAATGATGTCTTCTATTTCGTTCTTGATAGCCCGATCAAGTTCGGGTTTTGTTCTTACTTCAATAGGGTATTCGTTCATTTAATAATCCATTTTTTGATATTTACTTTATTAGTTTGATGATAAAAATTCACCGCAAAAACAACCGATAAGCCGGATTCAGCGTTTCCTCAACATACGGATACCCCAGCGCCGCCAAAAACGCCTCTAACGCTGCACCATCCTCCGGCGGCACCTGTAACCCAACCAAAATCCGCCCATAATCAGCGCCTTGGTTGCGATAATGAAACAGGCTAATATTCCAACTCGGCTGCATTAAACTCAAAAATTTCAACAACGCACCGGGCCGCTCTGGAAAAATAAAGCGCAGCAAGCGCTCATCCTGCGCCAGCGCCGAACGGCCACCGACCAAATGGCGCAAATGCTCTTTGGCTAAATCGTCGTGCGTTAAATCGAGCGCCTCAAAACCATGCTGACCAAAGGTTTGCGCCAGCGTTTTCGATTCACCCTTGCCCTGCGTCGTCAGTCCGACAAACACATGGGCGCGCTCCGCGTCGCTGATGCGGTAGTTAAATTCGGTCACGTTGCGCGGGCCACCGGGCAGGCCGCCAATCACTTCGCAAAAACGCCGAAAACTGCCGCGCTCCTCGGGGATGGTCACGGCCAACAGCGCCTCGCGCTCCTCGCCCACTTCGGCACGCTCGGCCACAAAGCGCAGGCGGTCAAAGTTCATGTTGGCACCGCACAAAATGGCGGCATAGGTCTCGCCCTGCGTTTGGTGCTGCTCAACATACTGTTTGATGGCCGCCACCGCCAGCGCCCCAGCAGGCTCGACGATGCTGCGGGTATCGACAAAAATGTCTTTGATGGCGGCGCAGACGGCATCGGTATCGACGGTCATAAATTCATCGACCAAGCCGTGGGCGATGCGGAACGTCTCCTCGCCCACCAGCTTGACGGCGGTGCCATCCGAGAACAAACCGACATCGGCCAGCGTCACGCGCTCGCCCGCCGCCACCGATTGCAGCATCGCGTCCGAATCGTTCATCTGCACGCCAATCACCTTGATCTCCGGGCGCACCGCCTTGATGTAGTTGGCAACCCCGGCAATCAGTCCGCCGCCCCCAATGGCGACAAACACGGCATCGAGCCGGGTGCTGCCCAATTTTTGCAATTGGCGCAAAATTTCCATGGCAATCGTGCCTTGACCGGCAATCACGTCCGGATCATCAAACGGATGGACAAACGTCAGGCCCTGCTCTTGTTCCAGCTTCAGGGAGTGGGCGTAGGCATCGGAGTAGCTCTCGCCACACAGCACCACTTCGCCGCCCAAGGCTTGCACCGCGTCAATTTTGAGCTGCGGCGTGGTGGTGGGCATCACGATCACGGCGCGCGTGCCCAGCCGCTGGGCGCTCATGGCAACGCCTTGGGCATGGTTGCCCGCTGAGGCGCAAATCACGCCGCGCTCCAATTGCGCGGGCGTGAGCTGGGCCATCTTGTTGTAAGCACCGCGCAGCTTGAAGCTGAACACGGGTTGCTGGTCTTCACGCTTGAGCAGCACGGTGTTGTGCAAGCGCCGACCCAAGTTTTTGGCCGGTTCGAGGTCGGTTTCAACCGCCACGTCGTAAACGCGCGCGGTCAAGATTTTTTTCAGGTAATCGAGGGGGGTCAGGTGCGAGGTCATCTGACCATCATAGGGGCCACGGCAGGCACCCAAAGCGACCCGAAAAGCAAAAAAAAGCCCCAAGCGGTGAGGCTTGGGGCTGAATCCATCCTTTGAGGAGATGGAGGAGACAATGGTTGCAGTGGCCGTTGCGCGGTGGCAATTGCCAAGGCTGGTTGCGATCAACCCAGCCGTGCTAGCGCCTAGTTTAACCCAGTCTGCGGCAAAAATGTTGCGCCGCAACAAAATTGCCGGTTATTTTGGATAAATTCTGGGTTAGAAACCAAACCCAACAACATTGCAAGGAAGAATCGACATGGAATGCACAGTCAGCTGGACAGGCAACGCGGGCACGCGCTCGGGCATGGGTTTTTTGGCGGAAACCGGCAGCGGCCATACTTTGATGATGGACGGCGCGCCCGATGCCGCCAACCCGGCCAACGGCGGCCAAAACTTGGCCCCACGCCCGATGGAAGCGGTACTGGCCGGTGCAGGCGGCTGCACTGCCTACGATGTGGTGCTGATTTTGAAGCGTGGCCGCCACGATGTGCGCGGTTGCAGCGTCAAGCTGACCACCGAACGCGCACAAACCGACCCCAAAGTGTTTACAACGATCCATATGCACTTTACCGTCACGGGCAAGGGCGTTTCGGCCCCCGCCGTCGAGCGGGCCATTGCCATGAGCCACGACAAATACTGCTCGGCCAGCATCATGCTGGGCAAAACGGCGCAAATCACCACCAGCTTCGAGATGGTGGAAGCCTAAATTAGATGTAGTGCGCTGTGCCCGTCATGACCTTGGCGGCAACCTTCATCAGAGCGCGCACAGGCATGGGCAGCTCGACGGCACCGGCCTCGAGTGCGTTGGCCGCGTGGCGCTCTTCGTCGTCTTTCATGCGGGCGACGATGGCGCGCGAGGCTTCATCTTCCACCGGCAGGCGCTCCAGATGGCTTTGCAAGTGTGCCGAGACTTGGTTTTCCACCTCGACCACAAAGCCCAAACTCACCGCATCGCTGACCTTGGAGGCCATGACCCCAATGGCAAAAGCACCGGCGTACCACAGCGGATTGAGCAGGCTGGTGCGTTCACCCAGTTCTTGCAAGCGCTCGTGCGTCCACGCCAAGTGGTCGCCCTCTTCGCGCGCGGCTTGCAGCAAATGGGCGCGCAGGTTCGGGTCTTGGGTCACAGAGGCTTGGGCGGTGTAGAGCGCTTGTGCGCACACTTCCCCCACATGGTTGACGCGCATCAAGGCCCCCGACAGGCGTTGCTGCGCTGGGTCTAAATCGACAAACGGGCAGTGCGATGCGGGGGATTTTTCGTCCGCGCGGGGGGTGGCAAAAAGCGTTCGCAGGGCAGCGTCGGCAGCAGTCAGCAACTTGTCCATAGGGGTTTCTCCAAAAAAGGCAGAGGGGCGTGCAAGGCGGCAACAGCAGTGCGAAAATAATCGGATTTTCCGGCGCAAGTTGCCCAGAGCACAATTTTGCCGCTGCCCATGAACGCCCCAGCGCTCGTGGGCTTGTTATTTTTTGGGCCAAAACAAAACCTAAGTGGTTGATTTTATTGAAAGAAGCGGATGTAACAATCGGTTTGGATGTCAATTCCTGCTACAGTGCAAAACTTGCAATCGGGTGATAAAGCCTGTGTTTACCCCTCTTTTTCAGGGATTGACCCGCCACAAACCGGTTAGGCAAAAGCCACGCGGGGCACAGTGCCCGGTGTTTTTTCGGACTTTTCTTTCTGAGACGCGCAGTGATCGACATGCTCCAACACACCACCGTGCTGCTCGACGAGGCAGTGGATGCTCTGCTGGGCAGCGACAGCGCCCACGGTGCGCCCCCACGCACTTGGATCGATGCCACTTTTGGTCGGGGGGGGCATTCGCGGCGGATACTCTCACGGCTGGCACCAGAAGACAGTCTGGTCGCTTTCGACAAAGACCCCGAGGCCATCACCGAAGCAGCGCGCATCCAAGATGCGCGTTTTTCGATTCGACACGAGGGTTTTCGCCATTTGGCCGACCTGCCAGCGGCCAGCGCTGCCGGGGTGCTGATGGACTTGGGCATCAGTTCGCCGCAAATCGATAGCCCCGAGCGTGGCTTTAGTTTTCGGTTTGATGGCCCGCTCGATATGCGCATGGACACCACACGCGGCCAGAGCGTAGCCCAGTGGTTGGCAGTGGCCGATGCCGGACAAATCGCCCAAGTGGTGCGCGATTACGGCGAAGAGCGCTTTGCCGGGCCAATTGGCCGGGCCATTGTCGAGCGGCGCGAGCAGCGCGGCCCCTTGAGCACCACCACCGAGTTGGCCGACTTGGTCGCGACCGTGGTCAGAACCCGCGAAGCCGGTCAAAACCCGGCCACCCGTACCTTTCAGGCGCTGCGGATTTTTATCAACGGCGAACTCGATGAGCTAGAGCAGGCATTGCAGGCCAGCTTGTCGGTGCTGCAACCGGGCGGACGGCTGGTGGTAATTAGCTTTCATTCGCTCGAAGACCGCATCGTTAAGCAGTTCATTGCCAAACATGCCAAAGAGGTGTTTGACCGCCGCGCCCCGTTTGCAGCGCCGCAGCCGATGCGTTTGCGGGCGTTAGAGCGCACCAAGCCCAGCGCCGCCGAAGTTGCGGCCAACCCGCGCGCACGCAGTGCCGTGATGCGCGTGGCCGAGCGCACCGAGGTGCCCGCGTGAGCCTTGCTGTGATGCCTGTGCACTCGCGCCGCCGCAACCTCGGTGTGGGCCGAATCAACACACTGCTGCTGCTGTGTGTGCTGGGCAGTGCCTTTTATTTGGTGCGCACCCAATACCAGTCGCGCCTGCTTTACACCGCCCTAGACCGGGCGGTGGCCGAGGCGCGCCAGCTCGAAACCGAGCACGAGCGGCTGGAAGTCGAAAAACGCGCCCAAGCCACGCCTTTGCGCGTCGAGACCATGGCACGCGACAAGTTGTCGATGCAAACGGCCACCCCGGCCATTACCCATTACGTTGCCAATCCGGTGCCCGTTCAGTTGCCATCGCAGGGCGTTGCACCTGCGCCTGTCAAGGTCAGCCCATGAGTCGCAGTGTTCTGTATGCGTCCAGCCCCCTGCTGGCGAGCAAAACGCCAGTTTGGCGCAGCAAATTTATCGTTGCCCTGATTGGCTTGGGTTTTATTGGCTTGGGCACACGCGCTGCCTATGTGCAGGTGGTGGGCAATGAGTTCTTTCAGCACCAAGGCGAAGTGCGCTTTGCCCGCACGCTGGAGCTGCCCGCCAACCGGGGCAAAATTGTCGATCGCAACGGCCTGATTTTGGCTTCGAGCGTCCCGGCGGCCAGTATCTGGGCCATCCCGGAAGACGTGGACGAAGACGAACCGGGCGTGCCAGCCAAGCTCAAAGAGCTGGCCCGCTTGATTGAGATGCCACTGGCCGAATTGCAGGCCAAACTGGCCGATGACGACAAAACCTTTGTCTGGCTCAAACGCCAGCTCGACTGGGATGTCGGCCAACAAGTGGCTGCGCTGGGCATCAAGGGCATTTACCAGCGCAAAGAATACAAGCGCCAGTACCCCGAGGGCGAATCGTCGGCCCACGTTGTCGGTTTTACCAACGTCGAAGACAAGGGCCAAGAAGGTATGGAGTTGGCCTTCAACGACCTGTTGGCAGGCAAGGCCGGTTCCCGCCGCGTCCTGAAAGACCGCATGGGCCGCGTGGTCGAGGGCATTGGCGAGGACATCTTGCCGCTGGCTGGGCGCGATATGCAGTTGTCCATCGACAGCAAGGTGCAGTTTTTTGCTTACCAAAAGCTGCGCGACCAAGTGGCTGCGCACAAAGCCAAAGCGGGCAGCGTGGTGGTGCTCGATGCCGTGACCGGCGAAGTATTGGCACTGGCCAATTACCCCAGTTACTTGCCCGACAAGCGCAAAAACCTGACCGGCGAACAACTGCGCAACCGCGCCATCACCGACACCTTTGAGCCGGGTTCGACCATGAAGCCGTTCACCATCGGACTGGCGCTCGAATCTGGGCGGGTGCGCCCCGACACCATTGTCGATACCAACCCGGGCCGCATCACCATTACCGGATCGACCATTTCCGATACCCACAACTATGGCGTACTGACGGTCGAAGGCGTGATCCAAAAGTCCAGTAACGTCGGCACCACCAAGCTGGCCATGCAGATGCCCGCGCGCGAGATGTGGGAGACGTTTTCTGCCGCCGGTTTTGGACAAAAACCGCAAATTGGCTTTCCCGGCGCGGTCAGTGGCCGCTTGCGGCCCTACAAAACGTGGCGGCCGGTCGAGCAAGCCACCATGTCGTATGGCTACGGTTTGTCGGCCAGTTTGTTCCAGATGGCGCGTTCGTACACGGTGTTTGCCCACAACGGCGAGATCATTCCGGCCACCATGCTCAAGACTTCTGCGCCTGCGGTCGGGGTGCCGGTGTTCTCGCAGCGCACCGCCGACCAAGTTCGCAAAATGCTGCAAATGGCCGCTGGCCCCGGTGGTACCGGGCAAAAGGCGCAAACCGTTGGTTATTCGGTCGGCGGAAAGTCCGGTACCGCGCGCAAACAAATCGGTAAAAGCTACGCTGCGGGCAAATACCGGGCGTGGTTTACCGGCATGGCCCCGATTGAAAAGCCCCGCATCATCGTGGCGGTGATGATCGACGAACCGAGCAACGGACAGGTGTACGGCGGCTTGGTGGCCGCCCCTGTGTTCAGCGAGGTGGTGCAGCAAACGCTGCGCATGATGGGCGTGCAGCCCGATATGAACGTCAAGCCCCAAGTGGCCGCCGAACCCGTCGAGGAGTCGCTCTGATGCACCTGCTCAAAAATCCCTCTGACGCTGTGCAGTGGCTGCGCGCGCGCGTCACTGGCACGCTCCAAACCGACAGCCGCTTGGTTGCCCCCGGCGATGGTTTTATTGCTTGGCCCGGTGCTGCCACCGATGGCCGTGCCCATGTGGCCGATGCCTTGGCGCGTGGGGCCAGCGCTTGCTTGGTCGAGCATGCCGGGTGGGAAGCGTTCCCCTTGGCTGGCGAACACATCGCTGCACTGGCGCACTTGAAAGCCGCCACCGGACTCATCGCTGCCCAGTGGTTTGGCACACCAACGCAGGCGCTGGATGTGGTGGCCTTTACCGGCACCAACGGCAAAACCAGCAGCGCTTGGTGGTTGGCCGGGGCGCTGACCCAACTCCCTCATTTGCTATCAAAACAAGAGCTATCGGCGCACGCCCCGTGTGCGCTGGTAGGCACTTTGGGCATGGGAGTCGCTCCCCAGCTCGAAACCACCGGCATGACCACCCCCGACCCGGTGCGCCTGCAACGTGCCTTTGCCCAGTTTGCCGATGCCGGGGTGCGTACCTGTGCTATTGAGGCCTCGTCGATTGGTTTGGCCGAGCACCGCTTGGCAGGCACACACATCCGCGTCGGTGTTTTGACCAACTTTACCCAAGACCACCTCGATTACCACGGCAGCATGGATGCCTACTGGCAAGCCAAAGCCGCCTTGTTTGGCTGGCCGGGCTTGCAAGCGGCGGTTATCAACATCGACGACCTGCATGGCGCAGCGCTGCACACCGCATTGGCCGATGCACCGCAAGCGCAGGGGCTGGACTTGTGGAGCGTGTCCATGTGCCAGTCGGCGCGTTTGCGGGCGCAGGACGTGGTTTTCGCCGATGCGGGCCTGTGCTTTACGGTGGTCGAGGGCGACGAATACCACCACCTGCAAACAGCGGTGATTGGCGACTACAACGTCTCTAACCTGCTGGGGGTGCTGGCGGCCATGCGCGCTTTGGGCATCCCACTGGCCGCTGCGGTGCAGGCCTGCTCCACCCTCGAACCCGTGCCGGGGCGCATGCAGCGCATCGTTGCGCCGGGCCAGCCGCTGGTGGCCGTGGACTACGCCCACACCCCCGATGCCCTCGACCAAGCCCTGCGCGCCCTGCGGCCCTTGGCCGATGCCCGGGGTGGTCAGTTGTGGTGCGTTTTTGGTTGTGGTGGCGACCGCGATGCAGGCAAGCGGCCCCAAATGGGCGCTGCCGCCCAGCACCGCGCCGATTGGGTGGTGGTGACCAGCGACAACCCGCGCAGCGAACTGCCCGAGCACATCATTCACCAAATTTTGCTGGGCACGATTGCCGGGGACACCGTTTTTGTCGAGCCTGACCGCGCTGCCGCTATCGACCAAGCACTGGCCGAGGCCGACCCTGCCGATGTGGTGCTGATTGCCGGCAAAGGACACGAAGACTACCAAGAGACAGCGGGCGTGCGCCGCCCGTTTTCTGACATGGCGCAGGCCCAAGCTGCGCTGCAACGCCGGGGAGCGAGCACATGGCAATGATGACCCTGCCACAGGTTTTGGATTGGATTCGCCAGCCCATTCCACAAGCCCACATGATCGGTCAATGCAGTGCGCCCATCCTGCGTGTGCACACCGACACCCGCACCCTACAGCCCGGTGATTTGTTTGTCGCCCTCAAGGGTGAGCGTTTTGATGCCAACGGCTTTTTAGCGCAGGCCCGCGCGGCTGGGGCAGTGGCAGCACTGGCCCACGGTGGGCTGGCGGATGCCGGTTTGCCGGGCATCGAAGTGCCCGACACCTTGGCCGCGCTGGGCGCACTGGCCGCAGGCTGGCGTGGGCAATTCACCCTGCCGCTGATCGGTGTCACGGGCAGCAACGGCAAAACCACGGTGACGCAGATGGTTGCGGCCATCCTGCATGCCCATGTGGGCGAGGCTGCTTTTTCCACCCAAGGCAATTTGAACAACGCCATTGGTGTGCCGCAAACCTTGCTGCGCCTGACCGCCGCGCACCGCATCGGCGTGGTCGAGTTGGGCATGAACCACCCCGGCGAAATCGCCCTGCTGGCCCAGATTGCACAGCCCACCGTAGCGCTGGTCAACAACGCCCAGCGCGAACACCTCGAATTCATGCACACCGTGCAGGCGGTGGCGCAAGAAAACGGCTCCGTGCTGGCTGCCTTGCCCTTAGATGGCGTGGCGGTGTTTCCAGCCGGTGATGCTTACACCCCACTGTGGCGCAGTTTGGCCGGTGCGCGCCGTAGCCTGACCTTTGCCGCCCAAGGCACTGAAGCAGCTGATGTCCAAGCCACCTGCGCCGATTGGTGCCACGGAGCCTGGCAAGTCCAGATCACCACGCCGCAGGGCGCGTTCGACTGTGCGCTGCACATTGCCGGGCGGCACAACGTCAGCAATGCGCTGGCCGCTACCGCCTGTGCGCTGGCCGCTGGGGTGCCGCTGGAGTCGATTGCCCGTGGTTTGAGCGCCTTTGTGCCGGTCAAGGGGCGTTCGCGGGCGTTGTCGGTGGCGGTGGGCGAACGCGCCCTCACTGTGGTCGATGACAGCTACAACGCCAACCCCGACTCGGTGCGCGCCGCCATTGACGTGCTGGCCGCATTGCCCGGCCCGCGCCTGTTGGTGCTGGGCGATATGGGCGAGGTCGGCAACCAAGGGCCGCAGTTCCACGCCGAGGCCGGTCAACACGCCCGCGCCGCTGGCATTGAACAATTGTTTGCGCTGGGTGCGCAATCGACACACGCCGCAGCCGCCTTTGGCGGTGCGCGGCATTTCGACAACATGGCACTGCTGCAAGCGGCAGTGCGTGAGGCGCTGCCCACGGTGGGCAGCGTGCTGGTAAAAGGATCGCGATTCATGAAGATGGAACAAGTGCTGGAGGCCATCGTGCCTGCCACCTCCACAGTGCAGGAGGCATCTTGCAACGCCTTGGGTGTGCCATGCTGATTTTGCTGGCGCAGTGGCTGCAAAGCCTGTCCTCTGAGTTTGGTTTTTTCCGGGTATTTCAGTACCTGACGTTTCGCGCCGTGATGGCCGCGCTGACGGCGCTGTTGATTGGCTTGGTGGCTGGCCCGCGCGTGATTCGGCGGCTGGCTGAACTCAAAATCGGCCAACCCATTCGCACCGATGGCATGGAGACCCACCATGTCAAAAGCGGCACGCCCACCATGGGCGGTGTGCTGATTTTGATTGCCATTGCCGTCTCGACCTTGCTCTGGGCCGATTTGTCCAACCGCTTTGTCTGGATTGTGCTGATCGTCACGCTGGGCTTTGGTGCGATTGGCTGGGCAGACGACTGGCGCAAGGTGGTCAACAAAGACCCCAACGGGATGCCCTCGGGCGAAAAATACCTCTGGCAATCCATCATCGGCTTGCTGGCGGCGCTGTATTTGGTGTTCAGCATTTCCGAGAGCAGCAACTTCCGGGTGATGGAGCTGTTTTGGTCGTGGGTGCGCTCAGGCTTTGACGTTAATTTGCCGCCCAAGGCCGGCTTGCTGCTGCCCTTTTTCAAAGAGGTCAGCTACCCGCTGGGGGTGCTGGGCTTTGTCGTGATGACCTATTTGGTGATTGTGGGATCGAGCAATGCCGTCAATTTGACCGATGGACTCGATGGTTTGGCCATCATGCCGGTGGTGATGGTCGGCTCTTCGCTGGGCATTTTTGCTTACGTGACCGGGCACTCGGTGTATGCCAAATACCTGTTCTTGCCGCACATTTCCGGCACGGGCGAGTTGCTGATTTTTTGTTCGGCCATGACCGGAGCGGGGCTGGCGTTCTTGTGGTTTAACACCCATCCGGCCCAGGTCTTTATGGGCGATGTGGGTGCTCTGGCGTTGGGCGGGGCGCTGGGCACCATTGCCGTCATCGTGCGCCAAGAGGTGGTGCTCGCCATCATGGGCGGCATTTTTGTCGTCGAGGCGCTGTCGGTGATGCTGCAAGTGAGTTGGTTCAAGTTCACGAAAAAGCGCTATGGCGAGGGTCGGCGTTTGCTCAAAATGGCCCCGCTGCACCACCATTTTGAAAAGACCGGCTGGAAAGAAACGCAGGTGGTGGTGCGCTTTTGGATCATCACCATGCTGCTTTGCCTGATTGGGCTGTCAACCCTGAAATTGCGATGAACACCCTGCAAGACCAGCACATCCTTATTTTGGGCTTGGGTGCCTCGGGCCTCGCGATGGCGCGCTGGTGCGTGCGCTGCGGTGCCCAAGTCACGGTGGCCGATACCCGCGCCCAGCCGCCGCAACTGGCGGTGCTGCAACAAGCGTTGCCACAGGTACGCTTTGTCGGCGGCGCTTTCAGTGCGGCCTTGGTCGAGGGGCAAAATTTGGCAGGCGTGTACCGCTCGCCGGGGTTGAGTCCTGACACCGTTGCTCCTGTATTGATAGCTGCTAGTGCAGGTGCAATCAGCGCTGGAGGCGAGTTGAGCTTGTTTTTTGCTGCTTTGCAGTCGCTGCGGGCAGCGCAGGGCTATGCGCCAGCGGTGTTGGCAATTACCGGCACCAATGGCAAAACCACCGTCACTTCGCTGACCGGCCAACTGGTCGAGCGCGCAGGCAAGAGCGTGGCGGTGGCAGGCAATATTGGCCCGACGCTGCTCGATACGCTGGCCCAGCGGCTGGACGCAGGCACCCTGCCCGAAGTTTGGGTGCTGGAGCTGTCGAGTTTTCAGCTCGATGGGGTGGCCGGGTTCGAGCCAACGGCTGCTGCGGTGCTCAACATCACGCAAGACCACCTCGACTGGCACGGCAGCATGGCCGCCTACGCTGGGGCCAAGGCCCGCATTTTTGGTGCCGCTGCGCTGATGGTGCTCAACCGCGAAGACCCGGCGGTCATGGCAATGTTGCCCGAGCCAACGCGGGCCAAACTGCAAAAACCACAGGTACGCGCCCACACCACCTTTGGCGGCGATATGCCCCAGCGCCCCGGCGACTTTGGCATCGAAACGGTCGGCGGCATGGCTTGGTTGGTGCGCGCCTTAGAAGCCGATGAGACCCGCAAACGCCCCCGCACTGGCGAGGCCCCCGAAGAACTGCACATCCAGCGCCTGATGCCCGCCGATGCACTGCGTATTCGGGGCCGACACAACGCCATCAATGCACTGGCAGCGCTGGCGCTAGCGCAGGCGGCTGGGTGCGCACTGGCCCCGATGCTGTACGGTCTGCGCGAGTACCGGGGCGAACCGCACCGGGTCGAACCCATCGGTCTCATCAACGGCATCGAATACTTTGACGACAGCAAAGGCACCAACGTCGGCGCAACGGTGGCAGCACTCACCGGGCTGGGAGCCGACCGGCGCGTGGTGGTCATTTTGGGCGGCGAAGGCAAGGGGCAAGATTTTTCGCCGCTGGCCGCGCCCGTGGCCCGCCATGTGCGCGCTGTGGTGCTGATCGGGCGCGATGCGCCACTGATTGCTGCCGCTTTGCGCGATACCGGGGTGCCACTGCTGGATGCAGCCAGCTTGCCCGAGGCCGTGCAATCGGCGGCCAAGCAAGCCCGTGCCGGCGACGCGGTGCTGATGTCGCCCGCTTGCGCCAGTTTTGATATGTTCAAAGACTACGAGCACCGCGCCCGCGTGTTCTGCGAGGCGGTGCAAGCCTTGGCCGAGGCCACCGGGCAGACGCTGGAGGGTGGATTGTGATCGCCCAACGTATCAGCGGCTGGTTTCGCCGCAGCGATTCTGGCGCTTCAGCGGACGCGTCTGAGTACTCCTCGGTGCAGTCCGAGTTGGGTCTGCCAGTGCGTGCCGGTGGCATGGAATACCGCCAAACCACCTCCACCCCGGCCAGCGTTTTGGGTTTTGACCAAGCTCTGCTCTGGGTGATTTTGGCTTTGCTGGCTTGGGGCGTGGTGATGGTCTATTCGGCCTCGATTGCGCTGCCCGACAACCCGCGCTTTGGCAAGATCACCCCAACCCACTTTGTGGTGCGCCACCTGATGGGGCTGGTGATGGCGTTCGTCGCCGGGGCCATTGCCTTTCAGGTGCCGATGGCGCTGTGGGAGCGCTACGCCCGGGCCTTGTTTGTGCTGTCGCTGTTCTTGCTGGTGCTGGTGCTGGTGCCGCATGTGGGCACGGTGGTAAATGGGGCGCGGCGGTGGTTGTCGCTGGGCATCATGAACTTTCAGCCGTCCGAACTGGCCAAGTTCGCCGTGCTGATTTATGCCGCCGACTACATGGTGCGCAAGATGGAGATCAAAGAGCGCTTTTTCCGCGCCGTGCTGCCGATGGGCGCTGCCGTGGCGGTGGTCGGGGCGCTGCTGCTGGCCGAGCCAGACATGGGTGCCTTCATGGTGATTGCTGTGATTGCCATGGGCATTTTGTTTTTGGGCGGCGTGAATGCACGGATGTTCTTTTTGATCGCCTTCATCTTGGTGCTGGCATTTGCGGCGATGGTCTGGTTTTCAGACTGGCGGCGCGAGCGCATTTTTGCCTACCTCGACCCGTGGAGCGAAAAGCACACGCTGGGCAAGGGCTACCAGCTCTCACACTCGCTGATTGCCATTGGCCGGGGCGAGATTTTTGGTGTTGGACTCGGCGGCAGTGTCGAAAAGCTGCACTGGTTGCCCGAAGCGCATACCGACTTTTTGTTGGCGGTGATTGGCGAAGAGCTGGGGCTGGTAGGCGTGGTGATCTTGATTGGCCTGTTTTTCTGGATGACGCGGCGCATCATGCACATTGGCCGCCAAGCCATTGCCTTAGACCGGGTCTTTGCTGGCTTGGTAGCGCAGGGCGTAGCGATGTGGATGGGCTTTCAGGCCTTTATCAACATGGGCGTGAACTTGGGCGCATTGCCCACCAAGGGCCTGACCCTGCCTTTGATGAGTTTTGGTGGCTCGGCCATTTTGATGAACTTGGTGGCGCTGGCGGTGGTGCTGCGCGTCGATTACGAGAACAAACTGCTGATGCGCGGAGGCCACGCATGAGTCGGCAAAAAACCGCTCTCATCATGGCCGGCGGCACCGGCGGCCATATCTTCCCGGGGCTGGCGGTGGCGCAAGCGCTGCGCGAGCGCGGCTGGCGCGTGCATTGGCTGGGCGCGCCGGGCAGCATGGAGTCGCGCATCGTGCCGCCGCAAGGCTTTGCCTTTGAGACCATCGACTTTTCTGGGGTACGCGGCAAGGGCGTGAAAACGCTGGCTTTGCTGCCTTGGCGGTTGGGGCGAGCCTTTTGGCAAGTGCGCCAAGTGCTGCGGCGGGTACAACCCGACGTGGTGCTCGGCTTTGGCGGCTACATCAGCTTTCCGGGCGGGGCGATGGCATGGCTGGCGAGCAAGCCGCTGGTGCTGCACGAGCAAAATTCGGTGCCGGGCTTGGTCAATAAAGTGCTGGCGAAGAAGGCCAGCCGGGTTTTTACCGCTTTTCCCGGTGTGTTTAGCCATGCCGAGTGGATAGGCAACCCCCTGCGGGCGGCTTTTACCGCGCAGCCGGGGCCGGTCGAGCGTTTTGCCGGGCGCACTGGCCCCTTGCGCTTGTTGGTGGTCGGCGGCAGCTTGGGCGCACGCGCCCTGAACGAAATCGTGCCGCAGGCGTTGGCCTTGCTCCCAGCCGGGCAACGGCCACAGGTGGTGCACCAAAGCGGCGCGGCGCAGATTGATGCCTTGCGCGCCCATTACGCCGCAGCCGGGGTCGAGGCTGAACTGACACCCTTTATCGACGACACCGCCAGCGCCTTTGCGCAGGCCGACCTCATCATCTGCCGCGCAGGGGCCAGCACCGTGACCGAAATTGCCGCTGTCGGTGCGGCGGCGGTTTATGTGCCGTTTCCGTCGGCAGTCGATGACCACCAAACCACCAACGCCCAGTTTTTGGTGCAAGCCGGGGCGGGGTGGTTGGTGCAACAGTCCGATTTAACGCCGCAAATGCTGGCACAAATGCTACAAAAAATGGAGCGCCCTATGTTGATGCAGCGGGCGCTAGAGGCCAAAAAGATGCAAAAAATACACGCCACCGACGCTGTGGTCGCTGCCTGCGAGGAGCTGGCGCGATGAAGCATGCAATCCATCACATCCACTTCGTTGGCATCGGCGGTGCAGGCATGAGCGGCATTGCCGAAGTGCTGCACAACTTGGGCTATCGCATTTCGGGTTCTGATTTGGCCGACAGCGCCACGCTGCGCCGCTTGCAGGGGCTGGGCATTACCACCTATTTGGGCCACGCAGCGGCGCACATTGCCGGTGCCAACGTCATCGTCACATCGACTGCGGTGCAAGCCCACAACCCTGAAGTGCTGGCCGCGCGCGAGAAAAAAATCCCCATCGTGCCGCGCGCCATCATGCTGGCCGAGCTGATGCGCTTCAAGCAGGGCATCGCCATTGCCGGCACCCACGGCAAAACCACCACCACCAGCCTCGTCACCAGCGTGTTGGCCGAGGCCGGGCTGGATCCAACCTTCGTCATTGGCGGGCGGCTCAACAGCGCCGGGGCCAATGCCAAGCTGGGCAGCGGCGAATACATTGTGGTCGAGGCCGATGAGTCCGATGCCTCGTTTCTGAACCTGCTGCCGGTGATGGCCGTGGTGACGAACATCGATGCCGACCATATGGAAACCTACGGCCACGATTTTGGTCGGCTGAAAAAGGCTTTTGTCGATTTTCTGCACCGCATGCCCTTTTATGGCACCGCCATTTTGTGCGTCGATAGCCCAGCAGTGCGCGACATCTTGCCCGACGTGACCTGTCCCATCACCAGCTACGGTTTTTCTGAGGATGCCCAAGTGCGCGCTGTCAATGTGCGGGCGCAGGCCGGACAAATGCACTTTACGGTGCAGCGGCGCAACGGCATCACCCTGCCCGATTTGGAGGTGGTGCTCAATCTGGCGGGCGAGCACAACGTGCTCAACGCGCTGTCGGCGATTGCTGTGGCGGTTGAACTGGGCATTGCCGACGATGCCGTGCTGCGCGGGCTGGCAGGCTTTAAGGGCGTGGGGCGGCGCTTTCAGCACTATGGCGACTTGCCCGCGCCCGGCGGCGGCCAATTCACCCTGATTGACGACTACGGCCATCACCCGGTCGAGATGGCCGCCACGCTGGCGGCGGCGCGGGGCGCATTTCCGGGGCGGCGCTTGGTGCTGGCATTTCAGCCGCACCGCTACAGCCGCACCCGCGACTGTTTTGAAGACTTCGTCAAAGTCATCGGCCACGCCGACGCCGTACTGCTGACCGAGGTCTATGCCGCCGGCGAAGCCCCAGTGGTGGCCGCCGATGGCCGGTCGCTGGCACGGGCACTGCGCTTGGCCGGGCGGGTCGAGCCGTTGTTTATCGACCAGATAACCGATTTACCCCAGGCCATTGCCGACAATGCCCGCAGCGGCGACGTGCTGCTGTGCATGGGGGCGGGTTCGATTGGGGCAGTCCCGGCCAAGGTGGTTGATCTGCTACAAAATAATGAGCAACTTACGCTGGATGGACGTGCGCTATGAGCCAATTTGATTCAGAAATAGAACCCCAGAGCGATCTGGGCAAGGTCGCGGTGCTGATGGGCGGCTCCTCCGCTGAACGCGAGGTCTCGCTGATGTCGGGGGCTGGTGTGTTGCAGGCGCTGCGCGCACGCGGCGTGGATGCCCACGCTTTTGACCCGGCCCACAACGATCTGGCCGAACTGCACCACGGTGGTTACGACCGCTGCTTTATCGCCCTGCACGGTCGCCACGGCGAAGATGGCACGGTGCAAGGTGCGCTCGAATTGTTGGGCATTCCGTACACCGGCTCGGGCGTGATGGCATCGAGCATCGGCATGGACAAAATCATGACCAAACGCCTGTGGCGCGCTGAGGGCCTGCCCACGCCCGACTGGCGCTTGGTGGCCGATGCCGACGAAACCGTGCAGGCACTGCAAGCGCTGGGTGCGCCGATGATCGTCAAACCAGCCCGCGAAGGCTCGACCATCGGCCTGACCAAAATCACCGATGCCGCCCAGTGCGCAGCAGCCTACGCACTGGCCTCGCGCTACGACCCCGAAGTGCTGTGCGAGCAATTCATTGAAGGTGACGAAACCACCTGCCCGGTGCTGGGCGAAGGTGATAGCGCTTATGCGCTGCCGGTGATTCGCATCGTTGCGCCCCAAGGCAACTACGACTACGAGCACAAATACTTCACCGACGACACCCAATACCACTGCCCCAGCGGCTTGCCCGAGGCAGAAGAGCGCCAGATTCAGCGCTTGGTGGTGCAGGCCTTTCGCTCGCTGGGTTGCCGAGGTTGGGCACGCGCGGACATCATGATTCGCGCCAGTGACCGCCAGCCCTTTTTGCTCGAAATCAACACCTCGCCGGGCATGACCGGGCACTCGTTGGTGCCCATGTCGGCGCGCAGCGCTGGCATCAACTATGAAGACTTGTGCCTGCGCCTGCTCGCAGGAGCCACGCTCGATACCCCCCTGAGCGCTGCGCTCAACAACCATGCCAGCGCCGCCTCGGGAGATGCTCCATGACAGACACGCTGCCCGCGCCGCTGGACGTGCGGCTGATGAACCAGATCGCCTCGGTCTTGCTCATGGTCTGCGTCATACTGGTGTTGGCGGCAGGTGCCTGGTGGGCACTGCGCCACCCGGCGTTTTCGATTGGTCGCATCGTTGTACAGGGCGAACTGCTGCACAACAACGCCGTGACGTTGCGCGCCAATGTCGCGCCGCAACTGACGGGCAACTTCTTCACCATCGACCTGTACGCCGCGCGCGCTGCCTTTGAACAAGTGCCTTGGGTGCGCAGCGCCCAAGTGCGCCGCGAATACCCGCGCACGCTGCAAATTGTGTTGCAAGAACACCACGCAGCGGCACACTGGGGTTCGGAGTCGGGCACCAGCTTGGTCAACACACAAGGCGAGGTTTTTGAGGCCGATAGTGGCGATGATTTGGACGGCCTGCCGCGCCTGTACGGGCCACAGGGCCAGTCAGCACAGGTGTTCCAGATGTACAGCTTGCTCAAACCCGTGTTAGAGCCTTTGGGCATGGCCCCGACCGAGCTGACTTTGTCCAACCGGGGCAGTTGGCGCATGACCGCCCGCTCTGGAGCCGTAGTAGAGCTGGGTGGTGGCACGACCGAGGAGTTGCTACGGCGCACACAGCGCTTTGCGCACACGCTGGTACAGGTAGCAGCGCAGCATGGCCGACGACCAGACACGCTGGAGTCGGCAGACCTGCGCCACACCGGGGGCTATGCCCTGCGCCTGCGCGGGGTCAGCACAAGTGCCATCACCGCAGCGCGCAAGTAGGCAGCACAAGACAACACAAGGCAGACACGCATATGGCAAGAGAATACAAAGATGTGGTGGTGGGGCTAGACATTGGCACCGCCAAGATCATGGCGGTGGTGGCCGAGGTACTGCCCAATGGCGAACTCAAACTGGTAGGGCTGGGCATTGCACCCAGCAACGGACTCAAGCGCGGCGTGGTCGTCAACATTGATGCCACGGTACAAAGCATCCAACAAGCGCTGCGCGAAGCCGAATTGATGGCCGATTGCAAAATTCAGCGCGTTTTTACCGGCATCACCGGCAGCCACATTCGGGGCCTGAACTCCAGCGGCATGGTGGCGATCAAAGACCGCGAAGTCACGCCTGCCGACGTAGCGCGGGTGGTCGAAACTGCCAAAGCCATCAACATCTCCAGCGACCAGCGCCTGCTGCTGGTCGAGCCACAAGAGTTCGTCATCGACGGTCAAGATGTCAAAGAACCCATTGGCATGAGCGGCATTCGCCTCGAAGCCAAAATACACATTGTCACGGGGGCGCAAAGCGCCGCCGAGAACATCATCAAATGTGTACGCCGCTGTGGTCTAGAGGTCGAACAACTGCTGCTCAACCCGCTGGCATCGAGCCAAGCGGTGCTCACCCACGATGAGCGCGAGCTGGGCGTGGCGGTGGTCGATATTGGTGCTGGCACTACCGACGTGGCTATTTTTACCGGCGGAGCCATCTGCCATACGGCTGTGATTCCAGCGGCGGGCGACCTCATCACCAGCGACATTGCGATGGCGCTGCGCACGCCCACCAAAGATGCTGAAGACATCAAGGTCGAAAGCGGCTATGCCAAACAACTGTTGGCCGACCCCGATGCACAGGTCGAGGTGCCCGGCTTGGGCGACCGCACCCCACGCATGATTAGCAAACAGGCGCTGGCCGGGGTGATTGAGCCGCGCGTTGAAGAAATTTTCACGCTGGTACAGCAAGTCATCCGCGAATCGGGCTACGAAGACGTGCTGTCTTCAGGCATCGTGCTGACAGGCGGCAGCGTCGTCATGCCCGGCATGGTGGAGCTGGGCGAAGACATTTTTCTCAAGCCCGTGCGCCGTGGCATCCCGAAATATTCCGGTGCTTTGTCCGACATGGTGGCCCAGCCGCGCGCGGCCACCGTCATGGGGTTATTGGAAGAAGCACGCTTGGCGCGCATGCGCGGTTTCAAAGTGGCACAAAAGAGTGGCTCAGTTCAGACAGCTTTTGGCCGTTTTAAGGACTTCATCGTAGGAAACTTCTAACAAAGCCGCGAAAATAGCGGGCTAGCGAACTTTTGCATCCTCCTTGGCCCGACCGGTGGCCCCGTCGCGCCGGGGGTTAGTGTCTTTGAGATGCACCAGTTCCAAAGAATTTATTTGCCAACGCACACAACACATACTTATTTAGCGACAGGAGCGCCAGCATGCCAATCGAAATCATCGACGTTGAAGCATTCAACCAGGGTACCCAGATCAAGGTGATTGGCGTGGGTGGCGGTGGCAGCAATGCCGTCGAGCACATGATTTTGCGCCACGTACAAGGGGTGGAGTTTGTCAGTGCCAACACCGACGCACAGGCGCTGACACGCAGTTCGGCCCATCGCACCATCCAACTGGGCATCAGTGGCTTGGGCGCGGGCAGCAAACCCGACAAAGGCCGCGAAGCTGCCGAGGCCGCTATTGAGGACATCAAAAATGCCATTCAGGGCGCGCACATGCTGTTCATTACCGCTGGCATGGGCGGAGGCACTGGCACGGGTGCAGCGCCAGTGATTGCCCGGGTTGCCAAAGAAATGGGCATCTTGACGGTGGGCGTGGTCACCAAGCCATTTGACTGGGAAGGCAAGCGCCGCATGGTCAATGCCGACGAAGGTTTGGCCGAGCTGGAGGCCAACGTCGATTCGCTGATCGTGGTGCTGAACGAAAAATTGCTCGAAGTGCTGGGCGACGACATCACCCAAGAAGAGGCATTTTCCCATGCCAACGACGTGCTGAAAAATGCCGTCGGCGGTATTGCAGAAATCATCAACGAGTACGGTCAAGTGAACGTCGACTTTGAAGATGTCAAGACGGTGATGGGCGAGCCGGGCCGGGCCATGATGGGCACAGCCACCGCCAGCGGCCCTGACCGCGCACGCTTGGCCGCCGAGCAAGCTGTGGCCTGTCCGCTGCTCGAAGGCATCGACCTGTCGGGTTGCAAGGGCGTGCTGGTGCTAGTGACGGCAGCGCGGGGCAACCTCAAACTGGCCGAGTCACGTTTGGCCATGAGCACCATCAACGCTTACGCATCCGACAACGCCCATGTGATCTATGGCGCTGCCTACGACGACACTCTGGGCGATGAAATCCGCGTCACGGTGGTGGCAACCGGGTTGGCCCGCCAGAATGCGCGCCGCCAGCACATTCAGGTGGTGCAAAGCAACCAGCGCACCGGCACCGACAACATGCCCTACGCCGGGCCTATGTCCAGCGCTGTGAGCAGCAACAGCATCGGCAGCGCCAGCGCCGCCACAGGTGGCGGTGGGGGCCGTGCCGATTACGCCAGCATGACGGTGCCCAGCGTCTGGCGCACCAACCGCAACCAAGCCGCTGCCAAGGTCGATGCGTTGTCGTCGGGCGGCATGGACGATTTGGACATTCCCGCCTTCCTGCGCAAGCAAGCCGATTGAGGCCCTGTCCCCTCTCGCCCCCCTTTGGCATGCTTGCCCAACGCACCCTCAAAACACTGACCCGCGCGGTGGGCGTGGGTCTGCACAGTGGTCAGCGCGTTGAGCTGACCCTGCGCCCGGCCCAGCCCGATACCGGCATCGTCTTTCGCCGTATTGACCTGCCCGAGCCGGTCGATATTGCTATTTCAGCCACGGCTGTGACCGATACGCGCATGGCCTCGACCATCTCATCGGGCAACGCCAAAGTTCACACCGTTGAACATTTGATGTCAGCTTGCGCTGGGTTGGGCATCGACAACCTGTATGTCGACATCACCGCCGAAGAAGTGCCAATTTTGGATGGTTCTTCGGCATCGTTTGTCTTTTTGCTACAAAGCGCTGGCATCGCATTGCAAAATGCACCCAAGCGCTTCATTCGCGTCAAGTGCCCGGTGCAAATCAGCCAAGGCGAGGGGCTTGCGGCCAAATGGGCCAAGCTGGAGCCTTACCACGGCTTTAAGCTGCGCTTTGAGATTGACTTTGCCCACCCTGCGGTCGATTCGACCGGCCAATGTGTCGAGTTTGATTTGGGGGCGGGCAACTACAGCCGCGACATCGCCCGGGCACGTACTTTTGGTTTTACCAAAGACGTAGAGATGATGCGGGCCAACGGCTTGGCCTTGGGCGGTGGGCTGGACAATGCCATCGTCATGGACGACTACAAGGTGCTCAACGCCGATGGCTTGCGTTATGACGACGAATTTGCCAAACACAAAATCCTCGATGCGATGGGCGACTTGTACCTGATCGGTAAGCCGCTGTTGGCCGCCTACAGCGCCTTTCGTTCAGGCCACGCGCTGAACAACCTTCTGCTGCGTGAACTGCTGGCACAGCCCGACGCTTGGGAATTGGTCACCTTCGACAGTGCACGCCAAGCCCCCACAGGCTTTGCACAACCGGCCCGTGCTTGGTAAGCACGCCACTTTGCTGATTTGATACCGGTACCGTTATGTTGCTGTTTCGTTGGCTGGTCATGTTGCTGCTCTTGGCGGCAGCGGTGTGCTTTGCTTTTTACGCAGGCACGGGCAGGGTGCACTACAAGCGTTTGGGCTTTATCGTTCTCAAATGGACGCTGATTGCCGCCTCTTTGTTCTTTGCTGTACTGATTGCCGAGCGGGTGTTCTGACAAAAATATGGCCTAACGCCTATACTCGCGCCTGCTCCGGGGTGTGCTGATGCGCTGAGATGCAGGGACTCTGGAATTCAGAGCCACCTGCGAACCCGACGAACTTGATCCGGGTTATACCGGCGGAAGAAGAGCCGTCTGCCTGCGCTGTCAGGCCAGCCCCAAACCACATCTGCTGCGGGGTATGGGCACAGTCTACTTCGGAGCACTACTCTGCCACCGGAAAAGGAACCGCCCCATGAACGCCCCAGACTCCCTTGCCCGCGAAAAATTTGCCGACCTGCTGGCACTGACGCGCGAACCCTTCCCTGCCTCTCGCAAGGCCTACATTCCCGGCCAACTGCATGCCGATTTGCGCGTGCCTGTGCGCGACATTGCCCTGACCAATGGTGAAAACGTCAGTGTTTACGACACCTCTGGCCCCTACACCGACCCCAGCGCCGTGATCGACGTGCGCCAAGGTCTGGCCAGTGTGCGCGGTGGCTGGATTGCCGCCCGAGGCGATACCGAAACCTACATGGGTCGTGCCCCAGTTGCGCTGGACGACGGACAAAAAGACGAAGATGCCGCCCGCCTTGCCGCCTTGCGCGCGGAGGCATCGGCCCTGCAACGCCCACCACTGCGCGCCAAAAGCGGTGCCAACGTGACGCAAATGCACTACGCCCGCAAAGGCATCATCACCCCCGAGATGGAGTACGTTGCTATCCGCGAAAACGGCAAGCGTGAGTGGATGGCGCAATACCAGCAAGACAGCGCCCGTGAGCAGCGCTTGATGGGCAACCCGCTGGGAGCGAGCATCCCGAAAATCATCACCCCCGAATTTGTCCGCGACGAAGTGGCACGGGGCCGGGCCATCATTCCAGCCAATATCAACCACCCCGAAGTGGAGCCGATGGCGATTGGCCGCAACTTTTTGGTCAAGATCAACGCCAACATTGGCAACTCGGCTGTCACCTCTGGCATTGAAGAAGAAGTCGAAAAGCTCGTCTGGGCCATTCGTTGGGGCGCTGACAATGTCATGGACTTGTCCACTGGCAAAGCCATTCACACCACCCGCGATTGGATTGTCCGCAACTCGCCCGTGCCGATTGGCACTGTGCCGATTTACCAAGCGCTAGAAAAGGTCGGCGGCATTGCTGAAGACCTGACTTGGGAGATTTTCCGCGACACGCTGGTGGAACAAGCCGAACAGGGCGTGGACTATTTCACCATCCATGCCGGTGTGCGCTTGGCCTATATCCACCTGACCGCGCAGCGGCGCACGGGCATTGTCTCGCGTGGCGGCTCCATCATGGCCAAGTGGTGCATGACCCACCACCGCGAGAGCTTCTTGTACGAGCACTTTGAAGACATCTGCGACATCATGAAGCAGTACGACGTTACCTTTAGCTTGGGCGATGGCTTGCGCCCCGGTTGTGCCTCCGATGCCAACGACGAAGCCCAGTTTGCCGAGCTGCATACGCTGGGAGAATTGACGCAGATTGCTTGGAAGCACGACGTGCAAACCATGATCGAAGGCCCCGGCCATGTGCCCATGCACATGATTCAGGCCAACATGACCGAGCAGCTCAAGACCTGCCATGAAGCGCCGTTCTACACCCTTGGCCCACTGACCATTGATATTGCACCGGGCTACGACCACATTGCCTCGGCCATCGGAGCGGCCATGATTGGTTGGATGGGTACGGCCATGCTGTGCTACGTCACCCCCAAAGAGCACTTGGGCCTGCCCGACCGCGACGATGTCAAGCAGGGCATCATTGCCTACAAAATCGCAGCCCATGCCGCTGACGTTGCCAAGGGCCACCCCGGTGCCCGTTCACGCGACGACGCTTTGAGCCAAGCGCGTTTTGATTTTCGCTGGCAAGACCAGTTCAATCTGGGCCTTGACCCCGAAACAGCCAAGGAATACCACGATGAGACCTTGCCCAAGGATGCCGCCAAGGTGGCACATTTTTGCTCGATGTGTGGCCCCAAGTTTTGCTCCATGAAAATCACCCAAGAAGTGCGCGACTTTGCTGCCCAAAAGGGTGTGGACGAAGCGCAGGCACTGGCCGCTGGTATGGAAACCAAGGCGCAAGAGTTTCAGCGCGGCGGCGGCAGCCTGTATGTGCCGATTGCCCGCGCTGACTGAGCCTGCCGCTGGGGTTAAGCGAAGTATTTCACCAGTTCGTCCAACTCCCGGGCGGTTTGTTCTAACCGCTGGGAGGCTGCCCAAGCACCTTGGACATCTTCGCGGTTTTGTACCACCAGCCCAGCCACTTGGCTGAGTTGGCGCGCTACCTCATCGACCGCCATCGACTGCCCGCGTGCTGCGCTGGCAACGGTTTGCACTTGGTTGCTCAAATCAATTTCGGCGGGTGTCGATGGTTTTGGTGCAGGTGCAGCTTCTGCGGCTTCGACCAAAGGCTCTGCCACAGGCGGTGCTGTGGGCGTGGTTGGGAGTGGCGCTGGCGCAGACACACCGGGGAAATCGTCGCCAAACACCCCCAGCAACTCAGCAGGCATGAGTTCAAAGGCAGGGGCGGCGTTTTCGGTGGAAGCCAAAGCAGCCGTACTGCTGCTGTCATCTTCGGTCTGAACCGCGTCCAACAGCGAATCCATATGACCGGCAATGGTCGTCATGGCAATGCGTGAGGCACTGACCGCATCGACGGTTTGGTAAATCCGGTCGTGCTGCTCGTCGGAGTGTTCGGCCAGATTCATCATCACCTTGTTCAGGTTGTTGCACTGCTTGTGAATCGATTCAGACGATTGCTGAATTTCATGGATCATCACCTTCAGGTGCATCTGCGTCACCATCACAGCGGTCATGACGCGCCCGGGTTCACCGTAACCAGCCGGATCAATGTTGTGCGACAGGTTGCCTTCCGCAATATCTTCCAGCGCCAGCACTGCTTTTTCCAGCGGCTTGGCGGTGATGCGAAAGAAGAAAAAGCCCGCGACAATCAGCACTAAGCAGCTCAAGGCAATGCCCGCCACGGCCATTTTGAAAATCAACTCCCCACGGGCGGTGGTGTCGATCAGCTTGTCGTTGCCACGCGCTGTCAAATACGTCATCAGCATCGATGCTCGGGCATTGGCCGCTTCGTACAGGGGGTTGACTTGGTTAAAAAAGACCCGCTGGGCTTCGAGGTACTCCTCGCCCTCAATGGCTTGGCGCGCTGGCAATAAGCCTTCGTTAACGTAACGCGTACGAGCCTTGAGATACTCCTCGGCGAGTTCTTTTTCTCTGGCATCTTTGACTTTTCCAAAGTAACCGTTCCAAATACGGTCGATCTCGTCCTTGTTTCTACCTATGACCTGCATGTGATCGTTGCCAGCGCTGTTGTTGAGCACCACATCCGAATGAAGGCCAAACTTGAAGTTCAATGCCAGCGCCACTTGTGCGCGGTTGTCGGCCATCAAAAAGTTAATGCGATCAATGGTTTGCGTTGGCACCATCTCTTCATAGTAGAGCGCTTGGATATCGGCCTTGGACAGGTTCAGGCCGGTAATACCCAAAACGCCACCGCCAATCATCAACAGGGTGACGAACAAAATCCACAGCGGAATGCCGTTTTTGATCGATAGGTGCTTTTTCCAGCCCGGAGCAAAATCTTCTTTGATAGTCTCGGGAGCCGTGACGGCGGCTTTGTAAGCAACTTCGGTCTTGGCGACCTCTTCGCGCGAGGGACAGGAACGCACCGACATGTAGCCCGTGATTTCGCCCTTTTTCTTGATCGGCACCACCCGGGCATCGACCCAGTAATGGTCTCCATTTTTGCAGCGGTTCTTGACGATACCGCGCCAAGGCAAGCCACGTTTGAGCGTCTTCCACATGATCTCAAAGGCAATCGGCGGCATGTCCGGATGCCGGATCAAATTGTGGTTTTTGCCCACCAATTCTTCTTCCGAGTAGCCACTGATTTCGATGAAATCTTTGTTGGCAAAGGTGATGATGCCCTTGGTGTTGGTCTTGGTGACCATGTTCTTCTCGGCAGAGAAGCGCTGTTCTTGGCCGGTGACAGGTAGATTGATTTTCATGGCGGCGATTCCCTTGGCTTCAATGGGTGAGATATGGGCAGGCGAGGGCTGGTCAGTGCCTGCGGGCTGTAGCGGTTGGATCGTTTTTTATTTGGCCCAAACTTGCTTGATCGAAACAACGGCGGTCAGACAGTCGGTAAACGGCACCAAACCGACAATTTCGAACCCCGGCTGGGAGGTGTCCCGGCGCGCTGGTGTGGACAAAATCATGCCAGTTTTGCCATAGATGCTGTAAACAATCGCTGCGTCCGATTTGACGGTCGGGCTCTTGACGACCCCCACTTCGCCCGATTTCAGTCGGACGGTGGTGCCCGGCGATAGCAAGCCGACTCTGGAGATCAGAATACGGGCAATTTCGTCATCAATTTCAGTGTCTTTTTTGAGATAAATCTCTTTCAGAGCGTTTTGTGAAAAGTGGGCCTGCGTCCGGTAAGGCCGCAATTTAGTCATGGCGCTATAGCGGTCTGCTACGGCCAAAATGCGCGCGCCCAGCGTGACTTGTTCGCCCTTGAGTCCGGCGGGGTAGCCGCTGCCATCCAAGTACTCGTGGTGACTGCGCACGGTGTCGAGCCAGACCCGGTCGGTCACGCCCGCTTGTTCTAGCAGCTCTACGCCCAACTGCGGGTGCTGGCGCATTTGCGCCAACAAATCGTCGGGTAAGAAGCCAGCGTGTTTGTCCAGCTCGGGTTGAAGGTGCATTTGGCCCAAATCGCGCGTCAGCGCGGCACACACCAGCGAGAGTCGTTGTGCTGCATCAAGACCCTTCTTTTGTGCAATCAGCTCGGTCAGCACAGCTCCCATCATCTGGTGCACCACGATGTAAGGGTTGTAGGTATCTACTGCCGGTGCAGCCAAGGCGCTGTCGATGTCCTTTTGGCAAATTGTCTGTATTTCTTGGGCAATTTTGCCAATTCGGGCTACAACGTCGATTTGTTCTGGGCTCTTGAGCGTGGTACCCAAAACGTGCTTGAGGTTCAAAATCAGCCCGCTCATGTGCTCAAATGGCGGCGGGTCTTCGTGTACGGGTGTCGGCTGAGGCTCGTCGGGGGTGTAGGGCCGAAGATCGTTTTCGTTCTCGTCGTATTGAGCACCCCGCACCAGCAAACGCGAGATTTGATCGGGCATGTGAATGACCGAGCCACGGCGAAACAGCAAGGTACCACCCTCGCTGTAAATCGAAAAGTTGATGGGCTCGCCAAGAACGATGTCGGTATGTACTATTTTTCTCACCGCTGCGCCTCTTCCTGCTCGACAAAATACAGCCTTGCTGTGGCAAAAAAAATCGCTGACACCTTGGGGTATCTGCGATCTATAGTGTGCAGGGTACACCTAAAACTGACCCAATTTACGCGAGCTATCGCACCCTTTGATGCTTGTCAAAATGTTGATAGTTCCATATGCGCTGGCACCAGTGTGCACCCTATGGGTCGGGGCGATGGTGTAGTAGTTTTGATGCTATTAAATAAATAGCAACCAATCCTTGAGGAGCGAAGGCTTGGTGCCTATTTTTGGTTCACCCAGCGCTCAGCAGCGAGACCGGGCGGGGAACGACATCGATGGGGGCCTCGTCTTGCGCATAGGGCAAGACAAACTGGCTAATCAATCTGGCAAGTTCTTGGGCTTGGTGGTGTAGGCACTCGGAGGCGGCGGTCGATTCTTCCACCAGTGCCGAGTTTTGCTGCGTCATTTGATCGAGCTTTGCCACGGCATGGTTAATTTGGCCCAAATCTTGGTTTTGCGCCTGCGTTGCCGTGGTGATTTCCGTAATCATCTGGGCCGCGTCGTGAATCGAGGTCACGATGTCGGCCATCGTTGCACCGGCATCATTGACCAAAACCGAGCCTGCCTTGACCTGCTCGACCGAGGCACCAATCAGGCTTTTGATTTCGTGGGCCGCCGCTGCCGAGCGCGTTGCCAAGGAGCGCACCTCGCTGGCGACCACCGCAAAGCCCCGACCTTGTTCACCGGCGCGGGCGGCTTCGACGGCAGCGTTGAGCGCCAAAATGTTGGTCTGAAAAGCAATGCCATCGATCACGCCGATGATGTCGACGATTTTGGCCGAGGATTGCTCAATGCCCTCCATGGTAGAAACCACCCGCCCCATCACGGCACCGCCTTGTTCAGCCACCGTTGCGGCTGCAACGGCCATGGTTTGAGCGCGACTGGCAGCATTGGCCGACTGCATCACCCGGTCGGTGATTTGCTCTAGAGATGCAGCAGTTTCTTGCAGGCTGGCGGCAGTTTCTTCGGTGCGGGTTGATAAATCGACATTGCCGGTGGCGATTTCGGACGACGCTGCCCGGATGCTTTGGGCCGAAAAGCGCACTTGCGTCACCAAACCGCGCAGAGAATCTTGCATCACCGACAGCGACGTCAACATCAAGCCCGCCTCGTCGCGGCTGTGGCCGGTGATGTCGTGGCGCAAGTCCAGCCGCGCTACGCGGTCTGCGGTGGCACTGGCGGTGGCGATGGGGCGGCTAATGCTGCGCACCAGCCACAGCGCCAGCACAGCACCCAGTGCCAATGCCAAGGCGCTGAAGGCCAACAGACCCCAGCGGGCTTGGTTGCTTTGCTGGGTGATGGTGTGGTCATCGGCATCGATGGCGTTGCGCTGCGATTGGGTCAACTCTCCCAGCGTCGTTTGTAAAGCACCCGATGCAGGCATAAACCTTTCGGTGTAAACCTGCTGAATGCGCGAAGTCAGCCCTGAATCGCGGGCGGCCACCAATTCGGTACGAGCGGCGGTGAAGTCTTTTTCGGCAGCGTGCACACGGCCCAAAATCTGCCGGTCGGCATCGGTCTGTAGCTGCTGCGCTACCTGGTTCATCAGGTTGTCGTAGGTTTTTTGGGTAGCGGCAATGTCAGCGCCCAAAATTTCGCCCACTTCAGGCTCAGAACTCAGCGCCACTGCTTTATAGCGCTCGGCATTGATGGCTTGGGCGCGGTAAGCGTCCGCCACCAAGCGCTCGGTGGCAACGCTTTGCCCGACCAGATGTGCTGTGGTGGCGTTGATCTGTTGCAGCGACCAAAAACCGATGGTCGAACCCATCAGGGCCAGCAAAAGCACCGCCACAAAGGCAGTCAACAGGCGTTTACCCAAGCTGCCCAAAGCAGTGGGCGTTGGGGAGGCTAATGTGGAGGTGAGCATGGGGAGCTATAAGGTGGCTGTGGGGCGATGGGCCATAGGAAGGCTTTTTCGGTGCATCCACTATGCCGATGGGATGTGTACCTTTTTTGTCACTTTCGGGGTTTGTACCTATTTCTGACAAAAAACTGGGGCAGGATGCACCACGATGGCACGGACGTTTCGGGCACTGTCTGGCGCTGACCCCTGTGCCATGCACCAAAACGATGCAAGGGCTACCCCACCAGTGTGGGCACAGTCCTTGCGTAAGCCTAGGTTCTAGCCGACGGAGTTCCCATGCACGCATTGACCTTACCCGCTGCGGACCATTACGACGAGATGCTGCTCCCCAGCGGAGCCATCCGGCCGCATTACCAACCCTTTGCCAATTGGCTGCACGCGCAAACGCCGCAGGCATTGGCGAAAAAGCGCTCCGAAGCCGATTTGCTGTTCCACAAGGTCGGCATCACCTTTGCCGTTTATGGCGACGAGGCTGGTGCCGAGCGCTTGATTCCGTTTGACACCGTGCCGCGCATCGTGCCATCGGACGAATGGAAAATGCTAGAAGCGGGCTTGCGCCAGCGGGTCACGGCGCTGAACCGCTTTTTGTGGGACATCTACCATGAGCACAACATCATCAAGGCGGGGCTGATTCCAGCCGAGCAGGTGTTTGCCAACGCCCAGTACCAACCAGCGATGCAAGGCCTTGATTTGCCGCACGGTATTTACGCCCACATCACCGGGGTCGATTTGATTCGCCACTCCGACGGCGGCTACTACGTGCTGGAAGACAACCTGCGCGTGCCCTCGGGCGTGAGCTACATGCTAGAAAACCGCAAAATGATGATGCGGTTGTTTCCCGAGTTGTTTGCCCGCTACCCGATCGCTCCAGTGGCGCATTACCCGACCTTGCTGCTCAATACCCTGCGCCACTCCAGCGAAGTGGACAACCCCACCGTGGTGGTGCTGACACCGGGGCCGTGCAATTCGGCCTATTTTGAGCATGCGTTCTTGGCCCAGCAAATGGGGGTCGAGTTGGTCGAAGGACAAGACCTGTTTGTCAAAGACGACTACCTCTATATGCGCACCACCGTCGGGGCCAAGCGGGTCGATGTGATCTACCGGCGCATTGACGATGCCTTTTTGGATCCCCTGGCCTTCAACGCCGACTCGATGCTGGGCGTACCGGGGCTGCTGTCGGTTTACAAACAGGGCCACCTGATTTTGGCCAATGCCATTGGTACCGGCGTGGCCGACGACAAATCGATTTACCCCTATGTGCCCGACATGATTCGGTTCTACTTGAACGAAGAGCCGATTTTGCACAACGTGCCGACGTGGCAGTGCCGCAAACCCGACGACTTAGCCCATGTGCTCGAGCACATGGCCGAGTTGGTGGTTAAAGAAGTGCACGGCGCTGGTGGCTACGGTATGTTGGTCGGGCCTGCATCAACGGCGGCGGAAGTTGAGGATTTTAAAGAACGGGTGCGGGCCAACCCGAGCAACTACATTGCCCAACCGACGCTGTGCCTGTCGAGTTGCCCGACCTTTGTCGAGAGTGGCATTGCGCCGCGCCACATCGACCTGCGCCCCTTTGTGCTCAGTGGCCGCGAGGTCTCGATGGTCGCTGGTGGCCTGACGCGTGTGGCCTTAAAGCAAGGCTCACTGGTGGTTAATTCGTCCCAAGGTGGTGGCACCAAGGACACTTGGATTCTGGAGTCCTGAGATGCTGTCACGTACTGCTGCCCAACTCTTCTGGATGAGCCGCTACCTTGAGCGCGCTGAAAATCTGGTGCGCATGCTCGATGTGACGCACTCGCTGTCGCTGTTGCCCCAGTCGCGCGGTGCCATGACCGAGTTTGCCGCGCCGCTGGCCGTCACGGGTACGCTCGATCCGTACATCGCCCAGCACCGCAAGCTCGATGGCGAGGCGCTGTTTCATTACATGGCGCTGGATTTAGAAAACCCGGCCTCGGTGCTGTCGTGCCTGAAATTGGCCCGCGAAAACGCCCACGCCGTGCGCGGCAAGATTACCGCTGAGATGTGGGAAGCCATCAATGCCAGTTGGCTCGAAGCGCGTGAAATGCCCAAGCGCGGCATTACCGATGTATCGGGCTTTTTCGACTGGATCAAAGAGCGCTCGCACCTGTTTCGCGGGGCCACCTATGGCACTTTGCAGCGCAACGATGCCTATTGCTTTATCCGTTTGGGTACTTTTATTGAGCGCGCTGACAACACCGCGCGGCTGCTGGATGTGAAGTCGCAATTGATCGAACCCGCCGTAGCGGGCTTGGTGCCCGTCAATGTGCCGCAAGAAAGCGCCCCCGAGTTTTACGCTTGGAGTGCGCTGCTGCGTTCGCTGTCGGCCTTTGAGGCCTACCACGAGGTGTACCGCGATGCCTTGGACGGCAGGCGCGTGACAGAACTGTTGATTTTGCGCCCCGATGTGCCGCGCAGCCTGCGCGCCTGCTGCGACGAAATTCGCACCATCTTGCCGCAAATCGAATCGTTGCCCGGCTCCTGCGATGCGGGCCGCGAGGTCAAGCTGCTGGCAGGTAAGCTGGCGTTGCAACTCGAATATGGTGCCGTCGATGAAATTCTGGACGCTGGCGTACACCGCTGGCTGACCGAGTTTTTGGCCCAGTCTGCACGCTTGGGGGATGCTATTGGCAAGGCTTACCTCGAAGCCAATTAGCCCTATTTTTTCACGCCCCGCAAGGAGAACACCATGCACTTGGTCATCGCTCACGAGACTGTTTATCGCTATGACAGGCTGGTCAAGCGCAGTACGCAGTACCTGCGACTGACACCGCGCCCCGGTCACGGGCTGAAAGTGCTGTCTTGGCAATTGACGCTGCCCGCACCCGCATCGCGTTGCTTGGATGCCTACGGCAACATCATGCATGTGCTCACGCTGGACAAGCCCGTCAGCGAAATTCACCTGATTGCCCGTGGCGAGGTGGAAACCGACGACACCCCCCCGACCCCCGACCCCGAAGACGATCTGCCCGCCGAGCTGTTTTTGCGTGACTCGCCATTGACGCGTGCCGATGCCGCACTGCGCGAGTTTGCCCAAGGCCATGCGGTGGCGGTAGCGCTAGACCCCTTGGCGGGGCTGTTGCAAATGATGCAGGCCTTGGTGATGGTGATGCACTACACCCCCGGCACCACCGATGCGGCCACGCCAGCGGCGCAGGCTTTTGCCAGCGGTCACGGTGTTTGCCAAGACCATGCACAGGTTTTTGCCACCTGTGCGCGCTTGCTGGGCCTGCCTGCGCGCTACGTCAGCGGCTATTTGGCGGCAGACACTGAACACGTTGCCAGCCACGCGTGGGCCGAGGTGCGCTTGCCCCAAGGTTGGTTGGGTTTTGATGTCTCCAACCAGTGTTTGGCCGATGGCCGCTACGTCCGGCTGGCAATAGGTGCCGACTATGCCGATGCTTGCCCGGTGCGCGGTATGCGCTTGGGCGGAGGGGTCGAGCAACTGCACACTGCGGTGCAAGTGAGTCTGGGTGAAAAGCCACCCGATGAGCAATAAGCACCGCAGGGGATAATTCCGCCGATTCAATGCGCTTTTTTTCTCACCATGACCTACTGTGTTGCCATGCGGCTGGATGCCGGCCTGCTGTTTGCCTCGGACTCGCGTACCAACGCTGGTGTCGATCACATCGCCACCTTTCGCAAAATGAGCCTCTTTGAGGTGCCCGGCGAGCGCCTGATTGTGCTGCTCAGTGCGGGCAACCTTGCCACGACCCAAAGCGTTGTCAGCTTGCTGCGCCAGCGCTTGGCGCACAAAGGGGTGCCCGAGGGCGAGCACCTGAACAATCGGGCCTCGATGTACGACGTGGCCGAACTGGTGGGCCGCACGGTCAAAGAAATCGTCGCCCGCGATGCCAATGCCCAAAGTTTGGGGCAGGGCGTTGATTTTGGTGGCAATTTTTTGGTCGGTGGACAAATTCGCGGCGAGGAGCCGCGCCTGTTCCATGTCTATGCCCAAGGCAACTTCATCGAAGCCTGCGACGACACGCCGTATTTCCAGATTGGCGAATCCAAATACGGCAAGCCGATCATCGACCGGGTCATTCGCAACAACACTTCGCTGAAAGAGGCGGCCAAATGCACGTTGATCTCGTTTGATTCGACGATTCGCAGCAACCTCTCGGTCGGCTTGCCGATTGATATGTTGCTGTACCGCGCCGGCTCTTTTGCCAAGGCTGAACCCCACCGCATCGGTGCCGATGACCCTTACTTCACCAAGCTCAGTCGCGGCTGGGGCGAGGGGCTGCGGCGCACCTTTTCTAAGCTGCCCGACGAGGACTGGTTTCGTTAAAGTTCAGTAACTGCGGCCGCTTTTGTACATGGCGTGCTGGCGGCGTTGCAGCGGCGAGGCCTGGCCCAACCGCGCCATGGCATGGCCGGCATGGGCATGGGTGATGGCCATGCCCAGCGCATCGGCGGCATCGGGGCCGGGCAAGCCCGGCAGGTTGAGCAGGCGGCGCACCATCTCTTGCACTTGGTTTTTGGCCGCTCGGCCATGACCGACGATGGCTTTTTTCATTTGCAGTGCGGTGTATTCGGCCACCGGCAAATCGCGTGACACCAGCGCCGTAATACACGCCCCGCGCGCTTGGCCCAGCAGCAGGGTCGATTGCGGATTGACGTTGACAAAAACGATCTCCACCGTTGCCACCGTCGGCTGGTAGCGCGTGACGACCTCGTTGATGCCATCAAACAGCACCTTGAGCCGCCCGGGCAGGTCGCCCAGCGCCAGCGCCGTGGTGCGAATGGTGCCGCTGGCAACGTAGGTCAGCGCTTGGCCTTGCACGTCGATAACGCCAAAGCCGGTGGTTTGCAGACCGGGGTCAATTCCGAGGATTCGCATTGCTACTTTATAGATAGCAACTCATGCTTACAGCACAAGCGCTAGAGGCCATTTTGGTATGAAAAAAAGCCCCAAGAGGCCCCCGCACCCGAGGTTGAATGTTTACGGCAACCCAGCGTTGCCCATGCGCGCCATGATGGTGCGTGTGCGCCCAGACAGGTAAGCCGACCCCGGTGTTTTCTCGAAGCGTTTGGGCGCTGGCAGCATCACGGCCAAGCGCGCGGCCTCGTGCGGTGCCAAACGGGCGGCAGTCTTGCCAAAGTAGCGTTGGGCCGCAGCTTCTGCGCCAAAGATGCCTTCGCCCCACTCGACATGGTTGAGGTAAATTTCCAGAATGCGTTGCTTGCTCAAGAGCTTTTCCAGGGCCAGTGTCAGGATGAATTCTTGCCCCTTGCGCAGCATGGTGCGCTCGCCCGAGAGCAGCAAGTTCTTGGCAAGTTGCTGGGTGATGGTCGAACCGCCGACGATTTTCGGCGCTTTTGCAGCCTTGCTGGATTTTTCGGCGGCCAAGGCTTCGGCACGGGCGTTTTTCTCCCACGCCTTCTCGATGGCGTTCCACTCGATGCCATCGTGGTTGACAAAGCCGTCGTCCTCTGAGGCAATCACCGCGCGCTTGAGGTGCTCGGAGATTTGCGCGTAGGGCACCCACTGTTGCCGCCAGTGCAACGCCTTCCGCTCAGACAACTGCGCCCACATCTCAGAGCGCTCGACGCTGGTCGATTCTGGTGTCAGCACGGCCATCAGGGCAATTTTGCCGACAAAGAAAATTTGCAGCGCGACGACCGCACACGCCACCAACATCAGCCAACGCCACAAAGCCCGCATCCAAACAGACGGGAAGTTAAAGTTTCGCAGGGGCGGGGGCGGCCGGGGCATCCATCAGCGAGCGCAGCTCTGCCAACACCTGCGCCCCCGGTGGGCGCACACCACGCCAGAGCGCAAAGGCCTCGGCGGCTTGCTCGACCAGCATGCCCAGCCCGTCGCGGGCCTGCGCGCCATGCTGACCAGCCCACTCCAAAAAGCCCTGCGCGGCAGGGCCATACATCATGTCGTAGGCCAAGCTGCCGGGGCGCAACACACTGGCAGGCACTGGCACGGCATCACCGGCCAAACTGCTGGCGCTGGCGTTGATGACGAGATCAAAATCGGCATCTAGCGCTTGTGTAGACTGGGCCAGTAGCTCTGTTTTTTGTAGCGCGGCAATAGGCGCATGGGCCTGCACCAGCGCCTGTGCGCGGGCCAATGTGCGGTTGGCAACCACGACCCGGCGTGGCCCGGCTTGCAGCAATGGCCCCAATGCGCCAGCGGCAGCGCCGCCTGCACCCACCACCAGCACATCGCGCCCAGCCAGCGTCAGGCCTGCGTTGCGGGTCAAATCGGCGACCAGCCCTAAACCATCGGTGTTGTCGGCGGTAATGCCATCGGCGGTAAAAATCAGGGTATTGGCCGCGCCCGCCAGTTGCACCCGCTCACTACAGCGGCTGGCCGCTTGCGCCGCTTGCAGCTTGAACGGCACCGTAATGTTGCAGCCGCGCCCGCCTGCGCTGGCAAACTCGCGCAGCGCTTGGGTAAAGCCATCGAGCGCCACCCAGCGGCGTTCATAGACCAGCGCTTGTCCGGTCAATTCGGCAAAGCGGGCATGGATCCACGGCGAACGGCTGTGTTCAACCGGGTTGCCCATGACGCAGTAGAGATCGGCAGCAAAACTCATTGGACGCTGGTTTCCAGGGTCTGTTCGCGCGTGAACTTAAAGCGCGAGACCACGGCAATTTGATCGGCTTTGCGGTGCATGGCCTCGCCAAAGGGGGCAAATGGGCCAGCAGCACGGGCAATAGCCTCAGCGCGCCGGTCCAGCAAGCGGTTGCCTGAACCTTGCGCGATTTCGGTGTCCAGCACCCGGCCATCAAAGTTGATGGTGACGATCATGGTCAGCTCGCCGTAGATTTTTTTGCCGTTTTGCTCTGGAAAATTCTCAGTGCCCTTGTCTTCCACTTTGCGGCGCAAGGCATCGTAGTAAACGGCGTAGACCTCCTCGCGCGTGGCAGGGCTGATGTAGCGCTTTTTCGGGCGGGCGTTCTCTTCGCTGATGCGTTTTTCGATCTCGGCCAGCAGCTTGACCAGTTGGCGGCGGCGGTCTTCTTGTGCTGCTTGCCCAGCATTTTGGCTGGCCGGGCGCGGCTGGTCGGGTGGCAAAGCAGCCAGCTCTTTGCGCAAATCTGTCAGTAGCTGCATTTGCTGTGCTTGCAAGACATCCATTTGGCGCTGGGCTTCTTCGTAATCGTCACCGACCTTGGTCAGGGCCGAGTACGGCAGCGGGCTGGTGGCCCGGCCCTGAGCAGCCTCGCCACCACCGGCCAGTGCGTGCTGGGCGATCGCCAAGGCTTTATCAGGGGTTTCGTCAGATTGGGCATTGACCAAAATGACTTCCAGCGGCGTGTCTTGGAAGATGCGATTGAACCCTTCCGGGTTAACAAAGCGCACCGACAACGGCACGACGTGCAGCGCAAAAGAGACGAGCAGCATCCATTGCAGGGTGCTGATAGGCTGGATCAAAGTTAGGTTTTTCACGGAACCAGATTATCGGCGCTGGGCGCGTTGGGTGCAGCATTTTCTGTACCGGCATCGCTGACATCGACAGCAATCGAGATCGGGCCGGCTGCGGCATCATCGTCTTCGTCGTCGTTGCCCGCATCCGTGGCGGGGCCATCATCGAGCGGGGTATCGAGCCGTTCGAGCACCGTGCCGTGCAGGTCGAGGGTGATGTCGTTGATATCGCCCAGTTTGACCCGCAGACGTGCGCCGCGCGGCAAGTTTTGCGCCCCCAGCACCGGAAACACCAACGGTAGCGTGTCGGCACGCACCAAAAAGCTGCCGCCCGGCCCTTCTTTGAACACCGTGGCTTCGAGTTCGGTAATGGCGTTTTGCTCTAGGTACTTGAGCGTCCAGAAGCGCTCCATGCCCGACTGGTAACTGTTGTAGGCACCGTAGGCGGCATCAAAACTGCTGATGACCGAGTACAACTCGGCATCCTTGGGCTTGAACGGCGCTGCCAAGGCCGCCGTTTTGCCGTGGCGCGCGCAGGCGATGATTTGCCACTGATTGACCAAATCGACATAGCGGCGCAGCGGCGAAGTCGCCCACGCGTAGCTTTTGACACCGATGCCCGCGTGCGGCAGCGCCTTGGTGCCCATGCGCACCTTAACGCCCGGGGCCATGCTGGCTTGGCTGCGGTAAATGCCGGGCACGCCCAGTTCGGCCATCCAGCTACCCCACGTGCTGTTGGCGACGATAGCGGCCTCGGCCACAATCAAATCCAGCGGCGCACCGCGCTGGCGGGTGGTGATTTGCACCTGCTCGCTGCCGTTGGGCACCGCGCCATCGTTGCCGACCAAGCGAAAGTTGTAATCGGGCCGGTTGAAGTTTTCAGGCTTGCCGCGCACCACTTCGCGCTGGGCCTTGAGGCTCTTGGCAAGGCGGTGCAAAAAGGATAGCTGCTCACGCAGGTCTAGCAAGGGCTGCGGTGTATTTTCGACCTCAATGGTCGGGTCAGAGAGCCAATTCTCGGTAACGATGTGATCGAGCTTGTCGTGGCGCAAATTGACGGCCACGGGCACGCGCTCGAGTTTGGTCTCGGTGCCGGTGATTTCGAGCGTGGCTTCGTTGATGGTCACGTACAGCGACACCGCTGGGTTGGCACGGCCTTCGTCCAAGGTGTAAATTTGCACGACCTCGTCGGGCAGCATCGTGACCTTGTAGCCCGGCATATACACCGTCGAGAGCCGGTTGCGCCCGATGTGGTCTAGCGGCGTGCCCGGCACAATCGCCAACCCCGGTGCGGCAATGTGGATGCCCAGCACCACGGTGCCGCTGCCCAAGCCTTGCACCGACAGGGCATCGTCGATTTCGGTGGTTTGCGAATCGTCAATCGAATAGGCCTGCACGGGGGCCAGTGGCAAATCTTCGGGTGGTTGGGGCGCTTGCACAGCGGCAAACCCGGTGCCCTTGGGAAAGTTATCAAACAAAAAGCGCTGCCAATGGAACTGGTAAGCCGAATCAATGGCCCCGGCTTTTTGCAGCAAATCCAGCGGCGCGGTGTGCGTAGCGCGGCTGGCCTCGACCACGGCCTTGTATTCGGCGGCGTTTTTGTCGGGCTTGAACAAAATTTTGTAGAGCTGCTCACGGATCGGCTGCGGGCATTCGCCTTGGCCCAGTGCCTGCGCCCATTCGCCAATTTGCTCTAGCACGCGCTGCTTTTTCTCGATTGCTGCCAGCGCCTGCTGCACGATTTCAGCGGGTGCTTTTTTGAACCGCCCTTTACCTGCGCGGCGAAAGTAATGCGGGGCTTCGTACATCCGCAGCAACGCGCTAGCCTGCTGCACCAGCGTGGCGTTGTCCGAAAAATAATCACGGGCCAAATCAGCAAAGCCAAACTCGTCTTCGGGGGCAAATTCCCAAGCCAGTTCTAGCTCAATGCTTTGCGCGACGGCCTGTGCCTGCGCCATCAGCTCGGCTGGGGCGGGCTTGTCAAATTTGAGCAGGATATGGGCGGCTTTGACTTTGACCCGTTTTCCCGATTCAAGCTCGATTTGTGCCGACGTGTCGGCTTCAGAGAGGATGCGGCCGGCCAGGAATTTGCCGGATTCTTCAAACAGTGCGTGCATGGTTGGCATTGTCCCATGAGGCAGCGCCGTCAGACCAACTGTAAGAACTCCACGATAGCCTCGATATGGTCTGGAAAATCGCTCAAGGCGTGGTCGCCGCCATCGAGCAAGTGCAATTGGGCCTGCGGGTAGCGGGCCACCATTTCACGCCAATCGAGCACCTCATCGCCTTGGGCGACGATGGCCATTTGGTTGTTGGCAGGCGGGTGCTCTCTGACATCTAGGGCGTTCAATTCACCAATAAAGCAGGGGTCAAAATAAAACCGTTCGGCTTCATTGTGCCAAGCGGTTTGCTCGCCAATGTAGCGCTCCAGATCGCGCGCCGGATGGACGGCAGGGTTCAGCAGCACGGCTGGGCAGCCGGTCTGCTGCGCGACCCAACTGGCATAAAACCCCCCTAGCGAGGAGCCAACCACCGCCATCTGGCTGTGCGGCCAGTCGGCAATCCCTTGGGCGACCAGCGCCATCGCTGCGTGCGGTGAAGGCGGCAGTTGCGGGCACCACCAGTGCACCCCGGGATGCTGGCTGGCAACACGCTGGGCCATCAGGCGCGCTTTGGCCGATTGGGGCGAGGAGCGAAAGCCGTGCAGGTAAAGCAAGTGGGTGGTGGGCATGGGGCGGCAACAAAAAGTGGCGATGAGAAGGGGTATCTGCGCCCGATTGTGCCGCGTCCGATAATTGCGCTATGGGAACTCCTTTTGACAAACCTTCGCTGCTGCAACGTCTTTTGCCGTTGTTTCGCGGTTTCGATGGCTGGCTGGTTTTGGTGGTCATATTGCTGGCCGCTGTGGGCTTAGTGGCAATGTATTCGGCGGGCTACGACCACGGCACCCGCTTTATTGACCATGCCCGCAACATGCTGCTGGCGGCTGGGCTGTTGTTCGTGGTGGCACAACTACCACCGCAGCGGTTGTTGGTGGCGGCTGTGCCGCTGTATGCGCTGGGGGTGGCTTTGCTGATGGCCGTGGCCTTGTTCGGCATTACCAAGAAAGGGGCACAGCGCTGGATTGATTTGGGTGTGGTGATCCAGCCCAGCGAAATTTTAAAAATTGCCATGCCGCTGATGCTGGCGTGGTGGTTCCAAAAGCGCGAGGGCCAATTGCGTCCACTGGACTTTGCGGTGGCGGGCTCTTTGTTGGCAGTGCCGGTCGGACTCATCATGAAGCAGCCTGATTTGGGCACTGCGCTCCTGGTGCTGGCCGCAGGGCTTTCGGTGATTTTGTTTGCTGGTTTGCCGTGGAAATTTGTCGTACCCCCGATGCTGCTGGGGCTGGTAGGTATAGCGCTGATCGTCAGTTTTGAACCCGAACTGTGTGCCAATGGGGTGCGCTGGCCGGTGCTGCACGACTACCAGCAGCAGCGTATCTGCACGTTGCTCGATCCGACGCGCGACCCCTTGGGCAAGGGGTTTCACATTATTCAGGGGATGATCGCCATTGGGTCTGGCGGGATGTTTGGCAAAGGCTTTATGGCGGGCACCCAGACCCATCTGGAGTTCATCCCCGAGCGCACCACCGACTTCATTTTTGCCGCCTTCTCTGAAGAATTTGGCTTGCTGGGCAACCTGTACTTGATCGTTTGTTTTCTGTGTTTAGTCTGGCGGGGTTTGGCCATTGCGATGGGGGCTACGACATTGTTTGGCCGCTTGATGGCAGGGGCCGTATCCATGATCTTTTTTACCTATGCCTTTGTGAACATGGGCATGGTCAGTGGCATGTTGCCGGTGGTGGGCGTGCCGTTGCCCTTTGTCAGTTATGGTGGCACCGCCATGGTCACTTTGGGGTTGGCATTGGGCATTTTGATGTCGGTAGCGCGGGCGCAGCGCCAACCACCGCCGCCGGTGCAGCCGGTACAGATTTAAAAAGGCACACCCCATGCCCCACACTGCCCCCCGCAACACCGATCACGCTGGCAACCGTTTGCGCATTGCCACCTACAACATCCACAAAGGCGTGCAGGGCATTGGGCCTGTGCGCCGATTGGAAATCCACAACCTTGCTCTGGCGATGGAGCAACTCCATGCCGACATCATTTGTCTGCAAGAAGTGCGCAAACTCAACCGGCGTGAACAAACGTACTTTGAACAGTGGCCCGATGTACCGCAGGCCGATTTTTTGGCCCCGGCGGGTTATGAAGCTGTCTACCGCACCAACGCCTTCACCCGCCACGGCGAACACGGCAACGCCTTACTGACACGCTGGCCGGTACTGGGACACCAGCACGAAGATATTTCCGACCATCGCTTTGAGCAGCGCGGGCTGCTGCACGTTGAAATCAGCTTTCAGGGTCGCGCCGTGCATGCCATCGTTGTGCATTTGGGGCTGATTCCGGGCAGCCGCTTGCGCCAAGTGCAACGCCTGCGTGCCTTCATCGAACGCGAAGTGCCTTCCGATGCCCCGCTGGTGCTGGCCGGTGACTTCAACGACTGGGGCCAGCAGGTCAAGCGCGCGCTGGCCCTATCGGGCTTGATCGAGTTCGAGGCCGAACGCGCCTTTACTTACCCGGCGCGGCTCCCCATCGTCCAGCTTGACCACATTTATGTGCGCGGTTTGCAACCACTGGGGCTGCACGTGCCGCGTGGACGCATGTGGTGGCGCATGTCCGACCACTTGCCGTTGATTGCTGAGTTTGCTTTCTGAGGAAACGCATGCAGCCGAGTTCTGATGTGGGTGCTGGTCACTGCATTCATTTGTTGCAAGGTGCCGTGGAATTGTTTGCAGCGCTGGTGCAGGCGATGGACAGCGCCCGCACCGACATCCAATTAGAAACGTATATTTTTAACTTTACCGCTGCTGGTAGCACCGTGGCCCAAGCACTGGTGCGTGCAGCCCAGCGCGGCGTGCGGGTGCGGGTGGTGGTCGATGGCGTGGGGACGGGGCCACTGCCCCCGGCATGGCAAGAAAATTTTTCAGCAGCCGGGGTGCAATACCAAATCTATGCCCCGCTGGGGCCACTGGGTTTGCTGATTCCCAGTCGCTGGCGCAGGCTGCACCGCAAGCTGTGCGTGGTGGACAGGACGGTGCTCTTTTGCGGTGGCATCAACATATTGGACGATTATTACGACCCGCACCACGGCACGCTGCAAGCGCCGCGCTTTGATTTTGCGGTGCAGGCCAGCGGCAGTTTGGTCACCCAAGCCAGCGACGTGATGGAAAAACTCTGGCAGCGCATGCAAGCCGTGCGCGATGTACGCCAGCACCGCTTGCCCGCAGCGGTGCGTGCGCTGCGCGCGGCACACGCTGCGCGCCATCAGCCGTTGCCCCAGACCGGGGCCGTGGTGCGCGCAGCACTGGTGCTGCGCGACAACCTGCGCAACCGTACCCGGATTGAAAAAGCCTACCTGCGGGCCATTGGTATGGCCCGCGACGAAATCATCATCGCGAACGCCTACTTTATGCCCGGGCGTAAGCTGCGCTTGGCATTGGTACGGGCCGCCCAGCGCGGTGTGCGCGTCCAACTGCTGCTGCAAGGACGTTATGAACACTTTATGCAGTACCACGCAGCACGGCCCATTTACGGCATTTTGTTGGCCGCAGGGGTCGAGATTTACGAATACGCTCCGAGCTTCCTGCACGCGAAGGTGGCCGTGATCGATGGACGGGGCCAGCGGCCTTGGGCCACGGTCGGCTCGTCCAATTTAGACCCACTGTCGTTGCTACTGGCCCACGAAGCCAATGTCGTGATTGAAGACGCTGCCTTTGCCCAGCAATTGCGCCAGCGATTGGTAGATGCCATGCAACACGCCGGTTCGGCACTCGACCGCCAGCGCTACGCCCAACGCCCTTGGCGCACGCGCGTACTCGACCGCATTGCCTTTGGACTCATGCGCGCAGCCCTGTGGCTGACGGGCAAAAGGTACTAACAAAGCACACCACAGTTGCTATATTTATAATAGCTTTTAGTGCTTTGTGGTGGCCCGTCAGAGGGCCAAACCCTTTCAAAAATGGGGTGGAACGTTCGCTGGTACGATGGCCGCATGTTCAGACAACTGGCCGCCGAAATGAACCCAGACACCCCAGACGAAGGCACCCCAGTCTCCGTCAAAATCCGCGAGCGGCTCGCAAGCGCCCGCAAGCGCTTTCATGCCAACGACAACATCGCTGAATTCATCGAGCCCGGCGAGCTTGAGCTGCTGCTTGATGAAGTCGAAGTCAAAATGCAAGGCGTGCTCGATAGCTTGGTCATCAACACCGAAAGCGACCACAACACCCACAGCACCGCCCGGCGCGTGGCCAAGATGTACCTCAACGAGGTCTTTAAGGGACGCTACGTGGCGCAGCCACCTATCACCGAGTTCCCCAATGCCGAACACCTCAACGAGCTGATGATCGTCGGCCCGCTCACCGTGCGCAGCGCTTGCAGCCACCATTTTTGCCCGGTCATTGGCAAAATTTGGATCGGTGTGATGCCCAACGAGCACACCAATGTGATCGGGTTGTCCAAGTACGCGCGGTTGGTGGACTGGATCATGGGCCGACCCCAAATTCAAGAAGAAGCCGTGGTGCAACTGGCCGATCTGATTATGGAAAAAACCCAGCCCGACGGTTTGGCCATCGTGATGGAGGCCAGCCACTTTTGTATGTCGTGGCGCGGTGTGCGCGAGATGGACAGCAAAATGATCAACTCGGTCATGCGCGGTGTGTTCCTCAAGGATTCTGCCTTGCGCCGTGAATTTTTGTCCCTCATTCCCGGAAAGAACTGACCATGTTGGTACGCCTGCTTTATGCCAGCCGTGTGGTGGACGATTCACCTGCGGCTATCGAAGACATTCTGGCCCAGTCGCGCCAGCACAATCCAGGCTGCGGAATCACCGGCATTTTGTGCTACGGCGGCGGCATTTTTTTGCAAGCCATTGAGGGCGGGCGCTCGGCAGTGAACGCGCTGTACGGCCAAATTTTGCACGATGCACGCCATGAAGATGTCCAGTTGCTGCACTACGAAGAAATTGCCGAACGCCGCTTTGGCGGCTGGACGATGGGGCAGGTGAATTTGTCCAAAATTAACCACTCGATTTTGCTCAAATACTCTGAAACCCCCGAGCTTGATCCTTACGCTGTTTCGGGCAAAGTATCGCTGGCGTTGCTGGAAGAACTGATGGCAACGGCCTCGATCATGGGTCGGGCTTGAGCATTTTTGTTGCAGCCTATGACCCGCACGATGCTGTTTTGCTGCTCGGTGGCGCTGGTGTGCAGTGCAGCTTTGGCTGCACCGGCACCGTGGTACTTTTGGCGCAGCAAAATCGATGGGGCCAGAGTCTGCGCCCAAACCTCACCCGGCACGGGTTGGCAAGCCGAGAGTGTTGCGTTTGATGGCCCCAGTTGCCAGTCGCGCCGCCGTGCAGTGCCCGCGCAATGAATACGCGGGCGTTCACTCGCCCTGAATGAGTGCCAAGTAGGCGCTGCGGGTTTGCGGTGATACCGAGGCTATCAATTGTTCGTGGGGCGTTTGGTGCCGGGCCAGCATACGGGCCGAGGCCACCATACGGGACTTGCAAAACCAATGGCAGCTGTGTTGCATCAAAAACAACTCGGCAGACATGGTGAAGGCCCGGTCGCGGGGTGAAATGTCACTGCCCCGATCCGCCGCATTGGCAATGCCACGCGCATGAATGACCAGCATTTTTCGCATATCGAACGTCGCAGCCGGAAACAGCGTTGCAGCCAAAGGAATGGGCAACAGGAAACGGCTGACACAGGTATCGGCCTGCGCTTCTTTGGCAAATTCGGCGGCAAATTTCCTAAACTGCTCGCACAGTTGCGCTTCGGTGGTGTGCAATAACTGCCAGATTTGTTCGCTACGCTCGGGGGTACTCTCGCCCAGAGCACGCAAATAGCCCTCGGTCAGGGCCTCCATCAGCTTTTCAATCTGGTAGTGGTGCAGGTGGGTTGCCAGCAACACGATATGCTTGCGCTGTTGTCGGGCGTTCAGGATGTAGGCACCTGCAGTCAACAGCAAAGCGAGGGTCAAAATATCCACGGGCAAATCCTATGAAGTCTCCCGCAGCCCAACGCTTTGGGGCACGTTGTAGCAAAGGTTTCTTGGTTCAGCGACCCGTGCGCTAGGGTGATTGCCCCCCATCGACTTACCATAGTCTTCCCAAGCGTAGAGAGCAGATGGAGTGCTCCCAATTGGGGGCTTTTGACCACCACGCGTTCAGGTTTTTCCATTATGCACCATGCATTCGACCTCATTTTTAAAACCCAAGGTCTTGCGTAAGCGCCTGCCGCACCGACGACCCCGCGCTACCGCAGGCACGGGATAATTCACCCATGAAACCCGTTTTGCACCGCCTTTGTGCCTCCTTGCCATTTCGCTTTTTGCCCCGGAGTCCACTATGGCCTTGATGATTACCGACGAGTGCATCAACTGTGATGTCTGTGAACCCGAGTGCCCCAACCAAGCTATTTTTATGGGGCCAGAAATTTACCAAATCAACCCAGCCCAATGCACCGAATGCGTCGGGCATTTTGACGAGCCTCAGTGCATGCAGGTCTGCCCGGTCTCGTGCATTCCGGTCGATCCCCAGCATGTGGAAAGCCAGCCAACGCTGTGGCAAAAGTTTGAACGGCTCCAAACCGCCTCTCTGAAGTAATTTTGAGGCATTTTCGGCCTCTAGCCCTTGCACCGCTAAGGTTTATAGCTATAAAAATAATAGCTTTATGCCACAACATCAGGCCGTGGTGGTTTCGGGCGGGGCGGCTTGGTGGTGTGGATCAGCAGCGTTGCTTTGTCCATCTCACCGGCCAGTAGCGCAGGCCATGCTTTGAGAGAGTGGGCAATGCTGTCTTCCATCAGCGTGCGTTGTTCGGGGGCCGGTTTTTTCAGAACCCAGTTTGCCACGTCAGATTTGACACCCGGATGCCCAATACCAATGCGCAAACGCCAGTAGTCGGGCGAACCCAGTTGGGCATGGATATCGCGCAGGCCGTTGTGCCCTGCATGGCTACCACCACGCTTGAGTTTGACTTGGCCAGGATCCATGTCCAGTTCGTCGTGAACGACCAAAACCTCCTCGGGGACGATTTTGAAAAACCGTGCCAGCGCTGCGACCGACTTGCCTGACAGATTCATGAAAGTCTGCGGCTGCAACAACCACACGGGCTGACCATGCACCACCGCCCGCGCCGCAAGGCCCCAGTAGCTGCGCTCTGGCTGAAGTGTCACTTTGAGTTCGCGGGCCAACGCATCAATCCACCAAAAACCTGCGTTGTGGCGAGTGGCCTCGTAATCTGGCCCAGGATTGCCCAAGCCCACCAACAGTTTAATCATTCAGTGCCTTTGCAGCATAAAAGCCAACGGCCCACACAAGGTGGGCCGTTCGGTGCCAGTGTAGCCGCAAGCGGCTACTTACAAGCCTGATTACTTCTTCTTGCCCTTGCCCTTGGCAGGAGCGGCCTCAACCGCAGCGACCTCGACCACAACCACTGGGGCCACCACAGCGACCACCACGGGGTTCTTGTCGCTACCGTGCGTGACCAGAGTTGCGCCCTTGGGCAACGCCACGTCTTGCAGGTGCAGCGAAGTGCCCTTCTTGATACCGCTCAGATCGACGGTAATGAACTCTGGCAGATCCGAAGGCATGCACGAAACGTTGATTTCGTTCATGACGTGGTTGACTGTGCACTTGTCGGCCTTGACCGCTGGCGACTCTTCAGCACCGACGAAGTGCAATGGCACCTTCAAGTGCAGCTTGGTCTTATCGTCCACGCGCTGGAAATCGATATGCAACACTTGTTGCTTGTAAGGATGGTATTGCACATCGCGCAGCACCACTTTGCTGACGGTGCCAGCCACGTCCATCTCCAGCACGCTGGAGTGGAACGCTTCCTTCTTCAGAGCGTGCCACAGAGTGTTGTGGTCAAGCTCAATAGTTTGGGCTTCAGTTGCACCACCGTAGATGATGCCGGGTGCACGACCCGAATTACGCAGACGGCGGCTCGCACCCGTACCTTGCTTGGCGCGCTCAAAAGCGACGATGTTCATAAGAAATTCTCCGTGGGAAGCGCACCGCGACCAGTGTCACTTTCGGTTGTCTAGATGGGCACGTGCAAACGCAGTGCCCGGCTTTTTGCTCCGACTGAGAACAAATCGTCTTAGTCAGAGAACAAACTCATCACCGAATCACCGTTGGCAATGCGCTGGATCGTTTCAGCGATCAGCGGAGCCACCGACAATTGGCGAATTTTGGTGCAGCCTTGGGCAGATTCGCTCAAGGGGATGGTGTTGGTCACAACCACTTCATCAAGGGCAGAGCCCGTGATACGGTCAATGGCGGGGCCAGAGAAAATCGGGTGTGTGCAATAGGCATAAACCTTCTTGGCACCACGGGTCTTGAGCACCTCGGCTGCCTTGACCAGCGTACCTGCGGTATCGATCATGTCGTCCATGATGACGCAGTTGCGGCCTTCGATTTCACCAATCACATGCATCACCTCAGACACATTGGCCTTGGGGCGACGCTTGTCGATAATCGCCAAATCGCAGCCCAATTGCTTGGCCAGCGCACGGGCGCGCACCACACCACCAACGTCTGGCGATACAACGATCAGGTCTTCGTATTCTTTTTGGCGCAAATCACCCAGCAACACAGGCGATGCGTAGATGTTGTCGACCGGAATATCGAAAAAGCCCTGAATTTGGTCTGCGTGCAAATCCATGGTCAGCACCCGGGCCACGCCCACGGCTTGCAGCATATCTGCAACCACTTTGGCAGTAATTGGCACACGGCTAGAGCGCGGACGGCGGTCTTGGCGGGCATAACCGAAATAGGGAATGACGGCACTGATACGTTCAGCCGAGGCGCGTTTGAGCGCATCGACCATGATCAGCAATTCCATCAAATTGTCGTTCGTAGGCGCACAAGTCGATTGCACAACGAAGACATCGCGCGCACGAACGTTTTGTTTAATTTCGACGGTAACTTCACCGTCAGAGAATCGGCCCACATCGGCAGCACCTAAAGTGGTTCCAAGGTGCCTGGCAATATCAGCCGCCATACCAGGATTGGCATTGCCGGTGAAAACCATGAAGTCGGGTTGGTTGGCTTGCATGAGCGTCCCAGCAGTCTGAAATTAATGCCTGTACGCGGCAAATATTTGGCAGGGGAAGAAGGATTCGAACCTTCGCATGCCGGAATCAAAATCCGGTGCCTTAACCAGCTTGGCGACTCCCCTACACAGGTTGATTGCCGTAGGGCAACCGACCTTTAACTTTTTACCTCAGATCCAACCTGCCAGAGGATGAACCATTAGGTTTTTACATACCTTGATTTCCCATGCACTAGGAGCACTAGAAAAATCTATCGCATGCGAAGCGCGTGCAAAAACAGCGCTTCCAGAGCCGGTCATTCTACCACTAAATCCTTGCAAATCCAGCCATTCGATGGCTTTTTTTACTTCAGGACAGAGCGCTTGAGCAACACTCTGCAAGTCGTTACGACCAAAGTCATAATGCTCTGCAGCGAAGCCTGCGATTGTAGCATTGCTTGAGTCACGTTTCAGCATCGGGGATGAAAAAATTTGTTTTGTGTCCAAACCTGCCTCGGGTTTGATGACAGCAAAGTGGGCCGATGGCAGCGCATACGCTTTTTCCAGAGGGGTTATTTTTTCACCAATACCCTCAACCCAAGCATTGTGCCCACACAAGAAAAAGGGCACGTCAGCACCCAATGCCAAGCCAATCTGACTCAATGCAGGGCGGTCAAGGCCCAAGCGCCACAAACGATTCAAGGCCAGCAGTGCGCTAGCGGCATCCGAGGAGCCTCCACCCATCCCCGCTTGTGTCGGAATGCGTTTGAGAACACCAATGTGTGCGCCCAAATTGCATCCCGTGGCAGTCTGTAACGCCCGTGCAGCACGAACAATCAAATCCTCATCGGGCAGTGCACTACCCAAATCTTCCCGAGACACCACACCATCGCGGCGCAACGAAAAATGCAGGGTGTCGCACCAATCAATCAACATAAAAACCGACTGCAGTAGATGGTAACCATCGGGCCTGCGTCCGGTGATGTGCAAAAACAGGTTCAGTTTGGCTGGTGCAGGAACGTCGTAGAGGGATTGCATAGCGTTTTTCTCAGCGCTCCAACATGATGCGCAGCGTAGCCTGAGGTGCAGGGGTTTGGCGCAAAGCGACGATACGGCCTTGCTCGACTGAGCTGAGGTCAACCTGCCAGCCCGCTACAGCCGTATGCAGGCCAGTCAGCCAATCGAACAATGCCGCAACCGGAATGACGCTTCCCGTTGCTTGTTGCAGCAGATCATCCAACGACGAAGATACTTGTACTTCGCTACTGGTCTCGATTTGTGCTTGGCCGGGCATCCAGTTGATTTGGGCCAGTGTGCTACCCAATGGACTCAATAGTTTGAGTTGCCCGTGCTCCCGATTGCCGTGCAATTCAAAAGCAGCTGTGAAGGATCGGGATGATTCACCATCGACTTGCAAAGCCATCCGCCCGGCCCAATCGGTGCGAAATTCCAGTTGCGATGCTGGCAACTGAGGTGGTTGGGCACAGCCACTCAAGAAAAGAACCAGCATGAGCAATACCGCATGCCACGGCACCGACAAGGCAATTACACCGCTGCCACGCTCCAACGCTTTACCCAAAAAAGTCAAAATTTGACCCCTAAACGACGCAAGGTCTCTTGTAAGGTCTCATTCGTGGGTTTGAGCAACAAGCCCTGCTTCCAAACAGCTTCGGCTTCTTCACGGTTACCCACACTCCAAAGTACCTCACCCAAATGGGCGGCAATTTCAGCATCGGGCCTGGCCTTGAATGCCGAGTCCAACAGGTGCAATGCTGCTGCATGGTTACCCAGCCGAAACTCAACCCAGCCCAAACTGTCTGTAATGAAAGGATCACCGGGAGCATGGCGCAACGCGGCTTCAATCAGTAGCTTGGCCTCAGCAAGACGAATACCACGCTCAGCCAGCGAATAACCAAGAGCATTGTGTGCCTGATAAAAACCGGGCTGGCGGGCAATGATGTCTCGAAGTAACTGCTCCATCACATCAAGCAACCCAGCCTTTTCAGCCAACATGGCCTGCTCATAAACCAACTCGTTATCAGTAGGTGCCTGCTCGACGATACGCCCCTGCAACTCATAGGCTTGACGGTATGCTTGTGCATCGCGCAGCAATTGCACCTCGGCCTGCAACTTGCGTCGCTCTTGGCTGGGTGTTAGTGCAGACTGCGCCCGAATCAACGCACGCGCCTGCTCCAGCTGACCCTGCCGCGCCAGCAAACCTGCACGCTGCACTTGTGCCTCGAACACATCTTCGGGGTTCTGAATACGGTTTAACCAACCTTCTGCACCGACGTAGTTGCTGCGCTTTTCGGCGATCTGCGCTAACAAAAAGTAAGCCTGTGTCAGCCCAGATACATCGCCAGCACCTTGCGTTTTAGCTAAATCAGCCAACGTCAAAAAACGTTGCAACGAGGCTTCAGCCTCCAAGAGCTGCTCGTTTTGTACCTGTAGTGCGCCCTGTAACAGCCATGCTTGGGCAACATGGGGCTTTTCTTGGATCACTCTCTGTAGCTGCTGCTGCGCTTCCGAATTGCGCTGTAATTGCAGCAAAACGCGTGCGTAGGCTAAGCGCTGCTCGGGCGTAGCTTGGCTATCAAAATATGTTTGGGCTACTGGGAGGGCACCAATCTCGCCACGCTCTAGTAACTCAAGTGCGAGCAGCGCTGCGCCTTCATTGTGCGGTGCAGCCTCTTGTGCATACTGAGCCGCCATAAGCGCAGATTTCTTTTTGTCTGCTAACAAACGCATTCGCCCCACTGCTACCCATGCATCAGCACTGCTCGCCGGAGCCGAGAGCCTCTGGGCTAGTGCCCGCTCTACGACCGAAGCTGCGAGCGCTTTATCACTGACATGGCGGTACATCGTTGGCAACGCCAAAAGTACCGCCGTTTGGGTCTGTTGCGGATCATGTGCCAGCTCTTGCGCCAAAGGGGCTGCAGTTTCGCCCACACGGTTGAGGGCAATCAAAATTTGCAGCAAGTACCTGTTGGCTTCGCGTGAACGCGGCCATGCCTCTTTCCACGCTTGAACAGCGATCAGGGCCGAGTCGCCAGCGCGCGCCTGCAAAGCAATATCTGCTGCCCGTTGGTAAATTTTTTCATCCTTACTGCGCCGCGCTGCTTCTAAGATCAAAGCAAAACCAGCTGCTTGATCTCCAACGTTGGTCGCCATTTCTCCAAGCAAAATGTCGTAAAAAATCTCGGCATCTAGCGCGGCCCCAGACAGCGGAGAACCTTGACTGTTGTCAGTGTGTTTGATCTTTGCAACCTTTGCTGGGGCAGACCAAGCTAGGTTGGCACTGGTCAACAAACTGGCAGCGAGGACAGTTACCAAAAAACGATGAATAAAAACCATCAAACCATAATAATCGATGCCTATACACCTGTTTAAATCCCTGTTTTATGCCTGAACTTCCAGAGGTTGAAGTCACCCGTCGCAGCTTTGCTGACGCGATTGCCGGAGCAAAAATTCTGGCGGTCAGAGTAGGTAAGCCTTTGCGCTGGCCATTCGGAGGCGATCCAGACGAGCTTGTGGGCCAGATCGTCACCACCGTGCGAAGACGGGGCAAGTATTTGTTGCTCGATACCGACCAAGGCCTTTTGTTGCTGCACTTGGGTATGTCGGGCAGCTTGCGCTTTGCCACCACGCTGCCCCCAGCAGGGGCGCACGACCACTTTGAATTGGTTACGACACTCGGAATTTTGCGTCTGAACGATCCACGCCGTTTTGGTGCTGCGGTGTATGTTCACGGTGAACAAGACCCGGTAGCAAAAAAATTGTTGGGGCATCTGGGCATGGAGCCGCTGTCAGATGAATTTGTTTTTCAAACCTTCTGCGCCGGACTCAAGGCCAGCCGCTCATCGATTAAACAAGTACTGTTGAATGGACGTTTAGTCGTTGGGGTCGGCAATATTTATGCTTCAGAGGCCCTATTTTTGGCAGGCATCCTTCCCACCACCACCGCTGCCTCCATCAGTACAACGCGCGCGCGGCAGTTGTACGAAGCTGTCCAGCAGGTGCTAAATGCAGCGGTGCAATCGGGCGGCAGTACCCTGCGTAACTTCAGCAGTGCCGATGGCAGTGCCGGACACTTTCAGCAACAAACCAAAGTGTATGGCCGCGAGGCGGCGCCCTGTCATACTTGCGCTACGCTGGTGTGCATGGTGCGCCAAGGACAGCGCAGCAGTTATTACTGCCCTTGCTGCCAGCAACCTTAACGGGAAAGACCCATGCAGTGCACTGTGGGCAAACGGTCAACTCCATAATTTGGGCCCTCTGTTTAGCGCCCAACGTCTTGATTTTTGGGAGCAAAGTGGGATTCTCATTCAACGCTCAGTTTGAGCAGCATGGAACTTGGCGGCGTGCATTTGCCCAAGAGTTGAAGCAGTTGACACAGTGGATGGATTCCCATGAACTTATGGATGCAGCCGTTCAAGAGCGACTGCAAAGGCTGGAAAATCAAATCCGCTCTGACAAGATTATGGTGGCCTTCGTGGCCGAGTTCTCTCGCGGCAAATCGGAGCTGATAAACGCCATTTTCTTTGCCGATTACGGTCGTCGGATCATGCCAGCAAGCCCAGGACGCACCACCATGTGCCCCACTGAACTGGGTTATGACAGTACGCTGCCTGCATGTTTGCGTCTCTTGCCCATTGAAACGCGGCTACAACCGCATGGACTGGCAGAGTGGCGCCTTAAACGCGATAGTTGGGTAAATGTGGCGCTTGATGTTCACAGTGCAGACCAGATTGCCAATGCGCTTGAGAAAGTAGCCCAAGTACGCAAAGTGAGTATCCAAGAGGCGCGGGCATTGGGGTTTTGGCACGATGAACTCCCTGATGAAAATCCAGCGCCAGATACACAAGGACTCGTTGAGGTACCTCTGTGGCGTCATGCACTCATCAACATGCCACACCCATTGCTCAAGGAGGGCCTGGTCATTCTGGACACACCAGGGCTTAACGCTGTGGGCGCTGAACCAGAATTGACCGTCAACCTTATCCCACAAGCCCAAGCCATTGTTTTCATTTTGGCGGCAGATGCTGGGGTGACGCGCTCTGATTTGTCAATTTGGCGTGAACATCTAGAGACAACGCAGGGCAGCACCGAGTCACGCTTAGTGGTATTAAACAAAATCGATGCACTGTGGGACACCCTCAGTGCTCCCGAACAAGTACAAGAGCAGTTACGGCGGCAATGCGCTACTTCTGCAGAAATGCTTGGAGTGCGCTTGGATCAGGTGATTCCGGTATCGGCGCAAAAGGGTTTGGTCGCCAAAATTACCCATGACGATGCGCTGTTGCAAGCCAGTGGCCTGCCCGCATTGGAGAATGCACTGGCCCAAGGCATCATGGGGCGGCGACAAACCATTTTGCGGGCCGCAATGGCATCGGGTGTTGCCGGTTTGACAGCAGAGACCTCGCGTGTGTTCAATATTCGTCGCCGTGATTTAGATGACCAGATGCACGAGCTGCACAGCTTGCGCGGCAAGAATGCATCGGTCATTGAATCCATGCGTGACCGGATTGAACATGAGCAAAAGGAGTTTGACTTTAGCGCAGCCAAAATTCAGGCAATTCGGGCCGTACACCTCAAAATGTTGAGTGATGTGTTTGAACAGCTCGGTGCCAAGGCCCTGAAAGAAAAACTTTCAACCTTGGTAAATGCTCTGCAACAAAAAGGTATCAAGTTCGGTGTACGCAAGCAGTATGCGGATGCTTTTGACCGACTGCGCGCTACTTTGGACACATCCCAGATTGCGGCTACCGAAATCCAAGTCATGCTGGAGGGGACGTTCAGGCAACTCAATGCAGATTTTGGGTTCTCTTTGCAAGTTCCTGCAGCGCCATCGTTAGAGCCATTTGCCACAGACCTAGGGCGTATAGAGCAAGGGCACTTGCAATACTTAAGTGTCGGTAACGTATTAAAGTTGGCACGCCCTGAATTTTCTGATCGTTTAGTGCGCGCCTTATTTATGCGTGTTCGCGCTGTGTTTGAGTCTGCTGCCAACGACCTCGAACTTTGGAGCAAATCAGCCACGGCCCAACTCGATGCCCAATTGCTCGAACGCCGTCGCAGCTTCACGCGCCGGATCGAAGCCGTAGATCGCATTCAAAAAGCCGCCAGTGGACTGGTGGAGCGCATCTCAGAAATCGAAGAAAGTGAAGTCGAATTGGCGCAAATGCAAGCGCGACTTCAAAGTCATACCGGACGTTTAATGGCGTTATTAAAAGACTCAACGCTCGAATCGAAAGCAACTGCTTCGATGTCCAGCTCCATTCCCGCATGAGAACCACCTTACCCACGCTATCGGAGCAAGTGGTTCACTGGCAAGTGCAGCATGGTCGCCATAGTCTGCCATGGCAACAAACGCGAGACCCCTACCGTGTGTGGTTGTCCGAGGTCATGCTCCAGCAAACCCAAGTCACGACAGTGCTCGACTATTACCGACGGTTCTTGTTGCGTTTTCCGGATGTGGTGGCACTGGCACAGGCCTGTGAAGACGATGTTTTGGCGCTGTGGAGCGGACTGGGCTACTACAGCCGCGCATGCAACTTGCACCGCTGTGCCCGGATGGTTGTAGAAAAACACAACGGCAGCTTTCCACCATCAGCTCAAGCGCTGGCTATGTTGCCCGGTATTGGGCGATCAACGGCTGCCGCCATAGCCGCTTTTTGTTTTTCTGAGCGGGTTGCGATTCTGGATGCCAACGTGCGGCGCGTACTCACACGGTGGCTTGGTTTTGATGCTGATTTGTCTGTAGCAGCCCACGAGCGAATGCTATGGAACCAGGCGCAGGCACTGTTGCCCCATGACGATCTGGAACAAGCTATGCCGCGTTATACGCAGGGCCTGATGGACATAGGAGCTACCATCTGTTTGCCACGTAAACCCGCCTGTGGGCAATGCCCGATTCGCCTACAGTGTGTCGCATTGCGGCAAGAAGCGCCCGAACGCTATCCGGTGAAAACCCGCAAGTTGGTACGCAAAGCAGCAGCTTGGTGGCTGCTGTTGCTACGAGATGACCGAGGACGCATACATCTGCACAAACGTCCATCATCTGGCATTTGGGCCGGATTGCATTGCCTGCCGGTTTTCTCGGAGCACGCTGAATTGGTTCAGTATTTGGCAGCATTTGGCGCTGCGCAAATAACCGAGTTGCCGTCCTTTACCCATGTCCTGACACACCGAGATTTGCACCTGCACCCCATTGCCGTGCAAGTATCCGGCGCATTCGGTCTCGATACCCCCCGTGGCTGGTTTGGTAGCGACCAATGGCAACACATGGGGCTACCAGCCCCCGTGCGCAAACTGCTAGAGCAGCATTCGGTAAGTTTGTGAAAATTTAGGTGCCATCCAACTCACGGTGACGCCGCAGCGTCATCCATTGGCTGCTGAAAGTTTCCACCAGACGCTCTACAAGGTAGACTGACCGATGTTGGCCCCCGGTGCAGCCAATAGCAACCGTGACATAGCTACGGTGATTGCCAGCCAGCACAGTCAGCCAGTGACTTAAAAATTGCTCTATATGGCTGCGCATTTGGGCCACTTCGGATTGGTGGCTTAAATACTCGACTACTGGCGCATCTAAGCCCGTCAGACTTTTAAGGCCCGGCTCGTAGTGTGGATTGGGCAGCATGCGGACATCAAAAACATAGTCGGCATCGACCGGAATCCCGCGTTTGAAAGCAAACGACTGGAACACCAATGTGAGTTGATTGGGCACTGCCGACATCAACCCCTTCACGTAGCTCTGTAGCTGGGATGCCCGAATGGTGCTGGTGTCAATCACATGGGCCTGTTCACGCAGATCGGCCAATAACTCACGCTCCAACTCGATCACTTGAACAAGGGCACGACGACCATCCTTGAGTTCATCGTGCGACAACGGATGACGCCGCCGCGTTTCAGAAAATCTTCGCACCAAAGTTTCTGTGGTTGCATCCAGAAACAGCGAATGCACAACAACGCCCTGATCGCGTAAGTGCGCCAATTGTTGTGGCACTTGGGGCAGCGAGGTCGCGCTGCGCACGTCCATCGCAATTGCCAAACGGTGACCGTGGTGACGATGCTCTAGAGAGACAAACGGCAATAGCAATTCGGGCGGTAAATTGTCGACGCAGTAGTAACCAGCATCCTCTAGTGCCCGAAGAGCGACGGATTTCCCGGAGCCTGACATGCCGGTAATGAGTGCAATCTCTAGTGTCATGAAAATTCTCCAGACAGCACCCGTGGGGGCGTGGTGAGCATCTCACGCGCATGTGCCAAGGTGGCCTTGGACAATTGTTGCCCGCCCAGCATGCGCGCAATTTCGGAAACACGCTGTTCATCTTGCACTGCTTGCACTGTGCTGTACGCCCCCATGATTCCGCTGTCTTTCGATACAACAAGGTGCTGATCTGCTTGCGCTGCTACCTGCGGTAGATGGGTAACGGCCAGCACCTGTCGATCTCTGCCAAGTTGCTTCATGAGCTTTCCTACCGACTCTGCAACAGCCCCACCCACTCCGGAGTCCACTTCATCAAAAATCAGTGTCGAAGCAGCGCCAAGTGCGCTGGTTGTCACGGCAATGGCCAAGGAAATACGCGACAGCTCGCCACCAGAAGCAATTTTATGAATGGCTCTAGGGGTTGCATCTGGATGCGCTGCAATCAAGAACGTTACCTCATCCACACCGTGGGGGCCGGGAGAAGCACTCACGGCAATGGAGACGGCAAATTTGCCACCATGCATACCCAGTACCTGCATGGCTTGGGTGATAGCCTCTGACAGCCGAGGCGCAGCTTGGGTGCGGGCCAACGTGACTTGGCGTGCAGCATCGCCAAACTTTTGTGCCTTTTCTTGCTCGGCGGCCTCAAGGCGAACCACATCGGCGCTTGCATCCAATTGCTCCAATTGCTCTTTCCAGGCCCGAAGGAGCGCTGGCAACTCCGCAGGTGTGCGCTTGTACCGACGGGCCAGAGTCATCCATAAGGAAACCCGGGCATCCAGTTCTTCTAGGGTTTGCGGATCCAAATCAACATGCCGAAGATAGGCATGCAGGGAGCGCACCACCTCTTGGGCTTGTGCCAAACTCGATGCCAAAGCATCTTTCAGCTCTTTGAATTCGGGTTCTAGATGCTCTCGTTCTTGCAAAAGCTCCTGCGCTCGGGCAATACCGCAAAGTGCGCTCGACTCTTCAGCATCTAGCAAATAGAGTGCATTTTGTGCTGTATCCATGAGCGACTGGGCATGCGTCAAGCGCGTGTGGCGGGCATTCAAATCTTCCCATTCGTCGTCTGCCGGGGCCAATTTTTCTACTTCGGTAATTTGCCATTGCAGGCGCTCCCGGTCACGCTGCCAATGTTCTTGTGCTGCTCGGGCTTGCTCCAGCGCTTTTTGGGCCGCACGCCACTGCTCCCAGCAAGCCGATAAGGAGTGAGTAGAAACGCCGGCATAAGCATCTAAGAGACCTCGTACAGCATCGGGTCGGGTCAGACTTTGCCACGCATGCTGACCATGAATATCGAGCAGGTGCTCGCCCACAGTACGCAATTGGGTCGCAGTGGCGGGTATGCCATTGATCCAAGCACGGCTCTTGCCTTGAATGTCAACAGTCCGGCGTAACAACAGCCAGTCTTCGTGTGCAAAGCCAGCTTCATCAAGCCAAGGTCGAAGAACAGCAGGGCAGTCGAAAGCGGCAGAGACATCGGTGCGCTGGGCACCTTCGCGCACTAGACCTGCATCAGAACGGGCACCCAACGCAAGCTGCAAGGCATCAATCAGAATCGATTTACCCGCACCTGTTTCTCCCGTCAGCGCGGTAAAACCCGAAGAAAACTCCAAATCGAGTTCATGAACAATCACAAAATCACGCAGCGTGATGCTCTTGAGGGGCATGTTCAAGAGCCTCCTTCATTCCAGCGCAATTTTTTGCGCAAAGTGTCGAAATAGCTCCAGCCGCAAGGATGGAGAAAGCGCACGCAATACTCGGCACGTCTGACCAAAATACGATCCCCATGCAGCAGCGAGGCCAGCGACTGCATATCAAAACTGGCACTGGCATCGCGGCCACTGACAATCTCAATCGCTATCTCGGTGGTGTCGGCCAGCACAATGGGCCGGTTAGACAAAGTATGCGGCGCAATGGGCACCAGCACCCACCCGGGGATAGAAGGATGAAGCATCGGCCCACCTGCCGACAGTGCGTAAGCGGTTGAACCCGTCGGGGAGGCAATGATGAGTCCATCGGCACGTTGGTTGGCAACAAAATGGCCGTCCACTTCCACCCGCAACTCGACCATGCCCGATGTGGCACCCCGATTCACCACCACGTCGTTCATGGCAAACGCATCAAAAACACAAACGCCGTCGCGCAATACACGGGCATGCATCAACGGGCGGTGATCCTCCTCAAAATGACCGTGAAGCATCGGGGTGAGCTTGGTCTCGTAGTTAATCAAGGGGATGTCTGTGACAAATCCGAGTCGCCCTTGGTTGATGCCAATCAAAGGCAGACCGTAGCGGGCTAGTTGCCGACCAATACTCAACATCGTGCCGTCCCCACCGACCACCAATCCAAGGTCGCACTGTTCGCCAATACCATCGGCTTCAAGGGCTTGGTACTGGGTCAGTCCTGTGTGAATTGCAGTTTGTGCCTCCAACGCTACGGTGCAGCCTTGATCGACAAGAAATTGTGCAATTCCTTCAAGATCCTTGCGGACATTCTCCGCCATAGCCCCAGACACAGGACTCTGGTATTTGCCAACGAGGGCAACATGTTGAAAACAGGGCTTCATGCTCGAAATTACATCATTAAAATGATTGCATGCTCGATGACCGTGCCAAGTTATTGCTGAAAGCGCTGGTTGAGCGCTACATTGAAGACGGGGAACCCGTCGGCTCCAGAACTCTGTCACGCGCTTCCGGTTTGGAGCTTTCGCCCGCAACCATCCGCAATGTCATGGCCGATTTGGAGGTGCTGGGGCTGATTGCAAGCCCGCACACGTCATCGGGGCGTATCCCAACGGCCAAGGGCTATCGGCTTTTTGTCGACACCATGCTAACGGCTAACCGTGGGCAGCTCTCGCCCCCATTGTTAGCACCAGACCAACCCCAAAAAGTCATCGTTCACGCCGCCCAGTTGCTGTCGAATTTATCGCAGTTTGTCGGGGTCGTCATGGCACCCAGACGCACCTCGATCTTTCGACATATCGAGTTCTTGCGTCTTTCAGAAAAACGCTTTCTGGTGATTATTGTTTCGCCTGAAGGTGATGTGCAAAACCGCGTCATTTTTTCGGAAACTGACTTCAATCAAGCCCAGTTGGTTGAGGTAGCTCACTTTTTAAACTCCCATTACGCAGGCATGGCGATGGAGCAGGTTCGCGAACGCTTAGCAACAGAGGTCGATAGCCTTCGCGGCGAAATTGCCACCTTGATGTTGGCTGCAGTGAATGTTAGCTCGGAGGCTCTGGAGCAAGCACAGGACGATGTGGTGATTTCTGGAGAACGCAATCTGCTCTCGGTGAGCGATTTTTCTAAAAATATGGGCAACCTGCGTCGGGCCTTCGATTTGTTTGAGCAAAAGACACAAATTTTGCGGCTGCTCGATATTTCCAGTCAGGCAGAAGGTGTGCGCATCTATATTGGAGGCGAAAGCCAAGTCGTGCCTTTTGAAGAGCTTTCGGTGGTCAGTGCGCCCTATGAGGTTGATGGTCAAGTGGTTGGTACGTTGGGAGTCATTGGCCCCACCAGAATGCCTTACAACCGAATGATCCAAATTGTCGATATCACCTCGAAACTGGTTTCAAATGCGTTAAGCCACCACAGGTAAAGCCTTTACAATCGTCCTCTTGCGGCTTTGATCGCACAGCGTGGGGCGTTAGCTCAGTTGGTTAGAGCAGAGGACTCATAATCCTTTGGTCGACAGTTCAAGTCTGTCACGCCCTACCATGGCACACCAAAAGGCCTTGCTACTGAATAAGTAGCAAGGCCTTTCTAGTTATCGCGCCCCGAAAGAACAAAAAAAAAAGGAACGTGTTGAACACGCTCCCTTTTTGCTGGATGCCTGCCATGCGCTACCAAGAGCACATTGAACTTATTTCCAACCCGATTCGCGTTCGCAGGCTTTCATGGCCGATGGGTTGGCCTTTTCCCATTGGCTGATGGAGCGTGTTTCGTTTTCGTCCATCTTGTCGTTCATGCACTCGCAGTACTTGCGAACGACACCAGCCTTAGCGCCTTCGTCTTTGTTGTCGCGCACGCACTGAGCGACCCATTTTTTATCGTCCGACGACTGGGCTATCGCCGAGGTACCTGCAACCATAGCCGCAACAACCAACAATCCGGTGATGATTTTTTTCATGGGGTAATCCTTCAATGTCAATGTTTCAATCTGCGCCTCTGAGGAGGTGACGTTGGAAGAGGTCACCCCTCTCCCAAGCGAATTCTATTCCCCTCAAAAGGAAGATTTCAGAGCAGATTTGGTTTTAAATCAAAGCCCCAATTGCTGCGATACAAAATCGGCATCTTTGTCCCCCCGGCCCGAGAGATTGACCAAAATGGTTTGCTCAGGACGCATGGTTTTGGCTACCTTCATGGCGTAGGCCACAGCATGGGCACTTTCGAGCGCAGGGATGATGCCCTCGGTGCGCGACAGCACCATGAAGGCATCTAGGCACTCATCGTCGGTGATGGACTCGTAGCAGGCCCGGCCAATGTCTTTGAGGTAGCAGTGCTGCGGGCCAACACCGGGGTAATCCAGCCCCGAGGCAATCGAATACACCGGCAGCGGCTCGCCCTGCGCATCTTGCAACGTGTAGCAAGCAAAACCGTGGATGGCCCCCTTGGTACCACGCGCCATCGTAGCTGCGTGATCGGGCGTGTCCAGCCCTCGGCCCGCAGGCTCTACGCCCACCAGTTGCACGGACTCATCGGGTAAAAACTCGGTGAAGATACCCATTGCGTTGGAGCCACCGCCCACGCAGGCCACCACCACGTCGGGCAGGCGACCATGCTGGGCCAAGCACTGCGCGCGCGCTTCGCGCCCGACAATGCTCTGGAAGTCGCGCACCATCTTTGGAAATGGGTGTGGCCCGACCACGGAGCCGATGGCGTAGAAAAAATTGACCGGGTCTTTCAGGTACTCTTCAAACGCGCTATCGACCGCATCCTTGAGCGTGCGGGTGCCGCGTGTCACGGGCACCAGCTTGCAGCCCAAAATTTTCATTTTGGTGACGTTGGGATGCTCCTTGGCGATGTCGATCTCGCCCATGTGGATTTCGCACTCAATGCCTACCAACGCACAGGCTGAGGCCAATGCCACGCCATGCTGGCCTGCCCCGGTTTCGGCCAGCACCTTGGTTTTGCCCATGTGCTTTGCCAACAGCGCCTCGCCCAAACAGTGGTTGATTTTGTGGGCACCGGTGTGGTTGAGGTCTTCGCGCTTGAGCACAATGCGTGCGCCACCTTGGCGCTGCGACAACCGCTTGGCATGAAAAATCGGGCTGGGACGGCCCACATAGTGGGCATACAACTCGGCCAACTCGTCCTGAAAAGCCGCCGTTTGGCGCACTTGGTCGTAGGCGGTATTGATGTCGTCCATCACGGCCTTGAGTTCTGGCGGAATGAGCTGGCCGCCATACTCGCCAAAGTAGCCTTGGCTATCGGGCATGTCCAAAAAAGTGCGCTCCATAGGTGTCTCCTAAAGGGGTTGAAAAATGCAAGCGCGCATTGTCACCTTTGTTTAGACACTATTTGCGCTGTCTTTTTGCTGCTGTGCCAGCCGAAATGCCCGTGCTTGTCCAAAGTGGCCGCAGCCAATAAACGGCAGTGGCGGACGCAGCGCCGACAGCGGCGATGGATGGTTGGCGCACAGCACCAAGTGACCCCGGTCGGTTGGAATGATCGCCCGCTTGCTTTGTGCGTGTGCGCCCCAGAGCATGAATACCACGGGCCTTGGCCCGTGTGCGACGTGGCCAATGATGGCATCGGTCAGCAACTCCCAGCCTTTACCAGCATGGCTGGCGGCTTGGCCTTCCTCAACACTCAAGCAGGTGTTGAGCAGCAGCACACCGTTTTCGGCCCACTTGACCAAGCTGCCGCCGGGGTACGGAAAACTCGGCGCGGGTGTCCCCAAGTCGCGTTGCAATTCTTTGAAAATATTGTGCAGCGACGGCGGCAGCGCCACCCCCGGTGCCACAGAAAACGCCAGTCCCTCGCCCTGACCGCGCCCGTGGTAGGGGTCTTGGCCGAGAATGACCACGCGCACCGCCTGCGGCGGTGTCAGCTCCAGCGCCCGCAGCGGCTGCGGCGGAAAAATGGTGGCTCCAGCATCCAAGCGCGCTTGCAAAAAAGCGCACAGCTTTTGCCCGGTGGGGCTGGCAAAAAAATCCGCTACCAACGGTTGCCACAGCGGTGCCACCGGCCAGTCGGCTGGTGTGGCGCTCAGGAGCTGGCTGGCTGGGCTGGGTAGGGGTGCGTTGGTGTGGGGCAAGTCGTGCATGGGGAACAAGGCCTTGGAGGCGCTATTTTTCAGAAACTTGCATCCAATAGCCTTCTAGCGCTTGTGCAGCAAGCTTTTATTGCTCTGTTTTTTGACAATCAAGCAAACAACTGCGCCAGCGCCAGTCCCGGCTCGGGCGCGCGCATGAAGGCTTCACCGACCAAAAAGGCATTCACCCCGGCATCGCGCATCGTCTTGACATCGGCCCCGGTCAAAATGCCCGACTCTGTCACCAGCAAGCGCTCAGGCGGCACGCGCTTTTGTAGCTCCAGCGTGGTTTGCAGACTGACCTCGAACGTGCGCAGGTTGCGGTTGTTGATGCCCAGCAGCGGCGTTTTCAGCTTCAGAGCACGCTCCAGCTCCGCGCCATCGTGTACCTCGACCAGTACCGCCATGTCCAAGCTGCGGGCAATGGCTTCAAAGTCGGCCATCTGGGCATCGTCAAGGCAAGCGGCAATCAGCAAAATGGCATCGGCCCCCATGGCCCGCGACTCATAAACTTGGTAGGGGTCGATCAAAAAGTCCTTGCGCAGCACCGGCAACTGGCAACTGGCCCGCGCTTGCTTGAGGTAATCGACTTGGCCCTGAAAGAACTCTTTGTCGGTCAGCACCGACAAGCAAGCAGCACTGATGCTGCCGTCGCCTTCGGCGTAGCTTTGGGCAATATCGGCCGGTTCAAAATCTTCGCGGATCACGCCCTTGCTGGGGCTGGCCTTTTTAATCTCGGCAATCACTGCGGCTTGGCCCAGAGCGATTTTGCCGCGCAGGGCACCGACAAAATCGCGCGTCAGCACCCGGCTTTCGGCATCGGCGCGCATAGCCGTCAGAGACTTGCGTTTTTGCGCCGCAGCGACTTCCTGCACCTTCACGTCGCAGATTTTTTTCAGAATGTCGGACACAGTTTTTCCTTGTAGTAATGGGGGCGTAGCGCACTTTGTGCAGCGATGGTGCACAGTTGCATCAAGTCGGCGGCGGCGGCGGTGGTGGTGACACAGGCGTATCGGTGGCCTTGGTAGTGGGTTCGGCAGGTGGCTGCTGGAGCACTTTGATGAAGAGGCGGTGCATGACCACACCGACCACGATCGAAATGGCCGTCACGCCCAGGGCAATCCAAGTGCCCGAGTCGGTCCAAAGGGTCGAGGCCATCAGATGCCTGCCAGCGCGTGGGTGCGCGTGACCAGTTGGGCCAACTTGTCTTGGGCTGCGCCGCTGTCGATGGCTTGGCGCGCCCGCACCAGCCCTTGGGCAATGCTATCGACCACATTGGCGGCATACAGCGCAGCCCCGGCATTGAGGCACACGATGTCGCGCGCTGGGCCGAGCTTGCCTGCCAGCACATCGAGCACCACAGCCTGCGACTGCTCGGGGTTTTCGACCCGCAATTGGCGCGTGCTGACCATCGGCAAACCAAAGTCTTCGGGATGGATTTCGTATTCGCGGATAGCGCCGTCCTTGAGTTCGCCCACCAGCGTGGTGGCACCCAAGCTGATTTCGTCCAGACCATCACGGCCATAGACCACCAGCGCGTGCTCGGCACCCAGACGCTGCAAGGCCCGCACCTGAATCCCGACCAAATCTTCGTGGAACACGCCCATCAAAATATTCGGGGCGCTGGCCGGGTTGGTCAGTGGCCCGAGGATGTTGAAAATCGTCCGCACGCCCAGTTCTTTGCGCACCGGGGCGACGTTTTTCATGGCCGGGTGGTGGTTGGGGGCAAACATAAAGCCAATGCCGACCTCGGCAATGCACTGGGCAATGGCTTGGGGGGTGAGGTTGATGTGGATGCCCAGCGCTTCCATAGCGTCGGCGCTGCCGCTCTTGCTAGAGACCCCGCGCCCACCGTGTTTGCTGACCTTGCCACCCGCCGCTGCAATGACAAAAGTAGCGCAGGTGGAAATATTGAAGGTGTTGGCACCGTCGCCGCCGGTGCCAACGATATCGACCAAATGGCGGGCATCGGGCACCTGCACTTTGAGCGAGAACTCACGCATCACCTGCGCGGCGGCGGTGATTTCGCCGATGCTTTCTTTCTTGACGCGCAAGCCCGTGACGATGGCCGCCATCATCACCGGCGAGAGCTCGCCGCGCATGATCAGGCGCATCAGGTGCAGCATTTCGTCGTGGAAAATTTCGCGGTGCTCAATGGTGCGCTGCAGCGCCTCTTGCGGGGTGATTGGCATGTGTGCTCCTGAAAATGTCCAAAATGTCCATAAGGGGGCCAATTAGCTGCCACGCCCCATTTTTTGAGTCCAACAAGCTACTCGCGCTGATCTGGCAAGCACTAGCAGCTATCAATAGCATAGCGACTATGCTGCGTTTTGCTGCAAAAAGTTTTGCAGCATGGCGTGGCCGTGTTCGGTCAAGATGCTCTCGGGGTGAAACTGCACCCCCTCAATGGCCAGCGTTTTGTGCCGCACGCCCATGATTTCGCCATCCTGAGTCCAAGCGGTCACTTCGAGCACCTCGGGGCAGGTGGCGCGCTCAATGGCCAGCGAGTGGTAGCGGTTGACGGTGAACTGTGCGGGCAACCCAGCAAACACACCCTTTTGTGTGGTGGTGATAACGCTGGTCTTGCCGTGCATCAGCTCTTGCGCGCGCACGATGTTGCCGCCAAATGCGGCCCCAATGCTCTGGTGGCCCAGACACACGCCCAAAATGGGCAGCTTGCCCGCAAAGTGCTGAATGGCCGCCACCGAGATACCCGCCTCGGCGGGCGAGCATGGCCCGGGCGAAATCACCAGCCGGTCGAGTTGCCCCGCAGCCAGCCGAGCGTCGATGTCGGCCAGCGTGATTTCGTCGTTGCGAAACACCTCGACCTGCGCGCCCAACTCACCAAAATACTGGACGATGTTGTAGGTAAAGCTGTCGTAGTTATCGACCATCAAGAGCTTCATGGCTGGACTCCTTGGGGCGCGCGCAAGCGGGCAAACTCGCGGTGCTCGTAGTCGATGTAGGCTTCCATCATGCTGCGGTAGATGGCCTCCAGCACCTCGGGTGGGCCACCCTCGGCGCTGGCGCGGGCGCGCACCCGCTCGACAATGGTTTCGATGCGTTCCTCGTCGCGCACTTGCGCCGGGTCTTGCTTGATGCGCGCAGCCTGCGTCATGTAGCCGCCGCGCTGCACCAGCAGCGAGACCAACACATCGTCAAGGGCATCAATATGGCGGCGCACGTCTTGCATGCTGGTGCAGTGCTGCACGTTGTCGATGGCGCGGGTCATTCGAGTCCTTCCTCTACCAATTCTGCCGCGCGCAGCAGGGCGCGGGCCTTGTGTTCAGTTTCTTTCCATTCCAGCTCGGGCACCGAGTCGGCCACCACCCCAGCGGCGGCTTGCACGTACAGCGTGCCATCTTTGATGATGCCGGTGCGAATGGCAATGGCCACATCCATATCACCGGCATAGCTCAGGTAGCCACACGCGCCACCGTACAAGCCGCGCTTGCTCGGTTCTAACTGGTCAATCAGCTCCATGGCGTGCACCTTAGGCGCGCCGGTCAGCGTTCCGGCTGGGAAAGTTGCCTTGAGCACATCCATGCTGGTCATGCCATCGTGCAAGATGCCCTCGACATTGCTGACGATGTGCATGACGTGGCTATAGCGCTCGACGACAAAAGCCTCGGTCACTTTGACGCTGCCGGTTTTGGCAATGCGGCCAATGTCGTTGCGGGCCAAGTCAATCAGCATGACGTGCTCGGCGCGCTCTTTGGGGTCGTTGATGAGTTGAAGTTCGGCGGCTTTGTCCAAATCGGGCGTTGCCCCGCGCGGGCGGGTACCGGCCAGCGGACGGATGGTGACTTTTTGGCCCTCCGGGGTGCTTTCTTGGCGCACCAAAATCTCTGGGCTGGCCCCGACCACATGAAAATCACCAAAGTGGTAGTAATACATGTACGGCGACGGGTTCAGCGACCGCAGTGCCCGGTACAAACTCAAGGGCGATTCGGTGTAGCGCTTGTGGATACGCTGGCCCACTTGCACCTGCATGAAGTCGCCCGCCGCAATCAGCTCTTTGGCTTTGCCCACCGCAGCCAAATAATCGGCCTTGGCAAAACTGCGCTGCGCTGGGTGGCTCTCGGTGGGCTTGATGAGCGGGGCACTAACCGAGTATTTCAGTTGGTCTTTCAACTCACGCAAGCGCTTTTTAGCTTGGGAGTAGGCCTCGGGCTGGGCAGGATCGGCATAGACAATCAAATACAGCTTACCCGAAAGATTATCGATAACAGCCAATTCTTCGCATTGCAGCAGCAAAATGTCGGGGCAGCCCAAAGTGTCGGGTGGGCACGAGTTTTCGAGTTTCTTCTCGATGTAACGCACCGCGTCGTACCCAAAATAGCCTGCCAGCCCGCCACAAAAGCGCGGCAAACCGGGGCGCAATGCCACCTTGAAGCGTTTTTGGTAGGCAGCGATAAAGTCCAGCGGATTGCCCGTTGCCGTCTCGACGACAACGCCATCGGTCACAACCTCGGTGCGGGCCGCAGCGCCAAAACCGCTGGCGCGCAGCAGCGTGCGCGCAGGCAAGCCGATAAAGCTGTAGCGGCCAAAGCGTTCGCCGCCGACCACCGATTCAAGCAAAAAGCTGCATTTGCCACCATCTTCTCTGTGGGCCAGCTTCAGGTACAGCGACAGAGGGGTTTCCAGATCCGCAAAGGCTTGCGCTATCAGCGGAATACGGTTGTAGCCCTCAAGGGCGAGGCTTTTAAATTCAAGTTCTGTAATCACGGGGGAGTGTCCCTGCTGGGGCGGCGCGTGTAGCCAGCGTGGGTGCTGCGCCGCAGTTCATGCAATCGGCCCGTGCTCCAAAAGACAGGGGCCACGGGGAGGCGAAAGGGGGCATCCCCCAACGCCATGAGGCGTGCAGACGAACCGGCTTATGCCAGAGCCAGACACCCCGGTCACTGTGACCTGCGATGTTTTTTTTCAATCCACGTCTCTCAAGAGGCGACTTTGGAAAAGGCTATGCCTCTGCCAAAACAATTTTATCCCCCCTGAAGGGAGAGGTTTCAAACCAAAGTGCGTTTTAGATGAACAGGGGCCAAAGTGTAGCAAACAGACCCGCACCAGAATGGCTGACCACCGATATGGCGGCAAAGAAGGGCGGATTCAAGCCTCCAGTGCAGTACCTAACCCCAGTAAGCCTGTGCTTCAGAATTTACGTAAACGTCAAAACAAGGCAAAACATTACCAAAATATTTTATCGATTTTTTCAAATGATACAAAACTTAATATAAGCTGAATAAATTTTAATCATTGATAATGATGGATTCAATCTCCATAAGACACCCATTCAATAAATTAACATCTATCGCAAGATGTAAAATATCGTTCGTTATTTAAGCAATGCCCCGATATTTTCAATGACACAGCCCTGCATCCGAAATCAGATTTGGCACTTGCCGTCGTACCGCGTCCCTCACTCCTATCGGAAACCCTGATGCGTAGTGCAGGTAACGACCTCAGAATAGGTCTTCCATCGGTGCATCCAAACACCCGGGGCAGCTGCAAACAGCGTCATGTAATGGCCTTGCCAAGACAACTTGGCAAAAATATCAAAGTGGTCGCCCATGTTTAAATTATCTTCATACACCGTTGCAAAGCGGCTGACAGCACTCACGTTGACTGCAGTGCTGGGCATTATTTTGCTGGCGGCTGTGTTCCTTGTATCAGAACGTAGCCTGATCATGGAAGAGCGACAGAACAGTGTGCGCCAAACAGTAGAAACCGCACACGCTTTAGTGGCCCATTACTATGCACTGTCGGTTGCCGGAAAAATACCCGAAGCAGATGCACAAAAACAGGCTTTAGCAGCCGTGGGTAGTTTGCGTTACAGCAAAACCGAGTATTTCTGGATCAACGATATGCAGGCCGTCAGCATCATGCACCCGATTCGGGCAGAGCTGAATGGCAAAGATATGTCTCAAGTCAAGGACTCGACTGGTAAATTCTTTTTTTCAGAGTTCGTTCGGGAAGTCAAGACCCATGGTGCCGGGTTTGTTTTCTACCTCTGGCCCAAGCCCGGCAGTGAGCTGCCAGTGCAAAAAGTCTCTTACGTCAAGGGCTTTGCCCCTTGGGGTTGGGTCGTCGGTTCTGGCGTTTACATCGACACCGTAGATGCCGTGATTGCGGGACGGGTGCTGGGCTTTTCTCTGGGTTCGTTGGCGCTGGCCGTGTTTTTGCTCATCATTGGCTGGATGATTACCCGGGGCATCTTGAGGCAACTCGGGGGTGAGCCAGCCTATGCTGCCGACATTGCCCACCGCCTAGCAGAGGGTGATCTCTCGGTACAAATTACCGTCAAAAATCCCCATGAACCCAGTTTGCTGCACGCCATCCAAACCATGCGCGACAAAATCGCCACCATCGTCGGTCAGGTGCGCGAAGGTGCTGGTGCCGTTGCAATGGCCAGTGCTGAAATCGCCGGGGGCAACAACGATTTGTCCAATCGCACGGAAGAACAAGCCAGCGCACTGAACGAAGCCTCGACCTCAATGGAAGAACTCGGCGGCACCGTCAAACAAAATGCAGACAACGCCCGCCAAGCCAATCAACTGGCCATGAACGCCTCGACCGTGGCCGTTCGCGGTGGCGAGGTGGTCTCTGAAGTGGTCGAGACCATGAAAGGCATCAACGAAAGCTCACGCAAAATTTCTGACATCATCAGCGTGATTGATGGCATTGCCTTTCAAACCAACATCTTGGCGCTCAATGCCGCCGTCGAAGCCGCCCGTGCTGGCGAGCAAGGCCGGGGCTTTGCCGTGGTTGCCAGCGAAGTCCGCAACCTCGCCGGGCGCTCGGCTGAAGCGGCCAAAGAAATCAAAACGCTGATCAACGCCAGCGTTCAGCGCGTCGAGCAAGGCACCGCACTGGTCGATCAAGCAGGCACCACCATGACCGAGGTTGTGAACAGCATCCGCCGCGTCACCGACATCATGGGGGCCATCAGCGCTGCCAGCAATGACCAAGCCTCTGGCGTGGCCCATGTTGGCGAGGGTGTGGCCCAAATGGACCAAGTGACGCAGCAAAATGCTGCACTGGTAGAAGAGATGGCCGCAGCAGCCAGCAGTCTGCAATCACAAGCAGAAGATTTGGTACATGTCGTCTCGGTCTTCAAACTCGGCAGCAACGACCACTACCCACAAAACACCCAACGTCCAGCCACAGACCATCGCCCGGCGGCTCCGGCACACCACCACAGGGGAAGTTCTGGGCATCAGCACCACTTGGCCTCATCGGTAACGCGGCCCCTCACCAGCCCGGCCCTGCCTGGCTAAAGCGCAGCGCCAAACAGCCTCTGGCGGTCAAAATTTTGGTCTCATAGGCTGCTAGCCCGCAGCCCTATTACAAGAATAGCTATTAAATTAATAGCTATCGCTGCACCGTATTCGGCGCGCCGATACCAGCACCCAGCGCTGCCAGCGACTCGACCCAACCATCAGCATCTACACCAGAGACAGGCTGGCCGTGGTTATACCCATAGGGCACCAACACCACCGGGCAACCCGCAGCGCGGGCCGCTTGGGCATCGTTGCTGGAGTCACCCACCATCAGGGTACGTGCCGGTGCAGTGCCCAACGCTTGGCAAGTTTTCAGCAGCGGCAACGGGTGGGGCTTTTTGTGTGCGAAAGCATCACCACCAAAAACGTACTCAAAAAACCCCTCTAAACCCTTGGCGCGCAACAGTGCCAAAGCAAACGTGGTCGGTTTATTGGTCAAACAAGCCAAACGCAAACCACTGCCCCGCAACGCTTGCAAGCCCTTGAGTACGCCGGGGTAAACGCACGAATATCCACCATTGATAATTTGGTAATGGTGCTGGTAGCGCTCCCAAGCTTGCGGGTACAGCGCTTCTACAGGGGCAGCTTGCGCCATCGACTCTGCCTGCGACAGCACATGGCCCAGCACCGATTTGATTAAATGCTCCGAGCCTTTGCCGACCATGCGTTCAATCTGGGCCATGCCAATACCGGGCAAGGCCAAATCGTCCAACATGCGCGCTAGCGCTTGGGCAAAATCACCCAGCGTATCGACCATCGTGCCATCCAAATCAATGATGGCAGCATCAATTTGCGTGCGCACTATGGGCATGGAAACCATAAAAACTCCTAGCAAAGAATACGACGAGATCTGTTAGATCATGGCTTCAATCGGAATCCGCAACCTGGGACGGGGAAAAACAAAAAACCCTGCTACCGATAGATAGCAGGGTTTGGTGTTTTGGTGGCCTGGGACGGAATCGAACCGCCGACACAAGGATTTTCAATCCTCTGCTCTACCGACTGAGCTACCGGGCCTAAGCCTCAGATTATAGCCAAAAAAACACGGCTTTTTGGTTCGAAGAAAAATTAATTGCGTTTTCCGCGTGCCAAATCGACACCCAACTGGCGCAGCTTGCGGTAAAGATGGGTACGCTCAAGCCCCGTTTTTTCGGCCACGCGGGTCATCGAGCCACCTTCGCGGGCCAAGTGAAACTCAAAATAGGCTTTCTCGAAACCATCACGGGCCTCGCGCAGGGGCCTGTCCAAATCAAAACCTTGGTGTGCCAAAGGGCCAGCGTCAACAACGGCCATCGGAAGGCTTTGTGCACTTAAAACGACCCCCTCCAGTGCCAACGCTGCGGGCGCAGAAGCCGCACTGGCTTGGGTACGCTGCAAGCTGCGCGCCAGCCCGGACTCGACCGCCTTGAGCAACTTTTGTAGCGTAATGGGTTTTTCTAAGAACGAGAAAGCGCCAATGCGGGTTGCCTCGACTGCGGTATCGATAGTGGCATGACCACTCATCATGATGACGGGCATGGTCAGCAAACTATTGGCCGCCCACTCTTTCAGCAGCGTCACGCCATCGGTGTCGGGCATCCAAATGTCGAGCAGCACCAAGTCGTAACTGCTGGCATGGCGCGCGGCGCGGGCCTGGGTGGCGTTTTCTGCCAAATCCACGCTGTGGCCCTCATCGTTGAGGATTTCAGACAGTAGATCACGAATGCCGTGCTCATCGTCAACCACCAAAATGTTTGCCATGTATGTTTCAATCCACGCCCCTGAAGGGGCGAATTCGAAAGAGGCTCCCCCTCTTCCAAATGAATTTTATCCCCCTGAAGTGGGAGGTTTCAAACCAAAGTCGTTTTAGGCGAAATGCCTTCAAACTGCGGTTCGCGGTGCCGTCACAACGCCACCGCGTGCTCAGTGGCGAATGATAGCGATACTTGCGCCCCCCGAACGGTGCCGCCTTCATGCCGGTTTGCCAGTTCGATGCGGGCACCGTGTTCATCTGCGATCTTTTTCACTACCGCCAACCCCAACCCAGTGCCACGTACCTTGGTGGTCACATAGGGTTCAAAGGCCCGCTGCAAGATATGCGCCGGAAAACCACCACCACTGTCGCTCACGCACAGCCGCACCCGACGGCTGGTTTCACCCCAGTGGGTGCTAATGCACACAGCAGGCAGAACGCCACCAGGGTCGAGGCCTGCTTGCTCGGTAGCGTCTTGTGCATTTTGCAGCAGGTTGTGGATCACTTGGCGCAGTTGCTGCGCGTCGCCTGCAATGGTCGGGCAGCGCGCATCCAGCTGGGTGCGCACGGCCACCTTGGCATTGTCGGGTTCGTACAAGCTGAGGACATCGTTGATGAGCGTATTTAAATCGAGGGGCTGTAGCTCGGCGGCAGGTAAACGGGCGTAATCGCGAAATTCATTCACTAAGCGCTGCATGGCATCGACCTGCTCGACGATGGTTCTGACCGATTTGGTCAAAATAGCCTGCTCCGGTGCTGGCAGCTTTCCGGTCAGTCTTTTTTCGAGACGCTCGGCAGACAGTTGAATGGGTGTGAGCGGATTTTTAATTTCGTGGGCCAAACGCCGGGCCACCTCGCCCCACGCTTGCATCCGCTGGGCCGAAACAATTTCAGAGATGTCATCAAACACCAACAAGCGCGCCGAGTCGGGCAACTCAGCGCCCCGTGCCACCAAACTGGTCGCGTGGTTCCCAACGCCGCCGGAAGTTGCGTGCAACTCAAAAGCATGCTCCCAATGGTCTGGCCCATGCTCACCTCGGTGCCCCAAAAAAGCCTCAAACTGCTGCTGCACTGAAATGGCAAAATTTTCCAGGCCGGGTACTTGGGCCAAGGGACGGCCTTCGTAGGCAGCCATAGGTGCCCGCAAAATGCGCGTAGCACTGGGGTTCGACGAACGAATCTGCCCCTGCACGTCCAGCACAATGACACCGGCCGTCAAGTTGTCCAAAATCGTTTGCAAGCGGGCCCGAGCAGTATCCAAGGCCCCCATGCTGTTCTCTACGGTGCCCCGGGCATCGGCCAATTGCTGGGTCATCAGCGCAAACGACCGCGTCAATCCATCGAGTTCATCGTTGCCCTGCAGTGCCGCTTTGGGGCGCAAATTGCCCTCGGCCACCTCGCGCACCCCTTCGGCCAACACCAACAAAGGGCGGGCCAATTGGTTGCCCAGCAAAATCGCCAGCAGTACGGCTGCAAACACGGCCAAGCACAAACTCAAAGTGAGTGTGCCGATGTACATGCGCCGCAGCCCATCACGGGCCAGTGCCCGCTCTTGGTACTCGCGGTGGGCCTCTTGCACCGCCAAAGCATTGGCAACCAACACCGGCGGCAAGGGTACTGTGACCTGTAAGAACCGCGATTCCACCCACAAGCCAACACTCGGACTAGAGACCAGCGCCAAGGCCTTGACCCGTGCCTCGGTGTTGGCGGCCAGCCCGGGTAAATCATCCAGCCCCTCGACTTGGGCTATAGCGCGCTGCTCGCGCACCATGCGCAATTGCTGTGTCGAAGGACGCTCAGGGTGCAGTTGGAAACTCGATCGCCCGGCACTGGCCAAAAGCTGCCCCGAGGCACTCCAGAGCACCACATCGGTAGCACCCAGTTGGTCTCGAATACGCTCGAGCACCAAACCCGCGCTGGCACCCGAAACTTGGGCTAGCTCGGCACCGGCGCTGCGAGTGCGGGCGGCTGTTTCGCTGGCTTGGGTATCGAGTGTGGCGCGGGCTAAACTGACCCCCGCCACCAACGCCCCCTCGACTTTGACATCAAACCAGCTCTCAATCGAGCGCGAAACAAACTGGTAGGAAACCACGTAAATCAACAAACCCGGTGCCAAGCCCACGAGGGCAAAAATAACTGCCAACTTCACCAACAGACGGCTACCAAAGCGCCCATCCCTAAGCCGCGCTGCCAAACGCAGTCCGACCCAAATCAAAATCGCTAACAACAGCAGCGCCACCACCACGTTGATGCCAAACAGCCAAGCGTAGTTGCGCTCGTACAGGGCGCGGTTGTTGGTCGCTACGATCAACAAAAATATCAGCACCAAGCCAATGGCCGACATCACCGCCGCGCCCACACCCAGCGCCCAGCGCACAGCGCGCGACTTGTGTGCGGCATCCAATGTCAAATGGGGCATCATCATGGGGGGTGCTCCGGTAGCAGTCGCTGGCTGCGTGCCATAGAAAGGCTCCAGCCCGAACGCCCCATCGCACCAATCTGCAATGGGCGTGGCAGTTGCGACATATCAAGACGAAAGCGCAGATGCACGGTGTACACGACATCCTGCTCCAAAGCCGTGGCATCGGCAATCTTCCAACGCGAGATGCGCTGCATAGCTGCCAGTGCGTCGGCCAGACCATCGTAGTTTTGCCCCAGCACTACGCCCAGCCCGTTGTTGCTGATGGGGGCAGCAGACACGGCCAAGCGCCAACGGCGCGTCAGCGGCTGGTAACTCAAACGCATATAGCGCGCTGCCTGCGCCACGGGTTGTGGATACCAGTACCAACGCTCGCGCAGCACTTCGGTCTCCGCGACAAAGAACAGCGGAATGCCTTTGTTCAGTGCGTCTTCCGCCAAGACAGGAAGCTCAAATTGCAGTGTTGCACCTAAAAAAACCCCGGCATCGGTACGCTCTAGGTTGAACTCTGCAGTCTCGCTGCCCTGCTGGGCACGCGCAGCGCCAGACCATGCTAAGCCACCACAGAAAAGCACCGCCGCCAGAAGCAGTGCCCAACAGCGGGCCAGACCGGCCTTAGACGGATGCTTTTTGCAGCAAAGCGTAAAAGAATCCGTCATGCTCACTTTGCGGATTGTTCAAGGTTGCAGCACCCACATCCCCCAAACCGGGCAGTAGATGCCCCGGGGACGGCAGTAAACGTGCCTCGGTGTGGCGTGCCAAAAACGACCGTACTTGACCATCGCCCTCTTCTCGAAATACCGAGCAGGTGCAGTACAACAAACGCCCACCCGGACGCAGCAAAGGCCACAGTGTCTCGAGCAAATAAGCCTGTGTGCGCGCCAACTGTGCAATATCGCTCTCGCGGCGCAGCCAGCGCACATCGGGGTGGCGGCGCACGATGCCCGAGGCGGTGCACGGTGCGTCGAGCAAGATGGCATCAAAAAGCACGCCGCCACAATCTTGCTGCCACCAATCCTGCGGTCTGCCTGCATCGGCCACCAGCACTTGGGCACGCAAGCCCAGACGCTGCAAAGTTTCGTGGATGCGCTCACAGCGGGCGGCATCGATGTCCAGTGCCGTGACTTGTAATGGGTTCTGCGGGCCGGCGTATTCGAGCAAATGGGCCGTCTTGCCACCGGGCGCAGCACAAGCGTCCAAGACCCGCAGCGGCTGCGCCAAATCCAGACCATTCAACAGCAGCGGCGCTGCCAATTGCGCGGCGGCATCTTGTACCGATACCAGCCCATCGGCAAAACCGGGCAGCACCTGCACCGGCACGGCACGACGCAAAACCAGCCCAGCACCCCCGACTTGAGTTGCTTCTATATTTATAGCAGCCAAAGCCTGCTGGTAAAGGGCTATCGTTGTTTTTTGCTGATTAATTCGCAATGCCATCGGTGCTTGGGCATTGTTGGCCTGCAAAATCTGCTGCCAGTGGGTTGGGTGATCCTTGCGGAGTTTTTGTACCCACCAACGCGGATGGTTCCACAGCGCTTGCACATCGTTCTGCGTTGCCTGCATCAGTGCATCTTGCTCGCGCAAAAAGCGGCGCAAGCAGGCATTGATGAAAGGCGCTTGCGCGCGCATGGTGCTATCGCTCTTGGCAGCTTCTACCGTCTGGTTGACCAGCGTAAAAGCCTCATAGGGCAAATTCTCGGGGTCACACGACAGCGCCAGCGCAGTGCACAGCAGGGCATCCACCGGAGGGCGGGGCGTGCGCGGAGCCAACTGGCGGCGCAGTGCCTCCGCTCGGCCCAAAGTACGCAGCACCTGAAACAACAAAGCTTGCACACCCGGACGCAGCACCGGGGGCACCGCATCGAGCACCACACTGCCCGAGCGCCCCTCGCGGATGTCTTGTAGAGCGCGGGCGACGCTGTGCAGTTGGCGCGACAGGGCCACACTTTGCATACCCGCCTCGCCAGAGGCTGGGCCTTGTGCGCTGACCGTTGGAGGGCGCGGGTTGGCCGCTCGGGTGGGAGGATAGTTCTTCATTTAAAACCAACTTTGGTTTGAAACCGCCCCCGTCACAGGGGCAGAATGGTTTTTGGAGAGGCGCAATGCCTTCCAAAGTCGCCTTGTGAGCGGTGTAGATTGAAACATCAAACAGGTCTGGCAGTTTTAAAGCCAAACAACCGCGCCAGCACCTGTGCAGGAAACTGGGTGATAGCCTCGTTGTATTGCACCACCGCAGCATTGAATTGCTCTGCTGCGAGCGTGCTTTGCAGCCGGTGCTGCTCCCAGCGCAAGCCCCAACCCACGGCGGCTCCCTGCACATCGGGTAAACCAGCCTCGGCAGCCATCGTAGTCCATGCCGAATCGAGGGCCATCCGGGCAGCAACCAAAGTCGCTGCCACGTCCGCTTGAAGTGGTCTGGCGCGGGCAACGGCCAACGCGGCACCAAATTCATTAGCGGCAGTCTGTAACGACTGGCGCGCCTGCGTCATGGGCACACCTGCGCTAGCTTGTGCGGCATCACACTCACCCAACATGGCCAGCATTCGCACCCAATGGGCATCAAGCCCACCAAAAGCCTGCAAAGCCACCGATCGCAAACGCACCACACGGTTGTAGGCACCTACAGCCCAAAACAACATCACCGCCAAAATAACCCAGAAAACGGACGAAGACCACATGCACAACTTCCAGCGCTGCCAATGTCAATGCAGCCGGGTTCAAAAGGATTAACCAACAAAAAAGCTCCCGGCCTGTCCTCATCGTGACAGACCGGGAGCGCAGCACACCAGCCCGAAGGCTTAATCGGCTGTAGCGTCGTGTGTACCTGTCTCGGTGTCCAACAGATCGGCAGCACCGGCCATTTCAGCGGCTTCGGCCTCGGCAATGGCGCGGCGCTCGGCATCGTCCATCGCATCCTTGACCTTGCGCGCTTGGTGGTAGGCCATGCCGGTACCAGCAGGAATCAAGCGACCCACGATGACGTTTTCTTTCAAGCCACGCAGTTCGTCGCGCTTGCCCATGATGGCAGCCTCGGTGAGCACCCGGGTGGTTTCTTGGAAAGAAGCCGCCGAGATGAACGAATCCGTCGACAGCGACGCTTTGGTGATCCCCAACAACAAGTTGCTGTAAGTGGCCGGAATTTTGTCCTCCGCTTGCAACGCATCGTTGGTATTGAGGATTTCCGAACGCTCGACCTGTTCACCCGCAATGTAGTTAGAGTCGCCTGTGTTCTCTACCACCACGCGGCGCAGCATCTGGCGCACGATCACTTCAATGTGCTTGTCGTTGATCTTCACGCCCTGCAAGCGGTACACATCCTGCACTTCATCAACGATGTAGCGCGACAGCTCTTCGATACCCAGCAGGCGCAGGATGTCTTGTGGGTCGGCGGGGCCATCGACAATCGACTCGCCCTTGTTGACCACTTGACCTTCGTGAACCAAGATGTTCTTTTCCTTGGGCACGAGTTCTTCAGACACCTTGCCTTCAGGATCGGTGATCTGCAAACGCACCTTGCCCTTGGTTTCTTTACCGAACGACACCGTACCGGTGGTTTCAGCCAACGAACCCTTGTCCTTGGGCGTACGTGCCTCGAACAGCTCGGCCACACGGGGCAAACCGCCGGTAATGTCGCGGGTCTTTTGGCCTTCGATAGGAATACGGGCCAACACTTCGCCGGGGCCGACATCCAGACCATCGCGCACCTGAATCAGCGCACCGACTTGGAAGCCAATCGTCACCGAGTGATCGGTACCCGGAATCTTGACCTCGTTGCCATTGGCATCGATCAGCTTGACTTGGGGCTTGACCACCTTGGTGGAACCACGGCGTTTCGGGTCAATCACCACCAAAGTGGACAGACCTGTGACCTCATCAACCTGCTTGGCAACAGTGAGGCCTTCTTCGACATTCTCGAACTTGGCTTGACCGGCAAACTCGGTAATGATCGGGCGCGTCAGCGGATCCCAATTGGCAAGAATCGTTCCGGCCTTGATGGTTTGATCGGCTTTGATTGCCAAAATAGCACCGTAAGGCACCTTGTGGCGTTCACGTTCACGGCCATGCTCGTCTTGGATAACGATTTCGCCAGACCGCGAAATCACCACCAACTCGCCACGGGTGTTGGTCACATAACGCATCGTGGCATTGAAGCCGATGATGCCGTTGGACTTGGCTTCAACGCTCGAAGCAATGGCAGCGCGCGATGCAGCGCCACCAATGTGGAACGTCCGCATGGTCAACTGCGTACCTGGCTCGCCGATCGATTGGGCAGCAATCACGCCCACGGCTTCGCCGAGGTTAATCAAACCACCACGGCCCAAATCGCGGCCATAGCAGCGAGCGCACAAACCAAAGCGGGTTTCGCAATTGAGCGCCGTGCGAACCTTCACTTCGTCCACACCTGCCAGTTCCAGCTCTTCGATCAGGTCTTCTTCCAGCATCTGACCGGCAGGCACCAACACAGCGCGGGTTTCTGGGTGCAGCACATCTTCAGCAGCAGTGCGGCCCAAAATACGGTCGCGCAGCGATTCAATGACCTCACCACCTTCCACAATCGCACGCATCAGCGCACCATTGGAGGTACCGCAATCTTCTTCTGTGACCACCAAATCTTGGGTCACATCGACCAAACGGCGGGTCAAATAACCCGAGTTCGCCGTCTTGAGCGCCGTATCCGCCAAGCCCTTACGGGCACCGTGGGTCGAGATAAAGTACTGCAACACATTCAGACCTTCACGGAAGTTCGCCGTGATCGGGGTCTCAATGATGGAGCCATCTGGCTTGGCCATCAGACCACGCATACCGGCCAACTGGCGAATCTGCGCTGCAGAACCGCGAGCGCCCGAGTCGGCCATCATGTAAATGGAGTTGAACGACTCTTGATCGACTTCATTGCCGTGGCGGTCGATGGTTTTTTGCTTGGCCAACTGCTGCATCATGACCTTGGAGACTTCATCCCCGGCCTTGCCCCAGATGTCCACCACCTTGTTGTAGCGTTCGCCAGAAGTCACCAGACCCGAGACATACTGCTGCTCGATTTCTTTAACTTCCTTCTCGGCGCGACCAATGATTTCCGCCTTTTGTGGCGGCACCAACATATCGTCGATGGCAATCGAGATACCGGCGCGGGTCGCCAAGCGGAAACCGTTTTGCAACAGCTTGTCAGCAAACACCACGGTTTCTTTCAAACCGCACTTGCGGAAAGAAACATTGATGAGTTTGGAGATTTCCTTCTTCTTGAGCGCCTTGTTCATGTTGGAGAACGGCAACCCCTTGGGCAAAATCTCTGACAACAGCGCCCGACCTGCGGTGGTTTCGACCAACTGGGTAGAAGGCTCAAACTCGTTGGTTTCTTTGTTCTTGCTCCACTCCGTCAAACGCACGGTAATGCGTGCGGCCAGTTCCACCTGACCTGCATCAAAGGCACGCTGGACTTCGCCGGTATCGGCAAACACCAAGCCTTCACCCTTGCCGTTGATCTTGTCGCGGGTCGCATGGTACAGACCCAGCACCACGTCCTGCGAAGGAACAATGGATGGTTCACCCGAAGCTGGAAACAACACATTGTCGGAGGCGAGCATCAAGGTGCGCGCTTCCATTTGTGCTTCGACCGACAACGGAACGTGGACAGCCATTTGGTCACCGTCGAAGTCGGCGTTGAAGGCCGCGCAAACCAACGGATGCAATTGAATAGCTTTGCCTTCAATCAAAATAGGCTCAAAGGCTTGAATACCCAAACGGTGCAGCGTAGGCGCACGGTTGAGCATCACGGGGTGCTCTTTGATGACCTCTTCCAGAATGTCCCACACCACGGGGGTGCCAGATTCGACTTCTTTTTTCGCAGCCTTGATCGTTGTCGCAATACCCATCGCTTCGAGGCGCGAGAAGATGAAGGGCTTGAACAATTCAAGCGCCATCAACTTGGGCAAACCGCACTGGTGCAGTTTGAGCGTTGGGCCAACGGTAATGACCGAACGGCCCGAATAATCGACCCGCTTACCGAGCAAATTCTGACGGAACCGACCCGACTTACCCTTAATCATGTCGGCCAGCGACTTGAGGGCACGCTTGTTGGCACCCGTCATGGCCTTGCCACGGCGACCGTTGTCCAGCAAGCTATCGACCGCTTCTTGCAACATGCGCTTTTCGTTGCGGGCGATGATTTCAGGGGCTTTCAGCTCCAGCAAACGGCGCAAACGGCTGTTGCGGTTAATCACGCGGCGGTACAAATCGTTCAGGTCGGAGGTCGCAAAACGACCACCGTCCAACGGCACCAGCGGGCGCAAGTCCGGTGGCAACACCGGCAGCACTTCCAACACCATCCACTCGGGCTTGATGCCCGACTTGCGGAACGCTTCCAGCACCTTCAGGCGCTTGGCGTTCTTCTTGACCTTGACTTCAGAGCCGGTCAAATCATTGCGCAGACGCTCAATTTCGGTTTCGATGTCAATGGCTTCGAGCAAGTCTTTGATACCTTCAGCGCCCATTTTGGCGATGAATTCGTCGCCGTACTCTTTGCGCTTGGCATCGTAGTCGTCTTCCGACATGATGCTGAACTTCTTCAGCGGTGTCATGCCAGGATCGGTAACTACATAGGCTTCAAAGTACAACACGCGCTCAATATCGCGCAGCGTCATATCGAGCACCAAGCCCAAACGCGAAGGCAGCGACTTCAGAAACCAGATGTGCGCGCACGGCGCGGCCAAGTCAATGTGGCCCATGCGCTCACGGCGCACTTTGGTTTGTGTGACTTCAACGCCGCATTTTTCGCAAATGACACCACGGTGCTTGAGGCGTTTGTATTTGCCGCACAAGCATTCGTAGTCCTTGATAGGGCCAAAAATCTTGGCACAAAACAAACCATCACGTTCAGGCTTGAACGTCCGGTAGTTAATGGTTTCTGGCTTTTTCACCTCACCAAAAGACCACGAGCGGATCTTTTCAGGCGAGGCCATGCCAATGCGAATGGCATCAAAATGCTCATCCGGCGTGAATTGCTTGAACAGGTCGAGTAGCGATTTCATGTGACTCTTTCCTTCTTAATCAGTTGAGGACAGAGCAGGCTGCAATGCAACCACGCTCTGTCCCGCAAGGCTTCACGAACGTTCCAGCTCGATGTCCAGGCCCAACGAACGGATTTCCTTGACCAGCACATTGAACGATTCCGGCATACCGGCTTCGATGGCGTGTTCGCCCTTGACGATGCTTTCGTACACCTTGGTACGCCCCACCACGTCATCGGACTTCACTGTGAGCATTTCCTGCAACACGTAGGCCGCGCCGTAGGCTTCAAGTGCCCACACTTCCATTTCACCGAAACGCTGGCCACCAAACTGTGCCTTACCGCCCAGAGGTTGTTGCGTCACCAGCGAATAGGGGCCAGTAGAACGGGCGTGCATCTTGTCGTCGACCAAATGGTGCAACTTCAGGTAGTGCATGTAGCCAATCGTCGTCGGACGCTCAAACAATTCACCCGTGCGACCATCGTACAGATGCGCTTGGGTGCGTGTCGGTGTCAGACCCTTGCGGGCAGCGATGTCGTCTGGGTACGCCAGCTTGAGCATGTCGCGGATTTCATCTTCCGAGGCGCCATCAAACACTGGCGTGGCATATGGCACACCGTTGGTCAGGTTGGCGGCCATCGCCAAAAGCTCGTCGTCGTTCAACAACGACAAGTCTTCCTTGCGACCACGGGAGTTATAAACCTCTTCCAAGAACTTGCGTAGCTCGGACACTTTGGCCTGTTGCTGCAACATGTCACCAATGCGTTGACCAATGCCCTTGCCAGCCCAGCCCAAATGCACTTCCAGCACCTGACCGATGTTCATCCGCGAAGGCACACCCAGCGGGTTGAGCACAATATCGGCAGGGGTGCCATCGGCCATGTAAGGCATGTCTTCCACAGGCACGATCTTCGAGACCACACCCTTATTACCGTGGCGACCGGCCATCTTGTCGCCAGGCTGCAAGCGACGCTTCACAGCCAAGTAAACCTTGACCATCTTCAGCACGCCTGCGGGCAACTCGTCACCCTGTGTCAGCTTCTTGCGTTTTTCCTCGAAGGCCAAGTCAAAGCTGTGGCGTGTTTGCTCCAGCGAATTCTTGATCGATTCGAGTTGTGCAGCAACTTCTTCTTCCGCAGGGCGAATGTCAAACCAGTGGAACTTCTCGACCGATGACAGATAAGCCTTATCAAGCTTAGTGCCCTTGGTCAATTTTTGTGGGCCACCGTTAGCGACACGTCCGATCAGCAGTTTTTCAATACGGTCAAAGGCATCGGCCTCCACAATACGCAACTGGTCGTTCAAATCAAGACGGAAACGCTTGAGTTCGTCGTCAATGATCTGCTGGGCGCGCTTATCGCGTTGAATGCCTTCGCGGGTGAACACTTGCACATCAATCACAACGCCTTGTGAACCTTGGTCCACGCGCAGCGATGTGTCTTTCACATCCGAAGCTTTTTCGCCAAAAATAGCCCGCAACAGCTTCTCTTCGGGTGTCAGTGTAGTTTCGCCCTTGGGCGTGACTTTACCAACCAACGTATCGCCAGGCATTACCTCGGCACCGACGTAAATGATGCCGGACTCGTCCAGACGGTTGAGCTGCTGTTCCGACAGGTTCGGAATGTCGCGTGTGATTTCTTCGGCACCCAGCTTGGTGTCGCGAGCCATCACTACCAATTCCTCGATGTGAATCGAGGTATAGCGATCTTCAGCCACGACGCGTTCACTGATCAAAATCGAGTCTTCGAAGTTGTAGCCATTCCAAGGCATGAATGCAATCAGCATGTTCTGACCGATGGCGATTTCGCCAAAGTCGGTAGAAGCGCCATCGGCAATCACATCACCCTTCATCAGTTTGTCGCCTTTGCTGACGATGGGACGCTGGTGAATATTGGTGTTTTGGTTAGAACGTTGGTACTTGATGAGGTTGTAGATGTCTACGCCCACTTCACCGGCTACCGCTTCAGCATCGTTGACACGAATCACGATACGGGTTGCATCGACATAATCGACCACGCCACCACGGGTGGCCGTAACCACCGTACCGGAATCGACTGCGGCCACGCGCTCAATGCCCGTACCAACCAGTGGTTTCTCAGGACGCAGCACAGGCACCGCTTGGCGCGACATGTTGGCACCCATCAAAGCGCGGTTGGCATCGTCGTGCTCTAAGAACGGAACCAGTGACGCAGCTACGGAAACAATCTGCGCTGGCGACACATCCATGTATTGAACGCGCTCGGCGCTCACCAAGATGGACTCACCCTTTTCGCGGGCAGACACCAAATCACCCGTCAGTTGGCCTTCTGCATCCAGCGTGGCATTGGCCTGCGCGATGATGTACTTGCCTTCTTCGATGGCCGAGAGGTAATCAATTTCTTTGGACACTTTGCCATCCGCGACACGACGGTACGGTGTTTCAATGAAACCGTATTCGTTCAAGCGAGCATACAAAGCCAACGAGTTAATCAGACCAATGTTCGGGCCTTCGGGCGTTTCAATAGGGCAGACGCGACCATAGTGGGTCACATGCACGTCACGCACTTCAAAGCCAGCTCGTTCACGGGTCAAACCACCTGGGCCCAAAGCAGAAACACGGCGCTTGTGCGTGATTTCAGCCAACGGGTTGGTTTGATCCATGAATTGTGACAACTGCGAAGCACCGAAAAACTCTTTCAAAGCCGCAGAAATAGGCTTGGAGTTAATCAGGTCATGTGGCATCAAGGGGTCTTGTTCAGCTTGACCCAAACGCTCCTTGACGGCTTTCTCGATCCGCGCCAGGCCAGTGCGGTATTGGTTTTCGGCCAACTCACCGACACATCGGACACGGCGATTGCCCAAGTGGTCAATATCGTCCACTTCGCCGTTGCCGTTGCGCAAATCAACCAAAATCTTGACCACAGCCAAGATATCTTCGTTGGTCAACACCATCGGGCCAGTGGCACCTTCGTTACCGACCTTGGCATTAAATTTCATCCGACCGACACGCGACAAATCGTAGGTATCGGGGTTGTAGAACAACCGCTGGAACAAGGCCTGAACCGCATCTTCAGTTGGCGGCTCACCAGGGCGCATCATCCGATAGATGGCGACACGGGCAGCAAACTCATCAACGGTTTCATCGCTGCGCAGCGTCTGCGAAATGTAGGCACCTTGATCGAGTTCATTGGTGTAAATGCACTGCAAATCGCGCACGCCCGAAGAACGCAGCTTTTTCAGGAGCACTTCAGTCAGCTCTTCATTGGCCTTGGCCAAGATTTCGCCGGTATCTGGATCGACAATGGCACGTGCAGAAACACGACCGACCAAGAAGTCTTCAGGCACACTGATGTGCATGGTGCCAGACTGCTCCAGCTCACGGGTATGGCGGGCGGTAACACGCTTATCCTTGGCGACCACCACTTTGCCCGCCTTGTCAGTGATATCAAAGCGAGCAACCTCACCGCGCAAACGCTCAGCGACAAACTCCATCTGAGCGCCACTGTCCATCAAACGGAAGTTGTCATTGACAAAGAAGTTTGCCAAGATGGACTCAGGGTTGAGGCCAATTGCCTTGAGCAAAATCGTGACCGGCATCTTGCGACGGCGGTCTACCCGGAAATAAAGGATGTCTTTAGGATCAAACTCAAAATCGAGCCATGAACCACGGTAGGGGATGATCCGTGCCGAGAACAGCAACTTACCCGAACTATGTGTCTTGCCTTTGTCGTGTTCAAAGAACACGCCGGGCGATCGGTGCAGCTGCGACACAATCACGCGTTCAGTGCCATTGATAATGAACGAGCCTTTGTCTGTCATGAGCGGCACTTCGCCCATATAGACTTCTTGCTCTTTCACTTCTTTGACCACCTTGGACTGGGAAGTCGAAGACTCACGGTCGTAAATAATCAATTGCACTTTGGCACGCACTGCCGATGCAAAAGTTAACCCACGCGTCTGGCATTCCCGGACATCAAAAGCCGGTCTGGCCAAGTTGTATTCCAGAAACTTCATCTCGACGAAACCATTGTGCGAGACGATAGGGAACGCTGCATTGAATGCAGCTTGAAGGCCTTCGTGAGTGCGTTTTTTGGGCGGCACATCGGCTTGAAGGAAGGCGGTGTATGCATCCTTCTGCATCTGTAGCAGATAAGGAACCTCCAGCACGCTGTCGCGGCTGCCGAAACTTTTGCGAATTCGCTTGCGTTCGGTGTAGGAATAGGCCATGAGATCTCCGGGCAAAGACTTGAGTCCTGGGTCTGCGACGACTGACCCGCGGGTAGCACACCCTGCGGGCTTGGCGGTTGGCCACTACCAACCATGGCGGACGGCGATGCGTTGCACATCACCCGCACCAAGGCGTCTTCTGCTGTCGGGTTTGTCAGAAGACACTACAAAATGACGAAACCGTCACTTTGTAGTGCGCTCTGGAGGTCTTCCATAAGCACCAAAGGCTGGGGGCTCTTTAAAGAGCACCCCAGCCCAAGAGAAAACCTCAATTACTTGAGTTCAGCCTTAGCGCCGGCATCTTCCAGCTTCTTCTTGGCGGCTTCAGCATCTGCCTTTGGCATGCCTTCCTTGACTGCCTTAGGAGCACCGTCAACCACGTCCTTGGCTTCTTTCAAGCCCAAGCCAGTGATTTCACGCACAGCCTTAATGACCGACACCTTGTTGGCACCAGCTTCGAGCAGCACAACGTTGAATTCAGTTTGTTCTTCAGCAGCTGCAGCAGCGCCACCGCCAGCAGCAGCAGGAGCGGCCATAGCAGCTGCGCTCACGCCAAACTTCTCTTCAATGGCCTTCACCAGGTCATTGAGTTCCAGAACCGTCATGCTGTCCAGAGCGGTCAAAAATGCGTCTTTATCGAATGCCATTTTTATTTCCTAACAATTTTGTTGGTTATCTATCGGGCAATTACGCCGCGACAGGTTCGGCGGCCACTTCGGCAGCGCCTTCGCCTTTTTTCGCCGCCAATGCGCCCAGCACAACGGCTGTACGCGAAATGGGGGACATAAGCAAGCCACAAATCTGAGCCAACAAAACTTCCTTGGAAGGAATATTGGCCAGTTGCTTAACGCCGTTGACATCCAAGGCTTTGCCACCGAAAGCGCCAGCGCGAATCACCAACTTGTCGTTGGTTTTCGCGAAATCGGCCACCACCTTAGCGGCAGCCACAGCGTCTTCAGAGAAACCGTAGATCAGCGGGCCGGTCATTTGGTCAGCCACCACGTCAAATCCGCTACCGGCTACAGCACGGCGTGCCAAGGTGTTCTTCAGAACACTCAGGCTAACACCTTTGCTGCGAGCTTCGGAACGCAATTTGGTCATGTCGGCGACCGTGATGCCACGGTATTCCGCAATCACAAGCGTTTGAGCTTTAGCGGCGAGGCTGGTCACTTCACTGATGACCGCTTCTTTCTCACTGCGATTAAGACTCAAGGTCTACTCCTTAAAATGTGCTGTTTGGGCCAAGACCCTCATGCACGCTCTTGTTGCAGCGACCAACTGTTTTGGAATGGATTCCATCAGCAGCGGGATCGCCATCTGCGTTGGCTCGAAAAATTTAAGTGCAAACTTACTTGCACGCCAACGGTCTCGGATGACCTGTGACCGCCGCAGCAACCACAGCCCACCACATTAGGTAGTCAACAGACTACCTAAAGATTTCACGCAATTACGCTGCGATGGATTGTGTATCCACACGGACACCCAAGCCCATCGTGGACGACACTGCAACCTTGCGAAGGTACAAGCCCTTGCTCGAAGCAGGCTTGGACTTGTTCAAGGCATCGATCAATGCAGCCAGATTGCCTTGGAGCTTGTCATTATCAAACGAGCGACGGCCAATCGTGCTGTGAATAATCCCGGCTTTGTCAACACGGAATTGAACCTGACCAGCCTTGGCATTCTTCACAGCCGTAGCGACATCGGGAGTGACTGTGCCCACTTTGGGGTTAGGCATCAAACCACGTGGACCCAGAATTTGGCCCAGTGTACCTACCACACGCATCGCGTCAGGGGCAGCAATCACGATATCGAAAGGCATGTCACCGGCCTTGACCATTGCAGCCAGATCGTCCATACCGACGATATCAGCACCGGCAGCTTTGGCTTCTTCAGCCTTAGCACCTTGTGCAAACACCGCAACACGGGTTGTCTTGCCAGTACCGTTTGGCAGCACAACTGCACCACGCACGACCTGATCAGACTTCTTGGCATCAATGCCAAGCTGCACCGCCACGTCAATGGATTCGTCAAACTTGGCAGTTGCAGCCTCTTTGACGAGCACTACGGCATCAGCGAATGAATACAGCTTGGTGCTGTCAACTTTGCCTTGAAGGGCTTTTTGCTTTTTAGTCAACTTGGCCATTTATAAACCCTCCACAGTCACGCCCATGGAACGGGCAGAACCAGCAATGGTACGAACAGCAGCATCAATGCTAGCAGCGTTCATATCCTTCATCTTGGTCTTGGCAATTTCTTCAAGTTGTTCGCGGGTAATCTTGCCAACTTTGGTGCTCAAAGCGTTTGGCGAGCCTTTTTCCAACTTGATAGCTTTCTTAATCAAGACCGTTGCTGGTGGTGTCTTGATAATGAAAGTAAAGCTCTTGTCAGCAAATGCCGTGATAACCACTGGCAATGGCAGACCGGGTTCAACACCTTGGGTCTGGGCATTAAATGCCTTGCAGAACTCCATAATGTTGAGGCCGCGCTGACCGAGCGCAGGGCCGATAGGTGGGGATGGGTTGGCTTTACCAGCAGGCACTTGCAGCTTGATAAAACCGACGATTTTTTTCGCCATGTTTTGCTCCTTACGGGTAGTAACGCCTCAATCTGCTCAATACAGTCAGGCTCCCCGGGGTTAACGACTCATTGATTACATTCGCACTGAGCCGAAAAGTGCGACATACTGACTTCATCAAGTTTTTTCGACTTGACTGAATTCCAATTCGACAGGTGTAGAGCGACCGAAGATCATCACAGAAACCCGAACACGACTCTTCTCGTAATTCACATCCTCAACGGATCCATTGAAATCCGTAAATGGGCCTTCTTTGACACGAACCAACTCGCCCACCATAAATTCAACTTTATGCCGAGGCTTGTCCGTTCCTTCTTGCATCTGGCTAACGATTTTCTGAACTTCTTCTTCAGAGATGGGGGCGGGACGATTTTTAGCGCCACCAACGAAACCAGTTACTTTACTGGTGTGCTTGACCAAATGCCAAGTATCGTCGTTCATGACCATCTCAACGAAGACGTAACCAGGAAACAAACGACGCTCTGTCGTTTTGCGTTGGCCGTTTTTCATTTCGACAACTTCTTCTGTCGGAACGAGAACGCGACCAAACTTATCTTGCATGCCAGCACGCAAAATACGCTCGGCGATATTGCGCTCTACAGCCTTCTCCATGCCAGAGTAGGCATGAACAATGTACCAACGCAGGTCTGGATTTTCTGATGTAGCAGCCCCAAGAACGCTAGAGCCACCCACTTCGACAGTATCTGTCATTTATTTTCTCCAGCCCAGAATCAGGTCGTAAAACACCCACTCAAGAGTTTTGTCTGTGAGCCAAAGGAACAATGCCATAACAACGACAAAGACAAAGACATAGGCCGTCATCTGCATTGACTCTTTGCGAGTCGGCCACACAACTTTTTTAACCTCGCGCCAAGCATCGTTTGCAAAGGCCAAGAATTGGCGCCCTGATTCAGAAATCAGAAAAACCACAACTGCAGCACTCAGACCGACCAATAGCGCACCCCATTGGACTATGGCCCCTTGCTTTCCAAGCAAATAAAAGGCAGCTACAGATGCCAAAACAAGCACGGCTACCGCGGCCAGCTTGGCTTTATCGACTCCCGGACTAACGGTTTCAACCTGTGAAATGGCCATGTTTGGCTTTTTCCTGCTTCAATTTTTAATGTCACTGAAGACACTGAAGCCCGCCAGATCTTGGCGGGCTTGGTTTTTTACCACATTCAAGTGGCAGGGGCAGTAGGAATCGAACCTACAACCTTCGGTTTTGGAGACCGACGCTCTGCCAATTGAGCTATACCCCTTTAACGAAATTACGCGATGATTTTGGCAACAACGCCGGCGCCGACAGTACGACCGCCTTCGCGGATAGCAAAGCGCAGGCCTTCTT
>JAIEMS010000021.1 GCA_019751915.1 Burkholderiaceae bacterium
CTTCTTCACGTCCAATCTCCTGTCATATGGGATTGGACTCCAGAGTTAGCCGCTACTCAAATTCGGGGGGACGTCGGGGCTAAGGGCACTTTACACATTCAAAATCGAATTTTTGCGGTTCTGTGGGGCCGGTGCGCAGCAGTGAGGCAACAATAGGGTGGTAAAGAGGCCGTAGAAAACCGAAAATGGTCTTATGGAAATTTTCGTGAACACCACCACCACTACCGGGCATCTGACCCGGCCCAGTCGCCTACTTTGGCAGGTTGCCCCATGAACCGTTGGATTGACTCTGAACAGTACGATAACGCTATTCAGGCCAGCGCCGAACTGGCCGATATGGCGCTCGCTTTGCACGACATGATCAATGCGGGCGAGTTGGCAACCTCGCCGCCCGATATTTTGGATGCCCTGCCGATGGTGCGTGCCCAGCTCAATCGGCTGGCAGCGATTGTTTCTCGGATGACTTAACCAAGGCGCTGGCAGTCACCAGTGGCGTTAGAGGCGCTCTTTGACGTAGGAGGGCCGGTCCATATCGACAATCTCGACGCTCAACTGCACCAGCACACCCTCTGGGCGGGGTGTCAGTCGGCGCAGCACTGCTGCAATGCGCTCAGAAAAATCTTGTTTGGCCTCGGTGCTGCGGCCCGACAGCAGGCGCAATTGGGCATGGACAAAGCCCCGTGCCTGTGCAGCAGTGCCCACGACATAGCTCGAATGCACCACACAGCGGCTTTTTAAATCGGCTTCGTCGGCGATTTCAGGGCTGCTGGTGACGGTTTGGTTCAGTTCGGCCAGCACTTGGGCTTCGGGGAAACCGCTCAGATTGGCCGAGTATTCAACGGTGAGATGGGGCATGGTGGTGGCCTGTTTACTGTTGTTGGGTCGGTACGTGGTGGCGCAGGTCGGTTTGCTTGTTTTTGTCGTCCACAAACACCAACTCTGGCTCGTGCGTAGCGACTTGGTCTTCGTGCACTTGGGCAAACGAGGCAATGATGAGCAAATCGCCCACCGCCGCGCGCCGCGCTGCCGAGCCATTGACCGAAATCATGCCGGTGCCGCGTTGGCCCTTGATGGCGTAGGTGATGAAGCGTTCGCCGTTGTTGATGTTCCAGATGTGGATTTGTTCGTTTTCTACCAAATTGGCCGCTTCGAGCAAGTCTTCGTCGATGGCGCAAGAGCCTTCGTAGTGCAGCTCGCAGTGGGTGGTGGTGACGCGGTGAATCTTGGATTTAAGCAAGGTGCGGAACATGGTTTTTCCCGGAAAAAGTCAATGAAATAGAGGTTTGTTTACAAATCGAGGGTGCAACTGTCGCCCACTGCCTCGCGCCAAACGCGCACCCGCGACAGCGCGGGACGCAGGTCATCGAGTGCCCGGGCAATAAAAAGGCATAAGTTTTCCAGCGTTGCCGGTGGCAGGCCGGGCACATCATCGAGCAAATGGTGGTCGAGCTGCTCACGCACCGATTGCAGGCGCAGGCGCAAATGACCTAGGTCGAGCACCATGCCACTGGCAGGGTCGATGGGGCCGCGCAACGCGACTTCGGCATGGTAAGTGTGGCCGTGAATACGGCGGCTGCCTTCGGCTTCGATCTCGCGCTGAAGGGTGTGTGCAGCGTCAAAGAAAAAGCGCTGGCTGATGGTCATCAGGGGCTGGACGGGCACGGTCATGTTCGGTAAGGCGGGTGGGGTAGCGGTCAATAGCGAAGGCATCAGCGGATGCCGGACATTTTGTGGGTTTGCAAGCTCAGGTGCCAGCGGGGGTCTTGCAGGCAGGCCTCAATGCACAGAGCCAAGTGGCTCGCTTGGTCAGGGCCATCCATCGGTTGCAGAAAGCGGTGGTCAAACTGGCCGGTTTGGGCCAGCATGTGCAGATCGTGCCCAGTTTGCGGCCACACGACTTTGAGTTCTTGGCCTTGCTGCTGTACCCAAGGCGCACCGGCCTTGGGGCTGACGCACAACCAGTCGATGCCGGGCGGAGCGGCCAGAGTGCCGTTGGTCTCGACCGCAATACGAAAGTTCCGTGCGTGCAGCGCATCCAGCAGGGGGGGGTCAATTTGCATCAGCGGCTCACCGCCGGTCAACACCACCAGCCGGTGGGCTGTATCGGCCACCGGCCACAATGCCTCAATTTGCGCGGCCAACGTGTCAGCGGTGGGGTATTTTCCTCCGAAGGTGCCATCGGTGCCTACAAAGTCAGTGTCGCAGAAGCGACAAACCGCGCTGCTGCGGTCGGCTTCTCGGCCACTCCAGAGGTTGCAGCCAGCAAAGCGGCAAAACACCGCAGGCGAGCCAGCCTGTGCTCCTTCGCCTTGCAGGGTGTAGAAGATTTCTTTCACGCTGTACGTCATGGCCGCCAAGGCCCCACAGGTGGGGTGCTGGGCACCAAAATGGTCGGGGCTGCCGGTGCCGCCAGATCGGGGTAATCGCGGCTGAAATGCAGGCCCCGGCTTTCGCGGCGCATTTGTGCCGAGCGCACGATCAGGTCGGCCACTTGCACCAAGTTACGCAACTCCAGCAAGTCGCGCGTGACGTGAAAGTGGGCGTAGAACTCTTGGATTTCGGCGCGCAGCAGGGCAATGCGGTGCGCGGCGCGTTCGAGCCGTTTGTTGGTGCGCACAATGCCCACGTAGTCCCACATGAAGCGGCGCAGCTCGTCCCAGTTGTGCGAGATCACGACAGACTCATCGGCATCGGTGACGCGGCTGTCGTCCCAGCGCGGCAGCGCCGGAATTTGCACCCGTGGGGCGGCCACGATAGCCTGCACAGCGGCACGGGCAAAAACCATGCATTCCAGCAGCGAGTTGCTCGCCAGTCGGTTGGCACCATGCAAGCCGGTGCAGGCCACTTCGCCCACGGCAAACAGGCCGGGCAGATCGGTGCGGCCCGACAAGTCGGTGAGCACACCGCCGCAGGTGAAGTGGGCCGTGGGCACCACCGGAATCGGCTCTTTGGTGATGTCGATGCCCAGCGCTGCGCAGTGGGCCAAGATGTTAGGGAAATGCTCTTGCAAGAACGCGGGGCTTTGGTGCGAGATGTCCAAGTGGACGCAATCGAGGCCGTGGCGCTTCATCTCGTAGTCGATGGCGCGGGCCACTACGTCGCGCGGGGCCAGTTCAGCGCGGGGATCGTGCTCGGGCATAAAGCGGGTGCCGTCGGGCAACAGCAGCCGTCCGCCTTCGCCGCGCACGGCCTCGCTAATCAAGAACGATTTGGCGTGTGGGTGGTACAGGCCTGTCGGGTGAAACTGAATGAATTCGAGGTTCGATACCCGGCAGCCAGCACGCCAAGCGGCGGCAATACCGTCGCCGGTAGCGGTGTCGGGGTTGGTGGTGTAGAGGTAAACCTTGCCCGCTCCGCCCGTAGCCAAGATGGTTTGTGGTGCCCGAAACGTGACCACCTCATCGGTCGCTTCGTCCAAGGCGTACAGGCCCAAGCAGCGCTGACCGGCCAAGCCCAATTTTTGGCTGGTAATCACATCGACCAGCGTGTGGTGCTCAAACAGGGTGATGCCGGGGGTGGCGCGCACCACATCAATCAGCGTGCGTTGCACGGCAGCGCCGGTGGCATCGGTGACGTGGGCGATGCGCCGGGCGCTGTGTCCACCTTCGCGCGTCAGGTGCAAGTTCTCGCCCTCTTGCGTAAAGGGAACACCCAAGGTGCGAAGCCAAGCAATGGCAGCGGGGGCGTTCTCGACGACAAAGCGTGTCGTTGCCAAATCACACAGGCCTGCTCCGGCCACCAGTGTGTCTTGGATGTGGGCCTCAAAGCTGTCGTCATCGGCCAGTACCGCAGCAATGCCGCCTTGGGCCCAACTGCTGGAACTGTCTTGCAGCGCGCGTTTGGTAATGACAGCCACGCGGTGCGTGGGCGCCAGATGCAGGGCGGTGGACAGGCCAGACAAGCCGCTGCCCACAATCAGAACGTCAAAATCGTGCGATGCCATGAAAAAAGTAAGGCTCCAAGAAAGGGCGAGCAAAAAAGCATCAGACTGGCGTGTAGGCCAGTCGAACGTAAATGGGGGCAAAGGCTTCGGCCTGCGTGATTTCGATCAAAGTTTCTTTGGCAAGTTCGAGCAGCGCGATGAACGTGACCACCAGCACGCTGGCACCCGAGGCCGGATCAAACAGATCTTCAAACGCAACAAAGCGCCGCCCTTGCAACGCTTTGAGCACTTGGCCCATGTATTGGCGCACGCTCAGTTCTTCGCGCGTGATTTTGTGGTGCTGCACCAGCGTGGCGCGGCGCAGGATGTCGCGCCACGCATCACGCAAATCGAGCGCTTGCACTTGCGCTAGGCGCGGTTGCAGGCTTTGCTCGATGTGCACTTGCGCCGGAAAAAAGTCGCGCCCTTGCTGGGGCCACTGGCCCAAGCGCACGCCAGCGCTTTTCATTTGTTCATATTCAAGCAGGCGGCGTACCAGTTCGGCGCGCGGGTCTGCGGCTTCTTCGCCTTCGGCCTGGCGCTTGGGTGGCAACAGCATGCGCGATTTAATTTCGATCAACATGGCCGCCATCAGCAAATACTCGGCAGCCAGTTCCAGATTGCGGTTGCGGATTTCCTCGACATAAACCAAATATTGGCGCGTCAAGCCCGCCATAGGGATGTCGAGAATGTTGAAGTTTTGCCGACGAATCAGGTACAGCAGCAAATCCAGTGGGCCTTCAAAGGCCTCCAAAATGACTTCGAGTGCATCGGGCGGGATGTACAAGTCGGTGGGCATGGCAAACAGTGGCTCGCCGTACAAACGTGCCAATGCCAACGAACTGACCCCCTGCGCGGGCGCAGGGCCGGGGCGCGGCAAGCCCGGGTCGCGGGGCAGCGCGTTGGCTGCCACGTCGGTTGCACTGCCCATAATTTGCTTTTGAAATGATAGCTACAAACGCTTGCTAGGCAAGCGCTAGAGGCTATTTCTCTTACAAATCTTTGCTGGGGTTGGTCTGGTAAGGGTAGGGCTTTTGCGCCACTTTGCCTGCGTTGTAATCTTGCCAAATAGCGGCATCGACTTGCTTGTCCCACAGCAGAGCGCGGCCTGCACTTTGTTGGGCGTCAAGCTCGGGGCGCTGCGCTTTGAGCTGGTTGAGAAACAGTGTCGCTTCGGACATGTAATGGGGGCGGGCAAAGATGGACATGGACTGGGTTAACCTCTCTGGCTTGATTTTACTGGGGAGTGCGCTATGCCACCTTTGAAACACCTTGCTACGCTTGCTGTCATGGCGCTGGCGGCGCTCGCTGGCAGCGGTTGCGATCCGCAGCGCATCAGTGAACTGGAAGAGGGTTTATCGACCGAATTGGATGTACGCGACCGTTTTGGTGTCCCCGATCACGTCTGGGACGAGGGTGCCGGGGCGCGTACCTTCGAATACAACCGCCAGCCCGCAGGCCTGCGCAACTACATGATTACCATCGGTGCCGACGGCAAAATGAGCGCTTTGCGCCAAGTGCTCACCCCGGAAAATTTTGCCCGCATCAGTCCTAGCATGGGCATGGACGAGGTGCGCCGCCGCTTGGGCAAGCCTGCCAAAGTGACCCCTTATGCGCTCAGTGGTGAAACCCACCACGATTGGCGTTTTTTGGAGCCGCCCAACACTGTGATGTTGTTCACGGTGGTCACTGACCGGCAGATGCGGGTATTGCGCACCCAAACTGGGCTGGACATGAATGCCGCCGAAAACAACAGTGGCGGTGGGCGCTAGGTTTTGGGCACAAAAAAAGACCTGACTTTGAGGGTCAGGTCTTTGAAATAGTGGTGGGTCCTGAGTGGCTCGAACACTCGACCTACGGATTAAGAGTCCGCTGCTCTACCAACTGAGCTAAGAACCCACTTTCAACTGGCTTTGCGCTGCTGCACAAATCAGACGCTAATTATGCACCATTTTTTCTGCTTTTCGCAAGCACTGGGTGTTTTTTAACCCAAAAATCATTCCATGGCGTTGCGCTGGGCCAGTTCGACAAACAGGCCACTGTGGTCGAGTGCCCCCAAGCCGTGCTCGATGCTTTGGGCATAAAGGGTTTCAAACAGCGCGGTGACGGGAGCCTCAAAGCCGATTTCTGCGGCGGTGGCGAGGGCATTGCGCATGTCCTTGAGCTGCACGCTCATGCGCCCGCGCGGGGCAAAATCGCGCTCGACCATGCGCTGTCCGTGCAATTGCAGGATGCGGCTTTCGGCAAAGCCACCGTTGATGGCTTCGCGCACCTTGGCCATATCAGCGCCGCCCTTGGCCGCAAACAGCAGCGCCTCGGCCACCGCGCCGATGGTGATGCCCACAATCATCTGGTTGGCCAGTTTTGCCAGTTGTCCTGACCCATGTGGCCCGACGTGGGTGCAGCGGCCCAGCGCTGCAAAAACAGTTTGGGCGCGTTGGTAATCTGCTGGCTCGCCCCCGACCATAATCGCCAGCGTTGCAGCCTCTGCGCCGACGGTGCCACCCGACACCGGGGCATCTAAATGGGCAATGCCCATGTCTGCCAAACGCGCGGCGTGCTCGCGGGCCTCGCGCGGCTGGATCGATGCCATGTCGATGAACAGGCTATCTGGGCGCATAGCGGCGGCTGCGCCTTGGGCAAACAGCACATCACCCACCACGGGGCCGTTTTCTAGCATGCTGATAGTGATGTCGGCGTGGCGCACCGCATCGGCAGGGTGCTGGTGTACCGTGGCACCGCTATCGAGCAGCAGTTCGGCCTTGGCGCGGGTGCGGTTCCATGCGTGTACCCGGTGACCGGCAGCACACAAGCGCCGAGCCATGGGCAAGCCCATCATGCCAATGCCCAGTACGGCTATTTGAAGGGGAGGGGTGGTGCTCATCGAAAAATTCCTTGGTTCATTGACAACAAATGGGCCGGGGTGGTTTTCTACAATCGCCCCATGCTTCCAAAAGACCTGTTTTCTGGCGCGCCAGCGCCCTTGCCCACTGCATTGGCCGATCCATCGGCGCTGCTGCACCACCTTAACCATGAGCAACTGGCCGCTGTGACCTTGCCTGCGGGCCATGCGCTGATTTTGGCGGGTGCGGGTTCGGGCAAAACGCGTGTTTTGACGACGCGCATCGCTTGGTTGCTGCAACACGGCTATGCCACGCCGGGCAGTATTTTGGCGGTGACTTTTACCAACAAAGCAGCCAAAGAAATGACCTCGCGCTTGGCCGATATGCTGCCCATGGCGGTGCGCGGGATGTGGATTGGCACCTTTCATGGCCTGTGCAACCGTCTGTTGCGTGCGCACCATCAGGCCGCTGGTTTGCCGCAAACGTTCCAGATTTTGGACACGCAAGACCAGCTCTCGGCGGTCAAACGCCTGTGCAAGCAGTTCAACATCAACGAAGAGAGTTTTCCGCCCAAGAAGCTGCAATACTTTATTGCCGGTTGCAAAGAAGATGGCTTGCGTCCGCGCGATGTGGTGGCCGCCGATGCCGATGCGCGCAAAAAAGTCGAGTTGTACCAACTCTACGAAGACCAGTGCCAGCGCGAAGGCGTGGTCGATTTTGGCGAACTGATGCTGCGCAGCTACGAGCTGCTGCGCGACAACGATCCACTGCGTGCCCACTACCAGCGGCGTTTTCAGCACATTTTGGTCGATGAGTTTCAAGACACCAACCGCCTGCAATACCTTTGGCTCAAGCAACTGGCGGGCGAGGAGGTCGATGGGCACTTGGACGCGCGCGGCAGCGTGATTGCTGTGGGCGACGATGACCAGAGCATTTATGCCTTTCGGGGTGCGCGGGTGGGCAATATGCAAGATTTTGTCCGTGAGTTTGGGGTGCAGCGCCAAATCAAGCTCGAGCAAAACTACCGCAGTCACAGCAATATTTTGGACACGGCCAATGCCCTGATCGGCCACAACAGCCAGCGGTTGGGCAAAAACCTGCGCACTGACCAAGGCCCCGGCGAGCCGGTGCGGGTGTTTGAATCGACCAGCGATTTTGCCGAAGCACAGTGGATGGTCGATGAAATTCGGCAATTGGTGAAAACCGATGGCTTTTCCCGCAAAGAAATCGCGGTGCTCTACCGCAGCAACGCCCAAAGCCGGGTGATTGAGTCGGCGCTGTTCAATGCGTCGGTGCCTTACCGGGTGTACGGTGGCTTGCGCTTTTTCGAGCGCGCTGAAATCAAGCACGCGCTGGCCTATTTGCGCCTGCTAGAAAACCCGCAAGATGAGACCAGTTTTTTGCGCGTGGTCAATTTTCCGCCGCGCGGCATTGGCGCACGCAGCATCGAGGTGTTGCAAGACACAGCGCGCAGCGCGGGGTGTTCGCTGCACGATGCCGTCAGTGCCATTCCGGGCAAGGCGGGGGCGAATTTGGGCGCGTTTGTGGCGCTGATTGACGTGCTGCGTGAGCAAACGCAAGGGCAAAATCTGCGCACCATCATCGAAAAAATGCTCGATGCCACCGGCCTGATCGCCCATTTTCGTACCGAGCGCGAAGGCGCTGACCGCATCGAAAATTTGGAAGAATTGGTCAATGCGGCTGAAAGCTTTGTCACCCAAGAAGGCTTTGGCCGCGATGCGGTGGCGCTGCTGCTCGATGAGCACCGCCAGCCCTTGAACTTCGATGCGCCCGCACAGGCCCTTGCCGCATTGGGCATGGTCGATGTCGATACCGGTGAGACCCTGTCGCCCCTCGCGGCATTTTTGACCCACGCCGCACTCGAAGCGGGCGACAACCAAGCCAAGGCCGGGCAAGATGCCGTGCAATTGATGACCGTACACGCCAGCAAGGGGCTGGAGTTTGACGCGGTATTTATTGGCGGCATGGAAGAAGGCTTGTTTCCGCACGAAAACGCCTTGGGTGATCGGGGTGGACTCGAAGAGGAGCGCCGCCTGATGTACGTTGCCATCACCCGTGCGCGCAAACGTCTGTACCTGAGCCACTCGCAAACGCGCATGTTGCACGGCCAGACGCGCTACAACGCCAAAAGCCGTTTCTTTGACGAGTTGCCCGAGAGCGCCCTGAAATGGGTGGGTTCTAAGCAATCGGGGTTTCGTGATTTTGCTCCTAAATCAGGAGCTGGTAATTCATACGAGACGCGGGCTAGAACCTCATTTGGTTTCAAAACGGAGGTTTTTGCCAGTCCACCCGTGCCGGTGCAAAAGGCTGCGCCTTCGCACGGTTTGCGTGCGGGGATGGCGGTGTTTCATGCCAAGTTTGGCGAGGGCAAAGTGCTGGCGCTCGAGGGCAGCGGCACCGACGCACGCGCACAGGTCAGCTTTGGCCGCCACGGTACCAAGTGGTTGGCGCTGTCGGTGGCCAAGCTGACGCTGGTCGATTGATATCGGCGCGGCGCGCGGGCCGCGCCTGCGGCTGGCTCAGTCCAGCTTCATTTGCGAAGGCGTGCCGGTCAGGTAGCCCACGCCAGCACCAAATTTGCCTTTGTAGTTGGCCTTGATGAGCGGCTCCAGCGTGTCTTTGACCACGTTGTGGATGCTGCCCCAGTCGCCGGGATGCTGGAAGTTGCTCATGATGTACGTCCAGCCATTGATTTCATCGACGGCGTGCAGGCCGGTCGATTCGCCGCCCGCTGGGATCGACATGATGCGCGACAGCGCCTTGGTATCGACGTTGTAAGCCCACAGGAAGTTGTTGACGTGCTGGCTGCTGTCCTCCCCGATAAACAGGGTGCGCATTTTTTCGGAGAACTTGAGGTTGTCCGGATTGGCAATTTTGTTCGGATGGGCGGTGTTGCCCAAAGCGTCGGCGGCGATGTCTTCGCCCGCCAGCAATGCCTTGGTGTCTGCGGGCATCCAGTCGCTTTGGATGGCTGCGCCCTTGTCGTCCGTCAAGCCGCCGCGCAGGTTCAGTGCCATCACCGCCCCGGCTTTGAGGGCTTTGTCCAAACTGATGCCATTGCCTGCGGTGTAGCCCTTGCCGCCCACCACCATGGAGTCTTGGCAGTTTTGCAGCGCTGAGTAGGCCACCTTGTCGCGGATATTGACGGTAGTGCCTTCCATTTTGGTGAAACCCATGCTGGCACCGACGAACGCAGCGTAGCGGTGCGTTTCAAGGAAGGCGGCGGCTTTTTCCATGCCGGGGTTGATCTTGATCCACTCGGTTTTGCCGTTGGACGTGACCTTTTTGAACGCTGCGTCGTTCGGATCAGCGGCCAGCACGGTCATGATGTCCGAGGGTTGGAGCGTATTGGCCAGATATTCGATTTCGGCACTGGTGGCCGTGCCCAACTTGATCCACGTCAGTGGCGCTGCCGATGCTGCTGGGTTGAGCGAAAAGCCCGCCCCGACCTTGGCGACATACAGCGTGCCTGCCGAGAGGTCTTTTGCGGTATTGGCAACAAAGACAAAGTAGCCGCTGTTGGTGGCATCGTCGCCCATGAACACCGTGCGGTTGTCGGGCATGACCTGCACCAGCTCGTGCGAGATGCGGCCCAGACAGTAATGTTTGCGCACGCTGCCGGTGCCATCGGGGTTGACGGTGACTTCGGGCAGGTGGCCGTAGTGGTAGGGGTTGGCCTGTGCTTCGTTGCCGTACAGATTTTTACTGAAGGCCTTGAGCTGGGTGTTGTTGCTGTTGAACGCATCGGGTTCGTACTCTTCGCTCGACAGGTGGGTGCCCCATGGCGAGAGGCTAGCGCCGCAGGTGATCCACAGACCATGCACCTTGGAGGTGTCTACGTTGTGGTACTTGACCAAACTGAGTTTGCCGCTGGCGGGGTCTTGATCGAGCGTGAGGACGGCAATGGGCGAGGGCAGTTTGCCGTACATATCGGTTTTGCCGTCTTGGGCCCAAGTGGTGTATTCAAACTGCACCACAGCAAAGACCGGGTTGCCCTTGACACCTGCGACCGAGGCGTTCGGTACGGTCAGCAGCGAGGTGCCATCCGGGGCATCGGAGAAAAAGTGGCGTTGGCTGCCCGGCACTGTGGTGTCGATGATGGGCTGGTTGCGGATGTCGTAATAACCCCCGCTGAGTGTTTTACCGCCGTTGCCATCTGCCACCATGTCGCCGGTGATGAAGAAGGGCTGGTAGGCCAGTTGGTACGACTGCACCGAATTGTCGCTGAACTGAACATTCAGCGACGAGCCGACGCTGGTGGTTGCCATCGCTGCGGCATTGGCCAAAGAGGGCGCTGGCATCGACGTGAAAGAGGCCGACACATAGGAAGCGGTGCTACTGCCCCCGCCGCAGGCGCTCAAAAGGGATGCCGTGGCAGTCGTTCCCAGTGGTAGCAGAGGCATACCGGCCAGAAATTGCAGGGCCTTGCGGCGGGTGGGCAGGGTGGGTTGGGACATGGTTGGCGGTTTCCAGAGCAGGGGAGAAAACAAGCCCGCGCCAGCGCGGTCTGTGCCTGCATACTAAAAACGGTCTGTGACAGGAATTTGAAAATCTGCCAAAGCAAAAAACCCAGACGAAGCTGGGTTTTTTACACCACGCGAAAGCGGATGTGCTGGCGTTTACGGCGCAGCTTCGGTAGGCGCTGCTGCGGGTGCTTGTGGTGGCTCAAAGCAATCGCGAAAGGTAAAGACGATGGAGCTAAAGAACATCGCTGCCATCAGCATGGCCAGACCCATCATGATGCCGCCCAAGGCCGCCATGCTAAAGCCCCCCAGCACCGCCAACAAGCCCGATACCACGCTGACCACCATGCCGCCGACAGCGAACACAGCCAACCAGCCCAAGCCGTAAACCATGAACGCGGGCAGATTGCGCACGCAGGCAATCAGGCTAAAGAACAGGCTTTTGACCGGCGGTACGCCGTGCCAATGCACCAGTCCGGGAGCATGCCAAAACAGCAGCGACAGCGGTAGGTACATTGCCATCGCGGCCCACATGGCGTGCTGGAAGTTCTCGTTCTCAGCGATTTCTTGCGTCATGGGTTCGTTGCCCAAATAGACCTGCGCAAACAGGCCATCATCGAGCAGTGCCGAGAGTCCTATCACCACCAAAAATCCCACGGCATACAAGCCGCCCAGTACCAGCATATGGCGCAGGCGCTGGCGGCCAGTACGAAACGCCACCAGCAGCACGGCAGGCGTTGGAAAACGCCCCTGCACGGTCTCCGCCGCAGCGACCATCATGGCCAGCGTTGCCGAGGGCAGCAACGCCAGCGCCAGCGCCGGGCCAATCACCGGCACCACCGAGACCAGAGACATGGCGGCCATCGTCATAAAAAACAGCGCTGCCATCGCCATCGGTTGGCGCCAGAACACGCGCACGCCGCTTTTGACCCAAGCAAGGCCGGTGCGGGCGGAGACGATGTGAAGTTTCATGGATGCTGATTTCTTGGGGGAGATAGGGTGCAGTTCTTAGACCTGTACCGGGTGGTTGATGCGCTGGCGCAGCACGCGCTCAAAGTGGGCGGGGTCGTGCGGTGTCAGCATGGAGGCTTGGCGGGGCAAGTGGTAGTCCCACAAGCGCGAGATCCAAAAGCGCAGCGCCCCGGCGCGCAGCATGGCGTTGAGCAGTGTGCGTTCGGCATCGGTCAGTGGGCGCACGCTTTGGTAGGCTTGCAGCATGGCTTGGGCGCGCTGTGCATCGTGTGCGCCGCTGGCCCAATCAATGCACCAGTCGTTCAGGCACACGGCCAAGTCGAACATCCACGTATCGACCCCGGCAAAGTAAAAATCAAAAAAACCGGTCAGCGACGCGCCGTCGAACATCACGTTATCGCGGAACAAATCGGCATGTACCGGGCCGCGTGGCAGGGCTGCATAGCTGGCCGTGGCGGCAACTTGGTTTTGGTAATCTAACTCCGACTGCAGCAGCGCGGCGGCCTCTGGAAGCATGTAAGGCAGTACCACCGGCACGGTTTCATTCCACCACGCCAGACCGCGCAGATTGGGCTGCTGGCGCGGGTAGTCGCTGGCGGCCAAGTGCATGCGTGCCAGCATCTGGCCCACCGCAGCGCAATGCACGGCTTGCGGTGCCAGTTGGCTTTGGCCGTGCAAACGGTTGACCAGCGCGGCGGGCTTGCCACAGACGGTGTGCAAAATCTCGCCGTGGGCATCGGCGCACGGGTCGGGCACGGGGATGCCTGCATCTGCGAGGTGCTTCATCAGGTGCAGATAAAACGGCAACTGCTGGGCCGTCAGGCGCTCAAACAGCGTCAGCACAAACTGGCCTTGGTCGCAAGTGACAAAGTAGTTGGTGTTTTCAATACCGCCTTCGATGCCGCGCAGCTTGTGCAGCGTGCCCAGTTGCAAACGGCCCAGCAGTTCGCTGGCATCTTGGGGGGAGACTTGGGTAAATACAGCCATCGTTCAGGACACAACGGAAATTAGGGCTAAAAGAAGTCGCACCCCGCAGGGTGCCAAGCACCGTAGGCCACAGGCCCCAGCGCGGGTGAAGGGGTGGTGCGCCCGGTGTGGGCGCTGGGTCAGAATTTCATGAGGTTCCACACCCGTGAGCCGGTGGTGGTTTCGGCACCGTTGCGGCTGCGGTTGCGCACTCCGTCGGAGGGTTGCACCTCGTAGGCGGGCAGGTCGCTGCCTTTGGGTTGGACGGTGATGGTTTTGGTTTGACCGCCCACGCGCAGCTCATCGACGCTGTTGCCGCCGTCTTCCAGATGGATACGCTCGGTGCGTTGTTCTGAGCGGTTCGATTTTTGCTCTTGATTTGATAGCTTGTGAGCCACGTCAGACGTGGGCTGGTGTGTGTTTTGACTGGTATTTTGGGCCAAAGCCGGGCCAGTGGCCAAGGCCAGCAGCAAAAGGGGGGTAACAGCGCGCATGGCGCGATTGTAGGCGCGGCCCATGCGCGGCAGCTCTGCCATGCACAATCGCCCGCATGAGCAACAAAAAGACCTTGGTGCTGGTGGATGGCTCCAGCTACCTCTACCGTGCCTACCACGCTATGCCCGATTTGCGCGCTGTGCCGGGCGATCCGACCAGCCCTGCCACGGGTGCCCTTCGCGGCATTATCAACATGCTGCAAGCGCTGCGCAAAGAGTTTCCGGCCGATTACGCCGCTTGCGTATTCGATGCCCCCGGCCCGACTTTTCGCGATGCCGTTTTCGCCGATTACAAAGCCAACCGCTCGCCCATGCCCGACAACTTGCGCACGCAGATTGGGTCGATCTACGAGGTCGTGCGTTTGCTGGGCTGGACGGTGCTGGCCGTGCCCGGCGTTGAGGCCGACGACGTGATCGGCACTTTGGCGCACACCGCAGCGCAGCAGGGCATTGAGGTGATGGTCTCGAGCGGCGACAAAGACTTGAGCCAACTCGTCAACGAGCACGTCACCATCATCGACACCATGAACGGCAAGCGCCGCGATGTGGCCGGCGTGACGGCAGAGTTTGGTGTGCCGCCGCAGTTGATGGTGGATTTTCAGACGCTGGTGGGCGACGCTGTGGACAACGTGCCCGGCGTGCCCCGGGTGGGCGAGAAAACGGCGGCCAAATGGTTGCTGGAGTATGGCTCGCTGGACGCACTGGTAGCGCATGCCGACCAGATCAAAGGCAAAGTGGGCGAGAACCTGCGCGGCGCTTTGGGCTGGTTACCGACGGGGCGCAAGCTGGTGACGATCCAGACCGACTGTGATTTGTCGGGCCACTTGGAGGGCATGCCTGCTCTTGATTTGATAGCTGTCAAGCCCATCGATCCGCTGGCTTTGCACGATTTTTACCAAAAATATGGTTTCAAAGGGCTGGCGCGGGCTTTGGCACCAGCCGCCCCTGCGCCAGCGCCCAAGCCCGTGGCACCACGGCCTGCCCGAGCCGCAGCACCGGCCCGTGGTGAAAGCGGCGATTTGTTTGCCGACCCGCCTGCCCCGTTGCAACCCGAAACCACCCACGCGGCCCACACCAGCGAAGCACCTGCCGAAAGCGGTGATCTGTTCGAGCACCCCGATGCCTCGGCTTTGGCGCAGGCGATTGAACACCGCCCTTTGGTGTACGACACCGTGCTGACGTGGGCCGATTTGGAGCGCTGGCTGGGCAAAGTCCAAGGCGCGGCGCTGGTGGCGGTCGATACCGAAACCACTTCACTCGATGCGATGCGGGCGCAGCTGGTGGGCATCAGCCTGAGCGTGCAACCGGGCGAGGCTGCTTACATCCCGCTGGCCCATACCGGCCCCGACGCGCCTGTCCAACTGCCCCTCGAGGAGGTGCTGGCGCGCCTCAAGCCTTGGCTAGAAGACGCGGCCCACGCCAAACTCGGCCAACACATCAAGTACGACCGCCATGTTTTTGCCAACTACGGCATCCAAGTGCAGGGTTACCAGCACGACACCATGCTGCAAAGTTACGTACTCGAAGTGCACAAACCGCACAACCTGAGCAGCTTGGCACAGCGCCACACCGGGCGCAGCGGCATCAGCTACGAAGACCTGTGCGGCAAAGGCGTACACCAAATACCGTTTGCCCAAGTGCCGGTGGACAAGGCCAGCGCCTACGCCTGCGAAGATGCCGACCAGACTCTGGATGTTCACAGGGCGCTGTGGCCGCTGCTAGAGGCCAACGACCCACTGCGCGAAATTTATGCGTTAGAAATCGCCAGCAGCGAAGTGCTCTACCGCATCGAACGCAACGGCGTGTTGATCGACGCGCCCACGCTGGCGGCGCAAAGCCACACCTTGGGCGAACGCATCGTCCAACTAGAAACCGAGGCTTACGCACTGGCCGGTCAGCCCTTTAACCTGAGCAGCCCCAAGCAATTGGGCGAAATCTTTTTTGACAAATTGAATTTGCCGGTGGTGAAAAAAACCGCCACTGGCGCACGCAGCACCGACGAAGAAGTGCTGGAAAAGCTCGCCGAGCAAGGCCACGCCCTGCCCGCCAAGCTGCTAGAGCACCGCAGCCTGTCCAAGCTCAAAGGCACCTACACCGACAAGCTGGCGCACATGGCCCTGCCGCGCACCGGGCGCGTTCACACCCACTACGCGCAGGCGGTGGCCGTGACCGGGCGGCTATCGAGCAACGAGCCGAATCTGCAAAACATCCCGATTCGCACCCCAGAAGGCCGGCGGGTGCGCGAAGCCTTTGTCGCGCCTGCCGGTAGCGTGATTGCCAGTGCCGATTACAGCCAAATTGAGCTGCGCATCATGGCCCACTTGAGCGGCGACTATGCGCTGCTGCATGCGTTTCAAGAGGGCTTGGATGTGCACCGCGCCACCGCTGCCGAGGTGTTTGGTGTCGGTGTTCACCAGGTCACGCACGAGCAGCGCCGGTATGCCAAAGTGATTAATTTTGGGCTGATTTATGGCATGAGCAGTTTTGGTCTGGCTAAAAATCTGGGCATCGACAACACCGCGGCCAAAAACTACATCCAGCGTTATTTTGAGCGCTACCCCGGTGTCAAAAACTACATGGACGAGACCAAAGCGATGGCGAAAGAGCGCGGTTACGTCGAAACGGTGCTGGGTCGGCGCTTGGTGCTGCCCGAAATCAATTCGCCCAATGGCCCGCGCCGCGCCGCTGCCGAACGCGCCGCCATCAATGCGCCGATGCAGGGCACGGCGGCTGACCTGATCAAGCTGGCGATGGTGGCGGTGCAAAAAGTGCTCGACGCTGAAAACCCCGCCATCCAAATGATCATGCAGGTGCATGACGAATTGGTGTTTGAGCTGCCCGCGTCGCAAGTCGATTGGCTGCGCCAACACATCCCGCGCTTAATGGCGGGTGTGGCCGACTTGCGCGTGCCGCTGCTGGCCGAGGTGGGCGTTGGGCCGAATTGGGACAAAGCGCACTGAAGGCGCGCTTGCGGCGTTGCCGTCAGCGCCAAGCCGTTGCCACCAACTGGCTGTAATGCACCCCTTTGCGCCCCAAGAGTTGCTCCAGTTGCGCTGGGTTGCCGACGTTGTCGCTGCCCAGCATGGCGAGGGTTTCGCTGCACCACGGCGAGGCAGGCACCAAGTCGCCCATGCGGGCGCTCATCTGCGTCAGCAGCGCTGGCAAGCGCAGCACACGGGCTGGACTGTGGCCGGTTTGTTGGCGCAGGCTGGCAATGAAAGCGCCCATCGTCAGCGACTCGGGGCCGGTGCATTCGATGGTGCCGGTGCGCGCGAGCGCCGGGCCGAGCAAGGCCACCACCACAGCGGCCAAGTCGTGTACCGATACCGGCTGCACCCGTGCATCCAGCACAGGCCCCGGAAACAAGGCCAGCGGTAGCCGGGCCAAGTTCATAAACAGCGCACTGCTGTCGCCGCCTTTGCCAAACACCACACTCGGGCGCAGGATGGCCGGTTGCAGCGCGTGCTGTGCCGCCAGCGCTTGCAGGTGGGCTTCGGCAGCGAGTTTGGTGCGGGCGTACTGCGTCGGGCTGCCATCGATGCCCAGCGCCGAAATTTGCACCACCCGCTGCACGCCCGCTTGGGCGCAGGCATCAAACAAAGCGATAGGCGTGTCTTGGTGCACTGCTCGGATCGGTCTGGCGCGGGTGTCGCGCAGCACCCCGACGGCATTGACCACGGCATCGATGCCTTGCAGCCGGGGCAACCACGCGGCGGCCGTGGTGTCGTGGGCAAAATCCATGGACACCTGATCGGCACGCAAGCTCTGCTGGCGCGGCGATACACCACACTGCACGGTGTGCCCAGCCTCTAGCAGGGCGGTTTTCAGGGTGTGACCAATAAAGCCGGTTGATCCGGTCAGGAGGATGTTCATAGCGGGACTCCAGTCGGGTTTTGTACCGCACGATAGGGCAGTGGGCCATTGTGCGCTTGGGGCGGTGGCGTTTGCACCCAGTCCGATTCGGGGCTTGTGCTGGGCGCACAGACACGGTGCAGGCAAAGCGCCTAGACTGTGGCCTCTGTTTTGTCCGTCGTTTGCTGGGAGGCCTTTCCATGTTGCAGGGAGATTTTCAATCCGATGTTCACGCTTTGCTGCCCGGACGCAGTACCGAGGCGGGTAGCACGCGGCGCACTGCATTGCAGGTGGCACTGGGTTTGGGCTACGCTGCGGCCGCAGCACCGCTGATGGCGCAAACGGCCATCGCCACGCCCGCGCAAGGATTGGATGTCGGCATGGTCAGCTACGACGTGGGCGGTTTTCAGGTGCCTGCCTACCGCGCAGCACCGGCGGGCCAAACGGGGCTACCAGTGGTGCTGGTAGTGCAGGAGATTTTTGGTGTCCATGAATACATCGCCGACATTTGCCGCCGCTTGGCCCAAGTGGGTTATTTGGCGATTGCACCGCAGCTCTACGCCCGTCAGGGGGATCCGGCCCGGTACACCGACATTGCTACGCTGATGAGCGAGGTGGTCGCCAAGGTGCCCGATGCACAGGTCATGGCCGACTTGGATGGCGCGGTGCAGTGGGCCAGCGCCCACGGTGGCGACCCGACCCGCGTGGGCATCACGGGCTTTTGTTGGGGTGGGCGTGCTACTTGGCTGTATGCCGCGCACGGGCCAGTCAAGGCGGGCGTGGCGTGGTATGGGCGCTTGGCCGGGCAACCCAGCCCCTTGACCCCGAAGCATCCGCTGGACATTGCACCCATCCTCAAAGCACCCGTGCTGGGTTTGTATGGCGAAAAAGACACCGGCATCCCCCTTGACACGGTAGATAAGATGAAAAAAGCGTTGGCCGATGGCTCTGGCGCTGCCAAGGCATCGGAGCTGGTGGTCTATCCGGACGCACCCCATGCCTTCCATGCCGACTATCGGCCCAGTTTTCGCCAAGGGCCTGCCGAAGATGGCTGGAAGCGCACCTTGGCGTGGTTTAAAAAGCACGGTGTTGCCTGATGCGGGCGGGTTGTTAACCCATCGAGCCGCCCCCGCAAGCCGCCCGGCACAGGTCAGGCGGCTTTTTGGTTTTTGCGGCGCAGGGTTGGTATTAGAGAGTAAATAGGCCTTTAGGCCGCACAAGGAAAGCGCAAGCAGCTATGGTATTGGTAGCAATTATTTTGGCGACATTGGCCGCTGGCATTGGCAGCGTCTGGATGGCGGCGCTGCTGCTACGCACGGGCTTTGGTGGGCGCACTGACAGTGTGGGGCCGCAATACCTTTTGAGTCTGGCCGCTGGTGCGCTGCTGGCGACCTCGTTCATGCACCTGCTGCCAGAGGCCTTTGAGGGGCAAGCGGGTGCGCACCAACTGTTCGCCACTTTGTTGGTGGGCGTGGTGTTTTTCTTTTTACTCGACAAGGCCGAGCTTTGGCACCACGGCCATGAACACAACCACCACGGTCATGGGCACGATCACCCCCATGACCATGACCACGCACCCGTTCGCACCGGCGGCTGGACGCTGGTGACTGGCGACAGCGTGCATTGTTTTGGCGATGGGGTGCTGATTGCCTCGGCTTTTGTGGCCGATTTGCATTTGGGCATGATTGCTGCGATCTCGGTGCTGGCGCACGAAGTGCCACACCACATGGGCGATTTGGTCGTGCTGCGCCAAAGCAGCGCGAGCCGCCGCATTGCGTTGATGAAGGTGTCGTTGGCCGGTGCGGTGACGGCCATTGGCGGCTTAGTGGGCTACTTTTTGCTCGGCCAGTTGCACGACGGGTTGCCGTACTTTTTGGTCATTGCCTCGAGCAGTTTTATTTATGTCGCACTGGCCGATTTGATTCCGCAGTTGCAAAAGCGCTTGTCAGCGCGCGAGACGGCGCTGCAAATCGCTTGGTTGTTGCTGGGCATGGGCATGGTCACCTTGCTCAGTGGTGCGGCCCACGTCCACTGAGTGGCCCTGCTGTGCGCGTTCAGCGCCCGATGGCAAACACCGCTGGCGTGTTCTTGTCTGGCCCGCCGCTTTGTTGCCGCCATTGTTTGACGGGCTGGCTGCGGGTGTGGGCGCTTTGCAGCGTCAGGCCACTGCTGACGGCCAAGCGCGTGTTGGGCTGCAAGGTTTGCACCAGCGCCTGTAGCAAAGCGCCATTGCGGTAAGGCGTTTCGATAAAAAGCTGCGTTTGGCCGCTTTGTATCGCCAGCGTTTCGAGGGCCTTGATGCGCTGGGTGCGCTCTGCGCCGTCTTGGGGCAGGTAGCCGACAAAAGCAAAGTTTTGCCCATTCAGGCCGCTGGCTGCCAGCGCCAACAACAGCGACACCGGCCCGACCAGCGGCACTACGGCAAGACCCAAGTCGTGCGCGGCCCGCACCACCGAGCTGCCCGGATCGGCCACGGCAGGCATGCCCGCTTCACTGACCAAACCGATGTTGTGCCCGGCCAGTGCCGCTGCCAGCAACGGGCGGGCATCGAACACGGCAGAGCCTTTGCCACCGTGGTCGCCCTTTTTGTGGACTTCGCGCGGCAGTTCGGTGATGGTTTGTTCTTGCAAAGGCAGCGCCAGTGGGTGCAGCGCATCGACGCGCTTCAAGTAGGCGCGGGTGCTTTTGGCGTTCTCGCAGACCCAGTGCGTCAGGCCCGACGCTGCGCGCAGGGTTGCATCGGGCAGGGCATCGGTCAGGGGCGCTTGGCTATCGCAACCAAAATCGAGCGGGGCCGGCACCAAATAAAGCGTGCCGCGTGTGCTGGGCAGCGCTGTGTTTGCGGCGCTGCTCATGGCAGCACCAAGCCAGCAGCGCGCAACAGGCGGCAGGTGCGAATCAGCGGCAGGCCAATCAGCGCGGTCGGGTCGTCGCTGACGATGGCATCGAGCAGACTGATGCCCAAGCCTTCGCTTTTGGCGCTACCGGCGCAGTCGTAGGGCTGCTCGGCACGCAGGTAGCGCTCGATTTCGTCTTCAGACAGGGCGCGAAAGCGCACCTCGACCGGGGCCAAATCGACCTGTTCAAACCCGGTGGCGTGGCAAACCACTGCTACGGCAGTTTGAAAAATAACGGTGTGGCCGCTCATCAGCGCCAGTTGCGCCGCAGCGCGTTCGTGGCTGCCGGGTTTGCCCAGTGCATGACCGGCCAAGTCTGCCACTTGGTCAGAACCAATGACCACCGCGCCGGGGTGCTGTGCCGCTACAGCGTGGGCCTTGGCCCGTGCCAAGCGCAGCGCCAGCGCGTGGGGCGTTTCGCCGGGCAATGCGGTTTCGTCCACGTCGGGGGCTGCGACGGTAAAGGGCAAGCGCAAGCGCTGCAACAATTCGCGCCGGTAGGGCGAGGTCGAGCCCAGAACCAGCGGGCGTTGTGGGGTGGGGGAAGATTGCATGGCCCGATTCTCTTACACTGCGCCCATGACCAAGATATTCCACCCCGAGAGACTGGATGTCAAAGCCTTTGCTAAGGCGGGCGGACATCTGGCAGGCCACGACACTTTGCTCAAGTACGAACGCCTGGCCCAAGAGGCCCAAGGCTTGCACCCCGATTTGCGTGTCGATTGGCACGCCGATGCTGAGTTGCGCTCCGATGGCGGCCAAGGGCTGGCACCGTGGTTGCACTTGCGCGCCGAGGCGACTTTGCCCATGGTGTGCCAGCGCTGCCTGACATCGGTCGATGTGCCGTTGTGGGTGGAATCGTCGTTTCGTTTTGTCGCCGACGAGGCCACCGCCGAGGCCATGGACGACGAAGTCGAAGAAGACCTGTTGGCCATCAGCCGCGAGTTTGACCTGCACGGCTTGATTGAAGACGAGCTGTTGATGGCGCTGCCAGTGGTGCCGCGCCACGACGAATGCCCCGAGCCGGTACCGCTGGCTTCGAGTGACGACGATTTTGAAGCCGCTTGCGCTGAAAAACCCAATCCATTTGCGGCACTGGCCAGCCTGCGGGTGGACAAGTCGGGCAGCTAAAGCGTTTACGCTATAATCGAGGGCTTCGCGCGAATCCCTCTCGTGTCTTTTGAATGGGCTGATCGCGTTTTTACCAACCCCCTTTTTCAAGACCAGGAGCCATCATGGCCGTTCAGCAGAACAAAAAATCCCCTTCCAAGCGTGGCATGCACCGCTCGCACAATGCACTGAATGTGCCTGGCATCGCTGTGGAACCCACCACGGGCGAAACCCACCTGCGTCACCACATCAGCCCCAACGGTTTTTACCGTGGCCGTCAAGTGCTGAAGAACAAGTCTGAAGCCTGACATCGTCCAAGGCGCAGACCCGCAAGGGCCCGTAGCTACTAATTTTGTAGCACGGGCCTTTGTTTCGTCTGCGGCATTTTCTCACCCGGCTGCACAGACAGCCCCATACACCTCCCGATGATTACTCTGGCTGTTGATTGCATGGGGGGCGACCACGGCCCCCGTGTCACCTTGGCGGCATGCCGCCGGTTTTTGGATGAGCACGCCGATGCCCAGTTGCTGCTGGTAGGGCTGCCCGAGGCTTTGAAGGGCTTTGCCCATGAGCGCGCCACCCTGATCCATGCCAGCGAGGTCGTGACGATGGAAGACCCGGTCGAGGTGGCGCTGCGCCGCAAGAAAGATTCGTCCATGCGCGTGGCGATCCAGCAAGTCAAGAGCGGCGCAGCGGCGGCGGCTGTCTCGGCGGGCAATACCGGCGCGCTGATGGCGATTGCCCGCTACATCCTTAAAACCCTTGATGGCATCGACCGCCCCGCCATTGCCAGCCAGTTGCCCAACGCCTTGGGTGGCTCGACCACGGTGCTCGATTTGGGGGCCAATGTCGATTGCACCGAGCAGCATTTGTTGCAGTTTGCGGTGATGGGTTCGGCGCTCGATTCGGTGCTCAAGGGCAAAGAGCAGCCCACGGTGGGTTTGCTCAACATTGGCGCTGAGGCCATCAAGGGCAGCGAAGTCATCAAAAAAGCCGGTGAGTTGCTGCGCCAAGCGGGCAATTCGGGCAGCCTTAACTTTGTCGGCAATGTCGAGGGCAACGACATTTTCAAGGGCACCACCGACATCGTGGTGTGCGATGGCTTTGTCGGCAATGTCGCTCTCAAGACAGGCGAGGGTTTGGCTTTTATGGTCAGCTCGTTCCTCAAGCAAGAGTTCTCGCGCAACATTTTTACCAAATTGTCGGCCATCATCGCCTATCCGGTGTTATCTGCTTTTAAAAAGCGGTTAGACCATCGCCGTTACAACGGTGCCGCCTTGTTGGGGCTGCGTGGCTTGGTCTTCAAAAGCCACGGTTCTGCCGACGAACTGGCCTTTGGGCAGGCGCTCAACCGCGCGTATGATGCAGCCCGCAACAACCTGCTGGATCGGGTTCGTCGCCGTATTGCCAGTGCAGCGCCTTTTTTGCTGCCTGCGGAGGGCGGATCGGCGCCAGCGTCTATCTGATGAAACCCTACTCCCGCATTACCGGCACTGGCAGCCATTTGCCACCGCGCCGCGTCACCAATGCCGACTTGGTGGCCGAGTTGGCCGCACAAGGCATTGAAACCACCGACGAATGGATTGTCGAGCGCACGGGCATCCGGGCGCGCCACTTTGCTGCACCCGAGGTCGCGTGCAGCGATTTGGGGCTAGAGGCGGCGCGCAATGCGTTGCAGGCGGCTGGCTTGCAGGCGCAAGACATTGATTTGCTGATCGTTGCCACATCGACCCCCGATATGGTGTTTCCTTCGACTGCAGCCATCTTGCAGCACAAGCTCGGGGCCAATGGCTGCGCGGCGTTTGATGTGCAGGCCGTGTGCAGTGGTTTTATTTACGCCCTGACCGTGGCCGATGCCATGATTCGTGCCGGTGCGGCCACCAAAGCGCTGGTGGTCGGCAGCGAGATTTTTAGCCGCATCCTCGACTTTAACGACCGCACCACCTGCGTGTTGTTTGGCGATGGTGCCGGTGCCGTGGTGCTGGAGGCTTCGGACGAACCGGGCATTTTGGCAAGCGACCTGCACGCCGATGGCAAGCACGTTGGCATCTTGTGCGTTCCCGGCCATGTTTCGGGCGGCAAGGTCACGGGCAGCCCGTTGCTGACGATGGACGGCCAAGCGGTGTTCAAGCTGGCGGTGGGCCTGCTCGAAAGCGCCGCCCGCGCCACGCTGAACAAAGCTGGTTTGACCGAGGCCGATATTGATTGGCTGGTGCCACACCAAGCCAACATCCGCATCATGCAGAGCACGGCGCGCAAACTCAAAATGTCGATGGACAAAGTGGTGGTGACGGTGCAAGAGCACGGCAACACCTCGGCCGCCTCGATTCCGCTGGCGCTGGACCAAGCGGTGCGTTCGGGCCAAGCCCAAAAGGGCCAAACCCTGTTGCTCGAAGGCGTGGGCGGGGGCTTTACGTGGGGTGCTGTGCTCCTAAAATTGTAGCTACAAAATAATGCTGCATAAGCGCTAGAGCCTGCTTTTGTTTTATTTTTCAGAAAAACCATGAAATCTTTTGCATTTGTCTTTCCCGGCCAAGGATCGCAAGCCGTGGGCATGCTCGATGGCTGGGGCGATCACCCGGCAGTGCAGCAAGCGCTGCAAGAGGCCTCGGACGCGCTGGGCGAGGACTTGGGCCGTTTGGTCCACGAAGGCCCGAAAGAGCAACTGGCCCTGACCACCAACACCCAGCCAGTGATGCTGGTCGCGGGCGTGGCCGCATGGCGCGTCTGGCAAGCCGAGGGCGGTGCCATGCCTGCCGCCGTGGCAGGGCACTCGCTGGGCGAGTATTCGGCCTTGGTGGCCGCCGGGGTGCTGACGCTGGCCCAAGCTGCACCGCTGGTGCGTTTGCGCGCTGCGGCCATGCAAGAGGCCGTGCCAGTGGGCACCGGGGCTATGGCCGCTATTTTGGGTTTAGATGCTGCAAAAGTCATAGCATGCTGTGCAGAAGTGACGCAGGCTATGGCCCAAAATGGCACTGAAAATGCTGTAGAAGTGGTCGAAGCCGTCAATTTCAACGACCCAGCGCAGACCGTGATTGCTGGCAGCAAAGCCGCTGTCGAAAAAGCCTGCGAGGTGCTCAAAGCCGCTGGTGCCAAGCGCGCGCTGCCACTGCCGGTGTCGGCCCCGTTTCACTCCAGCCTGATGAAACCCGCCGCAGAAAAGCTGCGCGTGGCTCTGGCTGCCACCCCCTTGGCTGCGCCGCAAATCGCGGTGCTCAACAACATCGACGTGGCGGTGCAAACCGATGCCGATGCCATCCGCGATGCCCTGTACCGCCAAGCCTTTGGCCCCGTGCGCTGGGTTGAATGCGTGCAGGCGCTCAAGGCGCGCGGCATCACCCACATCGTCGAATGTGGCCCCGGCAAAGTGCTGGCCGGTTTGGTCAAGCGCATTGATGCCGAATTGGTCGGCGCAGCCCTGTACGACCCCACCACCCTGACCCAAACCAAGGAATTGCTGGCATGAGCGAATCGATTGCAAAAGCGCCCGTGGCGCTGGTTACTGGCGCTACGCGCGGCATTGGCGCGGCCATTGCCCAAGAACTGGCCGCACGCGGCTACCAAGTCATCGGCACTGCCACCACGGCCGATGGTGCTGAACGCATCAGCGCTGCGCTGGCCGCCCACCCCGGTTGCCGGGGCGTGGCGCTGGACGTGAACGACGGCCCTGCCGTCGATGCGCTGGTCGACAGCATCGTCAAGCATCAAGGCGGCTTGCAAGTGCTGGTCAACAACGCAGGCATCACCCGCGACCAACTTGCCATGCGCATGAAAGACGACGACTGGGACGCAGTGCTCGACACCAACCTCAAAGCGGTGTTTCGCGTCAGCCGCGCCGTCATGAAACCGATGATGAAGCAGCGCTTTGGCCGCATCATCAGCATCACCAGCGTGGTGGGTGCTTCGGGCAATCCGGGTCAAGCCAACTATGCCGCCGCTAAAGCCGGCGTAGCGGGCATGACGCGGGCCTTGGCGCGTGAACTGGGCAGCCGCAACATCACCGTCAATTGCGTGGCCCCCGGTTTTATCGACACCGACATGACCTCGGGCCTGCCCGAAGCGCAGCAAAAAGCGCTGCGCGATCAAATTCCGCTGGGCCATTTGGGCAAGCCCGCTGACATTGCGCATGCCGTGGCGTACCTCGCTTCTGCCGAAGCGGGATACGTTACCGGGCAAGAGTTGCATGTCAATGGCGGCATGTACATGTAATTGCTGGAAGATCACGCCGCTTGATCGCGACGGCGGGCCGTTCGGGGTTACCTCCTGATACGGCTAGAATCGCGGATTCATTCACAAACCTCCCAGAGGGAAACCATGAGCGATATCGAAGCACGTGTCAAAAAAATCATTGCCGAACAACTTGGCGTGGAAGAGTCACAAGTCACCAGCGAGAAGGCCTTCGTTGCCGACCTCGGCGCTGACTCGCTCGATACCGTGGAGCTGGTGATGGCCCTGGAAGACGAGTTTGGCATCGAGATCCCCGACGAAGATGCCGAAAAGATCACGACGGTGCAAAACGCCATCGATTACGCCACCAACCACCAGAAGGCTTGAGCGGCGCCTAGCGCCTTCTTTAGCGATTCAGCACAAGGTTTTTACGCATGAGCCGTCGTCGCGTTGTCGTGACCGGCCTGGGTTGCATCAGCCCCGTGGGCAACACGGTGGTCGATGCCTGGGCCAACATCCTTGCCGGTCAGTCCGGCATTGACCTCATTACCAAGTTCGATACGTCGAACTTCGCTTGCAAAATTGCAGCGGAGGTCAAGGGGTTTGACCTAGAGTCCTACATCAGCGCCAAAGATGCGCGGGCGATGGACAGTTTCATTCACTTCGGTATTGCTGCTGCTGCCCAAGCAGTGGCAGATGCTGGCCTGCCCACAGGTGCGGCGCTGGACGACGAACTCGCCACGCGCATTGCCTGTGTCATTGGCTCGGGCATTGGTGGCTTGCCGCTGATCGAAAACACCCACGCTGAATTGGCCAACCGTGGCCCCCGGCGCATCACACCGTTTTTTGTGCCCGCATCCATCATCAACATGGTGGCTGGGCATGTGTCGATGCGTTTTGGTTTCAAAGGCCCGAATTTGGCCGTGGTCACAGCCTGCACGACGGGCCTGCACTGCATTGGCGAAGGCGGGCGCATGATCGAATACGGCGATGCCGACATCGTCATCGCTGGCGGCACCGAGGCCACCATCTCGCCCTTGGGTGTTGGTGGCTTTGCCGCTATGCGGGCGCTTTCGACCCGCAACGACGATCCCAAGGCCGCCTCGCGTCCGTGGGACAAAGACCGTGATGGCTTTGTGCTGGGCGAAGGCGCTGGCGTCATGGTGCTAGAAGAATACGAACACGCCAAAGCGCGTGGTGCCAAAATTTACGCCGAACTCAGCGGCTTTGGCATGAGCGCCGATGCCGGTCACATGACCGCCCCCAGCATGGATGGCCCACGCCGCGCCATGCTGCATGCGCTGCGCAATGCGGGTGTCAATGCCGATCAGGTCGACTACCTCAACGCACATGGCACCTCTACGCCCTTGGGCGACATCAACGAGACCCATGCGATCAAGGCCGCGTTTGGTGATCATGCCCACAACATGGTCATCAGCTCGACCAAATCCATGACCGGGCACTTGCTCGGTGGCGCTGGTGGCATTGAGAGCATTTTCACAGTGCTGGCATTGCACCACCAGAAGGTGCCCCCAACCATCAACTTGGACAACCAAGACCCCGAGTGCGATTTGGACTACTGCGCTAACGTGGCCCGGGACATGAAGATGGACATTGCCGTCAAAAACAACTTCGGTTTTGGTGGCACCAACGGATCGCTGGTTTTTAAGCGCATCTAATCCCCACAGACCCCACATGCTGGGGCCTTTGGCACCACCAAGGCCTTGAAAGTCCTTGACCAAGCACCTGCGGTGCATTACCCCGTAGGGCGCAGCCATGCGTTGGCATGGGGTATTGCCGTGGCGGCTGTGGCCGGTTTGCTGGTGTTATTGGCTTGGTGGGGTATGGGCACGGTGCACCGCTGGGCCTTGGCCGGTGCGCTGGGGCTGTGGTTGGCTTGCACTGCTTTGGCAGGGCATTTCTGGCAACAGTCGCCCGTGGGTGTGCTGGTCTGGGATGGTCAAACATGGCATTTTCAGGGCCATGCGCCCGAGCGCACTGGCCCTAGCGTCAGTGTCCATCTGGATTTACAGCACAGCCTTTGGCTTTGCCTGCGTTGCGCACAAGGCCCGGTGCTATGGCTTTGGCTAGAACAACACCACTCCCCCTTGCTTTGGGCCGATCTGCGCCGTGCGGTATATTCGCGCCCCCGGCCAGACCCTGCCGACACCCCCGCAGACCCCCATGACCGCACCTTCTCTGGCTGATCCCCCTCTTGTCGATAGCGACATTCAACTCGTGCAGCGCACGGTCGCTGGCGATCAGCGTGCCTACGAACTGCTGGTCATCAAGTACCAGCGGCGCATTGAGCGGCTCATCGGGCGCATGGTGCGCGACACCGACTTGGTGCAAGACATTGCACAAGAGACCTTTATTCGGGCGTATCGGGCGCTGCACCAGTTTCGTGGCGAATCCCAGTTTTATACCTGGCTCTACCGCATTGCGGTCAATACGGCCAAAAAAGCGTTGATGGACATGAAGCGCAATCCGCTGGTTTACGAAAGCGCCAGCACAGGTGCCGACGATGGCGATGAAACTTCCCGCCCCGGACACGAACTAATCAACGAAGAGACCCCCGAGACCGTCCTTGCCGCCCAAGAGATCGCCACCGCAGTCAATACAGCGATGGAGGCTTTGCCCGAAGATTTGCGCCAAGCGGTCACTCTGCGGGAAATTGAGGGGTTGAGCTATGAAGAAATCGCAGTGGCGATGGCTTGCCCGATTGGTACGGTGCGCTCACGGATTTTCCGGGCGCGCGAGGCTATTTCGGCACGCGTTCGACCACTGTTGCAAAACCAGATGGGCAAGCGTTGGTAACGCCATCCAAGGGCACAGAGCATGAATGACAACTTGAATCAGCGTGAAAAAATTTCAGCATTGGCCGATGGGCAATTGCAAGACGACGAATGGGCATCCGCGCTGCATTTTGCAGCCCAAGAGGAGGGCCATGAAACATGGCAGCTCTACCATTTGGTGGGCGATGTGCTGCGTTCGCCAGAATTGGCACGCCAAGCCGATGGCGGTGCGTTTTTAAACCGGTTGCGCCAGCAATTGGCACAGGAGCCGCCACCCGTTTGGGCTGCGCAGGCAGCATTGCCACCGGTTTCGGTGCCGGTACCGGTGGTTGCGCCCGTGCAGGCGGCCAATGATCCGGTGTTTCGCTGGAAAATGGTGGCTGGATTGGCATCGCTGGCGGCGGTAGCGGCTGTTGCTTGGAGCCTTTCAGGGAGTTTGAGCATCACTCCCACGGGGTCACAACTGGCCTTGGCACCTGCTGCGACGGCACCAACACCCGTTGCAGTGCCCAGTGCGGCGCAGGCCAGCGCAGCGCTGGTCGTGGCCGAGGGTCAAGCGCCGCAAATCATGATCCGTGACCCGCGTTTGGATGAATTGTTGGCCGCGCACAAGCAATTTGGGGGTGCTTCGGCACTGCAGTTGCCCGCAGGATTTCTGCGTAACGCTACGTTTGAGTCACCGTCGCGCTGAACGGCCCATGCGCTTGGTCGCCCTGTCTGTACGGAACCAATCGACGCACTCGCTTTCTGATGAAGACAGAGTCGCTATACAAATGGCGTTGTCGGCTCTGGTTTTTTGTGCAGAAAGGTTGTCAATGAAAAAAACGAATTGGTCATCGACAGTGCTGCGCCCGGTTGTAGCGGCCACAGCGCTGGTTTTTTCTCCTATGGCTTTGCTGCCCAGCGCAGCCAGCGCCCAACCCGCCGCAGCGGCGGTGCGGGGGTTGCCGGACTTTACCGAGCTGGTCGAGCATGTTGGGCCGTCGGTGGTGAATATCCGCACGATTGAAAAAACACCCTCCCGTGCTGCGCCCCAAGGCATGGACGAAGACATGGCCGAGCTTTTTCGGCGTTTTGGTTTGCCGATTCCGAACGGGCCACGCCCCCAGCGCCCCCAGCGCCCGAACGAAGAGGAAGAACAACCACGCGGCGTGGGTTCAGGTTTTATCGTCAGTGCCGATGGGTATGTGATGACCAATGCCCATGTGGTTGAAGGTGCCGACCAAGTGCTGGTGACTTTGACCGACAAGCGCGAGTTCAAGGCCAAAATCGTCGGCAGCGACAAGCGCACCGATGTGGCGGTGGTCAAAATCGAGGCCACAGGCCTGCCTGCCGTGAAGATTGGCGACAGCGCTCGGCTGAAGGTGGGCGAGTGGGTGCTGGCGATTGGCTCTCCGTTTGGGCTGGACAACTCGGTGACGGCGGGGATCGTCAGTGCCAAGCAGCGCGACACCGGCGAATACTTGCCTTTTATCCAAACCGATGTGGCCATTAACCCCGGCAATTCTGGTGGGCCGCTGCTCAATATGCGCGGTGAGGTGGTGGGTATCAACAGCCAAATTTATTCGCGTTCGGGCGGCTACATGGGCATTGCTTTTGCCATTCCGATCGACGAAGCCATGCGCGTGAGTGAGCAGCTGCGCGCCACCGGGCGCGTTGTGCGTGGTCGCATTGGGGTGCAAATAGGCCAAGTGACCAAAGAAGTGGCCGAATCGCTCGGGCTTGGCAAGCAACAAGGGGCGCTGGTCAAGGGGGTTGAGGCCGGTTCTCCAGCCGAAAAAGCGGGCATTGAAGCGGGCGACATCATCACCCGCTTTGATGGCAAACCGATCGAAAAAATGGCCGACTTGCCGCGCTTGGTGGGCAATGCCAAACCCGGTAGTAAAAGTACCGTCACGGTGTTTCACCATGGCCGCGCCCGCGATTTGGCCATCACCATCGTTGAAATCGAACCAGACAAAACGGCCCGCAAATCCATCGACCGAGAAGCCAACAAGCCCAAAGCATCGGCTGCAACCCAGCACTTGGGGCTGGTGGTCGCTGATTTGAGTGATGCACAGAAGAAAGAACTCAAACTCAAAGGCGGGGTGTTGGTGGAGGCTGCCAGCGAAACCGCTGCCCGTGCAGGCTTGCGCGAGGGCGATGTCATTTTGGCCATTGCCAATACCGAGGTTGCCAGTGCCAAAGAGTTGGATGCGGTGCTGGCAAAAATCGACAAAAACAAACCGATCAATGTGTTGTTTCGCCGTGGCGAGTGGGCGCAGTATGCGTTGCTCAGGCCTGTGCGCTAATACGAAGCGCCCGCAGCGGGTGTGCCAACCCTGTTGGGTAGAATAGCCAGCACCCATGCGCGGCCTACAATGAGACTCCAACCATTGCAGTTGCCAAGGATTGTTGGTTCAGGGCGCGTCACCATCCGATGCGCCCTTTTTCTTGGGCGCACCCTTTTTTGTAATCCCATCACTTGACGCTTTTCCTTGTTGACATCCTCCCCTGCCTAAATGAAAGGGGATTCCCACTGCTGGCGTGTCATGCCCGACACGGGAACCTGATTTATTCAAGATGTTTTTGGCCGCATTCACATCACGATCATGCACACCGCCACATGCCGAACAAACCCAATTCCTTATTCCAAGGCCTGCGATACCTTTCGGCCTCGAATCGGGCACAGCGCCGCAATCCGAGCAGGTCTGGGTGGTGTAGCTTTCGTTCACTTCTTCCAACCACGCGCCATGCTTAACAGCCTTGTACGCCAGTTGACTGCGGAAGGACGACCAACCCGCATCCAAAACAGACTTTGCCAAGTTGGTCTTGGCAAGTCCGGCGGCACAGACGTTGCCGACCGCAATGTAATCAAACTCGCGCACGATGCGGGTGCTGAGTTGGTGGTGAAAATCGTTGCGACGGTTCGCAATTTGCGCGTGAATAGCCTTGACGCGGCGCTTCTTATGGGCGCGTTGCGCCACGGCCAAAGCCTGCTGCGCACCCCGGTAGATGCGCTGGGCTTCGATCTTCTCTCCCGTGGACAGGGTGGCAAAGTCTTTCAGGCCCAAGTCGATACCAACACCTTTGATCGGCGGGCGCACCGCCACTTCAGCAGTCTGAACATCGATCACGATGTTCAGAAACCAGTTACTTCGACTGTCTCTGGAAAAGTTGGTTCCGTCTTTAATTTTGCCTACAGGCAAGGCTCGACTGTTGAAAACGCGAAATGTATTGCCCGCAAAACGAAACGCATAGCCTTCGCGCTTCAACTCGCGGCCCTTGAGCGGAACCCAGCCCAGCGATTTTTTACCCCGGTAGCGCAAATAGGGCCGCTTCTTTTGGCTGCGCGACTTGGCATACTGCTCGCAAACGGCATTCACCGTGCCCGAATGCAAGCCCAGTTCTTTGCTGCTGCCGGTGGTGAGCTTGTTCAGATCAAACCCGGTGTGCCAACGCCTGCCAAAGCGCAAAGCATCCTTTTGCCGGTCGTTACAGAAATTCCAGACGAAGTTCACGGCCCGGCTTTGCTGGTTCAGCAAGCCAGTGAGCGACTTCACCCGGTATCTGTAAACAAGGATCATGTTCCAAAAGATTCTAAGACACGAATTCAACAGCCCGACCGCTTTGCGGTCGCCCTCTACTTCCCCGGCCTGAAGGCCGAGGTTTCTCCGGAAAAACACGGATGAATCACATCAGAAACTTTTCCATCATCGCGCACATTGACCACGGCAAATCGACACTGGCAGACCGGCTGATTCAGCGCTGCGGCGGTCTGGAGGAGCGGCAGATGGAGGCGCAGGTGCTCGACTCGATGGACATCGAGAAAGAGCGTGGCATCACCATCAAGGCGCAAACGGCCTCCTTGCAATACAAGGCTAAAGATGGTCAGGTCTATAACCTGAACCTGATTGACACCCCCGGCCATGTGGACTTCTCTTATGAGGTCAGCCGTTCGCTGTCCGCCTGCGAAGGCGCGCTGCTGGTGGTCGATGCCTCGCAGGGGGTGGAGGCACAAACGGTTGCCAACTGCTATACCGCACTCGATTTGGGCGTTGAGGTGGTGCCCGTTCTCAACAAAATGGACTTGCCCCAGTCCGACCCCGACAACGCCAAGGCCGAGATCGAAGACGTGATTGGCATCGATGCCACCGATGCCATTCCCTGTTCGGCCAAAACCGGCATGGGCATTGACGAAATCCTCGAAGCTATTGTTGCCAAGGTGCCAGCGCCCAAGGGCAACCCCGATGCACCGCTGCGCGCCATGATTATTGACAGCTGGTTTGACAGCTACGTCGGTGTGGTGATGTTGGTGCGGGTGGTCGATGGCCGCTTGCTCAAGGGCGAGCGCATCAAAATGATGGCCTCGGAAGCCGTTTACAACGCCGACAATTTGGGCGTATTTACCCCCGCCAACGAACCACGCGATGCTTTGCGGGCGGGGCAGGTCGGCTACATCATTGCCGGTATCAAGGAGTTGCAAGCGGCCAAGGTCGGCGACACCATCACGCTGGAGAAAAAGCTGCCCAACAACGCTGGCCCAGCTGCTGAGGCTTTGCCCGGTTTTAAAGAAATTCAGCCGCAAGTGTTTGCGGGCTTGTACCCGACCGAGGCCAGCGAGTACGACCAGCTGCGCGATGCCCTTGAAAAACTCAAGCTCAACGATGCCTCGCTGCAATACGAGCCGGAAGTCTCACAAGCGCTGGGCTTTGGTTTTCGCTGCGGCTTTTTGGGCTTGCTGCACATGGAAATTGTGCAAGAGCGCCTAGAGCGCGAGTTTGACCAAGACTTGATTACCACCGCGCCCAGCGTGGTGTACCAAGTGGTCAAGGCCGATGGTGAGGTGCTGATGGTCGAGAACCCAGCCAAAATGCCCGACCAAGGCAAGCTCGATGAAATCCGCGAGCCTATCGTCACGGTGCATCTGTACATGCCGCAAGACTACGTTGGCCCGGTGATGACGCTGGCCAACCAAAAGCGCGGCGTGCAGATGAACATGTCTTACCACGGTCGCCAAGTGATGCTGACCTACGAGATGCCGCTGGGCGAGATCGTGCTCGACTTTTTTGATAAATTGAAGTCGGTCTCGCGCGGCTACGCCTCAATGGACTACGAGTTCAAAGAGTACCGTGCTTCGGATGTGGTCAAGGTCGATATTTTGCTCAATGGCGAAAAAGTCGATGCCCTGTCGATCATTGTGCACCGCAGCCAGTCGCAGTACCGGGGCCGTGCGGTGGTTGCCAAAATGCGCGAAATCATCAGCCGCCAGATGTTCGATGTGGCGATTCAGGCTGCCATTGGTGCCAACATCATCGCCCGCGAGAGCATCAAGGCGCTGCGTAAAAACGTGCTGGCCAAGTGCTATGGCGGCGACGTGAGCCGCAAGCGCAAACTGCTCGAAAAGCAAAAAGCCGGTAAAAAACGCATGAAGCAGATTGGCTCGGTCGAGGTGCCCCAAGAGGCCTTCTTGGCAATTTTGCAGGTGGAAGACTGATATGCAGCTTGTGCAAATCTTCACGGCGCTGGTGCTGGCCGCATTTGTGGGCTACATCGGCGCTTGGTACACCGGCATGATCGAGGGCAACTTTGCCCTGCTGCTGTTTTTAGCCACCGTGGTCACCGGCTGCTACTGGCTGGCCGAGCGGTTTTACTTTTTGCCCCAGCGCCAGCGTGCTGCCCAAGCGATTGAAGATGCCGCCGCCCAGCGCCGCGCCGAACTCGACCGCATGGGCATTGCCAAGGTCGATGTTGATGTGCAAGAGGCCCAAGGCCGCATCCTGATGCAACCGTGGTGGCTCGATTGGACGGCAGGCTTGTTTCCGGTGATTGCGGCGGTGTTTTTGCTGCGCTCATTTTTGTTTGAGCCGTTCAAAATTCCATCGGGTTCGATGATTCCGACGCTGCTGGTGGGCGACCTGATTTTGGTGAACAAATTCACCTATGGCGTGCGCTTGCCGGTCATTCACACCAAACTGACCGAGGGCAACAAGCCCGCGCGCGGCGATGTGATGGTGTTTCGCTACCCACCACAACCGCAAATGGATTACATCAAGCGCGTGGTCGGCTTGCCCGGCGACGAGGTGGCTTACCTGAACAAACGCCTCACCGTCAACGGCCAAGCGGTGGCCACCACCAGCGTGCCGGACTTTTTTGACGAAGATGCCATGCGCTACTTCAAGCAGTTCCAAGAGCAACTGGGCGAGCAGCCCCACCGCTTGCTCAACAACCCTGATGCCCCAGCCTTTGTGCAGGGGGCCAGCCAGTTTGCTTACCGCGACAACTGCCGCTACAGCATCGAGGGCGTGGTCTGCAAAGTCCCCGAAGGGCATTACTTTTTGATGGGCGACAACCGCGATAACTCCCTCGATTCGCGTTACTGGGGCTTTGTGCCCGATGCCAATATTGTCGGCAAAGCCTTTTTTGTTTGGATGAATTTTGGTAACTTCAAGCGCATTGGGCCATTCCATTGAGGCCACCTTGCCACAGCACACAACCCAAGGGTACAAAGATGAGTCTTGACCGCATCGCCCGCCGCTCGCGCCAGCGCGGCCTGTCTTTTATTGGCGTGATTTTTATTGGCGTGATGGCTGTTTCTGCGTTTGCCATTGGGGGCCAGTCGCTGCCCATCTTTCTGGAATACAAAGCCATTTTGAAGGCAGCCAATAAAGCCAAGCTGGAAATGACGGTGCCTGATGTGCGCGCAGCCTTTGACCGGGCGGCGCAGATTGACGACATCAAATCCATCAAGGGTGAAGACCTTGAAGTCACCAAGCAGGGCGATAAGGTGGTGGTGGGAATCAAGTATTCGCGCGAAATTGCCTTGTTTGGCCCCGCATACCTTGTCTATCGCTTTCGAACGCAGACCAATTAAGTGTCACCCGCTCTGATCTCGCTGCAATCGCGTTTGCAGCACCAATTTTCTGATCCCTCTTTGCTGGTGCGTGCCGTCACGCACCGCAGCTTTAGTGCCGACCACAACGAGCGCCTGGAATTTTTGGGCGATTCGGTGCTGAGTCTGGCCGTGGCCAGTTTGTTGTATGTACGACTGCGCTCCCAGCCTGAGGGCGATTTGTCGCGGGTGCGTGCCAATTTGGTCAAGGAAGGCACTTTGCACCAATTGGCGCTGGGGCTGCGCTTGTCCGAGGTGCTGCGCTTGGGCGAGGGCGAGTCGCGCTCGGGGGGGCCTGAGCGCCCGTCGATTTTGGCCGATGCCCTCGAAGCACTGATTGGCGCGGTCTATTTGGATGCAGGCTATGGCCCGGCTGAGGCCTTGGTGCACCGGCTGTTTGCGGCGGTCGAAATCAACCCGCAAATGCAAGCGGCAGCCAAGGATGCTAAAACCGCCTTGCAGGAGTGGTTGCAGGGCCGCAAAATGAAGGTGCCGCAATACAGCGTCGTGGCGACTGCGGGCGCAGCGCACCGACAAACCTTTGATGTGGAATGCCACATCCCCGAACTCTCGCTCACCGAACGTGGCACGGGCGGCTCGCGCCGTGCTGGTGAGCAGGCTGCGGCTACGGCCATGCTGGCCACCTTGAAAGCAAAAAAACCATGAACAATGCTACTAAAAACGTAGCTGCTAATGCAGAGCCAGAAGGCGCTGGAGCCACAAAAGACCTTAAAAATGCCCTGTCGCCCGAGATGGCGGCTGCTTTGGCAGCCTTGGTCAGTGCCCCCACCGATGGCGAAGCAGATGCCCCAGCCGATGCCGATGCCGACGTAGCCACCGGCCCGCAGCGCTGCGGCGTGATTGCCATTGTTGGCAAGCCCAACGTGGGTAAATCGACGCTGCTGAACGCGCTGGTGGGGCAAAAAATCAGCATCACCTCGCGCAAGGCCCAGACCACGCGCCACCGCATCACGGGCATTCGCACGATGGGGCAAACGCAGTTTGTCTTTGTCGATACGCCCGGTTTTCAGACGCGCCATGCCACGGCGCTGAACAAGTCGCTGAACAAAACCGTGATGGGTGCGATTGGCGATGTCGATCTGATTTTGTTCGTGGTGGAAGCGGGCAGCTTTACCCCTGCCGATGCCAAGGTGTTGAGCCTGTTCAAGCCCGGCATCCCGACGCTGTTGTTGGCAAACAAGCTCGACAACATCCACCGCCGCGCCGAGATTGCCCCTTGGTTGCAGAGCATGCAGGAGCGCCACCCGTTTGCCGAGTTTGTGCCCATGTCGGCTAAGAACAAAAACGACATCGGTCGCCTGTACGGTATTTGCCAAAAGTACCTGCCCGAAGCGCCTTGGTGGTACGAGGCCGACGAGCTGACCGACCGCAGCGAGAAGTTTTTGGCCTCCGAGACCGTGCGCGAAAAATTATTCCGCTTTACCGGCGACGAGCTGCCCTACACCTCCACCGTGGTGATTGAGCAGTTTGGCGAAGAAAAAAGCAAAAACCACAAACGCTTGGTGCGCATTGCTGCCACCATCATCGTCGAGCGCGACAGCCACAAGGCGATGGTGATTGGCGACAAGGGCGAGCGCCTCAAACGCATCGGCACCGAAACCCGCCAAGAACTCGAAAAGCTGATGGATGCCAAAGTCTTTTTGGAGTTGTGGGTCAAGGTGCGCTCGGGTTGGGCCGACGATGAAGCGCGTGTGCGCTCGTTTGGCTACGAATAAGCCCCCGCTGTGGCCCCCCCGCGCCGTTTTGCGCACGAACCGGCGTTTGTGCTGCACCGCCACGACTGGAGTGAATCGAGCCTGATTCTGGATGTCTTCAGCCGCCACCACGGGCGCGTGGTGCTGGTGGCAAAGGGAGCGAAAAAGCCCAGCTCTAACTTTAGGCCGGTGCTGCTGCCGCTGCAACCCTTGCACCTGACGTGGACGCACAGCGCCAACGCTGCCCAGCCCGGTGCCAGCGACATCCACACTTTGAAGGTGGCTGAATGGGCGGGCGGGCACACCATGCCGATGGGCGATGCGCTGCTGGCGGGTACGTACCTCAATGAGTTGTTGCTGCGCCTGCTCGGGCGTGCTGACCCCCATCCGGCGCTGTTTGATGCCTACGCGGGCGTGGTGCGGGTGCTTGCCAGTGAGCACGGTGATGCTTTAGAGCCGGTACTGCGCGCATTTGAGTTGCTGCTGCTGCGTGAGATCGGTTTGCTGCCCGCGCTCGATGCCCAAACCCTGACACTCGCGCCGCTGCGCCCACAGGCCCGCTATGCCTTGACCCCGGAAGGCGGTTTGCTCCCGGCACCCGCGCGCGCCCGTGCCAGCCTCAGCGCTGCCCAGTGGCTGGCGCTGCACGCGGCCCTGCAAGGCACAGGGGTGCGCTTGGCCGCTTTGTTGCGCTCGTGCGCGCCCGTCGCCTTTGAACTCAAGCCGCAACTGCGCGCACTGCTGCAATACCATTGCGGCCCGCCTTTGCTGCGCACCCGCCAGCTCATGATGGATATTCAAGCCCTATGACTTCTGCACGCCCCGTACACCGCACCGCTTTGTCGGTCAATATCAACAAAGTTGCGCTGGTACGCAACACCCGCCACTTGGGTATTCCCAGCGTGACCCACGCCGCTACGCTGTGCTTGCAGGCGGGGGCGCAGGGCATTACGGTGCATCCCCGCCCCGATGAGCGCCACATTCGCGGCCAAGATGTGACCGATTTGGCCACGCTGATGCAGGCTTGGCCGGGGCGCGAATACAACATCGAGGGCAATCCATTGCAGAATTTAATGGATTTCATCCGCACGGTGCGCCCGCACCAAGCGACGTTTGTGCCCGATGGCGAGGGCCAATTTACCAGCGACCACGGCTGGAGCTTTCCGCAAGATGCACAGCGCCTGCGTCCGCTGGTGGCCGAATGCCGCGCATTGGGTGTGCGTGTCAGCCTGTTCATGGATGCCATCCCCGAGCAAATGGCGGCGGCCAAAGCCATTGGTGCCGACCGGGTTGAGCTGTACACCGAGCCTTATGCCGCTGCTTGGGGCAGTGCCCAGCAAGCCGCCCAGTTAGAGCGCTACCGCGCCGCAGCCCAAGCCGCGCTGGACGTGGGCTTGGGCGTGAACGCCGGGCACGACCTGAACCGCCATAACCTTGCTGCCTTTGTTCGTGGCGTGCCCGGTGTGTTGGAGGTGTCGATTGGTCACGCGCTGATCGCCGATGCTTTGGAGCTGGGCTACGCTGCCACGGTGCAGGCCTACCAGCGCTGCATTGACGACGGATTCGCAGGCCTTAGCCACTCCTAAATTGATAGCTACTAGTGCTTGCTGCACCAGCGCTAGAGGCCTATTGAGGCAAAAAAACCATGATTTACGGCATTGGCACCGATATTTGCGACATCCGCCGCATCCGTGACAGCCTTGAGCGCCACGGCGAGCGCTTTGCCGCCAAGGTGCTGACCCCGGCGGAACAGGCCGTTTGGCACGAGCGCAGCGCACGCGCCCCCGAGCGCGGCGTTCGTTTTGTGGCAACGCGTTTTTCCGCCAAAGAAGCCTTTAGCAAAGCCATTGGTTTGGGGATGGTGCTGCCCATGGCTTGGCACCTGTGCGAAGTGAGCACACAGGGCAGCGGCCAACCTGCCATTGCCCTGCATGGCGCTTTGAAGGAGTGGTTTGACACCCGTGGCCTGCGCGCCCATCTGAGCCTGTCGGATGAGTCGGACTATGCGGCCAGCTTTTGCTTGGTAGAAAAAATCGGCCCCTAAAGCCCATCAGGGTGCCGAGGGGGTTTTTCTCCTGCGTTTGGCGGGCATTTTGGTTTCGGGCAACAGGCTGGTCAGTTGTTGGTAGCGTTGGAACAAAAAGGCTACGCGTTCGGCACCGTTGGCATAGCTTCTGGGGCCGCCGCACAGGGCATAGGCTTTGTCCACGGCGGCATCGAGTTGGCGGTGGGCTTTGTGCAGCGCCAGTGGCATCACCAGTGGGTCGTAGAGGTCGGCCAGTGTGCAATCGGTAAATTGGGCGCGGGCATCCAGCACGGCCTGTGCTGCAATTTCGATAGCTGCTTGTGCTTGCTGGATGCGGGCTAGAGGCTTTTTTGATCCAGAACTGATCGCTGCAACAGCCAAATTGGGTAAATCAGGCCAAGGGAAATTGTTGTAAACGATGGATGCGGAGTAACGAAAATCGCTTTTTAAACGGCCACCGACTGCACGAATCCATGCGTTGTGCATACTACTAGAGAGGATGCCGAAGTGATAGATGGTTGCTTTTGGCAAAATTTTGACTAAGTTACTACACAATGTAGTCGGCTGCTCAAAGCCCAATGGGATAAAAGTACGTCGTTCTGATGACACCTCAGGCAGTACAAGGTAAGGCGTGGAAGGGATATTTTCCACATGAAATTTTGTTGGTGTTTGCGCCAGTTTTTGTGTAGGCAAACTTTTACTGGCAAGCCGAAATTTTTTGACTGCCTGCGTCCGCTTCATCGCTTCGGGCATAGTGCGTAGTTCGGTGGCCGGACAGTCGCCCAACCATAAGCACCAACGTTCATGACCGTTCAGAAATTCTTCAGCACCCAACCAGCGACGAAACCATTGGGCACTGGCAGGTTCTTTGGCAATAAAATTATCCCGCTCTGGGGTAGTGAATAAATAATTTCCGTCGTCAATTGGTTTATTGCCAATCCCAAGTTTTGGTACATCACAAATAGGCAAAGAGCGCCGTGGTAAAACTACATTCGGGGCATCAAATAAATACGGATTAATATTGCCAGCAGGCACCCCTTCTGGTTTACCTTTGGCATTTTCATATTGGTAGATGGCCTTGTTTGGGTTGTCTTGCAAGCCAAAACCAATAATGACGCAATGCACCGCTGCCTTGCCTTTGCCCTCGTTGCTCCAGCTAAAGGTGCGGTGGGCAAAGTGGGTGTGAATACCCTGTGCCAGCATCCAGCCCCACAATACGCCGACCTGCTCACCTTGCACAATGCTGTTGGTTGAAACAAAAGCGCAGCGGGTTTGCATCCCCGGTTCGGCCCGCAGGTAATGCACTGCCTTGACATACCACGCGGCCACAAAATCCAACAAACCCGCATTATTCAGACCGGTAAATACTGTTTGCGCGTCTTGGCGTTGGGTTGGACTCATGAACTTGGCCCCTATGAACGGCGGATTCCCCAGCACAAAGCTGCACTGCTGCACCGGCAAAATTTGTTGCCAATCGAGTTGCAGTGCGTTGCCATGCACGATGTGCGGGCTGGTTATCAGTGGGATGCGGGCAAAATACAGGCCAAACTCCTCACTGACGCGCAGGTTCATTTGATGATCGACCAGCCAGAGCGCGACTTGGGCAATTTGCGCCGGAAACTCCTCAATCTCAATCCCATAAAACTGATCGACATTGATGCCGATCACACTGTGAACGTCAATACTTTGCTGGCCTGCTTTGCCGCTCAGGGTGTAGCTGGCGCGCAGCACCTCCAATTCGAGCAAACGCAACTCGCGGTAGCAAATCACCAAAAAATTGCCACAGCCACAGGCCGGGTCTAAAAATGTCAGTTGGCGCAGCTTGTTATGAAACTCTTGCAACTTGGCTTTGTGATTTTTGACCTTGGCAAACTCAGTGCGCAGACTATCCAAAAACAATGGCCCTATCAGTTTCAGAATGTTTTCTTCCGAGGTGTAATGCGCCCCCAAATTGCGCCGTGCCGTAGCATCCATAATGCTTTGGAACAGGCTGCCAAAAATCGCTGGGCTAATCGCTGACCAATCGAGCGCACAGGCATCGAGCAGCATTTCACGCATGGCCCGGTTGAAATCTGCTGAGGGCAGTATTTCGTTAAAAAGCTGGCCGTTAATGTAGGGAAACTGCGCCAATTGCTCATCGAGTACCAAACTGCGTTTGGCCTCAGGCGTATTGAGCACCTGAAAAATTTTCTCTAAATATGGCCCCAGAGTGGTGCCATCGATACTGGTACGTTCCTCAATAAAGCTGCGAAACGATTGCGCTGGCTGAAAAATACCGGTGTCGTCGGCAAATAAACAAAATAGCAGCCGCACCAGCAGCCTTTCGAGCGCGTGGCCGGTGTAGCCGCTGGCACACAGGGCATCGTGCAGGCGGCCCATACACTCGGCGGCCTGAATATTCACCGGGTCTTGCGCTTGAATCTCTTGGACTTTGTAGCCCGCAATAAAGCCAAACCACAGCACATGCTGGTGCAAGTCTTCCAGTGCAAATTCGATTGTTTCGCCGGTAGCCAGTTGGTGAACCCGAAACCGGGCAAAGTCGCAAACGATAATGATCTGGGGCAAATCGCGCTCGGGCAAACCGGGAAAATAATCTAAAGCCTGCTGAAAGGCCAAGTCTAAATTTTTGCCGCGCGATTTGTGCTCGACCAGCAACATTCCCGGCCAGAATAAATCCACAAAGCCTTGTGCCGCGCCTAACTTTTTGACGTTGAGTTCAAAGGTGGCAACGCGCTTGTCGGTGATGCCGAAAATCTCAAAAAAGTCCAGCCAAAACGGTTTGGCCTGCGAGTCTTCGCTGGCGGCATCGGCCCAAGTGCGGCTGAAGTTGAGCGCACGCGATTTGATTTCGTTCCAAGATAAGGGCATGGGCGGTGGTTTTTATACGGAGGTGGGTGGATGGGCGTGGGCTGCGCGGTTGCGCGCGCGCAGGTCGTCGAGTTTGTCGGCAATTTTGATTTCCAGTCCACGGCGCACGGGCTGGTAAAAATGCGGATCGGCCATGCCATCGGGCAGGTAGCGCTCCCCGGCGGCGAAGCCGTCTTCTTCGTCGTGGGCGTAGCGGTAGCCTTGGCCGTAGGCCAGCGTTTTCATCAGCTTCGTTGGCGCATTGCGCAGGTGCAGTGGCACCGGGCGGGTGCCGTCTTGCTGTACCCATGCGCGGGCAGCGTTGTAGGCGTTGTAAACAGCGTTGGATTTGGCCGCCACGGCCAGATACACCACGCACTGGGCCAGCGCCAGTTCGCCTTCGGGGCTGCCCAAGCGCTCATAGACCTCGGCAGCGTCCAGCGCCAAGCGCAAGGCGCGCGGGTCGGCGAGTCCGATGTCTTCGCTGGCCATGCGTACCAAGCGCCGGGCTAGGTAGCGTGGCTCGGCACCGCCGTCGAGCATACGCACCAGCCAATACAGCGCCGCGTCGGGGTCGCTGCCGCGCACCGCTTTGTGCAGTGCGCTGATGGTGTCGTAGAACTGCTCGCCGCCCTTGTCGTAACGGCGCATTTGCTGGCCCAGTACGCGCACCAGCCAGTCATCGCTGATGGTGCTGCGTTGCTCTTGGGCAGCGGCCATGGCCAGTGTTTCGAGGGTGTTGAGCAAGCGCCGAGCATCGCCATCGGCGTAGGCCACCAAGTGGTTGATTGCTTCACTTTCGATAGCTGTGAATCCGCACTGATATTGGGCTAGGGCCACAATTTGTTTTAAATCGTCCTCTGAAAGCGGCTCCAGCACGTACACCGCTGCCCGCGACAGCAAGGCCGAATTGAGTTCAAACGAGGGGTTCTCGGTGGTCGCGCCGATGAAGGTGAACAGGCCGCTTTCGACATGGGGCAAAAACGCATCTTGTTGGCCTTTGTTGAAGCGGTGTACCTCATCGACAAACACCAAGGTGCGCTGCGCCAGCAGGCCGTTGCGCGCGGCCTGTGCTTGCTCGACCGCCTCGCGGATATCTTTGACTCCCCCCAGCACCGCGCTGATGCTGATGAACTGGGCATCAAAGGCCCCGGCCATCAGCCGGGCAATGGTGGTTTTGCCGACACCCGGTGGCCCCCAAAGAATGCAGCTATGCGGTCGCCCAGATTCAAACGCCAAGCGCAGCGGCATGCCCGGCCCCAAGATGTGCTGCTGACCAATGACATCGGCCAGCGTGTGCGGGCGCAGGCGCTCGGCCAGCGGCAGGTCAGCGGCCCCAGCGGTGGCGGTCACTCAGGGCCGCACCACATCGGCCCCGGCAGGTGGCTTGAACTGAAAGGTACTCGCTGGCAGTGCCGGGTTGGTTTGCAGGTGGGTAAAGCGAATGGTCGATTGCTGCCCAAAGCTGTCGGCTATTTCGAGCGCAGCCAATTGGCCTTGGGCAAAGCCGATACGGACGCTTTGCAACTGGCCGTCTTTGGCTTTAGGGCGGGCCAATACCCATTCAAGGCCGTCTTGGGTGGGGGCCGATTCGAGGGCAAACTCGGCGCGCAGCGCCTGCAAGTCGGCGGCGGCGGCCAGCAATGCCGGTGTGCTGCCCAGTGCCTTGGCTTGGGCGCGCTGGGTGACTTGGTTCAAATCCACATCGTGCAGCCACAGCGTTTGACCGTCGGCAACAATGCTCTGGGCAAACGGTTTTTGGTACACAAATTTAAACCGATTGGGCCTTTGGAACTCAAAGGTGCCGCTGGACGTTTTGCTGCGCCCGGCCTGACCCTCGCGTGGCGGTGAGGTGACGGTCTGGGTAAAGTCGGCCCGGCCTGTGTGGATGCCCTGCATGAACGATTCGAGGCTTTTGAGGCCATCAGCGCTTGCTGGTATTGCACTTGCAGCTATTAAAAAAATAGCAAATAATTTTTTCACGGGGGTTCCAGAGTAGGGGGCAAGTGCCCGTCAAGCGCTACCAGTGTCCCCAAGGCACCAGCACCTCACGCTGGCCGGTGCTGGTGGGGGCACTGACCAAGCCAGCGTACTCCATCTCTTGCAGCAAATGCACCGCTTGGTCGTAGCTGACGCGCAGTTGGCGCTGCACATGGGCTGGGGTGGCTTGGCGGTCTTGCAGCACCACTTGCACGGCTTGTTCGTACACCGGGTCTTGATGGATGCCTTCATGGCCCGCATCGGCGCTGTAGCTCTGGCCCAGAGCGCCATCGCCGTCGTCGAATGCCGGCGCAGGCATCAGGTGCGGACGGCCTTCGGTCACACCTTCGACATAGCTGGGTTTGCCCCCGCCGCGCAGGTAGCTGACCACGCGGCTGATTTCGGCATCGCTGACAAAGGCACCATGTACCCGAATCGGCTCGCCGGTGCTGCCCGTCATGTAGAGCATGTCGCCGATGCCCAGCAGTGCTTCGGCACCGGTTTGGTCCAAAATGGTGCGGCTGTCGGTTTTGCTCGAAGCCTGAAACGCAATGCGGGTCGGAATGTTGGCTTTGATCAAGCCGGTAATCACCTCGACGCTAGGGCGCTCGGTGGCCAAAATCAGGTGAATACCGGCACCGCGCGCTTTTTGGGCTAAACGGGCAATCAGTTCTTCTGCCTGTTTGCCCGCTGCCAGCATGAGTTCGGCCAGCTCATCAATCACCACCACAATGTGGGCCAGTCGATCAAGTGGCTCAGGCGCTTCGGGTGTGGCACTGAAGGGGTTGTAGATGCACTCGTCCAGCGCTGCTACTTGGTCGATTTTGGCGTTGTAGCCGGCGAGGTTGCGCACCCCAAGGCGACCCATGAGTTTGTAGCGCTGCTCCATCTCGCTAGCGCACCAGTGAAGGCTGTTGATGGCCTGCTGCATCTCCGTAATCACCGGAGCCAGCAGGTGTGAAATACCAGCGTACACCGACATTTGGCGCAGCTTGGTATCGACGATGAGCAAGCGCACATCGCGGGCTGGGGCCTTGTAGAGCAGCGACAAGATCATGCTGTGCAGACCTATCGATTTGCCAGCGCCGGTGGTACCCGCCACCAGCACATGCTGCATTTTGGCCAAATCGGCCACGACCGGGTTGCCCACAATGTCTTTGCCCAACCCCAGCGTCAGCAGCGAGGTGGACTGGTGGTAAATCTGCGAGCTGAGAATTTCACTGAGCCGGATGATGTGGCGTTTGGCATTGGGCAATTCCAGCGCCATGAGGTTTTTACCGGCAATGGTCTCGATCACACGAATCGAGGGCAAGCTCAAGCTGCGTGCCAGTTCTTTGGCAAGTTCAACAATTTGGCTGTGGTTGACCCCCGGGGCTGGCTCGATTTCGTAGCGGGTGATGATGGGGCCGGGCATGGCGGCTGCAACACGCACCTCGACCCCAAAATCCCTCAGTTTCTTTTCGATCAAGCGGCTGGTCATTTCCAGCGTTTCAGAGGCCACGCCTTCTTGGTAGCGGATCGGACTGTCTAACAGCGCCACCGGGGGCAGATAGCTGCGCAGGTCGTCGCCATCGTGCTCGTCTTCGGGGGCCGTGGACAAGCTCTGGGCTGGCGTTTGAGTCGCTGTAGTTTGGGGTGGCAGTCCTGCTGTGTCTGGCACGGGGGGCGTGGCAGGCATTGGCGCAGGGGTTCGCGTGGGTGCGCTGCGCTGCGCTGCTGGTGGAGCTGGGGCCGGTGGTGGTGGCACAAACGGTGTTTCGTCCAAGACCGGCTCAAAAATTTGCAGGGGATGCTGTGAATGCTGCGCTTCGATTTCCGAGCGTTCACCCTGCACCACTTCTTCGCGCTTGCGGGCGGCGCGTTTGCCTTCGGCCACGTCTTTGGAAACCTCACGCTGGAAGCGAAACAGCTGCACCACCGCATCCATCGAGCGGCCCAGCACCTCGGCCAGCCGACTCCACGAAAAATGAAACACCAGCGCCGCACCCAGCACCGCCAAGGCAAACGCCAGCAGCCCTGAGCCGTTAAAGCCCAGCCACTTCATGCCCAATGGCCCGATCACATAGCCCAGCACACCGCCAGAGTGACCGGGCAGACGGCTCTCAAACTGGTACAGCCGCGACCACTCCAGCCCCGTGCTGGCGCACAGCAGCAGCACCAGCCCCAGCAGCCACAGCGCGCGCTGGGCCAGCAGGTAACTGCCAGAGTCGTCGTCATCGTCGGGCTGGCCCTTGCCACTCATCCAGTAATGCACCAGCGAGGCCAGCCATGCGCGCACACCTGCGGCCAAGCACCACCAGACCGAAAACCCCAGCGCAAAGTAGCTGGCATCGGCCAACCAAGCACCCGGGCGGCCCAGCCAGTTGCGCACCCCGGTAGCCTGCATGGCACCCGAGGTTGACCAAGCGGGGTCTTGGGGGGAGTAGCTGTACAGCGCCAGCGACCAAATCGCCAGCAGTGCCAGTCCCACCAGTAAGACCAGTTCGTGACCAAACCGGACAATGCCCGCGCGCAGGGCGGACTTGCCAACAATGGGGAAATCGTTCAGGGAGTGGAGGGAATAATTCATAACGTTTGCGCGCGAAGCTTACCGCAAGCAAAAGGCACCCTTCGTGCGCCAAGGCAGGCCAGTTGGTTAATACTCATGGCTTCGTGTTCTTACCTTCATTGGCCCCAGCGCCCTGCGGGGCGTATGTCACTGTTTTACTGCACCATGTCCCATATTCTCCACGCCAAAGTTCTCATTCTCGGCTCCGGCCCTGCCGGTTACACCGCCGCTATTTATGCGGCCCGCGCCAACCTCCAGCCGGTGCTCATTACCGGCATGGCCCAAGGTGGGCAATTGACCACCACCACCGAGGTCGATAACTGGCCCGCCGATGTCCACGGCGTGCAAGGCCCAACGCTGATGCAGCGGTTTTTGGAGCACGCCGAGCGCTTTAAGACCCAAATTGTTTTTGACCATATCAACAAGGTCGATTTCAGCCAACGCCCCTTCACCCTGACGGGCGACAGCGGCAGCTACACCTGCGATGCGCTCATCATTGCCACCGGTGCTTCGGCCAAATACTTGGGCTTGCCCTCGGAGCAGGCCTTTATGGGCCGGGGGGTCTCGGGCTGCGCGACCTGCGACGGTTTCTTCTACCGCGACCAAGAGGTGTGCGTGGTCGGTGGTGGCAACACTGCCGTGGAGGAAGCGCTGTACCTGTCCAACATCGCCAGCAAAGTGACGTTGGTACACCGGCGCGACAAATTCAAAGCCGAGCCGATTTTGATTGACCACCTGATGGAAAAAGTAGCCGCAGGCAAAATTGAGCTGAAAACCTTCCACACCCTTGATGAGGTGCTGGGCGATGCCAGCGGCGTGACCGGTATTCGCATCAAAAGCACCCAAGATGCCAGCACCCAAGACATTGCCTTGCAAGGCTGCTTTATTGCCATCGGCCACGCACCCAACACCGAGATTTTTCAGGGCCAATTGGAGCTGCAAAACGGCTACGTGGTCACCCAAGGCGGCCTCAAAGGCTTTGCCACGCAAACCAGCGTTGCGGGCATTTTTGCTGCGGGCGACGTGCAAGACCATGTGTACCGCCAAGCCATCACCAGCGCAGGAACGGGCTGCATGGCAGCGCTCGATGCACAGCGCTTTCTGGAGCAGGGCGCGGGCGCTTAAAGGCGGCGGGCTATAATCTACGGCTTTGCCAAAACTGGCCCCTTGCTGGGCCAAGGCAATCGGGTTACCGCCACCCTTCAATGGCGAGGTGAGGCTGCCAGCGCTGCTGGGGGCCGTTCAAAATATCGGAGTGTCCTCATGGCACGCGTATGTGAAGTCACGGGCAAGAAGCCCATGGTTGGGAACAATGTTTCCCATGCCAACAACAAAACCAAGCGCCGGTTCCTGCCGAACCTGCAATACCGCCGTTTCTGGGTTGAGAGCGAAAACCGCTGGGTGCGCCTGCGTGTTTCGAGCGCTGCCCTGCGTTTGATCGACAAGAACGGTATTGAATCGGTGCTCGCAGACCTGCGCGCACGCGGCCAGGCTTAAGGAGAACCACCATGGCAACCAAAGGCGGACGCGACAAGATCAAGCTGGAATCCACTGCGGGTACCGGTCACTTCTACACCACCACCAAGAACAAGAAGACGATGCCCGAGAAGATGCTGATCAAGAAATTTGATCCTAAAGCTCGCAAGCACGTTGACTACAAAGAAATGAAGCTGAAGTAATTCAGTCTTTTCTCTCTGAAAACCGCCCGTCGCATTCAGTGCCGGGCGGTTTTTTTATGGGCGGTGTTTTTTAGACTTTGCGTGTCCAAACGGCAGCAAAGAAGCCATCGGTTTGGTGCACATGGGGCCACAAGCGCAGGTACAGATTGCCGCTGTCGCCGCCGCTGCACAGTTGGGCTGCACCTTCGACCTTGAGTTGCTCGAGCACTTCGCCTGCATTCAGTGCCACAAAGTCGGGGTGCGCTGCGGCAAAGGCCTCGGCAATGCGTTCGTTTTCTTCGGGCAAGACGCTGCAAGTGGCATACACCAAACGGCCACCGGGTTTCACCAAGCGCGAGGCGCTGGCGAGGATGGCGGTTTGTTTCAGTACCAGTTCTTCCACCGCTTTGGGGGTTTGTCGCCACTTCAGGTCGGGGTTGCGCCGCAAAGTGCCCAAGCCGGAACAGGGTGCATCGACCAGTACCCGGTCGATTTTGCCCGCCAGCCGTTTGACGCGGTCATCGCGCTCATGGGCAATGGCTGCTGGGTGGACGTTGGACAGCCCGCTGCGCGCCAAACGCGGCTTGAGTGCATCGAGCCGGTGCGCAGCCACATCGAAGGCATACAGCCGCCCCGTGCTGCGCATGGTGGCACCAATGGCCAGCGTTTTGCCACCGGCCCCGGCACAAAAATCGACCACCATTTCGCCGCGTTTGGCATCGAGCAGCAGCGCCAGCAGTTGTGAGCCTTCGTCTTGCACCTCGATGGCACCACGAACAAAAGCAGGCAACTTGGCCAGCGCCGGTTTGCCAACCACGCGCAGACCCCAAGGCGAGTGCGGTGTTGCTTCTGATTTGATAGCGGCTTGGGCAAGCTCCTTCTGGACATCGGCGCGTTTGTCCTTCAAAACGTTGACGCGAAGGTCAAGGGGAGCGCTGCGCGAGAGCGATTGCACCAGCGGCCAAAAGTCGGCCCCAAGTTGCTCTTTGAGTGGCTGCGCCAACCACTCGGGCAAGTTGTGGCGGTGGCGTTCGAGCAAATCAGCGTGGTTGACTGCGTCGCATTGTTCGAGCCACTGCTGTTCGCGGTCGGTCAGGGCGGCGCGCAAGAAATCGCGGGGCCCATGCACCGCTTGTGGATGGCTGCGGCGGGCTTCTTCGTCTTGCCAATGGGCGTAGCCGAGGATGGCGAGCCGTCGCTCGCGCGGGCCTGAGCCTGAGGGGGCCATGTGGTCGAACAAGAGCTTTTTGCGCAGCACCGTGTAAACGGTTTCTGCCAGCGCAGCGCGTTCGCGCTGGCCCAGACCCCGGTGGTCGCGGAAAAAGCGCGACACAACAGCGTCGGCAGGGTGTTCAAAAGTGAGTGTGAGCCTGACGAGTTCAGAGCAGGCTTCTAAAAGGGCGTTGGGATGCATGGGGCGATTGTCCCATTGTGTGAGACAAGCACCAGAGCGCTTGACCCCAAGGCCGCTCCATTACGGCAGGCCTGAGTCGCCGCCGCGCTGCTGCGGCCCTGCATTCAGGCGCTTGGGAATGGCATACAGGGCCTTTGCTTGCGCTAGTGCTGTTGCTGTGGGCAAACGTTGTCTGTGGTTTTTTGGAGCAACTGCGCAATCGCTTTCGGGTACAGCAGGTGCTCTTGGGTCAACACCCGTGCCGCCAGCGTGTCGGGGGTGTCGCAGGGCATGATGGGCACGATGGCTTGATCGAGGATGGGGCCGCCGTCCAGCTCCTCCGTGACCAAATGCACCGTGGCACCGGCAAACTTGCAACCGGACTCAATGGCACGTTGGTGGGTGTGCAGGCCGGTAAAAGCAGGGAGCAGCGAGGGGTGGATGTTGGTCAGCCGCCCAGCGTAGTGCGCCACAAATTGGGGGGTCAGGATGCGCATAAAGCCTGCCAGTACCACCAGTGCCGGGTCGTACTGGTCGATCCGTGCGGCCAAGGCGGTATCAAAGGCCTCGCGGCTGTCAAACTGCTTGTGGTCGAGTACCTCGGTCGCAATGCCCTGCGCCCGCGCCAGCACCAGCCCCTTGGCATCGGCTTTGTTGCTGATGACGGCAGCCACCCGAGCGCCTAAGCGGGTGGCCCAGTCTTGCTGCTGTGCCGCGTGGACGATAGCGGCCATATTGGAGCCGCCGCCTGAAATCAAAATGACGATGTTTTTCATTTAAAAAATTACCGTTGTTTGTAGCCTCCCCCTTCAGTGGGGGATAGGATGGCTTCGGACGATGCGTAACATCTTTGAAACGATCGGAATTATCCCGCCATGCCTTTTGACCCCACTACCCGCCCCCTGACCTGCACCGAAGCGCGCGTTCTTGGCACGCTGATGGAAAAGGCCCGTACCGTACCCGACAGCTACCCGCTGACGCTCAATACCTTGGTGCTCGGTTGCAACCAAAAAACCACCCGCGACCCGGTGATGGCTGTCTCCGATGCCCAAGCGCAAGAGGCACTCGATGAACTCAAGCTGCTCTCGCTGGTGTTCGAGAGCAGCGGTGGCCGCACCACGCGCTGGGAACACAACTTTCAGCGGGGCGTGGGGGTGCCCGAGCAATCGGCGGTGCTGCTGGGCTTGCTAATGCTGCGTGGCCCGCAAACGCCCGGCGAGTTGCGGATCAACGCCGAGCGCTGGTACCGCTTTGCCGACATTTCTTCGGTCGAGGGCTTTTTGGACGAGATGCAAGAGCGCCGTGCCGAAAAAGGAGGGCCGTTGGTGGTGCAACTGCCCCGCGCCCCCGGTGCCCGCGAGCAGCGCTGGGCGCATTTGCTCTGTGGCCCGGTCGATACCACAACGGCCAGTGCTGCCCACCCGGTAGCCGCCAGCGCTGGCACCCCGGCCTTGCAAGCGCGGGTCGAAGCGCTTGAAGCGCAGGTAGCGGCGTTGCAAGCGACCGTGCAACGCCTGTGCGCCGAACTGGGCGTGGAGGAGGCTGTCCAAGCCGCGCCTTGAAATTGCTCTGAAAGTGCCCCAACTAAGGAGCCATTCGGAGGAATCACCATGCGAATCGACAAACTGACCACCAAGTTCCAAGAAGCCTTGGCCGACGCGCAATCGCTGGCCTTGGGCAACGACCACGCTTACATTGAGCCGGTGCATTTGCTCGTGGCGATGCTGCGCCAAGACGACGGCCCGCGCGCACTGCTGGAGCGCGCTGGAGCCAACGTGCCCGGTTTGTTGGCCGCAGCCGAGGCCGCCGTCAAGCGGCTGCCGCAGGTGCAAGGCCAAGACGAGGTGCAAGGTGGCCCGGAACTGGGTCGGGTGTTGCAAGCTACGGAAAAAGAAGCCATCAAGCGCGGCGACAACTTTGTTGCCAGCGAACTCTTTTTGCTGGCGCTGACCGACAGCAAGGGCGAAGGTGCGCGCATTGCCAAAGAAAACGGCCTGACGCGCAAAAGCCTCGAAGCCGCGATTGAAGCGGTGCGGGGCGGTCAAAAAATGGACAGCGCCGAAGGCGAAGGCCAGCGCGAGGCCCTGAAAAAATACTGCATTGACCTGACCGAGTTGGCCCGCGCGGGCAAGCTCGATCCGGTCATTGGCCGCGACGACGAAATCCGCCGCGCCATCCAAGTGCTGCAACGGCGCACCAAGAACAACCCGGTGCTGATTGGCGAACCCGGCGTGGGCAAAACCGCCATCGTCGAAGGGCTGGCCCAGCGCATTGTGGCCGGTGAAGTGCCCGAATCGCTCAAAGGCAAGCGGGTGCTGAGTTTGGACATGGCCGCGTTGCTGGCCGGTGCCAAGTTCCGTGGCGAGTTCGAGGAGCGCCTGAAAACCGTGCTCAAAGAGCTGTCGCAAGACGCGGGCCAAACCATCGTTTTCATCGACGAACTGCACACCATGGTGGGCGCTGGCAAGGGCGAGGGTGCCATGGATGCGGGCAATATGCTCAAACCGGCGCTGGCGCGGGGCGAGTTGCACTGCGTGGGGGCCACCACGCTGGACGAATACCGCAAATACATCGAAAAAGATGCGGCACTGGAGCGGCGCTTTCAAAAAATCTTGGTCGGTGAACCCACCGTCGAGGCGACCATTGCCATTTTGCGGGGCCTGAAAGAACGCTACGAAAAGCACCACAACGTCGAGATCACCGACCCGGCCATTGTTGCCGCCGCCGAATTGAGCCAGCGCTACATCACCGACCGCTTTTTGCCCGACAAGGCGATTGATTTGATTGACGAGGCCGCCTCGAAAATCAAAATCGAGATGGACTCCAAGCCCGAGGTGATGGACAAACTCGATCGCCGCCTGATTCAGTTGCAAATTGAGCGCGAAGCCGTTCGCAAAGAAAAAGACGAAGCCTCGCAAAAACGCTTTGAACTCATCAACGACGAAATCGGCACGCTGCAAAAAGAAATTGCCGATCTCGATGAAATCTGGAAGGCCGAAAAAGCCAGTGCCCAAGGCAGCGCCCAAGTGCGCGAACAAATCGACAAACTGCGCTTCCAAATCGAGGAGCTGACCCGCAAGGGCGACTTCAACAAGGTGGCCGAGTTGCAATACGGCAAACTGCCCGAACTCGAAAAGAAACTCGGCGAGGCCCAAGCCCAAGAAGCCGGTAAAGATGGCAGCCAACCCGCTGCCCGTCTGTTGCGCACCCAAGTCGGTGCGGAAGAAATTGCCGAAGTGGTCAGCCGCGCCACCGGCATTCCGGTGTCCAAAATGATGCAAGGCGAAAAAGACAAGCTGTTGCAGATGGAGACCAAGCTGCACCAGCGCGTCGTCGGCCAAAACGAGGCCATTGCCGCCGTTGCCAACGCCATCCGCCGTTCGCGCTCGGGGCTGTCCGATCCGAACCGCCCGACCGGTTCGTTTTTGTTCCTCGGCCCGACCGGGGTCGGTAAAACCGAGTTGTGCAAGGCGTTGGCGGGCTTTTTGTTTGACAGCGAAGACCACTTGGTGCGCATCGACATGAGCGAGTTCATGGAAAAGCATTCGGTGGCCCGGCTGATTGGTGCCCCGCCCGGCTATGTCGGCTACGAAGAAGGCGGCTACCTGACCGAAGCTGTGCGCCGCAAGCCCTACAGCGTGTTGTTGCTCGATGAGGTCGAGAAAGCCCACCCGGACGTGTTCAACGTGCTGCTGCAAGTGCTCGACGATGGCCGCCTGACCGATGGACAAGGCCGCACCGTGGATTTCAAAAACACGGTGATTGTCATGACCAGCAACATCGGCTCGCATTTGATCCAAGCGATGGTCGGCCAAGACAGCGAGGACATCAAAGATGCGGTTTGGGGCGAGCTGAAAAACCACTTCCGCCCCGAATTTTTGAACCGTATCGACGAAACGGTGGTGTTCCATGCGCTCGACGCACAGCACATTGAGTCGATTGCCGCCATCCAGCTCAAGCTGTTGCAAGAGCGGCTGGCAAAAATGGATTTGGCGTTGCAGGTCTCGCCCGCTGCGCTGGCCGAGCTTGCCAAGGTGGGCTTTGACCCGGTGTTTGGTGCGCGTCCACTGAAACGGGCGATTCAGCAGCGCATTGAAAATCCGCTGTCAAAATTGCTGCTGGAAGGGCGCTTTCCGCCCAAGAGTACCATTGCCGTTGAGGTCAATCCGGTGTTGGAGCCGGGTGTTTTTCACTTCAGTGATGCCCAGCCTGCCTAAATTATTGATTCAAAAATGATAGCTACCAGTGCTTGCCAGACAAGCGCTGGTAGCCTTTTTTACTTGAAAAGGTGCCGCTGTGGGGTGGCGCTGGTGGGCCGCTGGCCCGAGGAGGTTGCTTGAACGATTTTGCGGCGGGCCTGACCCGCTGGTTTGTCCGGGCGGTGCTGGCAGTGGCAGCACTGGTGTTGTTTTTGGGCTTTCTGGCTGCGGTGCTGGCGCTGGCGCTGGTCTGGGGGCTGCGCGCGTTGTGGGCACGCCTGACCGGGCGGGCTATTGCACCTTGGGTCATGCCCGTTGACCCCCGTGCCGGTTGGCGCACGGTGTACCGTTCGCACACCTACTGGACGGGCACCGACAACAAGCCTTCCAAGCCCCCATCGGCAAGCGACCCTCAGACCCCGCGCCTGCCCCGCCGCCCACTGCCGGGCACCGACGAGATCACCGACGTACAGCCCCATGCGCCACGGCGGCCTCCAGAATAGCAAAAATCAATCGGTTTAATGTAATCAATTCATTGGATTGATGGCTTTGGCGGCACTAGACTTCAGTCCTGTGCTTAGTTCTTCACCCCGTTTTTAGTCCCCTACTTTTTACAAGGAAACCGCGATGTCCCTGATTAACACCTTCGTCCAGCCCTTCAAAACCCAAGCCTTCCAACAAGGCAAATTCATTGAAGTTTCGGACAAAGACTTCCAAGGCAAATGGTCGGTCGTGATCTTCATGCCCGCCGCGTTTACCTTCAACTGCCCCACGGAAGTCGAAGATGCTGCCGACCACTACGCCGAGTTCCAAAAGGCCGGCGCTGAGGTCTACATCGTTACCACCGACACGCATTTCTCGCACAAGGTCTGGCACGAAACTTCGCCCGCCGTGGGCAAAGCCCAGTTCCCGCTGGTGGGTGACCCAACCCACACCCTGACCAACATGTTTGGTGTCCATATTCCTGAAGAAGGTTTGGCACTGCGCGGCACCTTTGTCATTAACCCCGAAGGCAAAATTGTCACGATGGAAGTCCACGACAACGCCATTGCCCGCGACGTGAAAGAAACCCTGCGCAAGCTCAAGGCGGCCCAGTACGTTGCCAGCAACCCCGGCCAAGTTTGCCCAGCCAAGTGGAACGAAGGCGCGAAGACCATTGCACCGTCGATTGACTTGGTGGGCAAAATCTAAGCGGCGCCTGACCGCTCTGTAGTTAAGTTGAATTGACCAAGACGCCCGGGTGCCTGGCGCCCGGGCTTTTTTTTGCCCAAAATTTGATCCTGCAAGGAGCCTGACATGCTTGACCACAACCTGACTGCCCAACTCAAAGCCTATCTGGAGCGCCTGACCCGCCCGGTAGAACTGGTGGCTTCGCTGGACGATAGCCAAGGCTCGCACGAGCTGCGGGAGTTGCTGCACGAAATTGAAGCGCTCAACGACAAAATTACCGTCGTCGAGCACACCGACGATGCCGAGCGCAAACCATCGTTTTTGATTACCAATCCCGGCATCCACACCGGGGTGCGTTTTGCGGGCGTGCCGCTGGGCCACGAGTTCACCTCGCTGGTGCTGGCGTTGCTGCAAGTGGGCGGTCATCCATCGAAAGAATCGGCGCAACTGCTCGAGCAGGTGAAAAATCTGGACGGCGATTTTCACTTTGAGACCTTCTATTCGCTCTCGTGCCACAACTGCCCCGACGTGGTGCAGGCACTGAACCTGATGAGCGTGCTCAATCCGCGCATCACCCACACTGCCATCGACGGTGCGCTGTTCCAAGACGAAATTGAAAAGCGCGGCATCATGGGCGTGCCGACCATCTTTTTGAATGGCGAACGCTTCGGTCAAGGGCGCATGGAGCTGGCCGAGATTGTCAGCAAGATCGACACCGGCGCTATCGCCCGCCAAGCCAGCCAACTCAGCGCCCAAGAAGCCTTTGATGTGCTGATCGTCGGCGGTGGCCCTGCCGGGGCTGCGGCTGCGGTGTATGCGGCGCGCAAGGGCATCCGCACCGGGGTGGCCGCTGAACGCTTTGGCGGTCAGGTGCTCGATACCGTCGATATTGAAAACTACATCTCGGTGCCCAAAACCGAAGGCCCGCAACTGGCTGCTGCGATGGAGCGCCATGTGCGTGACTATGGCGTGGACATTATGAATCTGCAAAAAGCCAAGGCGTTGGTGCCTGCGGCCAGCGCTGGCGGTTTGATTGAAGTACAACTGGAAAGCGGTGCCAGCTTGAAGGCCAAAACGGTGATTGTTTCGACCGGCGCACGCTGGCGCAACATGAACGTGCCCGGCGAGGAGCAGTACCGCACCAAGGGCGTGACCTATTGCCCACACTGCGATGGCCCGCTGTTCAAGGGCAAGCGCGTGGCGGTGATTGGTGGTGGCAATTCGGGTGTCGAGGCCGCGATTGATTTGGCCGGTATCGTGACCCACGTCACTTTGCTGGAGTTTGCGGCTGAACTCAAGGCCGATGCCGTGCTCCAGCGCAAGCTCCAAAGCCTGCCCAACGTGACCGTCATCCTGAGCGCCCAAACCACCGAGGTCACGGGCGACGGCAAAAAGGTCACGGGCATCACCTACAAAGACCGCAGCAGCGAGGCCCTGAAAACGGTGGAACTCGAAGGCATTTTTGTCCAGATTGGCCTGCTGCCCAATACCGACTGGCTCAAGGGCACGGTCGAGTTGAGCAAGTTTGGTGAGATCGTCATCGATGCCAAGTGCCACACCAATGTGCCCGGCGTGTTTGCCGCCGGTGATTGCACCAACGTGCCCTACAAGCAGATCATCATTGCTGCGGGCGAAGGCGCAAAGTCGGCCCTGAGCGCCTTTGACCACCTGATCCGCACCAGTGCCCCCACCGCCTGATTTGGAGAAAAATCAGACCGAGAGAGCCAGTAGTCGTTGTGTGGTCTGCCTAGAGTGCTATTGAAAGAGTAGCGCTCTAGGCGTGCCTTAATACACCAGCCGGTCGGGTTGAATCTCTTGCAAGATGGTGGTCGATATTTCTTCAATCGACTTGGTGGTGGACGACAACCATCGAATCCCCGCCCGGCGCATCATGGCCTCGGCTTCTGCCACTTCATAACGGCAGTTGCTCAGGCTGGCGTAATGCGAGTCTGGGCGGCGCTCGGCGCGAATTTCTGCCAACCGCTCGGCACTGATCGACAAGCCAAAAATCTTTTTGCGGTGCGCTACCAGTGCGGGGGGCAACTGGCGGCGCTCAAAATCTTCCGGAATCAACGGGTAGTTGGCGGCCTTGAGTCCGTATTGCATTGCCAGATACAAGCTGGTGGGCGTTTTGCCGCTGCGGCTGACACCGACCAAAATCACATCGGCTTCGGCCAGATTGCGGTGGCTCTGGCCGTCGTCGTGGGCCAAGCTGTAGTTGATGGCCTCAATGCGGCTGTGGTATTCCTTGCTCTTGCTGATGTCTGAAAACCGCCCGACCCGGTGGTGCGACTTGATGCCCAACTCCAGCTCCAGCGGATGGACAAAAGTACCAAACATATCGAGCAGCATGCCTTTGCAGCCCTCTTGAATCACCTTGAGCACCTCCATGTTCACCAGTGTGGTGAAGACGACGGGCTTTTTGTCCTCCAGCTCGCCGGTATGGTTGATTTGGCGCACTGCTTGGTGGGCTTTATCGACGGTATCAATGAACGGCAAACGCACCCGGCGCGGCACCATTTCAAACTGCGCCAAGATGGCATTGCCAAAGGTCTCGGCGGTGATGCCGGTGCCATCAGAGACAAAAAATACGGTGCGTGTGTGCATGGGCAAAATCCAGAGTACGAGGCCTACAATGGCACTGATTATCCGAATTCTGCCCACGCCCGGCCCGCAGCCTACAAGTACAACAACAAAGCTGCACACCCGGCGCATGGCCCCGTCCGCTCGCTCCTCCATGCGGGCGCTGGCGTTGAACCTGTTTTAACTTCTGGAGCCTTCCCATGTCTGCACTTTTCGACCCAACCGCCTTGGTTGTTCCGTTTGAAAACCTGAGAATGACCGATGTCGAGTCGGTTGGCGGTAAAAACGCCAGCCTCGGCGAGATGATTTCGCAATTGCCCCAAGGCGTGCGCGTGCCTACCGGCTTTGCCACCACCGCCCATGCCTTCCGCGAGTTTTTGGCCTTTGAAGGCTTGGCCGACAAAATCAGCGCCAAACTCGCCGCCCTCGATACCGAAGACGTGCGCGCACTGGCCGTGGTCGGTGCCGAGATTCGGGCGATGGTCGAGGCCCAGCCCTTTCCCGCCGATCTGCAAAAAGCCATTGCCGATGCCTTTGCCACCTTGTCGGCAGGCAACCCACAGGCCAGCTTTGCCGTGCGCTCATCGGCCACCGCCGAAGATTTGCCCGATGCCTCGTTTGCCGGTCAGCAAGAAACCTTCCTTAACGTCGTTGGCATTGACGACGTGCTGCACAAAATGAAGGAAGTGTTTGCCTCGCTCTACAACGACCGTGCCATCAGCTACCGCGTCCACAAGGGCTTTGCTCACGATGTGGTGGCGCTGTCGGCAGGGGTGCAGCGCATGGTGCGCTCTGACCTGGGCGCAGCGGGCGTGATGTTCACCATCGACACCGAATCGGGTTTTGAAGACGTGGTGTTCATCACCAGCAGCTATGGTTTGGGCGAAACCGTGGTGCAAGGCGCTGTCAATCCCGACGAGTTTTATGTCCACAAGCCCATGCTCAAGGCGGGCAACAAGGCTGTGATTCGCCGCAATCTGGGCAGCAAACTGATCCAAATGGTGTTTGCCACCCCGGAAGAAAAAGCCGCCAGCGGCAAACTCATTCAAACTGTCGATGTGCCCGCTGAGCAGCGCAACCGCTATTCACTGACCGATGCCGATGTCGAGCAACTGGCCCACTATGCGTTGGTGATTGAGCAACACTATGGCCGCCCGATGGACATCGAGTGGGGCAAAGACGGCTCCGATGGCCTGCTGTATATCTTGCAAGCACGCCCCGAAACCGTCAAAAGCCAGTCCAAAGGCCAAGCCGAACTGCGTTACAAACTCAAGGGCACTGGCCCGGTGTTGGCCGAGGGCCGCGCTATTGGGCAAAAAATCGGTACTGGCCCAGTGCGCTTGGTACACAACATTTCTGAGATGGACAAAGTCCAGCCCGGCGATGTGCTCGTCACCGACATGACTGACCCCAACTGGGAGCCGGTCATGAAGCGCGCCAGCGCCATCGTCACCAACCGGGGCGGGCGCACCTGCCACGCCGCCATCATTGCCCGCGAGCTGGGCATTCCGGCGGTGGTGGGCTGCGGCCATGCCACCGAGCAACTCAAGGAGGGCACGCTGGTGACGGTGAGCTGCGCCGAGGGCGATACGGGCCGCATTTACGACGGCTTGCTGGAAACCGAAGTCACCGAAGTGCAGCGCGGCACCATGCCCCCCATCAAGACCAAAATCATGATGAACGTCGGCAACCCGCAACTGGCCTTTGACTTTGCCCAGTTGCCCAACCACGGTGTTGGGTTGGCGCGGTTGGAGTTCATCATCAACAACAACATTGGTGTTCACCCCAAGGCGATCCTCGACTACCCGAACATTGATGCGGATTTGAAAAAAGCCGTCGAATCGGTGGCACGGGGCCACGCCTCGCCACGGGCTTTTTATGTGGACAAAGTGGCCGAAGGCGTTGCCACCATTGCGGCAGCGTTTTGGCCTAAGCCAGTCATCGTGCGCTTGTCTGACTTTAAGAGCAACGAATACCGCAAACTGATTGGCGGTAGCCGCTACGAGCCGGAAGAAGAAAACCCGATGCTGGGCTTTCGCGGTGCCGCGCGCTACGTCAGCGCCGAGTTTGGCGAAGCCTTTGCCATGGAGTGCGAGGCCCTCAAGCGGGTGCGCAACGACATGGGCCTGACCAACGTGCAAATCATGGTGCCGTTTGTGCGCACACTGGGGCAAGCCGAGCGCGTGACGCAGTTGCTGGCGCAGCACGGCCTGCGCCGGGGCGAGGCCGAACTCAAGCTCATCATGATGTGCGAGATTCCAAGCAACGCCATTTTGGCCGACCGCTTTTTGCAATTCTTCGATGGTTTCTCGATTGGCTCCAACGACCTGACCCAACTGACGCTGGGGCTAGACCGGGATTCGGGCTTAGAACTTCTGGCCGCTGATTTTGATGAGCGCGATCCGGCGGTGCAGGCACTGATCCACCAAGCCATCACTGCGTGTCGTGCACAGGGTAAATACATTGGTATCTGCGGCCAAGGCCCCAGCGATCATCCTGACTTTGCCCAGTGGTTGGCCGACGAGGGCATTTCGTCGATTTCGCTCAACCCCGACAGCGTGATTGCCACTTGGCAGCAACTGGCCGACTGAGTTTGCCAGTGCCGTGGTTCGTGTAGCACCCGCTCCCGAAGGCCCAGGCCCTCAAGCGGCACAACCGTTTCCGCCCGACCTGCACGATGGGCACCATGTGCGGCTGAAGGTGGGGTTGTTGTTGCTGTGGGCGCTGGCCTCGTTTGGCGTGTGCTTTTTTGCCCGCGATCTGCAACACGCCGTTGCGGGCTGGCCGCTGGGCTATTGGATTGCCTCGCAAGGCGCGGTGCTGGTGTTCATGGGCATTGTGGTGGTCTATGCCGTCGCCATGCGCTACTTTGAGCGGCACGACCGTGGCTGACTGCGGCAGCGGCAAAGCGCCAAGCTACACCTGCCGGTTGCACCGCATTTTGGCGTTGTATGTGGCCGGGGTGATTGGCTTTTTGGCCTTGATGACGTGGGCCGAGCACCGGGGCCTGTCGCGCCACTGGATCGGGCCTATCTTCCTGTTCTTGACGGTGATGGTCTATGCCTCGATTGGTGTGTATGGGCGCACCGCCGAGCCGGAAGAATATTACGTCGCTGGGCGGCGCATTCCGCCCGTTTACAACGGCATGGCCACTGCTGCCGATTGGATGAGTGCGGCTTCGTTTATCAGTCTGCCGGGGGCGCTGTACCTGCAAGGCTTTTCTGGCACACCGGGCAATGCCGGCGGACTGGCCTATTTGCTGGGCTGGACGGGCGGCTTTTGCCTGCTGGCGCTGCTGGTGGTGCCGCACCTGCGGGCCATGAATCTCTACACCGTACCCGATTTTTTTCAGGTGCGTTTTGGCGGGCGCTGGCCGCGCATCATTGCTGCGCTGGCGGCGGTGGTGTGCTCTTTTACCTATGTGGTGGCGCAGATTTACGGTGTCGGGCTGATTGCCTCGCGCTTGACCGGGGTGCAGTTTGAAATTGGCATCATGCTCGGTCTGGGTGGGGTGCTGCTGTGCTCTTTTTTGGGGGGAATGCGGGCGATTACTTGGACGCAGGTGGCCCAGTATGTGGTCATTTTGTTGGCTTTTTTGATTCCGGTCTCGTGGTTGGCCTACAAGCAGTTGGGCAGTCCGCTCGCGCCGTTGGTGTATGGGCAGCAGCTAGGGAAAATTGCCGATTTAGAAGCCAAACTTCTGAATTCTCCCGCCGAGCAAGAGGTGGTGGTGGCTTACCTGCGCCGTGCCCGTGACTTTGAAGAGCGCTTGCAGCACGTTGAAGAGGCGCTAGAGCGCCAGCGCACCACGACCCAAGAGCGCATTCGCCGCCTGCGCGCCCAAAATGCCGATGTTGCCCTGATTGTGGCCGCCAGCCGTGAGTTGGCGGCAATGCCCCGCGACGCAGCCACGGCCCGTGAGCGTTGGACGCAGCAAATGCACGAAAACTACGCCCGTGCCCAGCCCTTGGGGGGCCTGCCGCGCCACAGTTTGGCCTACGCCGGTGACCCCGATGGCTCGCCGCAAGAGCGGGCCGATTACAACGACACCCGGCGCAATTTTTTGGCGTTGATGTTTTGCTTGATGGTTGGCACTGCTGGTTTGCCGCACCTGCTGACGCGCTACTACACCGCCCCCTCGGTGGCCGGGGCGCGGGCTTCGGTGGCGTGGTCGCTGTTTTTTATCGCCATCTTGTACCTGAGCGTACCTGCGCTGGCGGTGCTGGTGAAGTTTGAGGTCATGAACAATTTGGTCGGTAGCCATTTCGATGCCTTGCCACACTGGATTGCACAGTGGACGCGGGTCGATGCGTCGCTGTTGTCGCTGGAGGACATCAATGGCGATGGCATCGTCCAGTTTGGTGAAATTCACTTGGGGGCCGATCTCATCATGCTGGCAACGCCTGAATTGGGCGGCTTGCCGTATGTGGTGTCGGGCTTGGTGGCTGCGGGGGGGTTGGCCGCCGCTTTATCGACCGCCGATGGTTTGCTGCTGACCATCAGCAATGCACTGGTGCGTGATTTGTATTTTGGCTCTCGTTCGCGCGACGCATCGCCCGAGCAGCGGGTCATTTTGACCAAATTTACCCTGCTGGCAGTGGCGTTGGCGGCGGCGTTTGTGGCGGCGCTCAAGCCGTCGGATATTTTGCCGCTGGTGACGGCTTCGTCGTCGTTGGCGGCTTCGGCTTTTGTCCCCGTGATGGTGCTGGGCATTTTTTGGCGCGGCACCACCCGCCAAGGGGCCGTGGCGGGCATGGTGTGTGGGTTGGGGGTGGCGACTTACTACATGGTCTCGCACGTACCAGCCCTGCGCGGGGCATTGCCACCGATTTTGCTGGCCGATGGCCTGTGGGGGGGCATTCAGCCGGTGTCGGCGGGCGTTTTTGGCGTACCTGCCGGAGCGCTGGCAGCGGCGCTGGTCAGCCGCATGACGCGCCCCCCGCCACCCCAGCCCCGGGTGCGGCTTGAGATGTAGCCATCCACAAAAAAGCGGCCCGCAGGCCGCTGTAGGTGCGCTGTGCGCAGGGGCTTTTTAGAGGCCGACTTTCAGCAATTCAACATCAAATTGCAGTGTGGCGTTGGGTGGAATCACGCCGCCCGCACCGCGTGCGCCATAACCCAATGCTGCTGGGATGATGAGCGTGCGTTGGCCGCCGACCTTCATGCCCTGCACGCCTTCGTCCCAGCCTTTGATGACCATGCCTGCACCCAAACCAAAAACAAACGAGTCGTTGCGGTCGCGGCTGGAGTCAAACTTGGCACCTTGCACGCCGTCGTTGTAGAGCCAGCCGGTGTAATGCACGGTCACTTGCTGGCCGCGCGTGGCTTCGGTGCCGTCGCCAAGGACGGTGTCTTCGTATTGCAAACCAGAGGCTGTGGTGGTGAAAGCCATGAAAAATCCTTCTTGCTATTAAAAAGAGAGCATCTAACGGTTGCTGATCAAGCACTAGATGCCGATGGGACTCAAAAAACCAGAAAAAGTGCCGTCAGCGCTTACTTTTTGGCGCGGTTGGCGGCCCAGCGGTTGGCAAAGGCTTGCACATCGTTCAAGCGCTTGAGCAAATCAGCCCCGCTGGCCGTGACGGTGTAGCCCTCGCTGCCGTGGTCGAGCAGGCCGACCTCGCGCAGCTCTTTGATGCGGGTGTTGAGCGTGTTGGGCGTGATGCCACCCACGCTGTCTTGCAACAACCGGAAGGTTTGTGGGTGGCCGTCGCGCAGCGCCCACAGCACCCGCAGGGCATAGCGGCATTCGAGCCGTTCGAACAACAGATGGATAGCGGCGTTTTCTTTGGAGCTCATGAAGCTTCTCCTTGCGCAATGGGGGATGAACAGTGGTGCGGCGCACTATAGCGCCGAATCCCGTGTGCTACAAGTTTAATAGCTCTGAAGGCATACCCACCATGCGCCTACCCGCCGTGGGTAGGCACAGATTAAGCCTCTACAATGCCGCCTGCCGCACCGCTTCTTTTGAACCCCTGCCCGCGCGCCGCAGGCGCTACCCGCTCACACCGACCCCACCATGGCCACACTCCAAATCACCACCACCTTGCTGGGACTGGGGCTTGCCGCCGTCATCTTGCTGCTGGTGCGCCGCGACCATCTTTATTTGTTGCACGGTCTGTTTTGGGTCGCGGTGGCCGCTGCTGCGGCCTTGCTTGGCGCTTGGCCCGGCCTGATTGACCGGCTGGCCGCGCTAGCGGGCATTAGCTATCCGCCAGCCTTGCTGCTGCTGTTGGCCTGTGTGGTGCTGTTGGTCAAGGCGTTGCACACCGATATGGTCAATACCCGCATCGAACGCGATGTGCGCCGTTTGAACCAACGCCTAGCACTGCTCGAAGCCGACCTAGCGATGGCTGGACACAGCTTGCCCCCTGTCACCGAGGCCACCGGCGTGGCCGCTCCCATCCCTGCTGCCGACCCGAACGCGCGACGACCCGCATGACCATTACCCCCTCCCTTGTTCCCGTCATCCTCTGCGGCGGTGCTGGCACACGCTTGTGGCCGCTCTCGCGCGAGACCTATCCCAAGCAGTTTTTGGCCTTGGCTGGTGAACACACCATGCTGCAAGATACGGCACTGCGCCTGCACGGTTTGCCCGCCAGCGTTGGGCTTGACAGCGCGCCCATCGTCGTCTGTAACGCCGAGCACCGCTTTTTGGCAGCGGGCCAACTGGCCGCCGTTGGCATCGACCATGCCCGCATCCTGCTCGAGCCTGCAGGTCGCAACACCGCCCCGGCCCTGACCTTGGCTGCCTTGCAAGCCTGTGCTGGAGGCGCTGACCCGATCTTGCTCGCCATGCCTGCCGACCATGTCATTACCGACCGGCCTGCCCTGCACGCTGCGGTGGTGCAGGCCCATGCCGTTGCCAGTGAAGGTGCCATGGTGACTTTTGGCATCGTTGCCGATCGCCCCGAAACCGGCTATGGCTACATCCAGCGCGGCGCAGCCCACGGCCACGGTGCTTGGCGCATTGCCAGCTTTGCCGAAAAACCCGATGCTACGACGGCCCAGCGTTACCTCGACTCGGGCCTGTACCTTTGGAACAGCGGTTTGTTTATGGTGCGCGCCAGTGTTTGGTTGCACGCACTGGGCCAGTGCCGCCCCGATATCTTGCAAGCGTGCCAGCAAGCCATGCAACAGGCGGTGCACGACCTTGACTTCATCCGCCCCGATGTGGAGGCCTTCAAAGCCTGCCCCTCGGACTCCATCGACTACGCCGTTATGGAGCGCTTGCCGGTGCGTACCGAACTGGGGGTGCCTGCCTGCGTCTTGCCGCTGCAAGCGGGTTGGTCAGATTTGGGCGCTTGGGATGCACTGTGGGAGGTCAGCGCCCACGATGCCGACCACAACGCCACCGTTGGCGATGCCGTGCTGCACGACTGCTCTGGCTCGCTGCTGCTGGCCAGCAGCCGTTTGGTCGCCGGTGTGGGCTTGAACAACATCGTAGTCATCGAAACCCCCGATGCGGTGTTGGTGGCCGATAAAAGCCAAACCCAAAACGTCAAGCACATCGTCGCCAAGCTCAAGGCCCAAGGCCATGCGCTGGCAAACATTCACCGCAAAATTCACCGCCCTTGGGGTTGGTACGACAGTATTGATGGCGGTGCCCGTTTTCAGGTCAAGCGCATTGTGGTCAACCCCGGCGCTAGCCTGAGCTTGCAAATGCACCACCACCGCGCAGAGCACTGGATTGTGGTGCAGGGCACGGCCCAAGTCACCAACGGCGACAAGACCTTCTTGCTCGGCGAGAACGAATCGACCTTCATTCCGCTGGGCCATATGCACCGTTTGTCCAATCCCGGCAAGCTGCCGCTCGAGATCATCGAGGTGCAATCGGGCAGCTATTTGGGCGAGGACGACATCGTGCGCTTTGAAGACACCTATGGCCGTGCCCCCGGTGAAGTGCCCATCATGCCCATCAACACCTTCAAAGCACTCTGAGCGCGTTCTACTAAGAAAACAAAAATCATGCAAAAAATTGCCTTGATTACCGGTGTCACCGGCCAAGACGGTGCCTATTTAGCCCAACTGTTGTTAGAAAAGGGCTACGCCGTTTACGGTGCTTACCGCCGTACTAGCTCGGTCAATTTCTGGCGCATGCAAGAACTGGGCATCCTTGACAACCCCCATTTGCATTTGGTCGAGTACGACCTGACCGACTTGGGTGCCAGCATTGCATTGGTGCAAAAAGTCCAGCCGGACGAAATTTACAATTTGGCCGCGCAAAGCTTTGTCGGCGTGAGCTTTGAGCAGCCCACCACCACCGCGCAAATTACCGGCATTGGTGCGCTGCACCTGCTCGAAGCGATCCGGTTGGTCAATCCTAAAATCCGCTTCTACCAAGCCAGCACCTCGGAGATGTTTGGCAAAGTGCAAGCCATCCCGCAGGTCGAAGAAACCCCCTTCTACCCCCGCAGCCCTTACGGGGTTGCCAAACTCTACGCCCATTGGATGACGGTCAATTACCGCGAGAGCTACGGTATTTTTGGCAGCAGCGGCATTTTGTTTAACCACGAAAGCCCGTTGCGGGGGCGCGAGTTTGTCACCCGCAAAATTACCGACAGCGTGGCCAAAATTCAACTGGGCCAACTGGAGGTGCTGGAGTTGGGCAATCTGGATGCCAAACGCGACTGGGGCTTTGCCAAAGAATATGTCGATGGCATGTGGCGCATGCTTCAAACGGAGCAACCCGACACTTTTGTCCTTGCCACCAACCGCACTGAAAGCGTGCGCGACTTTGTTCGCATGGCCTTCAAGGCGGTCGGTGTCGAACTCGCCTTCAGTGGTCAGGCCGAATCTGAAGTGGGCACCGATGCCGCCACGGGCAAAGTGCGGGTGCGTGTGAATCCCCAGTTTTATCGACCCGCCGAAGTCGAGCTGCTCATTGGCAACCCCGCCAAAGCCTATGCCCAACTGGGCTGGAAACCCGAAACCAATCTCGAAGCCTTGTGCCAGATGATGGTCGAGGCCGACTTGCGCCGCAACACCAGCGGTTTTTCATTCTGACGATGGAAGCCGTACCTATGCAGCGCGCACTGGTGACGGGTTTGAGCGGCTTTACCGGCCGCTACCTTCAAACCGAACTTGAGCAAAATGGCTGGCAGGTTTTTGGTTTGGGCCAGACCCAACTGAACGATCCTGCGGGCTTGCAACAAATCGTCCAAGAGGTACGCCCCCACGCTGTGGTGCACTTGGCCGCGATTGCTTTTGTCGGCCACGGCGATGCTGAGGCCTTCTACCATGTCAATTTGATCGGCACTCGCCATCTGCTGGCGGCGCTGGCCACTTTGCCAGAAGCCCCGCGCAGTGTGTTGCTGGCCAGCAGTGCCAATGTGTACGGTAACGCTACTGTAGGCATGCTCGACGAGGCCACCCCGCCTCAGCCCGCCAATGACTACGCGGTCAGCAAACTGGCCATGGAGCACATGGCACGGCTGTGGATGGACAAGCTCCCGATCACCATCGTTCGCCCTTTCAATTACACCGGGGCAGGGCAATCGGTTGATTTTTTACTGCCCAAAATTGTCGCCCACTACCAGCGCCGTGCCAGCACGCTGGAGTTGGGCAATCTGGACGTGTGGCGCGATTTTTCTGATGTCCGCGCCGTGGTGCATGCTTACCGGCGCTTGTTGCAAGCCCATGCTGCCGGGCAGACCGTGAATGTGTGTTCGGGTCGTACCCATAGCCTGCGCGAGGTGCTGGCATTGGTCGAGGATATCAGCGGCCACCAGTTGCAAGTGCAGGTCAACCCTGCCTTTGTCCGTGCCAATGAGGTCAAAACCCTCAGCGGTAACCCTGCCCGTCTGCGCACCCTGATCGGCACCGACTGGTGTAGCCCGCCCCTGCAAGACACGCTGCGCTGGATGCTTGAGCAGCCGGCGTTGGCCTAGGCGCACCATGTCCATCGATCTGATTTTGGGTGCTGACAGCATCAGCCCGCCCCTGACCGGCATTGGTCGCTATGCTTTTGAATTGGCAAAGGGCCTGCACCAGCACGCCGGCATGGGCCGGGTGCGGTATTTTTCGCTGGGGCGTTGGGTGAGCTTGGAGTCGTTGCTGCATGCCGACACTGCGCCGCCCAGTACCCAGCGCAGTGTGCGCAGCATTTTGGCGGGTAACCGTGCTGCGGTGCAGGCATTTCGGCTGCTGATGCCATCGCTGCAACGCTTGCGTTTGCGTACCCAAGGCGATGCCATTTTCCACTCACCCAATTATTTTTTGCCGCCCTTTGGTGGGCGTACCGTCACCACGGTTCACGACCTATCGCACCACATTTACCCGCAGTTTCACCCGGCAGCGCGCATTGACTACATGCGCCGTATGCTGCCCGAAAGCCTGCGCCGCACCACCCACGTCATTACCGTGTCGGAGTCAGCCCGGCACGATTTAATCCAATACTTTAACCACCCAGCCGACCAAATCACGGCCATCCCATTGGGGGCTGACCCGGCGTTTCGACCGCACAGTGCGGCGGAACTCGCGCCGGTATTGGCACGTCTGGGCTTGCAGCCGCACAGCTACAGCTTGTATGTCGGCACTATTGAGCCACGCAAAAACCTCGATCGTTTGCTCACGGCGTACGAGGCCCTGCCCGTGGCGCTGCGCCAACACCATCCGTTGGTGATGGCTGGCGGTGCCGGCTGGTGCTCCGAGCACACCCACGAGCGCATGGCCCGCGCTGCCAGTGCGGGCTGGCTGCACTACTTGCGCTATGTGGCGCAAGCCGACCTGCCCGTGCTCTATGCCGGTGCGCGGTTGTTTGTGTACCCATCGCTGTACGAAGGCTTTGGCCTGCCTGTGCTGGAAGCAATGGCCTCTGGGGTGCCGGTGGTTACCTCCAACACATCCTCCCTGCCAGAGGTGGTGGGCACCGTTGCGCTGCAAATTGCACCGGAAGATACCGCTGCCTTGACGGCAGCGATGTACCAAGCCTTGCAAGACGATGCATGGCGCGCCCAAGCTGCCAGTGCAGGGCTAGCCCGTGCAGCCCAGTTTAGTTGGCAGACCTGCATTGATCGCACAGTGCAGGTTTACCGAGATATTGCCTCTTCATGAATCCACACCAACCCGCACTGACTTCCCCGGTAGCGCTTGCGCGCAGTCTGTGGCGCAACCGCAGCCTGATCGTTCAGCTGATTCAACGTGACGTGATTGGTCGCTACAACGGCTCTATTTTTGGTTTGGCGTGGTCATTTTTTAATCCCTTGCTCCTGCTAACGGTGTATGCCTTTGTGTTTACCGTGGCTTTTAAATCGCAATGGGCTGGTGCTGGCGAGGGTCAGGGCAAGGGTTATTTTTCTATCATGTTGTTTGTCGGCATGATTGTTCACGGCTTCTTTGCTGAATGCCTGACCCGCGCCCCCGGTGTCATTGTTGGCAATGCCAACTACGTTAAGAAGGTCGTTTTTCCGCTCGAAATTTTGCCTGCCGTGGCGGTGGGGTCAGCACTGTTTCATACCCTCATTAGCGTTAGTGTTTTGCTGGCAGGGGTTCTGGCATTGCAGCAGTCATTGCATGCCACGGCCCTGCTGGTGCCGCTGGTGCTGTTGCCGTTGGTGCTGTTGGCCCAAGGCGTGACTTGGTTGCTGGCAGCGCTGGGGGTTTATCTGCGCGACATTGCCCACAGCACGGGCCTGTTGGCAACGATCTTGGCTTTTGTCTCGCCGGTCTTTTACCCGGCCAGTGCATTGCCTGAGCCTTATGCGCGCTGGATTTACCTGAACCCCCTCACGTGGGTGATCGAGACCACACGGGATGTCTTGGTGCAAGGCTTGGCCCCGCATTGGGGGCATTGGTTGATTGCTACCAGCGTCAGCGCCGTGGTGTGCTGGTTGGGGTACTGGAGCTTTCAAAAGTCGCGCCCCGGCTTTGCCGATGTGCTTTAACCGCCGCCCACCATCTTGCTCATCCAAATCGGCAAGCGCCGCTTCCAAGAGGGCGCTGGTGCCGGTGCTGGCAAACCAGCCGGAGCTAAACGCGCTGCATAAGCCGCCGAAAATGCTGTGGGGTCACTGCGTACCAGTCCAAACAACGGAGCCAAATCGGGGTACAAATTGGCTGCTTGGCTGGCGAAATGATCGACCACCAAATCGGCCCGGTGCGAATACAGCTCCAGCATCGGGGTCGGCATCTGGCAGCCTTCACAGATATTGCCTTGGTGCACAAAGTCGCCGACGGTGCGTATCGTTTCTAGTTTGCCCGATTGGCGCAATTGCGCCAGCAGGTGGTGGCCGGCCACATCACTGCGGGCGCGTTGAAACATGCCGTTGTTCCAAACATCACCAAATGCAGTCCCACCCGGCGATACCGTTCCCATGTCCCAATCGTCTTCCCACGGGGCGCAGCAGGGCGACACCGAGCCATCGGCATTCACAATCGAATACAAATAATGCCAAGCACAGCTACCGGCTGTTCGTGCCTCAATTTCGGCGGGAATAAACGGCTCCCGGCAGCGCTCGTTAAATCCGCCCAGCGATTCGCCTTGGCGGTAACTGGGCAAAAGTTGTTCGCGCAGTTCGGGCGAAATCGAGGCCTCGCGCCGGACAAACTCAATGCCGTGCTGGGCGCAAAAATCGCGCGCCGCTTCAATCTCGTGCTCATTAAAACGAAACACCAAGTAGTTCCAAACTACTTCCAACCGGCTACCGAGCCGGTCACGGGCACGCGCCAAACGCAGCAAATTATCGCGGGCCAGATCAAACCGTCCCTTGATGCGGTACTGCCCATAGCTCTCTTGGCTAAAACCGTCGATAGAAGCCTCGATCCGGTCGATCCCTGAGAGCACCAAGGCATCAATGGCTTCATCCGAGAGCTGGAGCGACAAATTGGTATTGGTGTCGGTGGCAATGCCCCGCTCGGCCAGTGCGTGGATAAAGTAGGTCAGATCGCGGTTCAGGAGCGGTTCGCCCCAGTTGTACAAATGCACAAAAAACAGCGAATCGCCCAACTCGGCCAGCACCGCATCAAACAGCTCACGCCCCAGCAAGGTGCGTTGGCGATAACGCTTGCGTCCCTCGGGCATTTGGCGGGCATTCTCTAGCCCGGTCGGGCACATGGGACACTGCAATTGGCAGGTTGAGGCCGGGTCCAGCAGCAGCATGAACGGGCGCGAGCGTACCTCCAGTGCCCCGGTCTGGCGTTCGTGGTGGGCCAGCAAAAAGTTCTCGAATGCGGCACGTTCAGTGCGGTGGGGGCGAATGCTCATTGTGAGGTCAGGGGTCGTTGCGCCCGGATGATGTAGGCCAAATACGGCGGGCTTTGGGGTGTAGGCTCGTAAATGGGGGGCCAGTAGTAACCACATCCCAAGCGCGGCGTGTTGAGTACCTGCACCTGCGTAAAACCGGCTTGTGCCAAGTGTGCCAATACGTCTTCACAGCCAAAAACCCGCAACTCTAGCGTGGCTCCAGCACCCCCGTGAAATTCGGGCGTTGCATCCAGATGCAAAGAACCATCGGTGTGTTTCCAGACCACGGCGGGTTGACCAAAGGCCTGCACGGTTTCAAACCCGACCATGCCGGGATAGTGTTCTTGCGTGTGCGCCTGTGTGGTGTAGGGCACACTAAAAACCAACCAGCCCCCCGGTTTGAGCAGTGCCAGCAAATTGTCAAAGGCTTTCTGTACGGGGGCCAACACATGCTCCAGCACGTCGCTGGACAGCACAAAATCATGGCAACCCAGCCACTCGGCACCGGGATGGAGTATGTCTAGGTGCGGTGTTTGGTCAAAGTGGGTATTGACGTAGGCCATCTTGCTCGCCAGCAAATCGGCGTAGCCCGGCCAATCGCTCATGCCCAAACCACGCAATGTGGGTTGATCGGGCCAACGCGCCAGCGGCACATGGCTGGGCATGCCCAGTGCATCGGCCAATGCCGCCACCATGCCACGAAACCGGGCATTGGCCCCACAGTCGGGGCACAAGGCTTTTTCGCGGTGAAAAATTTCCACCTGCTCGCAGTGCAAGCACCCGCACACATTGCAGACAAAATCAAGCCACGGCCCAGCCACCTGTGGCAGCGCCATGCCCCCGGCTACTTTGTTATTCATAATAGATGTAGGGGTTGATTTTGACGGCACCAATGCGTGCCACCAAAGCAGCCATGTCCACGCCAGCGGGCACTTGCAGCACCTCGTAAATCTCGCGTGCGGGCAGGGAAATACGGCCTAATTCTTCCCAACTGTGCAAATCGAGTGCGACCACCGCCGCCGAGGCCAGTCCGCCGGGGTCGGGGGTGCGCGATGCACTCAAGCCGACAAACAGTGCTTGACGACCAATGGCAATACCACGCGTGTAGCCATTGAGTACCTTGCGCCGCTTTTCACGGCCTTGGCGGTCAAACAGGGCAATCGAGCGGGTCTCAGAGTCGGCCAACAGCAAATCTGCACCCCACGGTTTGAGACTGTGCGGCTGCGATAGTCCGGTAATCAATGGCTCGACCCCATCGAGGGCGCGCACAAAGCCTGCCCCAGCGCTGGCTCCCTTGTAGGCGCGGCGCTCTGCAAACATACCAAAGGCGGAAAACACCACTTCATCGCCCCAGCGGGCCAAGCAGTTAATGTGCAGCGAATCCAACTCGCCCGCAAAGCCCCAGCGCTGCGCTGGGCGCAAGTCGGGGTCTACGCGCACCACTTCGTTGTGGTCGGTGCTGACCATTAAAAAGCCATCGTCTACCCACAGCACGTCGTGAATGTCGGCACAGTGGATGGCCGCTGCCACACTGGTAAAGGCACCGCCCTCGCTGTAAATCACCCAGTCGGCAGGTTGCAGTCCGCGTACCAACGTGCTGCCACGCAGGGCCAGTCCGGTGCTCGACAGCCCATCAAGGTGCTGCACTTGCCCGCCCCGCAGGGCGAATAATCCCCCCCCATTGGGCGAAGACACCAGCAAATCGTCAAACAAAGTTTCTGGATTGAATTTCAATTTAAGCTCCTGCCAACGAAACCTGCGTCTCTACGGGCGTAAACCCCTGAAAGGCACACAAACTGACCAACTCGGTCGAGGTATTGCCCACTTGCGGCAATACCCGCAGTGCGATGGCATCGACAATGCGGTGCAAAAAACACTCCTCGCCATCGACCAAGCCCAGCACCCCGCAGCTTAGAAAGTAGGTGCCCGGATTCATGAGGCAATCGAACTCGAACGCTACCTCCAGCGTTTGCCCCGCGCCGACCCAAGCCAGCGATGCTTGAATCGACGGTGCCGACACCGCACCGCTCAATTGCACCCCCGACAGCGTTTTGATCAGCATGCCAAAGCGCACCTGATTGGCACCGACCTCAAACGCCACCCGGTAGCGGTAGACGTAGCGCTCGCCACGCACCAGTGCATTGACCTGTTCACCGGCCAACGTAAACACCGCCGGGGCCAGAATGTGTGCCCCGCGCGAAGCATAAGCCAGCGTCGTGCTGGGGACAAAACCTGCATCAAAAAAGGCTTTTAGTGCTGGCGCAGCTTGATTTTGTTGCTCTTTATTTTGTAGCAAATCAGGGGAAGGGATGTGCGCGGCCTGACCAGAATGCGTGTTGCCACCCTTGTCTTGCAGAGCGGCCACCATCTCATCACGCACCCGCTGGCGATCGGTCGCAGGGGCATAGAGCAACTTTTGGTAGCGGCTGACCACATCGCCGGGTTTGCCTACTGCCAGCAACTCGCCGCCATCGAGCAAGATGGCACGGTCACACAACTCGACCACCGTAGCGCCGGAATGCGAGACAAACAACACCGTCATGCCGTCGGCCTTGAGGGTCTCGATGCGGGCAAAGCATTTGCGTTGGAACAGCTCGTCACCGACCGACAGCGCCTCATCGACCACGAGGATGTCTGGACTCAGGTTGATGGCCACAGCAAAGGCCAGCCGCACCGCCATCCCCGACGAATACGTTTTGACCGGTTGTTCTAAAAACGCCCCAATATCGGCAAAAGCGGCAATGGCATCAAAGCGCTGCTCTACCTCGGCCCGGCCCAGACCCAACACCGCAGCGTTCATGAACACATTGTCGCGCCCCGAGAACTCGGGGTTAAACCCCGAACCAAGCTCCAGCAGCGCCGCCACCCGCCCGTGGGTGCGCACCGTGCCTACCGTGGGTGTCAGGGTGCCGCAAATGCACTGCAACAAGGTCGACTTACCGGAGCCATTGCGACCGACAATGCCCACAGTCTCGTTGCGCCCCACCGACAGTGACACCTCGCGCAGTGCCCAAAACTCGCTGTAATACTGGGTGGGCGTTTTTCCTGCCCAACGCTGCAGCGGCGGAACCAGCGCTTGGCGCAAGCGGTCACCGGGGTTGTTGTAGGTGTGAAAACACTTCGATAGCCCTGCTACCTCAATCACGGGCGCATGGACACTCATGCCAGCAGCGCGGTAAAGCGATCCATCAGGGCCGCATCAGAAAACTCTAAGCTCGTTTGCACCGCTGTGGCGCGCATTTGGCGCAAAGAGGCATCATCTTCAGGCTGGCCCAGCACTTGGGCCGTCCAATCGACCAGCTCTTCCGGGGTGCTGTAAATGTAGCCCGACACCTTGTGCTGCACCGTGGCTGCCGGGCCACCGAGCCGAAACACCATGGGCACACAACCGGCTGACATGGCCTCGACCACCGAGATGCCAAAGTGCTCACAACGGTGCGGCTCCACCAGCTCATCGACCCCTACGCCTGCAGCATGCCAATAAACCGAGCTATCGGCATACAGCGCAGCAATGGTTTCTTGCGACGCATTAACATGAAACTGCACCGGCAAGCCCGCTGCCTGCGCGACCAGTTTTTCGTAGTGGGCCATATGCCGAGGCTCTGCCGAGAGCGATCCGGCCAAATGCAGCGTGGTATCGGGGTTGCGGGCATGCAGCTTTTTGAAGGCCTCAATCATGAAATCGTGCCGCTTGGAGTGCCCGCCGACAAAAAACCGCCCGACACTCACCACCTGTTGGCGCTTGGGTGCCACAGCAACCCCTAAACTGGCCGGTGGAGCCAGCACAGCCGAAGGCGATACGACCGATACCGGCACATTGCCCACCCCCATGTGGGCGGCTTCGCGGCTGTAGTGCTTTGCCACAAACGGGCTGTAAAGCACCACCCGCTCGTAGCCAGCCATCATGCCGACATGCCGGCCCAGCCAATCGGCAGGTGTTGGAAACGGAAACTGGCAGATAAACACATTGCGCCGTGCCAATGCTGCGCACGGGGGCAGAACCTCGTTGCCCATCACCACCGACCAATCAAACGGCCCCAGCCGTGCCAGTGCATCGGTGGTTGCCAAAGCGATACCCTCTAGCGGTAAATCGAGGTCTTGCCCCAACTTGAGCAGCCGCAGCCGCGAGTACGGGTGCTGGGTCGCCAGCGTCACATTCATGCTGCGGGCCAGCCCTGCTGCAACGGTCAGCAGATAGCGTTCGCCGCCGCCCGGCACCAAGTGGTACGGTGTAAACAGCACCACAGCGGGCCGACCCGGCACATGGGCCGCCTGCGTAGCCACCGGCGTGGCAGGAATCAACCCCGCCACAGTCGTTGCCTCACCGCGCAGCACCGCACCCCAGCGCGTCACAAACTGCGCCCGGTTGCGCCGGATGACGGGTTCAATTGCCAACTGCTTGGCAAAGTCGCGCGAAGTGGCGTTTTCGTGGTGAACAATGCGTGAATCAGGGCAATAGACAATTCGCAAGCCCATTTGCCGAATTTTCATGCACAAATCGGCATCTTCGTAATAGGCGGGTTCGTAGCACAAATCAAAGCCCAGTACCTGCGCAAACGTTTCGCGCCGCATGGCCACTGCCGCTGCCGATACATAACCTACATCGCGCTGCTGCGCATGGGCCGGGTCGTCGGGGTTGCCACCTTTGCCAAATTGTTCGCTGCTGCCATCGGGGTGCACCTGTGCGCCCGCCTCTTGCAACCGGCCATCGGGGTACACCATCATCGGGCCAGTGGCACCCATGGTTGGGTCGGCTTCGAGCCGGTCAATCAGTGGTGCTAACCAGCCGGGGGTGACGGTGACATCGTTGTTCAAAAACACGACGTAGCGCCCCAACGATGCTTCAAACCCGATGTTGTTGCCTTCGCCAAAAAAGCGGTTCATACCCACGCGCACCAATTGCGCAGCTACCCCCAGCGGGGCTAATTGGGCCAAAGATTCATTGGTGCTGCCGTTGTCTACCAGCACCACCTCGTAACGATAGCCCTGAGTGTGTTGCCAGATCGATTGCACGCACTCCAGCGTGAGCTGGGGCTTGTTGTAGTTGAGGACGATCAGCGACACCTGCGGCGCTTGCGCCGCATACCATTGGGTGCGCAGCGGAAAATCGCCTGTCAAGTGGGGCAAGCGTGGCCCGCCATGCAGGGCATCTTGGGCACGGGTCAGCAGTTGCTGCGCTTGCGCCAGCGCAGGCCCCGAGCCTTGGCTGCTGGTGAGCCGGGCCAGTTGAGCCAGCCGCCGCACCGTGTCCAGCCCCGCACGCAGCGGTGCCGTAATGCGCCACGACAGCGAGGCATGCACTCGCTCCAATGCCGCCGCGCCTATGCCTGCCTCTTGCCGCGCTTGCTCTAGCGCTTGGGCACTGGCCTGCAATTGCTCGCGGGTTTTCTGGAGTGTCAGCAGCAAGCCTTCGTGCTCCTGCTGTGCCTGATGGAGTTCTGCCTTGGCTTGCCATTGTGTCTGTTGTGCACTTTGATTTTGTGCTGCCAAGCGCAAACGCAAGTCGGCATTGCCCGCTTGGGTGCCCAGCAAGGCCACCCGTGCTGCCGCCCCTGCCCCTAGTGCGCCAAACAAGGCTGTAAGTTCTGGCGCTTGCAGCGTCCATTGCCACTGTGGGTTGTTCGGATCTAGCAACCAGTGCAAACCCTCGGGCAAGGTGGCACCGGGTGCCAGCAAAATGCCCAACCCCTCGCCTGCGGGGGCCACAAAATGCGGTGCCTGCGCCGCCAGCGTGGCCCATTCTGGCCCGTGTGCAGCGCAACCATGCAACAGCACCACGGCGGTATCGGTCAGTGCCGGTTGCCACTGGGCCAGTGCCGCGGCCAGCCCACCCGGTGGCACATCGGCCAAGTGCAGCACATCTACCGCCGTGGGGTGGCTGGCATCTGGGGCACTGTGCAATGCCCCCTGCACACGGGTATCTAGCCCTAACCACCGTACCGCATCGGCCAAACCGCCCAATGCCACGCCCTCGCCTGCATCCACCGCCAGCACTGCGCGCGGGCGCACTGCCGCCAGCACCGCAGCCACCAGTGGCGCGTGCAGTGCCCAAGCATGGCCTGCGGCGGTTGCCACAGGTTGCCACCCGGCTGCATGCAAAACCACCGATTGAAAATTGCCCAGCGCCATTGGATGCACCCCCGAAAATAAAGACCGGCGATTTTAAGCCGCCGTCTTCGGTGGCCGGGCACACTGGCCACCGTTGCATACAGGCAACAATCAAAGCCAACAGATGCGCTACGAACACCGAACTGTTGCTGGGCTTGCCGATTCGGGTAGACTTGCAGTTAACTCGCTCATTGGAGTGCCGGCGGCAGTTCATTGGCAATTGAGTTTTTTGGCAGCAAGAAGACATCCTTCGCCAGAATAGTTTTCTAAACTTCATTTCCTTTTAAGGGGATTCAAATGGCTCTTACGGCAACCCAAGTTCACCAGTTTTACGTCGGCTACTATGGCCGCCCAGCCGATACCGCCGGTCTCGCCTACTGGCAAAACCAAACCGAATCTGCAGCACTGGCTGGCTTTTCTGGCAGCGCCGAATTCACTAACCAGTACGCTGGCCTGACCACCACCCAAGATCAGGTTACCAAGGTGTATAACAACCTGCTGGGCCGTGCGCCCGATGCTGACGGCTTGGCCTACTGGAGCGGCGAAATTACCGCTGGTCGCCAAACTTTGGGCACTCTGTTATTGAGCGTTATCAAGAACGCGCAGGGCAAAGACGTAACCACCATCGCAGACCGTGTGGCTTATTCCACCTCCTTCAGCGCTGCACTTGATACGCTGACTGAAATCAATGCATACAACGGCACGACTGCAACTAACTTGTCCCGCGTCCAAATGGGCAGCATTGTGGCCAGTTCGGTCGGCGACCACGCCTTGTTGGTGAGCGCCACAGCTGCAATCGACTCCACTATCGCGACCATCGTCAACGGGGGTACGCCTAGCGGCACCGTGGCACTGACTGCCGGTGTGGACAATATCACAGGCACAGCGGCTAACGAAACCATCACTGGTACTATTTCTACCGTTGCGACTGCTACAACGTTTAATTCCACGGACAATATCATTGATACGTCTTCCACCGATGCCGACGTATTGACGGTGACCATCGAAGCTGACGTCACTGCAACCAACTCAGGTCTTGTTCGTGGTATCGAAACCATCAACGTGAATGCCAACGCAACGACATTGGCTGGTACGTTGGCCGCTGTTACGACTCTGGATTTTGACGCAACCAATTTCAGCAACGCTAAAGCGCTCAACTTCGATGTCACCAAGGCTGCCACAGCTGTTGACATTCTGAGTGTGACCGCTTTGGCAATCAACAATGCCACTGTGACTGCTAGCGACGATTTCGTGACCACGACTGTTGCTGCTACTGGTGGTACTGGTCAAAATCTGACTGTTGATGCCAAGGCTGTTGGTTCTGCAGGTTCTGCAACGTTCGTCACGGTCACCGGTGCAATTGCCGATGTCGCTGTAACGGGTGCTGGTTACCTGAACGCAACTTCCAACGCCAGCACCGGGCTTCTGTCGGCCACAGCTGCCAAAAGCTTGACTTTGTCTGGTACTGCAGCCAAAGTAATCAAAGCAACGGCCACTGATGGTAACGTGACAATTAGCGATGCTACCGCATCGGTCAATACTACCGTCAATGCTACTGGCAATGTTTCGATTGCCAGCTTGTCTGCAGCTGGTAAATTGAACGTGGTTGCTGGCGGTACCATCGGTTTGACGGGTGTCGTTGGTGCGACCAGCGCTGTGCTTTCTGGTGTTGGTGCTTCTTCTTCTGCTGGCACAGCAAACGCCCTTACCTCCCTGAGCATTTCCGGCAATGGTGGCGCAGCAACCTACGACTTCACTGCTGGTTCTACTGCACTGGTCGATGTCGCTGTGAGTGGTGATAAAAATGTCGGTTTGAAGTTGAGTGCAGCAAGTGTTGAAACCGGTTCTAGTGCTCTGAATGTGGTAGACACCGGAACTGGCACGTTCACTCTGGAACTGGGTACTGCTGCCGGTGCTGTTGACCTGCGCAGTGGCAACCTGATTGATAGTTTGGTAGTCAATGTTGACAATGCCAATAAGGCACTGTCTGTTAAGACTGGTCAAACCGTGACTTATAAAACTGATCAAGTTGGTGGCGCTGGTGCAACTAGCATTGTTGTTGGTACAGCAGCCGCTGAAGCTGCTAACACAGTGACAGTGAAGCTTGATGACGCTGTGCGTGATAGCAACGCCGTTGATCTGACAAAACTCACAATCACACAAGCCAAGACTGTCACGATTGATGCTTCAACTGACACTTCTGCCGCAGGTGCTGCCGTTAAGCATGTGATCGGCACATTGGACGCTTCTGCTGCCAAATCCAATGTCACCATCAATATGGGTGTCAATAACTTGGAATTGGCTACCGCTGGTGCAAGCACTGTGAGTGCCACAGGCTCCATCACTGTAACTGGCTCGGGTACCCTGACCGATGCTGCCACCGTGACCAGTCTGACTGCTGGCACTTTGGATGCATCGGCCATGACCGGTGCTGTAGAGTTGGACTCGACCACTACGCTGGCGGTGGGTACTATCAAAACTGGTAGCGCCAACGACAAACTGGTGTTGACTGCAACGGCTGACACCGCTGTGCAAACTGGCCTCGGTAACGACACCGTCACCCTTGCCGCCGTTGATTACAGCGACAAAGTGGTGAACATCGACTTGGGTGATGGCACGCTGGATACCTTGAAGTTCCAAACTGGCTCGAAGCTGATCAAGGGTACTTCTGGCACCGTCTCCTTGGCCGGTGTCGAAACTATCGAGTTTGCCGATGGTGCGAATCAGGAAATTCAGGGCGCATTGCTTAATGGCAAGACCTACAACGTTGTTTCGGCTGCTACTGGTAACATAAACACCGTGGCTGTCAAAGTAGCTTCTTCTGAAACTGCGGTTGATTTGAGCAAGCTGGTGGGTTCTGCTGCTGTTGAAACCAGCGTGGCTGCCATGACGTTCACCACGAATGCAAGTGCCAATACTTCGGCGACTGCAATCAAGGGTGTTGCAGCAGCCAAAAATAACATTACCGGCTCGTCTGTCGGTGGTGACAGTTTGGTGGGCGGCAGCAAGGTGGATACTTTCAACTACGCAAGTTCTGCGTTGTTGTTCAACTCCAATGCCTTGCTCGATACCATCAGCGGTGGTGATGGCAACGACATCATCAACTTTACTGCTACTGGCACTGCGGTGACTGTGGCAGCAACCGACAGCTGGGCCAATGCCAGCAGCGTTGAGCAAATCACGACTGCCACCAACTCGGCTGTCATCAGCCTAACCTTGGGTGCAACGGCCCAGACTGCTGGTATCAACACGATTGATTTGTCTGGCGACACTGGTGCTGATGTTGCTCCTAACGTGATTAACGTCTCCGCATTCACCACTGGGGTCACCATTACGGGCGCACTGCTTGCTGGTGTCGATAACATTACCGGTGGTAGCGGCAATGACACCATCGTGTACAAGGCGATAGACGATCTCAACAACGCTGGCACCTTCTTCGACAGCGTTGTTGGCGGCGACGGCACTGATACCTTGTTGCTTGGTACCAGCGCTGGCGGTTTCTCACTGACAGCAGCAACCTCGTTTGTTCGTGTGTCTAGCGTCGAAACTATCAAGACGGTTGCTAGCACCACGCTCGGAAGTATCGCGGTCAACGCAGATGCTTACGTCGCTGGTATTCGCACCATTGATGTAAGCGCGGGTACTGCTGCTACTGGCAACGTCATTGATGCCAATGCGATTACCGGTGGCGGCCTGACCTTGATTGGTTCTGCAACTGGTCAAACGTCTATTACTGGTGGTTCGGGAAATGATGTCATCTCCGGTGGTTCTGTCAACGACACCTTCATCGGTGGCGCTGGTAATGACAGCATCTCTTTGGTTGCCGGTGGTACTGATAAAGTTACATTGAGCACAGTTGGAGGCTATGACACTATCACTGGTTTCACTGCAGGTGCAAATACCGTGACTGGTTATGACAAGCTGGCTGTTGCTGCTTATACGACTTTGGCTGATGCAGCTGCGTTTGCAACTGCTACTCATGACATCACTGTCACAAAAGATCAAGTCACTGAGTTCAATTACATTTTGACTGGCACAGCGCTGGCTATCTCTGGCGATGGCAGTGGTTTGATTGCAGCACTCAAGACCGTAACTGGTGATGCAGCACTGGTCTTGACCTCTGTAGCAGGAGAAACAGGTTTCTTGGTGGCTTATCAAGCTGGCAATGCTTATGTGTACAGCTATAACAATGCTGCTGGTGTCACAATTGATGCTGGTGAGATCACTTTGGTTGGGGTCTTGAACGGCGTAGCTGCAGGCGCATTGGTATCTGACAACTTCATCGCCATTTAATTCGTGTTGCCCTCGTAGGTTGGGTTGCTTGCAACCTAACATCGCGCGGTAAACAGTGCGCACAAACCGCTTCACTCCTTCGGGGGTGGGGCGGTTTTTTCATGGGGGCTGGGAAGCACCCCCTCCCCCTTGGTCGGGGTACTTCTGGTACAGTCTTTTCCATGAGTTCTATTACCTTCGATACCCATAAGTTTGTTCGCAAACTGCAAGA
>JAIEMS010000040.1 GCA_019751915.1 Burkholderiaceae bacterium
GCTCCTGAACGCCTCTCAGCACTCCACCCTCATTCATTAAAAACCAGGGTGTTGCACTTCAGTTTTGAATCCGCCGAGTTTTTATCTCTAAATGGTTGTAGCAGAGGCCGCCAGCGCTGTTGCAACCCTCTACTGTGACGCAGAGGGCGGCGTATCCCCGGAGGGTTAGCGTGGCAGTTCGGAGCTGCCCATCAGGAATTGGTCGATCGTGCGTGCAGCTTGGCGGCCTTCGCGGATCGCCCAGACCACCAGCGATTGGCCCCGGCGAATATCACCAGCAGCAAACACCTTGGGCACGTTGGTGGCGTAGCCGCCCTCATCGGTGCTGGCGCGGGCATTGCCACGGGCATCTTTCTCGATGCCAAAGGCTTCGAGCACCGGTGCTACGGGACTGACAAAACCCATGGCCAGCAGCACCAGGTCGGCTTGCAGCGTTTGCTCAGAGCCGGGCACCTCGGTCATTTTGCCGCCTTCCCATTGCAGGCGCACGGTTTTGACACCGACCACACGGCCTTTGTTTTTGCCTGTGCCCGCGATGAACTCTTTGGTAGCGATAGCGAACTCGCGGGTGCAGCCTTCGTCGTGGCTGGAGCTGGTGCGCAGCTTGATCGGCCAGTAAGGCCAAGTCAGCGGACGGTTTTCGACCTCGGGCGGCTGGGGCATCAGCTCAAACTGCGTGACGCTGGCCGCGCCGTGGCGGTTGCTGGTGCCGACGCAATCGCTGCCGGTGTCGCCGCCACCGATGACGATGACGTGCTTGCCATCGGCGCGCAACTGGGCCTTGAGCTTATCGCCAGCGTTGACCTTGTTTTGCTGAGGCAAGAACTCCATCGCAAAGTGAACACCGTCCAGATCGCGGCCCGGTACGGGCAAGTCGCGCGATTGCTCGGCACCGCCGGTCAGCAAAACAGCATCAAACTCGGCGTTCAATTGCGCAGGAGTGATGGTCTCTTTGGCCCAGTTGGTAACTTTGGAGTCAGCACCCAAGCCATCTTTGGCGGCACCGACAAACACGCTGGTACGGATGGTCACGCCCTCGGCCTGCATTTGGGCAACGCGGCGGTCGATGTGCGACTTTTCCATTTTGAAGTCGGGAATGCCGTAGCGCAGCAAGCCACCCACGCGGTCGTTCTTTTCAAACAACGTCACATCGTGGCCGGCGCGTGCCAGTTGCTGTGCCGCTGCCATCCCTGCGGGGCCAGCGCCGACCACGGCCACCTTCTTGCCGGTCTTGTGCGCGGCGACTTGGGGTTGTACCCAGTCGTTGGCCCAAGCCTTGTCGATGATGGCGTGTTCGATGCTCTTGATGCCGATGGCATCGTCATTGACGTTCAGGACGCAGGCAGCCTCGCAGGGCGCGGGGCAGATGCGCCCGGTGAACTCGGGGAAGTTGTTGGTCGAGTTCAGCACCGTGAAGGCGCTCTTCCAGTCGCTTTGGTACACCAGATCGTTGAAGTCTGGAATGATGTTGTTGATCGGGCAGCCGTTGTTGCAAAACGGCGTGCCGCAATCCATGCAGCGCGCAGCTTGCAGCTTGGCCTGCGCGTCGTCCAGACCGATGACGAATTCTTTGTAGTGCTTGAGGCGCTCGGGCACGCTCTTGTAGCCCTCTTCAATGCGCCCGTATTCCATGAAGCCGGTGGTTTTTCCCATGGTGTTTCTCTCGTGGATGCTTGTGTGCGGTAACGACAGGTCGGGCCTTACTTGGCAGCAACCGCTTCTGTTTTGATAGCTGCTGGTGCAGGCGTGCTTGGGTCTTCGAGCAGTTTTTGCTCGTGGATTTCAGACAGCGCGCGTTTGTACTCGGTCGGGAAGACTTTGACAAACTTGCTGCGCGAAGCGGCCCAGTGGTCGAGCAGTTCGCGGGCGCGCTTGCTGCCCGTCCAGCGGTTGTGGTCTTCCAGCAGTTTCTTGAGCTGGGCTTCGTCGGTTTGGCCCCGGTGCCAGATGGCGCGTGGCACGGTGGCCTCTTGCTCATCGGCAGGCAGAATGCGCTCCAACTTGACCATTGCCATGTTGCAACGGGTTTCAAACAGGCCGTCTTCGTCGTAAACATAAGCGACACCGCCGCTCATGCCCGCTGCAAAGTTGCGGCCCGTAGTGCCCAGCACGACGGCGGTGCCGCCGGTCATGTATTCGCAACCGTGGTCGCCCGTGCCTTCGACCACCGCTGTGGCCCCCGACAAGCGCACGGCAAAGCGTTCGCCAGCTACGCCGCTGAAGAAGGCTTCGCCGCTGGTGGCACCGTACATGACGGTGTTACCAACGATGGTGTTGCGCACGGCTTCGCCCCGGAAGTCCAAGCTCGGGCGCACCACAATGCGGCCACCCGACAAGCCCTTGCCGGTGTAGTCGTTGGCATCGCCAATCAGGTTCAGCGTAATGCCGCTGCACAAGAACGCGCCAAACGATTGGCCGCCTGTGCCTTCAAACTGGATGCGGATGGTGTCGTCGGGCAGGCCGTCGGGATGAACGCGAGTGACCGCCCCCGAGAGCATGGCACCCACAGTGCGGTTGACGTTGCACGCCACTTCCATGAACTGCACCCGCTCGCCCTTTTCGATCGCGGGCTGGCAGCGCTCGATCAGTTTGCGGTCAAGGGTGCTGCCCAAGTTGTGGTCTTGCGTTTCGACGTGAAAGCGTGGCACTTCCGCGCCGACTTGGGGTTGGGCAAACAAGCGGCCAAAATCCAAGCCGCTGGCCTTCCAGTGGGCAATGCCGCTGCGGGTGTCGAGCAAGTCGGTGCGGCCAATCAGGTCGTCAAACTTACGGATACCCAACTGGGCCATGATTTGGCGCACTTCTTCGGCGACAAAGAAGAAGTAGTTCACGACGTGCTCGGGCTTGCCCGAGAACTTTTGGCGCAGCACCGGGTCTTGCGTGGCAACACCGACGGGGCAGGTGTTGAGGTGGCACTTGCGCATCATGATGCAGCCTTCAACCACCAGCGGCGCGGTAGCAAAGCCGAATTCGTCTGCGCCCAGCAAGGCACCAATGGCTACGTCGCGGCCTGTTTTCATTTGGCCGTCGGCTTGCACACGGATGCGACCGCGCAGGCGGTTGAGCACCAGTGTTTGCTGGGTTTCGGCCAGACCGATTTCCCAAGGGCCGCCGCAGTGCTTGATCGACGACCATGGCGATGCGCCAGTGCCACCGTCGTGACCGGCAATCACCACGTGGTCGCTCTTGCACTTGGCAACGCCCGCAGCAATCGTGCCCACGCCGACTTCAGAGACCAGCTTGACGCTGATGTCAGCGTGCGGGGCCACGTTTTTCAGGTCGTGGATCAACTGGGCCAAATCTTCAATTGAGTAGATGTCGTGGTGCGGTGGTGGCGAAATCAAACCGACACCGGGCACGCTGTGGCGCAGTTTGCCGATGTAGTTCGAGACCTTGCCGCCGGGCAACTGGCCGCCTTCACCGGGCTTGGCACCTTGGGCCATTTTGATCTGGATTTGGTCGGCGCTGGACAGGTACTCTGCCGTGACACCAAAGCGGCCCGAGGCCACTTGCTTGATTTTCGAGCGCAGGGAGTCGCCGTCTTGCAAAGGCAAATCGACTTCGACGTTGGCGGCACCAATGACGCTCTTGAGCGTATCGCCGAGCTTGATTGGGATGCCTTTGAGTTCGTTGCGGTAGCGCGCTGCGTCTTCGCCGCCTTCGCCGGTGTTGCTCTTGCCGCCCATGCGGTTCATGGCAACAGCCAGCGTGGCATGGGCTTCGGTGCTGATCGAACCCAGCGACATCGCGCCAGTGGCAAAGCGCTTGACGATTTCTTTGGCCGATTCGACTTCCTCGACTGGAATGGCCTTGGCGGGGTCGATCTTGAACTCAAACAAGCCGCGCAGCGTCATGTGGCGCTTGCTTTGGTCGTTGACCAACTGGGCGTACTCTTTGTAGGTGTTCCAGTTGTTAGAGCGGGTGCTGTGTTGCAGCTTGGCAATGGCATCGGGTGTCCACATGTGCTCCTCGCCCCGGGCACGCCAAGCGTACTCGCCGCCAGCGTCGAGCATGCTGGCCAGCACCGGGTCGTTGCTAAAGGCGGCCTTGTGCATCCGAATCGACTCGTCAGCGATTTCAAACACGCCAATGCCACCGACGCGGCTGGCGGTGCCAGTGAAATACTGCTCGATGGTTTCGGTGTTGATACCGATGGCTTCAAACAACTGCGCACCGCAGTAGCTCATGTAGGTGCTCACGCCCATTTTGGACATGATCTTCGACAAGCCCTTGCCGATGGCTTTGACGTAGTTGTAAATGGCTTTGTCTGCCGACAAATCACCCGACAGGTCTTTGTGCATGTCGGCCAAAGTTTCCATCGCCAAATAGGGGTGAACCGCTTCGGCACCGTAACCGGCCAGCACGGCAAAGTGGTGGACTTCGCGGGCAGTGCCGGTTTCAACCACCAAGCCTGCTGTGGTGCGCAGACCGCCGCGCACCAAATGCTGGTGAATGGCCGACAGCGCCAGCAGCGCCGGAATGGCCACTTGCGTGGCGCTCATGGCGCGGTCGCTGATGATGAGGATGTTAGCCCCGCCCTTGATGGCATCGACCGCCTGCGCGCACAGCGAAGCGAGCTTGGCTTCAACGCCTTGCTTGCCCCACGACAGCGGGTAGGTGATGTCGATCACGGCGCTCTTGAACTTGCCTTGGGTATGGCGCTCAATGTCGCGCAGCTTGGCCATATCGTCAAAGTTCAGCACCGGTTGGCTGACTTCCAGCCGCATGGGTGGATTGACTTGGTTGATGTCCAGCAGATTGGGCTTGGGGCCAATGAAGCTGTGCAGCGACATCACGATGGCTTCGCGGATTGGGTCAATCGGCGGGTTGGTCACTTGCGCGAACAACTGCTTGAAGTAGTTGTAAAGCGGTTTGTTTTTGTCCGACAGCACGGCCAATGGGCTGTCGTTGCCCATCGAGCCGATGGCTTCTTCGCCATTCTTTGCCATGGGTGCCATCAAGAATTTGATGTCTTCTTGGGTGTAACCAAAGGCTTGTTGGCGCTCCAGCAGTGGCAAGCCGTGTGCGGCGGCGGCTTCGGGCGCAGCCGTGGTGGGAATGCTGTCGAGCTTGACGCGCAGGTTCTCGATCCACTGTTTGTAGGGCTTGGTGTTGACGATGTTGGCCTTCAACTCGTCGTCGTCAATCATGCGGCCTTGTTCGAGGTCGATCAGCAGCATCTTGCCCGGTTGCAAGCGCCATTTGCGAACAATGCGGTTTTCGGCCACGGGCAATACGCCCGATTCGGAGGCCAAGATGACCAAATCGTCGTCGGTGACGCAGTAGCGCGAAGGGCGCAAGCCGTTGCGGTCTAAGGTGGCACCAATTTGGCGGCCATCGGTAAAGACGATGGAGGCCGGGCCGTCCCAAGGCTCCAGCATGGGGGCGTGGTATTCGTAGAAGGCGCGGCGGCGCTCGTCCATCGTGGTGTGCTGTTCCCAAGGTTCGGGAATCATCATCATCACGGCTTGGCTGATGGGGTAACCGGCCATCGTCAGCAGTTCGAGGCAGTTGTCGAACGTGGCGGTATCGGACTGGTCGGCAAAGCTGATCGGGTAGAGCTTTTGCAGATCAGGCCCGAGCACAGGCGAGGCCATCACGCCTTCGCGTGCGCGCATCCAGTTGTAGTTGCCCTTGACGGTGTTGATTTCGCCGTTGTGCGCTACGTAGCGGTACGGGTGGGCCAGCGGCCACTCGGGGAAGGTGTTGGTCGAGAAGCGTTGGTGCACCAAGCCAATGGCCGAGACGCAGCGCTCGTCTTGCAGGTCAAGGTAGTACTTGCCGACTTGGTCGGCCAGCAGCAGGCCTTTGTAAACCACCGTGCGGCTGCTCATGCTGGGCACGTAATATTCTTTGCTGTGCTGCAAGTTCAGCGCTTGGATGGCGGCGCTGGCCGTCTTGCGAATCACGTACAGCTTGCGTTCGAGGGCATCTTGGACGATAACGTCGTTGCCCCGGCCAATGAAGATTTGGCGCAGCAGGGGTTCTTTTTCGCGCACGGTCGGCGACATGGGCATGTCCGCATTGACCGGCAAATCGCGCCAGCCCAGCAGCACTTGGCCTTCGGCTTTGATCGCGCGTTCCATCTCTTGTTCGCAGGCCAAGCGGCTGGCGTGTTCTTTGGGCAAAAACACCATGCCGACACCGTATTCGCCTGCAGCGGGCAGGGTGATGCCTTGGGCGGCCATTTCTTCGCGGTAGAGCTGGTCGGGGATTTGAATCAGCAAACCAGCGCCATCGCCCATCAACGGGTCAGCGCCGACAGCGCCCCGGTGGTCGATGTTTTCAAGAATCTTCAGCGCTTGGGTCACGATGTCGTGCCGCTTGACGCCCTTGATGTGGGCCACAAAGCCGAGGCCGCAGGCATCGTGTTCTTGGGCGGATGAATACAAACCGTGCTGTTGCAGGTGCTGGATTTCGGCAGCCGTGGTCATGGGCGCATTCCTCATTGTTTTCGCAGGGACGTATAGGTTAGTGCAATGCAGCAAATTCATGCAAGCAAATTAATTGGGGTCAGACTCCATTTAATTTTCAAAATATTGTCATGAAAATTATTTGGGGTCAGATCAATAATGATAGCAATAAATGCTTATGAAGATTGGGCTATCTTCGGTTTTAACGGTTTTTTTAGCAGGCGCGGGCAGGCCGGCCCGGTAGTGCCGGGCGCAAGCGGCGGGTGGATTTTTTTTCTAATTCGTGCAAAAAATTGCCTTCGCCCAACACCCAGCCGCGCAGGGTGGCATCGGTCAGAGCGGTTTGTTGTGCAGCGCTGATGCCGGTTTGCAACAGTTGGGCATAGGCTGCTTCACGGGCAAACGGGGTGTTGCCCAGCGCCCAATAGAGCGCATGGGGCGTAATGAGTGGGTCGTGGCGCAGGCCTAGGCTGTGCGCGCAGCCCGACCAAGGCCATTCTTGCGCCTGTGCGACCAAACCGGCGCGCACGGGGTTGAGGTCGATGTACGCCATGCAGGCCAGCAGGTGGCGCTCGGACTCGATCAGCGTCGAGCGGTAGCGCCCCTCCCACAAGGTGCCGGTGCGACTGTGGCGCTGGTTGAAGTAGCGCACATAGCTGCGCCCGACGGCTTGCATCATCAGCGGTAAGCCTTCGGCGGTGCTGGGCGTGGCAAGCAAATGAAAGTGGTTGTCCATCAGCACATAGGCATGGATGGCAATGCCACATTGGGGAGCGTATTCACCCCATAACGCCAGCATGCGTTCGAAGTCTTGGCGGTCGACAAAAATGCGCTGGCGGTTGTTGCCGCGCTGGATGGCGTGGTGCGGGTAGCCGGGCAGGGTCAGTCGGGGGAGGCGGGCCATGGTGCCAATAGCGGTCAGAAATCAAAATGGGGGTCTGGCCCCCATTGTCACCCCGGTGGAGCGCCTTCGTTGGCAGGTGTTGGCGCAAGTCCAAAGCGCTCGCCGAGGGCTTGCTCTAAGCCAAACTCTTGCAAAATTGCCCGCAGCCGCTCGGCAGCGCTGCGCTTTTTTTGGCCGGTGTATTGGGCAATGATGAGTTCGTTCTTCATGCTGTGCTCCCAGCCCACCAGTTCCGTGACGGTGACTTGGTAGCCGCTGGCTTCGAGGTGCAGGCAGCGCAGCACGTTGGTGATTTGGCTGCCCATCTCGCGTGTGTGCAGTGGGTGGCGCCACAGCTCTGCCAGTGGGGTGCGTGCCAGTTGCAGCGCTTTGCCACGGCGCAAGCAAGCCGCTACCTCGGCTTGGCAGCAGGGCACGATCACCATGCTACGGGCCTTTTTTTGCAGACCAAAGGCGATGGCATCGTCGGTGGCGGTGTCGCAGGCGTGCAGTGCCGTGACCATGTCGATACGCTCGGGCAGTTCGGCGGCTTCGGCGGATTCGGCCACCGACAGGTTCAAAAACGACATGCGCTCAAACCCCAGCTGCTGCGCCAGCGCGCGGGATTTTTCGACCAACTCGGCGCGCCATTCGATGCCGTAAATCTGGCCGCGTCCCAGTGCCTTGAAATACAAATCGTAGAGGATGAAGCCCAAGTACGATTTGCCCGCACCGTGGTCGGCCAGCGTCGGGGCGTGGCCGTCGGCACTGAGTTGTTGCAGCAGTGGCTCAATGAACTGGAACAGGTGGTAGACCTGCTTGAGTTTGCGCCGTGAGTCTTGGTTGAGCTTGCCTTCGCGCGTCAGGATGTGCAGTTCTTTGAGCAGTGCCACCGATTGGCCCGGGCGCAGCTCTTGCAACACCACTGGGTCGGGGCTGGCGCTGTGCCCAGTGCGTGGGCGCTGGGCTTTGCGGTGGTTGGCGCTGGTGGCGCTCATGCCTTCTCCGTGGGGGTGGGTTGGGGGGCCGCCGTATCTGCACTGGCGTGGTGCATGGGGCAGCGTGCGCCGACATCGAGCGCTTGCCAACCGGCGTGGCCCAGTTCGCGCAGCACTTCCATGTTGCGTTCGTAAATCATTTCTGCCTCGGGGAAGGCCTCGACGGCGGCATCGAGGCTTTCTTCGCGGATCAGGTGCAGCGTAGGGTAGGGTGCGCGGTTGGTGGCGTTGGTGATGTCTTCGATCTCGGTGCCCTCAAACTGAAACTGCGGATGAAAGTTGGCAATTTGCAAAATGCCACCCAAGTCCATCACGTCCAGCAGTTCATCGGCCAGCTCTAAGAAGTCGTTGAAGTCGAGAAAATTCTCCATGCAGCCGGGCACCATCAACAGTGTGGTGTCGCGCTTTTCGGGCGAGGCTTCGGCCAGTGCTTCGAGTTCGCGTTGCAAGTCTTGCAGTAGTTCGCGGCCATCGGTGGCGGCACTGACCACGTAGTGGATTTGCCCCTTGGTGTGTACGCCCTTGGCAAAAGGGCACAGGTTCAGGCCAATGACAGCGCGCTCGAGCCAGCGCACCATGTCTTGCACCACGATGGCATCGTCCACGCCGTCGCCTGCGGCATCGGGGACTGGCAGGTCGGCATGGTGGGCACCTGTGGGTGCGGTGGTGGAGGGTGTGGACATGGGCAAAACCGGCAGGTTGAAGAAGATGCCGATTTTATCGCGCTGCCAATTTTGCTATTAAATAAATAGCTGTAAATGATTGTGGATCAAGCGCTTAAGCCCATTTTGATCGGAAATTTTCTCCGCAAGGCCGTTGGAGGTGCTTGGCGGCTGTTTTGGAGATCAAACAGGCCTGTAGCGCTTGTTCAATGGGTGTTTGTAGCTATTATTTATATAGCAATTAGCCGCAGCAAGCGTCGATGACTTCGCGCACCAAAGCATCCGGGGCGGCGCGCACCACCGCTTGGCCGGGGCCGTCGATGAGCACAAAGCGGATTTCACCGCCCTCGGCTTTTTTGTCCACGCGCATGAGTTCGAGGTAACGGCCCGCGTTGTCGGCAGCGTCCAAAATCGGGCCACGCACCGGCAAGCCTGCGCGTTCGATCAGTGCAGTCAGGCGCTCCGTAAAAGCGGCATCGACCAAACCCAAGCGCCGCGACAGCTCGGCGGCCATCACCATCCCGGCACCGACCCCCTCGCCGTGCAGCCACGCGCCGTAGCCCATGCCCGCTTCGATGGCGTGACCAAAGGTGTGACCAAAATTCAGGACGGCGCGCAGGCCCGATTCGCGCTCATCTTGCCCGACCACCCACGCCTTGATCTCGCAACTGCGGCGCACCGCATGGGCCAGCGCAGTGCGCTCGCGCGCCAGCAAAGCATCGATGTTCGCTTCGAGCCAGTCCATGAAAACCATGTCTGCAATCGGTCCGTATTTGATGACCTCGGCCAGTCCGGCGCTCAATTCGCGCGGTGCCAGCGTATCGAGCGTCGCCAAATCGCACACCACGCGCTGGGGTTGGTAAAAAGCGCCCACCATGTTTTTGCCCAGCGGGTGGTTGATGGCCGTTTTACCGCCCACCGACGAATCGACCTGTGCCAGCAGTGTCGTCGGCACTTGCACAAACGGTACACCGCGCATGTAGCTGGCAGCGGCAAAGCCGGTCATGTCGCCGACCACGCCGCCGCCCAGTGCAAACAACACCGTTTTGCGGTCGCAGCCGTGCTCTAGCAGGGCATCAAAAATCAGGTTCAGGGTTTGCCAGTTTTTGTGCTCTTCGCCATCGGGCAGAACCACCAAATGAAGGGTTTTGTAGTGTGCTGACAAAGCAGCCTGCAAGCGCTGTGCGTACAGCGGGGCCACCGTGGTGTTGCTGACAATCAACGCTGCCGAAGCCGATGGCAGACCCGCAAACTGCGAGGCATCGAGCAGCAAATCAGCGCCAATGGCAATCGGGTAGCTGCGCTCGCCCAAATCAATGCAGACGGGTTCGGTGGCGGAAGAAAGATGGGGTGTGGTGGCTGCTTGCATGGTGCTCCAGTGTAGGCAGGCATCGCAGCCCGCCCGGTAGCGGGAAAAAGAAAGGGGTAGCGCCGTGTGCCGGAGCCACCCCTGAAGTTTTAATGGGGCAGGGAGTCCAGCGCAGGTGCTGCGCTGCCTTCCGTAGCTGCCGGTATCGGGGCACAAACGCCCGAAAGTTCGAGCTGCATCGTAATCATATTGACCAAGGTTGCCACCGAAGGGCGACCTGTCTCGATGACGTAATGGGCCGTTTCGCGGTACAGCGGGTCGCGCTGCATATAGAGGTGGCGCAACTGCTCCAGTGGATTAGCCACTTGCAGCAGAGGCCGGGTTTTGTCGTGCCGAATGCGCCGAAAGATCTCCTCCGGCGAAGAGCGCAAATACACGACCGAACCCCGCTGGTGCAAGCACTGGCGATTGGCAGGGCGCAAAACCGCGCCGCCACCGGTAGAAAGCACCGCCCCAGAGTGGGCGGCAGTCAGCTCGTCAATCACCGACTGCTCCAAGTCCCGAAAGCGATCTTCTCCCTCACGGTCAAAAAACGCCCGGATCGAGTAGCCGATGCGCTCCTCGATGACTTGGTCGGAATCGATAAAGGCCACACCCAACCGCCGGGCGAGTTGCCGCCCGACAGTGGATTTGCCCGAGCCGGGTAGACCGATGAGGGAGATCATTAAAGTCAACAATGACCAAACAAAATCATGGAAGAACTGTCACTGTAACGGCAGCAGATATTCTTGAATTTGCCAAATCAGTGACTGTAATGTTTGCAGACCCAATTTTTAAACCGCTCACTGTTAAAACTCTCCCAGATATAACTGCTGTTGCAACACTAGGATCCGTCGATGTCACAACATAGCCACCTGATCCACCCACAATCGTTGCATCATTTTTAGTTCCGACTGGAAAATTTAATGCCGATGGTTGCATTGATATCAGATTCGTGTTTTGGCTACAGTTTGTTCCATTATCAATAATGGTGATTGTGGCGTTCGCAACAGAGCGTGCTGAATCAACTACTGTAATTTTTACGGGAGTGTTTGCTGAAACGCAGCGACTTCCCAGCGTTCCATTTTGAACGACAAACTGCATCCCTAAACCGGCATCTTTACTGTTAATACAAGTTTGCTCTGGATCTGTAGAAATCACAGGCTTTAATAAAGATGGGTTATCGCTAAAAAAGCAAACAACTCCAGTGGCAGCGCCAAAGAGAGTAAATTTAATTTCTTGCGTGTCTTGTTCGGAAATAGAAACTGCGCTTGGAGATAGTCTAATATCAGTGGTTGCGGTATTGATTTTTACCGAGACTTTAACCAAATTTCCAGCGGCATCAGCAACAGAAATATCTAGAGATGATGCCAATGATCCCATGATATGAAGCTCGTCACCGTTCAGGATTTTTGCGGAAATTGCAGCAGGAATTCCTCCTGCCACACTGTAAGGCTTTTGTCCTCCAGAGATTTTTGCGATGGCTGTCAAACCTACTGGCATTGCCAAATCAGTTGGTGAAATACGCAGTGCTGGTGAATTGACATCAAGATTAACGCCTACTTCGTTGCCTGCAGCATCACGAATTTTGATCGTCGCAGCACCAATAGCTACTCCAGTGACCGTCCATTGATCTTCACCAATTTTTTGAACAATTGCAACCGAATTATTATTGCCTTCTATGGTGTAAGGCTTTGCTCCGCCACCGATATAGAAATTTCGCTGCGCTGCAGCACCAACGCCGATGGAAAGATTAACTGGTGCTGTAGTGTAAAGAGGTAATCCTTTGGGATCTGCTGTGACATTAATTGTCAAGGCAACAATGGCACCCTGAGCATCACGAACCTGAACTACAGCCTTGCCTGAAGAAATCCCCTGAATAAGCAAGATTGTTTGATTCACAGAAACAGTTGCAACTGCAGTGTTGTCGCTCACGGCAGTATAAGGAGCAGTGCCCCCACCAATCTCATAGGTTGGCGCTAAAGCGGCACCTATGCTGAGTGTCAGTGTCGAAGGTGCATTGACATAAAGCGGCACTACATTGGCAACCGTCACAGGGATGGTTACAAGACCACCGACATTGTCCCGAACCGTCACGGTCACGGGTGTTCCACTGACTACCAGTCCGGTAATTACCAGATTATTGCCATTCACCGCTACGGAGACGATAGCAGAGTTGCTACTGGACGCGCTGTAAGGAGCTGTTCCGCCACCAATGGTGAAATTACGGACACCCCCAGCCCCGGGAAAGAGACTAATAGGGCCATCTGCTGTGGTGAACAGCGGTACAACGGAGGACACCTTAACGGCGATTGGGATGGTTTGGCCCGCAGCATCTCGAACCGTCACTGTCGCACTGCCAACCGCATTGCCAGTGACAAAGAGCGATTTTCCATTGACTGCCACAGAAACAAAACCATTGTTGCTGCTCGACGCGGTGTAAGGCGCTGTGCCACCACCAATCGTAAAAGTCCGGCTACCCACTGCACCAAGTGATATTTCAATATCACCGTCTGCTGTAGTAAATAATTTGGCGGGTGGGGTTGGTGGATTAACGGTAACAGATATTTTTTTCTCGGATCCAGATGCATCGCGAGCAGTTATTTCTGCATCTCCTGGAGATAATCCAGTAATAATCATCTTTGTATCAATAATAGCTACAGTTGCTACACCGTTAGCACTGCTGACAGCGGTGTAAGGTGCAGAGCCACCTTCAAGGTCAAAGGTTTGTGCTGCAGTAGCGCCAATTTCAATTTTAATGGAGTCAGGAGCAGATGTTTTGAAATCCTTTCCTACCTGTATATTGACTATAATTTCTTGTAGTCCTGCATTGTCAACAATAGAGATTGTTGTTTTTCCTGCTGATTTTGCGCCAATGGTGAAAATATTGCCATTAATCATGCCAATGGCAATATTTGAATTGCCATTTACAATTTTATAAGGAGGGGTTCCGCCATTAATTGAATATTCTAAAGATGATTTACCAATCGGTAAAGATAAAGAAGATGGTGCCGTTGAATGAAGTAGAGGTTGGTTTGGATTTCCACCGGGAGATCCACCGCCACCTCCACAAGCCACCAATGCTGTTGCCAGCATGAGTATCAATATTCTGAATATTTTGTGCATTTTTGATCCTATCAATAATAAATTAACGCTGCCCTAAGCGTTCGGTGATAACTTTTGGAGTAATAAAAATAAGCATTTCACGTTTTGCAGATTCTTTTGTTTTATTTTTAAATAGATTGCCGATTACTGGGACATCGCCTAGTAATGGTATTTTATTTTCTTGGTTAGATTCATCTAGTTCAAAGATTCCACCAATGACAATTGTTCCGCCGTTTTCAATTAAAACCTGTGTTTTTATATGTTTTGTTTCAATTGCAACGCCTTGACTTGTTGTTTCGCCTCTGCTGTCTTTGTTTATATCAAGTTCAAGAATGATGTTGCCCTCAGGCGTTATTTGGGGGGTGACTTCTAGTTTTAGTACGGCCTTTTTAAATGCAAGGGTGGTTGCTCCATTAGGAGCAGTTACAGAGTATGGAAATTCAGTCCCTTGCTCAATTATAGCTTTGACTTGATCTGCAGTAATTATTCTTGGGCTTGAAACAATCCGTCCTTTTCCATCAGCTTCCATTGCTGATATTTCTAAGTCAAGAAAACGATTTGATGCAGGGTTGAAAATGGAGAGTGCAAAATTTCCAAAACTACTTGCACTTCCTATACTGGCAGGTAAATTAACAAAAGGAGCTGTTGTGTTAATTATTGCTGGCCCTCCGCCACTGCTAGCAATTGCATTCGAATAAGATGAGCCAAAAACAATGCGGTTATTACCACCTAATCCATAGCCACCATCACCACCACGGGCAGCGCGTAAATCAGATCCACCTAATTTGACACCCAAGGATCGGCCAAAGGTGTCACGTGCTTCTACAATCCGTGCCTCAATCATCACCTGACGCACTGCTACGTCGAGGTTAGCAATCAGCTGTCGAATATCTTCCAGCTTACCGGCGGTGTCAGACACAAAAATTTGGTTGGTGCGCGGCTCCGCAATGGCACTGCCGCGTTCGGATAAGAAACGGGTGCCCCCTCCGTTGCCACCTCCCCCACCGCCGCTGGGCTTGGTCAGTTGCTCGACGATGGCATCGGCTTTGGCGTAGTTCAACTGAAAAGCTTGGGTTTTAAGGGGTTCGGATTTTTGGATGTCCAAGGCCGCTTGAAAGTCTTTTTTCGTGCGGTCGTCAATTTCGTCTTTGGGGGCAATCCACAGCACGCTGCCGTTTTTGCGCATTCCCAATCCCTTGGCATCCATGATGATTTGCAGGGCCTGATCCCAAGGCACCTCTTTCAGGCGCAAGGTCAGTGCGCCGGTGACGGTGTCGGAGGTGACGATATTGAAGTTAGTGAAGTCGGCAATCACTTGGAGCAGCGAGCGCACTTCAATATTTTGAAAATTCAGCGAGAGCTTCTCGCCGCTGTAGCCCGGCCCCGGGGTCAGTTTGCTCAAATCGACCTTTTTCTGCCGAACTTCAATTACAAACTGGTTGTCGCTTTGGTAAGCGCTGTGTTCCCAATCGCCGTTGGCCTCGATCACCATGCGCACGCGCTCGCCCTGCTGGGTGGTGGTTACCAACTGCACTGGCGTACCAAAATCGGTCACGTCCAAACGCCGACGCAAACCTTCAGACAGTGAGGAGCGCAAAAAATCAATGGTCAGGCCTTTGCCCTGTTGGCGCAAATCAACCCCCACTTGGTTGTTGGCCAAGCCAACGATGATGCGCCCCGATCCATCCGAGCCCCGCCGGAAATCCACATCCTTCAAGGGCAGGGTATCGATGTTTTGGTTTTCGGCAAATACGGTATTGGTGGCCGGTTGTGCCGTGCTGGGGGCAACGGTTGGGTCAAGCACCACCAGCAGGGTTTTACCCTGAAGCTCGGCGCGGTACGAGGTGGCTTGTTTGAGGTTAAGCACCACGCGCGAGCGCCCGCTGGCCTCGACCACGTTGACCGATTTCAGGTTGCCCTGATTGACTTCGACCAGAGAACGGCCCAAGGCGTTTTCAACGCCCAGAAAGTCCAGCGCGATGCGTGCCGGTGACTGCGTAGTAAAACCGGTAGGAACGGCCACCAGTGCTTCCGAGAGATCAATTCGCACCACCTCGGTGCCACCTTGCAAGGTGCCAGTGACGGATTGAATGGCGACTTGCGCCAATGCCACCCCCGACAGCAACGCTGCACCGGCGAGGCCCGCCACACAGCGCAGTGCTTTCAGGGAGGCAACATTTTTCTGTTTCATTTTTTAGGGCCTTCTTGCAATTCCAGCGTTGCGGCTCGCTCAGTCCAGTCGCCCGTGGCATCTTGGACGATTTCGCGCAGTTGGACGGCAGTTTCCGTGATGGCGGTGACCCGCCCATAGTTTTGCCCCAGATAGCTCCCGATTTGCACTTGGTACAAGAGATTGTCCACTTTGAGCAAGGCCGTGGGTTTGCCCACTTTATTCAAACTCCCGACCATCACCATGCTGTCGAGCGGAAATGCTTCCAGTGGTTCTTTGCGCCGTGCTAATTCTGGGGCAATCAGATCTGCGTTGGCAGCCACTTGGGCAGAGTCGCGGCGCAGCGCTTGGAGCAGCTTGAGCCGGTCAAAGGGTTCAATGCCACCTTCAGTGGTGTAAGGCTGTGGTTGAAATTGCTTGGGCTCGGTCAGTGGGGTAACGCGCGGTTTGGTTTGGGCACGCTCTTGCGCCATCCAATCGCGCAGCTCATCTTCGCCAGACGAACTGCACCCGAACAATGCCACGGTACAAAGGGCCACAGCGGCGCTGACCAGCAGGGGCTTCACTTCTTCTTTCCTTCGGTGGCCTTGCGTTGTGCCAAGACTTCTTCTGGATCGAGGTAGCGGTACGTTCGCGCCGTAGCATCCATGCTCAGGGCGCTAGCGTCTTTACTGCCGGGGGCAATTGAAATACTGTCCATGGTCACAATGCGAGAGAGATGGGCAATGTCTGCGGCAAAAGCACCCATATCGTGGTATTTGCCCGTTACGCGAACGGCAATGGGCAACTCAGCGTAGTAGTCACGCACAATCACTTGATCCGGTCGAAACAGTTCAAATTGCAAACTGCGACCCAGTCCAGCTTGGTTGATGTCTGACAGCAAGGCTGCCATTTCTGCTTTGCTGGGCAGTTGTTTTTCGAGTTGAATCACGTATTGCTGGATTTGTTCACGCTGCTTTTTCAGTCCTTCAAGGCTCACGGCTTTGAGGAGCTTCTTTTGGTAATCTTGGCGCAGGATTTGCTCTTGGGCGTGGGCCGCTTCAAGCTCGGCCTCGTAGTCGGTCAATTTGACAAACCACAACAGCACTGCTACACCGACTGCGATGAAAAAGTACAGCAGTACCCGTGGCAGCAGTGGCCACAGCGAGGGGTCTTTGGGGTCAAGATTGCTGAATTGACGTTGCAGGTTTTGCTGCAATGCAACCAAATCAATCTTGGGCACTTTTTTGCTGTCCATGCCTTACTTTCGCGCTGGTGCGCTGGCGCTTTGTGCCGCGCTGGCTGCTTCCATGACCTTTTCTACATCGCTGGAACGCATTAACTGAAAACGCAGGTTAAAAGCCGATACCCGCCGTTGATCGCGCGGTGTCAGGGCAACATGGGCCGCGACAATTTCAACCAACTCGGGCTTGGAAATCCAAGGCGTGTTGTTCGAGAGGTTGCGCAGCATTTCCGAGATGCGCTCGTTAGATTGGGCCATGCCCTGCATCGTCACCACTTTGTCGGTCTGCTTGAGGCTGGTGATGTAAACGCCATCGGGCAGTTGTGTCACCAGTTCGCTCAGTAAGTGAACTGGCAAGTTACGGTCAGACTGCAAGTTTTCTACTGCTTTTTGGCGTGCGCGCAGGGCAGAAATTTCTTGTTCGATGGTGGCAATTTCTTTAATTTGGGTTTCAAGCACCTGAATTTCGCTTTGCAAGAAACTGTTTTTTTGCTGCTGCTCACCAATCATCATTTGAAACCACCAGTAGATAACACCCGCAACCAAGGCACCGACCAGCAGCGATGCAGCCATCGTGGCTTGAAATATCTCACGGCGGCGTTTGCGCGCAACTTCCCGGTGGGGAAGCAGGTTAATCAAAATCACTGCGAGAACCTCCGCATAGCCAGACCGCAGGATGTCAGGTAAGAGGGGGCCTCGCGTGCCATTTTTTTCATGCGCACTGTGCTGCCAATCTCCATGCCTTCAAACGGGTTGACGATGCTACACGCGAAGGTAGAGTGCTCTGTTACAGAGTCTGTCAGTCCAGCAAGGGGGGCTGAACCACCGGCCAGAAAGATGTGATCGACCCGGTTGTGCGGTGTGCTGGTAAAGAAGAACTGCAAGGCCCGTCCGATTTCTTGAGCCGTGACTTCTACAAAAGGCTTGAGAACCGCTGAGGAGTAATCGTCAGGCAAATCGCCTTTGCGTTTTTTGGTTTCGGCTTCTTCAACAGAAAAACCATATTGCCGCACGATCAACTGGGTCAATTGTGCGCCGCCGAAAGCTTGGTCACGGTCGTACAGCACTTCGTCGTTGCAAATGACCTGCATGCTGGTGGTCAGAGCACCGACTTCAAACAAAGCCACCACGGCATCGACACCGTGGTTAGGCAGGGCTTCAATCAAGCGGCTGACGGCCAAACGCGAGGCGTGGGACTCAATGTCCATAATCACGGCTTTGAGTCCGGCTGCTTCGGCCAGACCTTGTCGATCTTGTACCTTCTCGCGGCGCGATGCAGCAATCAAAACGTCCACATCACCCGGAGATGTTTTATTCGGCCCAATCACGCAAAAATCGAGACTGACCTCGTCGAGCGAAAACGGAATGTACTGGCTGGCTTCGGATTCGACTTGGACTTCGAGTTCTTGGTCGGTCATACCCGCAGGAAGACTGATTTTTTTGGTAATGACTGCCGATGGCGGTAGCGCCAGAGCGACGTTTTTGGTACGGGTGCCACTTTTCTTGACAACGCGCCGCAGTGCCTCCGCCACCTCATCGAACTTCTCGATGCTGCCATCGGCAATCCAGCCGCGCTCTAGCGGTTCAATGGCGCAGTGCTCTAACATCAAATTGCCGGCCTTATCACGACCCAATTCGACCAACTTGACACTGGAGGAACTGATGTCAATGCCAAGCAGCGGCGCAGACTGGCGACTGAACAAAGCTCCAACAGAAATCAAGATAAATCCCCCTACGAACTATAAAAACACCACCCAGCAGCCTCGGTTTGGGCTGGATTTACATGCAGCAGAATTGTCCGCCAAAAAATCGTTGGGCACTGTGGTCGTGTCCAGTGCATGGCAAAAACAAGTCCATAACCCCCTACAGCGTGCGAAAAGCTGTTTGCACAGTTCTTTGTGCCGATGATTTTGCAATCTAGGCTACCGCAGAGGAGGGATGTACCGGCATTTTTATAATTCCAGTTCTTAGCCCCACCGGATTCATATGCAGCCCCCCGTCCCACCCCATGAAACCCAGGCAGATCCTGCCGGGCCTGATAAAAACAATTCTCCCCAGCTGCATTGGTTTGTACGACTGGTGCTGTGGGCCTTGGGCTTGGCTGCAGCCATTCCGCTGGCGCTGGTGCTGGCAGTCGGGATCGGGCTGGCGATGGCATACCCGAACTTACCAGACGTGTCTGATTTGGCAGACTACCGGCCCAAGCTCCCGCTGCGGGTCTATTCTGCAGAAGGCGCTTTGATTGGTGAATTCGGGGAGGAGCGGCGCAATTTAACGCCCATCAACGACATCCCCCAAGTGATGAAAAATGCTGTATTGGCCATTGAGGATACGCGCTTTTTCGAGCATGGTGGTGTGGATTACAAAGGGGTTTTACGGGCTGGTTTGGCCAACATTGGCCGCGTTAAAAGCCAAGGCGCATCGACCATCACGATGCAAGTAGCGCGCAATGTCTACCTCTCTTCCGAGAAGACACTGACTCGGAAAATTTACGAAATACTACTGACGTTCAAGTTAGAGCATTTACTGAGCAAAGATCAGATTCTTGAAATTTACATGAATCAGATTTTTTTGGGCAACCGTGCCTACGGTTTTGCTGCTGCCGCTGAAGCGTATTTTGGTAAGCCCTTGCAAAAGGTCTCGATTGCCGAGGCAGCCATGCTGGCGGGTCTGCCCAAGGCACCATCGGCCTACAACCCTATCAGCAATCCGAAACGGGCGCGGGTGCGCCAACTGCACATCATTGACCGTATGCTAGAAAACGACTTCATTACTGCCGATGAAGCCGCCGCTGCACGCTCCGAGGAACTGCATATTCGTACTGGATCAGAGAATACCCGCGCCCACGCAGAGTATGTGGCTGAAATGGCCCGCCAGTTGATTTTTGCCCAATATGGCAATGAGGCTTATACGCGCGGCCTGAATGTCTACACCACCCTGAATGCGGCAGAACAAGACACCGCCTACCGGGCACTGCGCCGCGGCATCATGGATTACGAGCGCAGGCAGCAATACCGTGGGCCAGAAAAATTTGTCAATTTACCGAAAAATCCACAAGAATTAGAAGAGACCATCGACGACGTTTTGGCCGACCACCCTGACAATGGGGATGTGATGTCCGCGATGGTGCTGGAGGCCACCGCGCGCAAGGTGGTCGTGGCCCGACCCAATGGCGACAACATTGAAATCACGGGCGATGGCCTCAAGCCCGTGCAGTCAGGGCTGAGTGACAAGGCACCGCCCAACATCAAGCTGCGCCGAGGTGCTGTGGTGCGGATAACCAAAGTGTCTAAGAGTGCCTGGGAAATCACACAGTTGCCGGAGGTCGAAGGGGCATTTGTTGCCGTTGATCCGCGTACTGGCGCTATCCGTGCCTTGGTGGGCGGCTTTGATTTTGATAAAAACAAATTCAACCATGTCACTCAAGCATGGCGGCAACCCGGCTCTAGTTTCAAGCCGTTCATCTATTCGGCATCCCTCGAAAAGGGCTTTACACCGGCCACCATCATTAACGATGGACCACTGTTTTTTGATGCCGGTGTGACGGGCGGTCAGCCTTGGGAGCCTAAAAACTACGACGGCAAATACGATGGCCCGATGAGTATGCGAACCGGCTTGGCACGTTCCAAGAACATGGTTTCTATTCGGATTTTGCAGGCCGTTGGCCCGAAAAAAGCCCAAGAATGGGTGACGAAGTTTGGTTTTGACGCTGAAAAACACCCGGCCTACCTCACGATGGCTTTGGGCGCTGGCTCTGTCACGCCGATGCAAATGGCTGTGGGTTACTCTGTGTTTGCCAATGGTGGTTACCGCGTTAATCCGTGGCTGATTGCCAAAGTCACCGACCACAAGGGCAAGCTGATCTCTGAGACCCACCCACCGGCATTGCCAGACCAAGAGCGGGCTATTGATGCCCGCAATGCCTTCGTTATGAACAGCTTGCTGCAAGAGGTCACGCGCTCAGGCACGGCAGCGCGCGCCCAAGCCACCCTCAAACGCACCGATCTCTACGGTAAAACCGGCACTACCAACGATGCAATGGATGCTTGGTTCGCTGGCTTTCAACCCACCATTGCCGCTGTGACATGGATTGGCTACGACACCCCACGCAATTTGGGCAGCCGTGAAACCGGCGGTGGCTTGAGCTTGCCGGTGTGGATTTCGTTCATGGAAAGCGCCTTGAAGGGGGTTCCGGTCATGACACCCACCGTGCCAGCGGGCATGGTGCAGGTCGGCTCCGAGTGGTTGTATGAGGAATACGCCCGGGGTGGTGCAGCCGTCTCTAGCTTGGGTGTTGAGAACCAGCGGCCCGCCAATGAGTCGGGCACTGACAGCACTCCGGCCTCCGCGCCAGCCCCCGTGACCGAGGAGCGCAAGCGCATCCTTGACCTGTTCCGCAACTGATCGTTGCCAACGCAGGCACTTTTAGCCAGCAAACCGCAATGCCATGCCCGCTTGGGCACTGGCATCGCGGCTGAGTTGCGCGAAGAACTCGCCACTGTTTTTGGTGCATTGCCATTGGCTGCCATCAAAACGGTAGTGGTAGCCTCCCGATTTGGTTGCCATCCAAATTTCGTGCAGGGGTTTTTGCTGGTTGATGATGATTTGGCTGCGGTTGGCAAAGGTTAGCGTGACCATCGCGCCGGTGCGCTGGTTGTCCACATCGGCATCGGTGTTGTCATTGATCTGGTCGCAGCATTGTTCAATGGCGCGCAGCAACTGTTCGGCACAGGCCAGAAATTCGAGGTCGGTCATACAATTTGCCTATGTTGAGAGTCCTTCAAATTCTAGTCAGCCCCATTGCCCTTGTTGTGGGCGTGGTGTGTCTGTCGGCCTGTGGTCAGCGTGGTGCGCTTTATTTGCCCGATAGCCCGGCCAGCGCCCAGCGCGCCACATTGCCCCAAACGTTGACACCGGCTTTGCCTTTGGCACCGGCTGCGGCGGCATCTTCATCTTCTTCCTTGCCCGTACCTTCCTCCCCATGACGCACACTGCATTGCCCGGCCACCCCCAGATTGCCTACCGTGGCCCTGATTTGTTCATCGAAGACGTGCGCGTCAGCGATTTAGCCCAAATTTACGGCACTCCGCTTTTTATTTACTCCAAGGCTTCGATGTTGGCTGCTTTGGCTGCCTACCAGCGCGGTTTCAGTGGTCGCCGGGTGCAAATTTGCTATGCCATGAAAGCCAATCCATCGCTGGCTTTGTTGCAGCTTTTTGCCCAGCAAGGTTGCGGCTTTGACATTGTCTCTGGCGGCGAACTGCAGCGGGTTCTGGCCGCCGGTGGCGATGCGCGCAAGGTAATTTTCTCGGGCGTAGGTAAAACCCGTGCAGAAATGCTCCAAGCCCTGCAAGCGGGAATTTTGTGCTTTAACGTCGAGAGCGAGGCCGAGCTGGAGGTGTTGAGCGAGGTTGCTACGGCGGCGGGTACCCGTGCCCCGGTCAGTATTCGCGTCAATCCGAATGTCGATCCCCAAACGCACCCCTACATTTCCACCGGACTCAAAGGCAATAAATTTGGCGTTGCCCACGAGCGCACGCTGGCAACCTACCGGCGTGCCGCTGCATTGCCGGGCATTGAGGTCGTCGGCATTGACTGCCATATCGGTTCGCAAATCACGCAGGCCACGCCTTACTTGGATGCCGCTGACCGGGTGCTTGATTTGGTGGAAGCCATTGAAGCCGCTGGCATTCCCATTCATCACATTGATTTTGGGGGTGGTTTGGGCATTAACTACAACGGCGATACCCCACCGGCTGCCGATGCGCTGTGGTCAGAGTTGCTTGCCAAGATGGATGCGCGTGGGTTTGGTGATCGCCAATTCATGATTGAGCCGGGGCGCTCGTTGGTGGGTAACGCCGGTTTGTGCGTTACAGAGGTGCTTTACCTCAAGCCCGGTGAAGAAAAGAACTTCTGCATCGTCGATGCCGCCATGAACGACCTGCCACGCCCGGCCATGTACCAAGCCTTTCATGCCATCGTGCCGCTGCAACAGCGCGCTGAGGCTGCGCAGGTGTACGACGTGGTCGGCCCAGTGTGCGAGAGCGGCGATTGGCTGGGGCGCGAACGCAGTCTGGCGCTGTGCCAAGGCGACCGGCTGGCAGTGTTGTCGGCAGGGGCCTATTGCATGTCGATGTCGAGCAACTACAACAGCCGGGGCCGTGCTGCGGAGATTTTGGTCGATGGTGCCAGCGCCCATTTGATTCGCCCACGCGAGACGGCGGTTGAGACCTTTGGCACCGAAAAGCTGTTGTAACTACGGCGCACGCTCCCCGATTTCAAGCCATCGCCCTGCCACTCAGGGCACACCCAAGTCCACGCCGGTCAGCGTGGCACATTTCATGCCCATAGAACTCTACCGCGACAAGAACCACGCCTGTTATATGTTTACCGATCTTGTCGAAGAGTTCGGGCAAGCTTGGGTTACTGTCAGCGCACTTATGCGGCATCGATTTGTTCAACGACCGCATGTACCAAATCCCAGTGCCATCATTGATTCGGTGGTGCGCTAGAAGTATGTATCGGGCTGGAGCCCTTGTCTGTAAAACCTCATTAGCTATCAATTAGATAGCTGATGAGGTTCCTTCAGGCCACTGCGTCGGCAGGCAGACGTTGCAGCATCGACAAACTTTGGGCGATGGTGCTGCGCAATTTGCGCCGGTCGCAAATCAAGTCCACAGCGCCTTTTTGCAGCAGGAATTCAGCACGCTGGAAACCTTCGGGCAAGGTGACGCGTACTGTTGATTCGATCACCCGTGGGCCTGCAAAGCCAATCAGTGCTTTGGGTTCGGCAATGACCAAATCACCCACAAAAGCAAATCCGGCACTGACACCGCCCATGGTGGGGTCAGTCAACACACTGATATAGGGCAGGCCTTTTTTAGCCAAGCGCGTCAGGGCAGCGTTGGTTTTGGCCATCTGCATCAGCGATAGCAGTCCTTCTTGCATGCGCGCGCCACCGGTAGCGGTAAAGCAGATGAAGGGCACTTTTTGCTCGATGGCGGTTTCGACACCCCGCACAAAACGCTCGCCGACCACACTGCCCATGCTGCCGCCCATGAATTCAAATTCAAAGCAGGCTACCACCACGTTGATGCTTTTGACAGCGCCGCCAAAAACAATCAAAGCATCGGTCTCACCGGTACTCTCTAGGGCCTCTTTGAGGCGCTCGGGGTATTTGCGGCTGTCTTTGAATTTCAGGGCATCGACCGGAATGACCTCTTGACCGATTTCGTAGCGGCCCTCGGCATCCAAAAAAGCATCCAAGCGTGCACGTGCACCGATGCGGTGGTGGTGGCTGCACTGGGGGCAGACGCACTGGTTTTGCTCCAAATCGGTTTTGTAGAGCACGCTGTCGCAACTGGGGCATTTAATCCACAAGCCCTCGGGCATCTGCCGACGCTCGGTGGGGTTGGTTGGTTGGATTTTGGCGGGCAGGAGTTTTTCAAGCCAAGACATGGTGTTCCTCTGCGAACGGGTTGCGGTTATGCGTCCAGCGCTTTGCGTACGCCGCGCAGAAAGCTGACGGCCAGCGGCACGACTTTTTCGTGCGGCTGGTCTTCAAGCAACTGAATGATGCGGCTGCCAATGACCACAGCATCAGCGACGCGGCCCACGGCTTGGGCCGTGGCAGCATCGCGGATACCAAAGCCCACGCCCACGGGGATATGGACATGCTCACGGATGATTGGCAGCATGGCCTCGACGGCAGAAGTATCGAGCGCTGCCGAGCCAGTTACGCCCTTGAGCGAAACATAGTAGACATAGCCACTGGCCACCCGTGCCACCTGCTCCATGCGCTCGGGCGTGGAGGTGGGGGCCAGCAGAAAGATCAAGTCCATGCCGTTGGCGCGCAGCTTGGCGGCAAAATCTTCGCATTCTTCGGGCGGGTAATCGACGATCAGCACACCATCGACACCTGCTGCGGCTGCGTCGCGGACAAAGGCATCTTCGCCGTGGCGTTGGTCGTAGCGCTCGACCGGGTTGGCATACCCCATCAATACGACTGGCGTGGTGCGGTTGCGCTGGCGAAAGTCGCGCACATGGCCCAAGACTTGGGTCATACCAATGCCCAGTGCCAAGGCTTTCTCGCCGGCCTTTTGAATGATCGGGCCGTCGGCCATCGGGTCAGAAAACGGCACCCCCAGTTCGATGATGTCGGCCCCGGCCTCGACCATGCCGTGCATCAATGCTGGGGTGATGTCGGCAAACGGAAAGCCCGCCGTAACGTAAGGAATCAGGGCTTTGCGGCCCTTGGTTTTGAGTTGTTCAAACGTAGTGCTGATGCGGCTCATGGTTTTGCGTCTCCGCCTTTGACGGTCAATCCGCGCATGGAAGGACGGTCGTAAAAATCTTCACCCGATAGGTCGGCCACGGTGCCAATGTCTTTGTCGCCCCGGCCCGATAGATTGACCAAGATGGATTGGTCGGGGCGCATTTCTTTGGCCAGCTTCATGGCATAGGCGAAGGCGTGGCTCGATTCGAGCGCCGGAATGATGCCTTCGGTACGGCACAGGTAATGGAATGCCGCCAGTGCCTCTTTGTCGGTGATGCCAACGTATTGGGCCCGGCCAATTTCTTGCAGCCAAGCGTGCTCCGGGCCAACACCGGGGTAATCCAGACCCGCGCTGATGCTGTGCGTCTCGATGATTTGGCCGTTGTCGTCTTGCAAAATAAAGGTGCGGTTGCCGTGCAATACGCCCGCGCTGCCGCGCTGCAAAGAGGCCGAGTGCTTGCCGCTGTCCAGACCCTCTCCGGCGGCTTCGACACCAATCAAACGGGTTTTTTCAAACGGAATGTAGGGGTGGAAAATGCCCATTGCATTGCTGCCACCACCGACGCAAGCCACCACCACATCGGGTTGCTCGGCAGCGATTTTTTGCTCGGCCAGCATGGGCGGCATTTGCGTCAGGCATTCGGTGCCAATGACGCTTTGGAAGTCGCGCACCATCATCGGGTAGGGGTGTGGGCCAGCGACTGTGCCGATGATGTAGAAAGTGTTATCAACATTCGCCACCCAGTCGCGCATGGCCTCGTTGAGCGCGTCTTTGAGCGTTTTGCTGCCCGATTCGACGGGCACCACCGTCGCGCCCAGCAGTTTCATGCGAAAGACGTTGGGGCTTTGGCGCTTGACGTCTTCAGCACCCATGTAAATGACGCATTCAAGCCCGTAGCGCGCGCAAATAGTGGCTGTGGCCACGCCGTGCTGACCGGCCCCGGTCTCGGCAATGACGCGCGGTTTGCCCATGCGCTTGGCCAGCATGGCTTGGCCGATGACGTTGTTGATTTTGTGCGCGCCAGTGTGGTTGAGATCTTCGCGCTTGAGGTAAATTTGCGCTCCGCCCATTTCGCGGCTGGTGCGCGCGGCGTGGTACACCGGCGTGGGCCGCCCGACAAAATGGGCCAGTTCGTAGTTGAACTCGGCAACAAACTCAGGATCGTTTTGGTAGCGGGCATAGGCCTCGCGCAGCTCTTTGAGCGCGAAGGTCAGGGTTTCGCTGGCAAAGCTGCCACCGTAGCGGCCAAAGTGGCCCGAAGAATCAGGTTGCTGGTAAGAAGCCATGGGATGTGTTTGCAAGTTGGGCATCGGCCGCACGCACAGCGGCTACGAAGCGGTGAATTTTGTCGGCATCTTTGATGCCCCGCAGCGGTTGACCATCGGGGCCGTCACACTCGACGCCGGAGCTGACATCAACGGCCAGCGACAGGCCGCGCGAATGCACCTGCAAGATGCCATCGGTCACGTTTGCAGGTGTAAGCCCACCACTTAAGACGAGGTGAGATTCGACGCTTGCTGGAAGAGTTGACCAATGGAATGCCTTACCGCCACCGCCGTAGCCTTCGACATGGGCATCGAGCAAAATGGCTTGCGCTTGAGAATAAGTAGCTGCGTATTTTACGAGGTCAAACCCAGCGCCGTCCGCGCCCAGCGGAATGCGCGCTGCCCGCACAAAAGGCCGCGCACCGCCGCCGGTGGCTGCCAAACACTCTTCAGGCGACTCATCACCATGAAATTGGGCTGTAGCCCCCGCTGTGAGCGCACAAGCAGCTATGACATTGATAGCACTTTCGTTGACAAACAGCAGCACGGGTGTCACAAAGGGCGGCAAGCGCCGCGCCAGTTGCGCCGCGCGCTCGGGCGTGACGGCGCGTGGGCTTTTGGCGTAGAGCACAAACCCCACGGCATCGACCCCTGCGGCCACCGCTGCATCGACATCGTGTTCGCGCGTCAGGCCACACACCTTGATCCGGGTGCGCTGGTGCAATAGTCTGGTCATGGCAATCCATCAAAAGCGGCGGTGCGCTCGGGCAGACCCCAAGCAGCATCGTAAACCGGCCCCAAAAAATACAAGCCATCGGGCGAGAACGTCGGCGCTGCCACCTTGCGTGAGCGCGCTGCCAACACCTCATGCACCCAGTGGGCAGGCTGTGCGCCTTGGCCGACAGCAATCAAGCAACCCATGATGTTGCGAATCATGTGGTGCAAAAAGGCGTTGGCCTCGAACTCAAAACGCCAATAGCATGGACTCCACTCTTCGCCCGGCTCTGTGCGTTCAGGGCCACGGCAGGTGATGTCGATGCGCCGCACCGTTTTGACCGGGGTGGGCGACTGGCAGGCCGAAGCCCGAAAGGAAGTGAAGTCGTGTTCACCCAGCAAGTGTGCCGCTGCCGCGCGCATGGCATCGCCATCCAGCGGATGAAACACCCAGCCGACACGCCCGGCATCGACGCTGGGGCGCACCGGCGATTGCAGCAGCACATAGGCATAACGCCGGGCCGTGGCGCAGGCGCGGGCATGAAAGGCATCGGGCACGGGCCGTGCCCACTGCACAGCAATGTCGGTGGGCAAAAAGGTGTTGGTACCGCGCACCCACGAGAAGGGCGTGCGCTGCACGGTGGTATCAAAATGCACCACCTGCATCAGTCCGTGCACCCCCGCATCGGTGCGGCCAGCGCACAAAGTGCTGACCGGGTGTGTGGCAAAACGTCCCAGCGCCGCCTCCAGCTTGTCTTGGATGGTTTGGCCCGAGGACTGGCTTTGCCAGCCTTGGTAACGCTGGCCGTGGTAGGCAATGCCCAAGGCCATTCTTGTGCGTGGACTCGGGTTCATCAATCGAGTTCAGCAAGCAAGCGTTGGGCACGGGCTTTGACGTCGCCCGAAGACTCGGCAATGACCTCTTCGATCAGGCTGCGTGCGCCGTCGCTATCGCCAATCGCATGGAACTCTTGGGCCAACGCCAATTTGGTGTCGAGTGGGTCGGAAGAAGAACTTTCAAATTGCAGCGTGTCGCTCACGGCGGGTTCTGACTCTGACTCTGGCTCGGGTGCTGGCGTTGGTGTAGCGGCAGGTTTGGCGCTGCTGTCCTCGGCATCGAAAGAGAAATCACCCAAATCGAAGTCCATTAACCCCGGATCAGCAGCCGGTGCAGGCGCTGGTGTTGCCGCTGGTGCTGGTGCAGGTGTAGGCACTGGTGCAGCAGGAGGCTCAGGGGTGTCCATCTCGAAGGAAAAGTCCAAATCGGCCATCACTGGATCGACAACGGGTGCCGGTGCGGGAGCTACCGGCTGCTCGACCACAGGGGTAATCAAGGGCAGGTCTGGAATATCCCAAGACAAGTCTTTGTTCTCTGGTGCTGCTGGTGTAACTGGCGGGGTGGGGGCCGCCACTGCTGCGGCGAATGCACCGACCGGTGCTTTGTCTGGGGTAGGGTTGCGGCCCAAATCGAGGTCGAATTTCATCTCTGGCTCGGAGTCCAACTCAGGCTCAGGTTCTGGGTCGAGTTCCAAATCCATTTCTTGGCGTAAATCCAAATCCATATCGGGCGGCAACAGCGGGGCTTTGTCGGCCCCGGCCCCGGCAGCCGCTGCGGCAGCCGCAAACGTACTGGCAAAGCCGCCTGCAGCGTCAGCGACTGCCGCTGGCGTGTTGGTGGTGCCGACCGGGTGTCCGCCGGGCTGGTAGAGCGGATTTCCGGGGTCTACTTCTCGGCCCAATTCAACGATGCGGCTCCAGTCGGGGCCTTCGCCGTGGGTCAGCTCGTGGACTTCGGCGGCTACAGCGGCCAAGGCCTTGCGGTCGTGGCGTTTGGCATAAATTTCGCCCAACTTGGTGTGGATGGGGATGCGCGTGGGGCTGTGGCGCAGGGCTTCTTTGAGGATTTCTTCGGCCTGTAAATCACGTCCATAGGCCAAATAAACATCGGCCTCGGCCACGGGATCGACATCGCCGCCCGCATCAAGCTGGCTTGAGCCACCAAAAGCGGTCGTCGATGAACCCATGGAGGCATCGGCATTGGCCGTTGTATCGACCTGCTGGCCGCCGGTAGCGCCAAAGAACGAATCGGGTTGCATGCGGCTTTCGAGGAAGGAGCTGTCGCCTTCTTGCTCTTTTTGCTTGCGCTTGCGTATGAACAGGTACGCCCCGGCACCGGCCACAGCTGCCAGCAAACCACCGCCTAGCAGCGGAATGACCGGGTCGTCCATCAAGCCCGAGAAAAATCCCGGTTCTTCTGCTGGCGCTGGTGTGGGCGCTGGTGTTGGCACCTCGACGGGATTGAGTTGGGGCGCTTGAGGCAAGGTTGCCGATGCAGGATCAGAGGCTCCGGCAATGGTGGCTGCTGCCAAACCATTGACCACCGGCGCTGAGCTAGGCTCGGATGCCGCTACTGACACAGGTGCTGGCGTGGGGGGGGTAATGGGGGGAGGGGCCACGGCTTCTGGCCCCGAGGCCTTGGGCAGTGGCGCAGGCACGGTCAAGCTTGGCGCAGTGATGGCCGGTAGTTTGTTGGTGATGTCGGAGGCTTTGGCTGCAGGAGGGCTGGGCTGCGTGCCGGATGCGGCACGAATTTTTTGCAGATCGTCGATGTTCTTCGACAACTCTTGCACGCGGGCGCTGGCTTGGCGGTTTTGTTCGCGTTCGGCCAAGGCCTCTTCGACAATCTTTTGCCCCTTCATCGCTCCTTTGGACAAAGTGAGTTTGTCTGGCGCTGCGTTGGCTGGGCGTTTGTCGTCAATGCGGCTTTGCACCGTACCTTTGGCAGAGCGGTCGGCAGCGGCGACTTTGACCACTGGTGCGGCAGTGGCCAATTTACGCCGGAACTCGTTGAAGTCGCGGCTCTGTGCAGTCATGATTTGGCGCGCTTCGGCCACCGGAGTGACTTGGGCCTGTGCCGCATTGGGCACCTGCAACACCGAACCAGACTTGAGCCGATTGACGTTGTTTTGCACAAAGGCTTCGGGGTTGGCACGCATCAGAGCCACGAGCATTTGGTCGAGCGATACCCCCGCAGGGCGATAGGTGCCTGCCAAGCGTCCGGCAGTGTCCCCTTGCTTGACCGTAACGGAGGAGGGGGCGTTTTGTGGTGGGGGTGGTACGGGCGGTGCAGCCGGGGCCGTGCGCTGGCGTGGTGGTTGCTCAGCCGGGGGAGCAGGGCGCAGCCTTTCAGTGGCAACTGGGGGCGTTGTCGTCGCAGTGGCGTTCATGGCCCTGACAGGGGGTGGTTCGGCGGCGGGTGGGGGTGCCGGGGCTGGTGCCGAGGGCTGGACAGCAATTTGTGGGGCAGCTGTGACAGCCGCAGGTGCACGGCGCATGGTGGGCGGATCAAACAGCATGGTGTAGCTGCGTGTGATCCGGCCAGCCCCCCATGTTGCGTCAATCACCAAATCGACAAACGGGTCGTTGATGGGCCGGTCGCTCGACAGGCGCAGCACCATCGTTCCATCGGCACGGCGCTGGGGTTGCACCCGCATTTGGGTGACTGTGCTGGAGTATTCGAGCCCTTGGCTGCGAAAAACCTCGGGCGGTGCCGTACTGGCGCGCAGCGAGTTCGCTTCGGCAGGGGTAATTTGGGGTAGCTCGATTTCTGCACGCAGTGGCTCCCCCAGAGCCGATTGCACCGTGATCGGGCCCAAGGCCAAAGCCGAGGCGTCGGCGGCGTACAGGCTAAAGGTCGTTACGACCGCAGCCGCCAGCGCAGAGTATTTCCAACGATGCATGGTTGCCATCAACTGATAAGGAATCGGAAGTCCGGTCAAGCAGCCTGATTTTGGTTATGTCTGGCGCTTGTTCCGGCTTATAGAGGGTGTCAAAAGCACCATAGCAGCAATGCTTTGCACTGACAAGCTAAGGGGGCGGTCAAGCCCCATAGGGTGCACCAACCCCCATGATGAGGGATAGGGATGTTGTCATGCGACAACGTGCGTAGCCGGGTGTTTCGGGGGCACGATGGCCCCCTTGTTTCAGCAGAGTGTGGCAGGCCTTTGGTTAGGCAGCCAACAAAATTCGCAACATACGGCGCAGTGGCTCGGCAGCGCCCCACAGCAATTGGTCACCAATCACGAATGCAGACAGGTACTCTGGCCCCATATTGAGCTTGCGCACCCGGCCCACGCCCACTTGCAGGCCACCCGTGATAGCCGCAGGGGTCAGCTCTTTGACAGTGATGGCACGGTCGTTGGGTACCCACTTGACCCAAGGGTTGCCGCCTTGAATCAGGGCCTCAATGTCGGCCAACGGCAGGTCTTTGTTCAGCTTGAGTGTCAGTGCCAAGCTGTGGCAGCGCATGGCACCAATGCGAACGCACAGGCCATCGACCGGAATGGTCGCTTCGGTGCCCAAAATTTTGTTGACTTCGGCTTGGCCCTTCCATTCTTCTTTGGATTGGCCGTTGTCGAGTTGCACATCGATCCACGGAATCAGACCACCGGCCAGCGGTGCGCCAAAAAATTCGGTCGGTACATCTTCGCGGATGGTTTTGGCAACCTTGCGGTCGATGTCCAAAATGGCCGATGCCGGTGTCGCCAATTCTTCGGCCACGGCTGCATTGACCACGCCCATGCCCTTGAGCAGTTCGCGCATATGGTTGGCTCCGCCACCCGAGGCCGCTTGGTAGGTCATGGAGCTAACCCATTCGACCAAACCGGCCTTGAACAATCCGCCCAAGCCCATCAGCAAGATGGAGTTGGTGCAGTTGCCACCGATCCAGTTTTTACCGCCTGCGGCCAGCGCTTTTTGAATGACGTTGTCGTTGACTGGGTCGAGCACGATCACTGCATCTTGCTCCATGCGCAGCGACGAGGCAGCATCAATCCAGTGGCCTTGCCAGCCCGCGCCGCGCAGCTTGGGGAAGACCTCTTTGGTGTAGTCGCCGCCTTGGGCAGTGATGATGATGTCGCACTTTTGCAGCGCTGCAATGTCGTTGGCATCTTGCAGTGCGGTGTGGGTTTTTGCCATTGCTGGGGCTTTGCCACCAGCGTTGGAGGTCGAAAAGAAGATCGGTTCGATCAGGTCAAAGTCGCCTTCGGCCTGCATGCGGTCCATCAATACCGAGCCGACCATGCCGCGCCAGCCCACCAGTCCTACGAGTTTTGTCATGTCAAATGCCCTTTCAGTTCTTCAATACAACGCGGGGGATGGAGCACTGATCGACTCCATCCCCCTGCTTTTTTCATCTTCTGTCCTGCGGCCCGTCTGCCGGGGAGGGGCATGACGAACCGGCGCTGAATCAGCCTTGGGTCGTTTGGGCCATGGCGGCCACTACAGCGTCGCCCATTTCGCGGGTACCGACCCGCGTGGTGCCTTGCGACCAGATGTCTCCGGTGCGCAAACCTTGTGCCAGCACCGCCTTGACAGCCGCTTCAATGCGGTCGGCTGCCTCGGGCTGTTGCAAGGAAAAACGCAGCATCATGGCAGCGGACAAGATTGTAGCCAGCGGATTTGCCACGCCTTTGCCTGCAATGTCGGGCGCACTGCCGTGGCTAGGCTCGTACAGGCCTTGGCCTTTGCTGTTCAAGCTGGCCGAGGGCAACATGCCGATGGAGCCAGTCAGCATCGAGGCTTCATCGCTCAAGATGTCGCCAAACATGTTGCCAGTCACGAGCACGTCAAACTTTTTCGGCTCCTTGACCAGTTGCATGGCGGCGTTATCGACGTACATGTGGTCGAGTGCCACATCGGGGTACTGTTGGCCGACTTCGGTCATCACGTCCTTCCAGAGTTGGAAGGTTTCGAGCACGTTGGCCTTGTCCACGCTGGTGACGCGCTTGTCGCGCTTTTGCGCCGCTTGGAAGGCAACGTGGGCGATGCGCTCGATCTCGGGGCGCGAGTAGCGCATGGTGTCAAAGGCTTCTTCGGCACCGGGAAAGTGACCGTCGGTGGCAATGCGCCGACCGCGTGGCTGACCAAAGTAGATGTCGCCCGTCAGTTCGCGGATGATGAGGATGTCCAGACCGGCAATCAGCTCGGGCTTGAGGCTGGATGCGCCCACCAGCTCTTCGTAGCAGATGGCGGGACGAAAGTTGGCAAACAGGCCCAAGCTTTTGCGCAGGCCCAAAATGGCTTGCTCGGGGCGCAGTGGGCGGTCAAGGGTGTCGTATTTCCAGTCGCCGACCGCGCCAAACAAGATGGCATCGGCATCTTGCGCCAGCTTGAGCGTGGCCGGGGGCAGCGGGTGGCCGTGGGCATCGTAGGCAGCACCGCCCACCAGTGCCGATTCCATCTCGAACGGCAAGTCAAGCACTTTCAAGACCTTCACGGCCTCAGCGACGATTTCGGTGCCAATGCCATCACCGGGAAGAACTGCAATTTTCATGGTCATAATTTGCTATGATTTTAATAGCTTCAAATGCTTGCGGTGCAAGCGCTAGATGCCTATTTTGTTGTAGATTGCCCGCCCCAAGGCCTCAGGCGGCCATGGTGTGTGCCAGCCACGGTTTGGCCGCGAGCCGCTGGGCTTCAAAGGCCTTGATTTTGTCGGACTGGCGCAGCGTCAGGCCGATGTCGTCAAAGCCGTTTTGCAGGCAGTATTTGCGAAATGCTTGCACCTCAAAGGCAATTTCTGGGCCTTGTGGCCGCACGATGACTTGGCGCTCCAAATCCACGGTGAGTTGGTAGTCCGGCGAGGCGGCCACTTCATCGAACAAGGCTGCCACCGTAGCCTCGGGCAGCACGATGGGCAGCAGACCGTTTTTGAAACAGTTGTTGAAAAAGATGTCGGCAAAGCTGGGCGCAATGATGGTGCGAAAGCCGTACTGGTCTAGCGCCCAAGGCGCGTGTTCGCGGCTGGAGCCACAACCAAAGTTTTTGCGTGCCAGCAAAATCGAGGCACCGGCATAGCGCGGTTGGTTCAGCACAAAGTCGGGGTTGGGCTGGCGGCTGGCCGGGTCTTGGCCCGGTTCGCCGTGGTCAAGGTAGCGCCACTCGTCAAACAGGTTCACGCCAAAGCCGGTCTTGCGAATCGACTTCAGAAACTGTTTGGGGATGATGGCATCGGTATCGACGTTCTCGCGGTCCATCGGGGCCACGAGGCCTTGGTGAAGGTTAAATTTTTGCATGGGATGGTCTTGGGGCAAATCAGGCAAAAGTGCAAACGTCAACAAAGTGACCATGCACGGCGGCGGCAGCGGCCATTGCCGGGCTGACCAGATGGGTGCGCCCGCCCGCACCTTGGCGGCCTTCAAAGTTGCGGTTGCTGGTCGAGGCACAGCGCTCGCCCGGCTCTAAGCGGTCGGCATTCATGGCCAAGCACATCGAGCAACCCGGCTCGCGCCACTCAAAGCCTGCTGCCTTGAAAATAACGTCAAGGCCTTCGCTTTCGGCCTGCGCCTTGACCAAGCCTGAGCCGGGCACCACCAGCGCCAGCTTGATGTTGCCAGCCACTTTGCGCCCCAGTTTTTGCACCACGGCGGCGGCTTCGCGCATGTCTTCGATGCGGCTGTTGGTGCACGAGCCAATAAACACCTTATCGACCGCAATGGTGTTCAGTGCCTTGCCAGCGGGCAAGTCCATGTACGCCAGGGCGCGCTCGATGGCGCTGCGCTTGTTGGCATCGGTCTCGTTGTGTGGGTCAGGAATGCAGGCATCGATGCCCAACACCATCTCGGGCGAGGTGCCCCAAGTCACTTGCGGCACGATGTCGGCGGCGTTCAGCGTGACCACGGTGTCAAACACTGCATCGGCATCGGAGTGCAGCGTTTGCCAGTAGGCCACGGCCTCATCCCACTCTGCGCCGGTGGGCGACAGGGGGCGACCCTTGACGTAGTCGATGGTTTTTTCATCCACCGCGACCAAGCCTGCGCGTGCACCGCCTTCAATGGCCATGTTGCACAGCGTCATGCGCCCTTCCATGCTCAGGCCGCGAATGGCCTCGCCAGCAAACTCTATCGTGTAGCCGGTGCCGCCTGCGGTGCCGATTTTGCCGATAATGGCCAGCACCACATCTTTGGCGGTCACGCCCTTGGCAAGCTGACCATCGACCTGCACCCGCATATTTTTGGCTTTTTTGGCCAGCAAGGTTTGCGTGGCCATGACGTGTTCGACCTCGCTGGTGCCAATGCCGTGGGCCAGTGCGCCAAATGCGCCGTGGGTAGAGGTGTGCGAGTCGCCGCAGACGACGGTCATACCCGGCAGCGTAGCCCCGTTTTCGGGGCCAATGACGTGGACGATGCCTTGGCGCTGGTGCATGAACGGGAAGAATGCCGCCGCGCCCAAGCCTGCCATGTTGTCGTTTAACGTGGTGATCTGCTCTTTGCTGATCGGGTCGGTAATGCCGTCGTAGCCCAGTTCCCAGCCATTGGTGGGGGTGTTGTGGTCGGCAGTGGCAACGATGGAGCTGACGCGCCAGACCTTGCGACCGGCTTGGCGCAGGCCTTCAAACGCCTGCGGGCTGGTCACTTCATGCACCAGATGGCGGTCGATATAAAGAATGGCAGTGCCGTCTTCTTCGGTATGGACGACGTGTTCGTCCCAAATCTTGTCGTACAGGGTGCGGCCCATGGTGGTCTCTTTGCTTTCAGTGGGGAAGTGGATTTTAGGCCGCGCCGGGGCCGTTGGTGCTCAAGTGCTCACGGTGCTGGCGTGCTGGTGCAGCGCAACGTGCCAGTGGCGCACCCACACGCAGCCATCAAAAAACCGCCAGAGCCACAGGCTGCAGGCGGTTAGAAGCGATCAGGTGAAGAGGTTCTTTAACTTGTCTGTCCAGCTTTCGCCGCTGGGCGAGTGGCGACCTCCGCCCTTTTTCAGCGAATCTTCCAACTCCCGCAACAGTTTGCGCTGGTACTCGGTCAGCTTGACGGGCGTTTCTACCGCAATATGGCAATACAAATCGCCGGGATAGCTGGCGCGTACCCCCTTGATGCCTTTGCCACGCAACCTAAACTGCTTGCCCGCCTGCGTGCCTTCAGGGATGTCGATTGCCACTTTATCGGCCAGCGTGGGCACTTCAATTTCGCCGCCCAATGCTGCGGTGATAAAGCTGACTGGCACTTGGCAGTGCAGATCGTCGCCATCGCGCTCGAAGATGTCGTGCTTTTTGATGCGGATTTCAATGTACAAATCACCCGGCGGGCCACCGTTGGTGCCCGGTTCGCCGTTGCCTGTGCTGCGAATGCGCATGCCATCGTCAATACCGGCTGGGATTTTGACTTCAAGGGTTTTTTGTTTTTTCAGCTTGCCTTGGCCTTGGCAGGACGGGCATGGCTCAGGAATGACTTTGCCCGTGCCCCGGCAGTGCGGGCAGGTTTGCTGCACGCTAAAAAAGCCTTGGCGCATTTGCACGGTACCAGTGCCGGTGCAAGTGGTACAGGTTTTGGGGCTGGTGCCTGGTTTAGCGCCGCTGCCGTGGCAGGTGTCGCAAGACTCCCATGAGGGGATGCGAATTTCGGCATTTTTGCCGCGCGAAGCCTCTTCGAGCGTGACCTCCATCGCGTAGCTCAGGTCGCTGCCGCGATAGACCTGTCGGCCCGCCCCAGCACGTCCACGCCCCGCACCGGCTTGACCAAACATGTCGCCAAAAATATCGCCAAAGGCCTCGGCAAAACCGCCAAACCCTTCAGCACCTGGCCCGCCCGGGCCACGCATATTCGGATCGACCCCAGCGTGACCGTGCTGGTCGTAGGCGGCGCGCTTTTGCGCATCCGAGAGCATCTCGTAGGCTTCTTTGGCCTCTTTGAATTTCTCCTCGGCCGCCTTGCTGGCATCACCCTGATTGCGGTCGGGGTGGTGCTTCATCGCCAGCTTGCGATAGGCCTTTTTGATGTCTTCCTCGGAGGCGTTCTTGGGGACGCCGAGAACCTCGTAATAGTCTCTTTTGGACATGGATATGTGAGCCCGGTTGGAACAGGAACGCCGCGCAGGGCACCCTTGCAGGGCCTGGCGCGGCGGCTAAAGGTCAGAGCAAGGCTGTTTAGCCCTTCTTGACTTCCTTCACTTCGGCATCTACCACGTTGTCGTCGTTGCGCGATGCGCTGTTGCCTTGGGTCGCGCCAGCGGCGCTTTCGCCCGCAGCACCTGCCGATGTAGCCTGGGCAGCTTGGGCTGCCTGTGCTTCAGCGTACATTTTCTCGCCCAACTTTTGGCTGGTGGTCATGAGTGCAGTGGTCTTTTCTTCGATGGCTGCTTTGTCATCGCCCTTGAGCGCTTCTTCCAGCGCCTTGACGGTCGCGGCGATGGCTTCTTTTTCCGCTGCGTCGAGCTTGTCGCCATGCTCGGCCAAGCTCTTGTTGACGCTGTGAATGGCCGCTTCGCCTTGGTTGCGTGCTTGCACCAGTTCGAGCTTTTTCTTGTCGTCGGCTGCGTTCAGCTCGGCATCTTTGACCATTTGCTGGATTTCTTCTTCGGAAATACCGGAGTTGGCCTTGATGGTGATTTTGTTTTCTTTGCCGGTGGCTTTGTCTTTGGCGCCAACGTGCAAGATACCGTTGGCATCAATATCAAAGGCCACTTCGATTTGTGGCACGCCGCGCGATGCGGGTGGAATGCCTTCGAGGTTGAATTCGCCCAGCAGCTTATTGCCCGAGGCCAGTTCACGTTCACCTTGGAACACCTTGATGGTCACAGCCGGTTGGTTGTCGTCGGCGGTCGAGAAAGTTTGGGCAAACTTGGTCGGGATCGTGGTGTTCTTGGTGATCATTTTGGTCATCACGCCGCCCAGCGTTTCGATGCCCAACGACAGGGGTGTCACGTCCAGCAGCAGCACGTCCTTGCGGTCGCCCGACAGCACTTGGCCTTGGATGGCCGCGCCTACCGCGACGGCTTCGTCGGGGTTGACGTCTTTGCGTGGTTCGCGGCCAAAGAATTCTTTGACCTTCTCTTGCACCTTGGGCATACGGCTCATACCGCCGACCAAGATCACGTCGTTGATGTCCGAAACGCTGATGCCAGCGTCTTTGATTGCCATGCGGCAAGGGGCCATCGTGCGCTCGATCAGCTCATCGACCAAGCTTTCGAGCTTGGCGCGCGTCAGCTTGATGTTCAAGTGCTTAGGGCCGCTGGCATCTGCCGTGACGTAAGGCAGGTTGATGTCGGTCGAAGCCGAGTTAGACAGCTCGATTTTGGCTTTTTCAGCGGCTTCTTTCAGGCGCTGCAAGGCCAGAACGTCTTTGCTCAAATCAACGCCTTGCTCGCGCTTGAACTCGGCAATGATGTAGTCAATGATGCGCTGGTCGAAGTCTTCACCGCCCAAGAAGGTGTCGCCATTGGTGGACAACACTTCAAATTGCTTTTCGCCATCGACATCGGCGATTTCGATGATCGACACGTCAAAAGTGCCGCCGCCCAAGTCGTATACAGCGATTTTGCGGTCGCCCTTTTCAGCCTTGTCCAGACCAAAGGCCAGTGCCGCAGCGGTGGGTTCGTTGATGATGCGCTTGACATCCAAGCCAGCGATACGGCCTGCGTCTTTGGTGGCTTGGCGCTGGGCATCGTTGAAGTAGGCGGGCACGGTAATGACGGCCTCGGTCACTGCCTCACCGAGGTAGTCCTCGGCGGTCTTTTTCATTTTGCGCAGCACTTCAGCGCTGATTTGCGGTGGTGCCAGCTTCTGACCGCGCACTTCAATCCAAGCGTCGCCGTTGTCGGCCTTGGCGATGGCAAAAGGCATCAAATCGATGTCTTTTTGGACTTCTTTTTCTTCAAACTTGCGACCAATCAGGCGCTTGGCTGCGTAGATGGTGTTTTTGGGGTTGGTCACGGCCTGGCGCTTGGCCGAGGCACCGACCAGAATCTCACCGTCTTCTTGGTAGGCAATGATGGAGGGCGTGGTGCGCGCACCTTCGCTGTTCTCAATCACGCGCGTGGTGTTGCCTTCCATGATCGCCACACAGCTGTTGGTGGTTCCCAAGTCGATACCGATGATTCTTCCCATTTTTATTTCTCCGCGATGTTGGTTAAATTTGATTGCTATAACTTGTGGGTGGCCCGGCTTGGTTCAAGCCAGAGGGCCTATTTTTATTTGGGTGCTGTGACAGTGACCAGCGCTGGGCGCAGCACGCGCTCGGCAATCACATAGCCTTTTTGCAGTACGGTCACCACGGTGTTGGCTTCTTGGTCGGCAGCGACCACGCTGATGGCTTGGTGCATGTGGGGGTCGAATTTCTCGCCCGCTGGCGGGTTGATGGCCTGCACCTTGTTGCGCTCCAGCGCCGATTGCAGTTGGCGCAGTGTGGCATCGGAGCCTTCGCGCAATTGTTTCGCAGTGGCATTTTGGATCGCCAAGGCAGCCTCGAGGCTGTCGGCTACGGGCAGCAGGCTTTCGGCAAAACCTTCGATACCGAACTTGCGTGCCTTGGACACTTCTTCCTCAGCGCGGCGGCGGGCATTTTCGCTGTCGGCCTTGGCGCGCAAAAACTGGTCGGCCAAATCGGCACTTTTGGTTTTGAGTTCGGCCAACTCGGCTTGTGTGCGCGACAGCTCATCGAAAGCATTGGCCGCCATAGCAGCTTCGAGTGCTTCTGCGGGCTGGGGGGCGTTGTCGGGGGTGTTGTTGTCGGACATGTCGGAAGTTCTGTGGCTGTAAAAGAAAAAACCGTGTGCTGATCAGACATGGGGCTGGCGGCGTGTATTTCAAGGCACTGCGCCCAAAGACTGACCCTGCGCGCGCTGGCGCTGCCGGGTAAATTATCGCCGGTTTGCCGGGCTTGGCTGGGGCGGGGCTATAATCGCAGGCTTTGCCTTGCCACACCACTACAGGCGCAGTGGGTGGTTTCCATCCAGAAGGAGTATGCATGCGTCATTACGAAATCATTTTGTTGATCCACCCGGATCAAAGCGAGCAGGTTCCTGCCATGCTCGAACGTTACAAGGGCATGATTGTTGCCGGCGGCGGTAAAGTTCACCGCGTCGAAGACTGGGGCCGTCGTCAACTGGCGTACCTGATCAACAAGCTCGCCAAGGCACACTACCTGTGCGTCAACATCGAAGCCGATCAAGCTGTGATGGCCGAACTCGAACACGCCTTCAAGTTCAACGATGCCGTGCTGCGCCACCTGACGGTGCAAAAGAAGAAGGCTGATACCGGCCCCTCTTCGATGATGAAGACCGTCGAGCGCGAAGAAGCCCGCAAGGCCAGCCAAGCGGAATACGCCGCTTCCGGCGAACGTTAAGCCCATCGCTTGTCTGGGGAGTGGAAAACCACGTTGCCTTGACCGCCTGTATTGCCGAGGCCAACGCCTTGCGATTCACGCCCGCTGGACTGCCCGCCATTGAACTGCGTTTGGAGCACAGCTCCCAACAGCAAGAGGCCGGTCAAGTCCGCGAAGTCAAGGCAGCCATGAAAGCGGTGGCTTTTGGCGCAATGGCCGAGCGATTGGCACAGCAGCCCATCGGCAGCCTTTGGCGCTTCACCGGTTTTTTGGCGACCCCCCGCAATGGCAAGCATGCCGTGCTGCACGTTCAGGATATTCAACAAGATTAATTTTCAAGAGGTCCGCAATGGCCACGTTCAAGAAATTCAACAAAGACAAGCGCCCCAAGCGCAATACCCAATCGCTGCTGTTCAAGCGCAAGCGCTTCTGCCGCTTCACGGTCACTGGTGTCGAAGAAATCGACTACAAAGACGTGGACACACTGCGCGACTTCATCGCTGAAAACGGCAAGATCATCCCCGCGCGCCTGACCGGCACGCGCGCCATTTTCCAGCGCCAGCTCAACACCGCCATCAAGCGCGCCCGCTTCTTGGCCCTGGTGCCTTACAGCGACCAGCACAAGATCTAAGGAGCACAACCCATGCAAATCATCCTGCTCGATAAGGTTGTGAACCTCGGTAACCTCGGCGATCTGGTCAAGGTCAAAGACGGCTACGCCCGCAACTTCCTGATCCCTACAGGCCGCGCCCGTCGCGCCACCGCCGCTGCTAAGGCCGAATTCGAAGCCAAGCGCGCCGAACTCGAAAAAGCCGCTGCAGCCAAGCTGGCCGAAGCACAAGCCCAAGGCGAAAAGCTCGCTGGCACCGTCTTCAAGCTGACCCAAAAGGCTGGCGTGGATGGCCGTTTGTTTGGTTCCGTGACCAACAACGACATCGCTGAAGAAGTCAACAAGCAAGGCTACAAGATCATCAAGTCGCAGATCCGCCTGCCCAATGGCCCGATCAAGACCACAGGTGACAACACCATCAGCATTTCCCTGCACACCGACGTGGCAGTGGACGTGACCGTTTCGGTGTACGGCGAAACCGCCTGATAGCCTTTGGGCTCTCACTGAAGGCCGCCTTAGGGCGGCTTTTGTGTTTCTGGGCCAGAATCGCTCCCCCCTGCCAGTGATGGCGCTCGCTACCTTTGTTCCGAAGGAAATCCATGTCTGCTGTTCCGCCTCTTGATGACTTTGCCCCGCCAGACGATCTACAGGTCAGCCGTTTGCGGGTGCCGCCGCACTCGATTGAGGCCGAGTCGAGCGTATTGGGAGGGCTGCTGCTGGACAACAATGCGTGGGATCGGGTCGGTGATTTGCTGGCCGAAGACAATTTTTACCGTTTTGAGCACCAGTTAATTTTTGCCGCCATTGCCAGCCTCATCAACGCGAGCAAACCTGCCGATGTGATTACAGTGCATGAAAAATTGCAGAACGCGGGCAAGGGAGAGAAGGTCGGCGGCTTGGCCTATTTGAATGCGCTGGCGCAGTATGTGCCCAGTGCCAGCAATATCCGCCGTTACGCCGAAATCGTGCGCGAGCGTTCGATTTTGCGCAAACTGGTCTCTGCCAGCGATGAAATTGCCACCAATGCCTTCAATCCGCAAGGGCGGGCGGTAGACAAAATTCTCGACGAAGCCGAGCAAAAAATCTTCAACATCGGTGAAGAAGGTTCGCGCATGAAGCAGGGTTTTCAGAACATGGAGTCCTTGATGGTGACGTTGCTGGACCGGGTGCAGGAGATGTCCAACAACCCCAACGACATTACCGGGGTGGCTACGGGGTTTATTGACCTTGACCGGATGACATCGGGCCTGCAAGCGGGCGATATGGTGGTGCTGGCAGCGAGGCCGTCGATGGGGAAAACGGCTTTTGCCGTCAACATTGCCGAGCATGTGGCCCTGAACGAGGGCTTGCCGGTGGCCATTTTTTCGATGGAAATGGGGGCAGCGCAGTTGGCGGTGCGGATTGTTGGTTCTATTGCCCGCATCGACCAAGGCCGTTTGCGTACCGGAAAACTGCAAGATGATGAGTGGTCGCGCTTGTCTGAAACCGTCGAGCGCATGCGTTCGGTTTCGCTGCACATTGACGAAACGCCGGGCCTGACATCTTCGGAGTTGCGCGCCAATGCCCGGCGTTTGGCACGCCAATATGGGGGCAAGTTGGGTTTGATTGTGGTGGATTATTTGCAGCTCATGGCCGGCTCGGGCAGTTCGCAGAGTGAAAACCGCGCCACCGAACTGGGCGAAATCTCTCGGGGCTTGAAGATGCTGGCCAAAGAGCTGCAATGCCCGGTGATTGCGCTGTCGCAGCTCAACCGCAGCGTCGAGACGCGCACCGACAAGCGCCCGATGATGAGTGATTTGAGGGAATCGGGAGCGATTGAGCAGGATGCCGACATCATCATGTTCATCTACCGCGATGACTACTACAACAAAGACAGCAAAGAGCAAAACGTGGCCGAAATCATCATCGGCAAGCAGCGTAACGGCCCGACGGGTACCGTCAAGCTGTACTTCCAAAAGTCGCAAACGCGCTTTGAGAGTCTGGCAATGGGTTCCAGCGACGATTTTTGAGGTTTTCTCAATCGAATAAGCCGTTAGCCCTTGCCTGGCAAGTATTTGTAGCTATACTTTTAGTAGCAATTATGGGCTGGGTTTGAGCACAACTGACCCCTGTCAGCGTTGGCAAAATTGCTATCAAAAAAATAGCTGCTCAGGCATGCTGAGCATGCGCTAGCAGCTATTTCTATGTAAAAAATGTCAGAAAGAGGCTTTACAGCACATCGCTGGCAAAGTCGGCCAAGCGCGAGCGCTCACCGCGGGCCAGTGTGATGTGACCGCTGTGCGGCCAGCCCTTGAACCTGTCCACGGCAAAGGTCAGGCCCGAGGAGCCTTCGGTCAGGTAAGGCGTATCGATCTGCGCCAAATTGCCCATGCAGATGATTTTTGAGCCGGGGCCGGCGCGGGTAATCAGGGTTTTGATCTGCTTGGGCGTGAGGTTTTGCGCCTCGTCGATGATGACGTACTTGTTCATGAACGTGCGCCCGCGCATGAAGTTCATGCTCTTGATTTTGATGCGACTTTTGATGAGTTCATTGGTCGCAGCCCGGCCCCATTCGCCAGCATTGCCGCCATCGCCCTTGGCCAAGAATTCGAGGTTATCGTCGAGCGCACCCATCCACGGGCCCATTTTTTCTTCTTCCGTGCCGGGCAAAAAGCCAATGTCCTCGCCCACGCTGACGGTGGCGCGGGTCATGATGATCTCGGTGTAGCGGCGCTCATCGAGCACCTGCGTCAGGCCTGCGGCCAGCGCCATCAGCGTTTTGCCGGTGCCTGCGGTGCCTGCGAGGGTGACAAAGTCGATGTCCGGATCCATCAGCAAATTGATGGCGAAGTTTTGCTCGCGGTTGCGGGTGGTGACACCCCAAACCGCATTTTTGGCGTGGCCGTAGTCTTTCAGCGTCTTGAGGACTGCCGTTTTGTCGCGGATTTCCGTCACGCGGGCGTACAGGCTCGGCTCGCCGGGGGCCTCGAAATAGACAAACTGGTTCATTAACAGCTGCGCCACAATCGGCCCGCTGATGCGGTAGAACGTGTGTGCGCCGCTTTGCCAGCTTTCAATCGCTTTGCCATTGCGGTTCCAAAAGTCTGCCGGCAACGCTAGCAAGCCCGAATACAGCACATCGCCATCGTCGAGCACCTTGTCATTTTGGTAATCCTCGGCAGGCAAACCCAGCGCCCGCGCTTTGACGCGCATGTTGATGTCTTTGGACACCAGCACCACCTCGCGCGGCGCGTACTGTTTGCGCAGCGCCTCGACCACACCCAAAATCTGGTTGTCGGCCTTGCCTTGGGGCAAGCTGGTGGGCAACTGGTAGTCCAGCGCTGCCGTTTGAAAATACAAATTGCCACCGGCACCGCGCTGGCCGGTGGAGTCCAGTTTCAGCCCCTTGCCCATGTCTGCGCCTTGGGCGGCGGCCAGTGCATCGAGTTCGCGGCTGACTTGGCGGCCATTGCGCGCCACTTCGGTCATGCCTTTTTTGTGCGCGTCCAACTCCTCAAGCACGATCATCGGCAGGTAGATGTCGTGCTCTTCAAAGCGGAACAGGCTGCTCGGGTCGTGCAGCAGCACATTGGTATCGAGCACAAACAGCTTGGCTGGGCCGGTGCCGTGCGCTTTGCGTGGGCGAGCGCCGTTGCGTTTGCGCGGTGCCGGTGTTGCTGCTACAGGTGTTGCTGCTACAGGTGTTGGCGCGGCGGATTCCAGCGCTGGATCGGCAACGGTAGCGACCAGAGGCAAAGTGCTGGCCGGTGTGGACAGCGCAGGCGCAGCAGAAACCACGGGGGCTGCACGGCGTGAGCGCGCGGGCCGGGGCGCTTGGGCCGCTTGCTGCACGACCACCGTATCTTGCGGCTCGGTCACACTGGTGGCCGTGCGGGTGTTGCTCTTGCGCGAGCGGGTGCGTGCTGGGGCCGACTCGGGCACGCTGGCGCGGCTGTCGTTGCTGGGCGCAGCAGCAGCGGCAGGCGTTTTTTGTTGGTAGGCCTCGGGCGCGAGCAAGGCGGCGCGCCGGGTGGGAGCAGGTGGCAAAGGGGGCATGGTGCAAAAGGCCTCGGGTCTGGAGAGGTTCAGAAAGCAAAAAGCCGCCTAGAAACCCAGGCGGCTTGGTTGCAATGAGGGAGCGTCGCGGTGTGCAGCGGCATCGGGCCATTATGCACGGCAGCGATGGCACATGAATGGTGCCCGGGGCGCGGCTCTCGTCGGTGCGGATTTAAGCCGCTTTTTTCAGGGCCTTGAGTGACTTGACGGCTTTGAGCACTTCTTCCACATGGCCGGGCACCTTCAGGCCGCGCCACTCGTGGGTGAGGATGCCCTCAGCATTGATGAGGAAGGTGCTGCGCTCAATGCCCTTGACCTTTTTGCCGTACATGATCTTATTTTTGACCACGCCAAACATATGGCACATTTTTTCTTCGGTATCGGCGATCAGCTCAAAGGGCAGCTCTAGGTTGGCCTTGAACTCATCGTGCGACTTCATGTTGTCGCGCGAGACACCAAAAACGGCTGCACCAATTTTGGCAAAATCTTTGTACTTATCGCGAAACTGCATAGCCTCAGCCGTGCAGCCGGGCGTGTTGTCTTTGGGGTAGAAGTACAAGACCATGACCTGACCGTGATGAGAGGTGTTGCTCACCTTGATTCCGCCGGTCGCGTTGGCTTCAAATTCGGGGAGGGGTTTGTTGACAACGATCGCCATATAACTTCAGTCTCTCGGGAGGTGTGGTCGTCGGAAGCCGGGGGAGCAGGCGTGTTATTTTTCTTCTCGATGTGGTGGTGCCCCCGACCGCAACCCAGCATTTTACCCCGAAACACCTTACAGGCCCTGTTTTCAAGAGGTTTCCAGAATCAATGCGGCCACCACATTGCGACCTTCGCCTGCCAAAATGTTGTAAGTACGGCAAGCCGCTTGGGTGTCCATGGTCTCGATACCAATGCGCCGGGCCATCAGCGGTTGTAGCCAAGCAGGGGGAGGAAAGCGGTTGCGTGTGCCGCTACCAAAAATAAAAAGCTCGGCCTCCAAGGCCGCTAACTGAACAAAATGCGCCGGGGTCAAATCTTCAAACCGGGCACAGGGCCAAGGCATGCGCAGGCCCTGCGCACCCAGCACCAGGCTGGAGCTGATTTTTTCGGCCCCGACACCAATCCAGCCGGGGCCATAGCCGGTGATGCTTTGCGCGCTGGCGCGGTCGGGTTGAAATTTCATGTGGTGCCCTGACAGAGTGCTGTCGCCAGCCCCGAACGGGCTGCCGAACTGTGGTCAAATTATAGGTTTCGCCCCGGCGTGCTGCGTCTGGGCAGGCCCCTGACCCCCTACTGCACTTTTGTCAGACCATGAAAACCGTCCACAAATCCGCCAAGCTCGCCAACGTCTGCTACGACATCCGGGGCCCCATCATGGACGCGGCCCGGCAAATGGAAGAAGACGGGCACAAAATCATCAAGCTCAACATTGGCAATCTGGCCGTGTTTGGCTTTGATGCCCCGGAAGAAATTCAGCAAGACATGATTCGCAACCTGCCCAACTCGGCGGGTTACTCCGACAGCAAAGGCATCTTTGCTGCGCGCAAGGCGGTCATGCACGAGACGCAAAAGCAGGGCATCAAAGGTGTCACGCTCGAAGATATTTATCTGGGCAACGGCGCAAGCGAACTGATCGCTATGGCGACCAATGCGTTGCTAGACACGGGCGATGAGCTGCTGCTGCCTTCGCCCGACTACCCGTTGTGGACGGCTTCTACCAGCCTCTCGGGTGGCACGCCAGTGCATTACATCTGCGACGAAGACAACGGCTGGATGCCCAATTTGGACGATATCCGCGCCAAAATCACGCCCCGCACCAAGGGTATTGTGGTCATCAACCCGAACAACCCGACCGGCGCTCTGTACTCCGATGCATTGCTCCAAGGCATTATTGCCATTGCCCGCGAACATGGCTTGGTGATTTTTGCCGATGAGGTTTACGACAAAGTGTTGTACGACGGCGTGAAGCACACGGCGCTGGGCAGTTTGAGCGACGATGTGCTGACACTGACCTTCAACTCCCTGTCCAAAAGCTACCGCTCGTGCGGTTACCGCGCTGGCTGGTTGGTGGTCTCGGGCGACAAGCGTCCGGCCAAAGACTACATTGAGGGCCTGAACATGCTCTCGAATATGCGTTTGTGCGCCAACGTGCCCGGCCAGTGGGCCATCCAGACGGCGTTGGGGGGCTACCAGAGCATCAACGATTTGGTCTGTGAGGGCGGGCGTTTGCGCCGCCAGCGCGACTTGGCGCATTCGCTGATTACGGCCATTCCCGGTGTCAGTTGTGTCAAGCCCCAAGCGGCGCTGTATATGTTTCCGCGCCTCGATCCAGCGGTTTACCCGATCCAAGACGACCAACAGTTCTTTTTAGAGTTGCTACAAGAAACCAAGGTCATGCTGGTGCAAGGCACGGGGTTTAACTGGCGTGCGCCAGACCATTTCCGGATTGTGTTTTTGCCCCACGAGGCCGATTTGCGCGAGGCCATTGGCCGCGTCGCTAAGTTTCTGGAGCAATACCGCAAACGCCACGGCACCGATTGAGGCAGTTTGGTATGGCAGTGCGATCTAAATTCAGTACGTTGGCGCTGGCGCTGTGCTCGGTGGCTGCATGGGCCGCAGAACCAGCGCCGCCGATCTTTTTCTACAAAGACTGGGAGTTGGCCTGCGACAACACCGGCACCTGCCGGGCTGCGGGTTACCAAAACGAAAATGGCGACTCTGAGCCAGTCTCGCTGCTCATCGCCCGTGCTGCCGGAGCCGGGGTCGCACCGACCATGCGCTTGCAGGTGCTGGCCGACAAGCCTTTCAAAGGCCCGTTAACGTTCACCGTCGGTGCCCTAGAGATCAAGGGACTGCCCGATGACCCAATGCGCGATCTCGAAGCGCGCCACACGCGGGCGCTGTTGCCCGCGTTGCTCAAGGCAGAAGAAGCCACGGTGCGTGCCGGTGATATGCGCTGGGCGCTGTCTTTGGCGGGACTGAATGCGGTGCTGCTCAAGATGGACGAAGTGCAAGGCCGTGTCGGTACCGCTGGCGCATTGGTGCGCCGGGGCGATAAGCCTGAGTCGGGGGTCTATCCGGCTTTGCCGGTGCCCGAGGTCAAAGCGCAGCGCTTGGTAGCGACCCGCCCCAGCGATGCTGCTTTGGGCGCACCCCTTTTTGCCCGTGTTCCCCCGGCAGATTTGGCAGCCTGCAACGACCCCGACCCCCAATTGGTGCAGGTGTATCGCCTGACCGAGTCAGAGGTGTTGCTGTCGCTGTCGTGCGGCATGGGGGCATACAACGGCTCTAGTTTGCTTTGGCGGGCCAAAGACAAGCCTCCCTTTGCACCGCAGTTGCTGGACGTCGATGGTGAGTTTGACCCCAGTACGGGCACAGTTCACTCGTCCATGAAAATACGTGGCATTGGCGATTGTTGGAGCGTTCGCACATGGCAGTTCACCCGGCAAGGCTTTGTGCTGGTGGCCGATACGGCCGATGGTATGTGCCGTGGTTTTTCGGGCGGCGCTTGGGGCTTGTCGCGCCATGTCGCTAAAGTCATTGCGCCTTGATTCTTTTATCTTTTAGCACTCATTTTTTATGAAACCCATCCAAGTAGGCCTGCTGGGCATCGGTACCGTCGGTAGCGGCGTTTTCAACGTTTTGCAACGCAACCAAGAAGAAATTCGCCGCCGCGCCGGTTGTGGCATCGAAATCACGATGGTGGCTGATTTGGACGTAGCACGCGCCCAAAGCGTGGTGGGTTCCGATGTGCAGGTGGTCAGCGATGCCCGCGCCGTGATTGCCAACCCTGACATCGACATTGTGGTTGAGTTGATTGGCGGCTATGGCATTGCCAAGGCATTGGTGCTCGAAGCCATTGCTGCGGGTAAGCACGTCGTGACGGCCAACAAAGCACTGTTGGCCGTGCATGGCACCGAAATCTTTGCTGCGGCATCGGCCAAGGGCGTGATGGTGGCCTTTGAAGCCGCAGTGGCTGGGGGCATCCCGATCATCAAGGCGCTGCGCGAGGGTTTGACCGCCAACCGCATCCAATGGCTGGCCGGCATCATCAATGGCACCACCAATTTCATTTTGTCCGAGATGCGCGACAAGGGCTTGGACTTTGATGTGGTGCTGAAAGAAGCCCAGCGTTTGGGCTACGCCGAGGCCGACCCAACCTTTGATATTGAAGGTGTCGATGCCGCGCACAAGGTTACGTTGATGAGCGCCATTGCCTTTGGTATTCCGGTGCAGTTCGACAAAGCCTATGTCGAAGGTATCACCAAGCTCGGTGCCACCGACATCAAATACGCCGAACAACTGGGCTACCGCATCAAGCTGCTGGGCATCAGCAAGCGCACCGACAAGGGCATTGAGCTGCGCGTTCACCCCAGCTTGGTGCCTGCCAAGCGGCTGATCGCCAATGTTGAAGGCGCTATGAATGCCGTGTTGGTGCAGGGCGATGCCGTTGGTGCCACGCTGTACTACGGCAAGGGCGCAGGTTCTGAACCCACCGCTAGCGCAGTGATTGCCGATTTGGTCGATATTGCCCGCTTGCACACCGCCGATGCCCAGCACCGCGTGCCCCACTTGGCATTCCAAGCGCACACCCTCGATGCCGCCATGACCAGCCTGCCCGTGCTGCCGATGAGCGAAGTCGTGACCAGCTACTACCTGCGCCTGCGCGTGGCCGACCAAGCCGGTGTGCTGGCCCAAGTGACGGGCATTTTGGCCGGAGCCGGTATCAGCATCGATGCCATGCTGCAGCGTGAGGCCGATGAAGTCGGTGGCGAGGGTTCGACGCAAACCGATCTCATCATCTTGACGCACGACACCCGCGAAGGCACTATGAACGATGCCATCGCCCAAATGCAGGCGCTGCCGACGGTGCTGGCTTCGATCACCCGTATCCGCAAAGAGGAGCTGAACTGATGCTTTACCTCTCGACCCGAGGCCACCCCGAGCGCAAGCATTTTTGCGACATTTTGCTCGAGGGTTTGGCCCCCGATGGTGGTTTGTACCTGCCTGAGCACTACCCGCAAGTGGACGATGCCACCCTGACGCGCTGGCGCACCGTCTACCATAAACAAGGGTATTCGGAGCTGGCGTTTGAGATTTTGTCGCTGTACATCGACGACATTCCGGCTGCCGACCTGAACGCGCTGTGCCACAAAACCTACACCGCTGCCATCTTTGGTACGGGTGAGATCGTGCCGCTGCGCCACCTTGAAAACGCACTGTGGCTCGAAGCCCTGTCCAATGGCCCGACGCTGGCCTTCAAAGACATGGCGATGCAGCTTTTGGGCAATCTGTTTGAGTACGAACTCAAGCGCCGGGGCGAGCAGCTCAATATTTTGGGTGCCACCAGTGGCGATACCGGCAGCGCCGCCGAGTACGCCATGCGCGGCAAAGAGGGCGTGCGCGTTTTCATGACCAGCCCGCACGGTCGCATGAGCGCTTTTCAGCAGGCACAGATGTTCAGCCTGCAAGATGCCAACATCCACAACATTGCCATCGAAGGCGTGTTTGACGATTGCCAAGACATCGTCAAGGCCGTCAGCAACGACCTTGAGTTCAAGCGCAAATACAAAATCGGCACGGTCAATTCGATCAATTGGGCGCGTTTGCTGGCGCAGGTGGTTTACTACTTTGCCGGTTATATCCAAGCCACTGAGACCAACGACCAAAAGGTCAGCTTTACGGTGCCGAGTGGCAATTTTGGCAACGTCTGCGCCGGTCATGTAGCGCGCAGCATGGGTTTGCCCATCGACAAACTGGTCGTTGCTACCAACGAGAACAACGTGCTTGACGAGTTCTTCCGCACCGGGGTTTACCGTGTTCGCACCAGTGCCGACACCCATGAGACCTCTAGCCCGTCGATGGACATTTCCAAGGCCAGCAATTTTGAGCGTTTCATTTTCGACCTGCTGGGCCGCGACGGTGCGCGCACCCAAGCGCTGTTTGGCGACACGTTGGCACAACAGGGCCGCTTTGATCTGAGCGCAGACCCCGCCTTTGTGCAGGCTGCGCAGCGCTACGGTTTTGTCAGTGGTCAGAGCACCCATGCCGACCGTTTGGCCACCATCCGCGAAACCTACCAACGTTTTGGCGTCACCATCGACACCCACACCGCCGACGGCGTGAAGGTGGCGCGTGAGCACTTTATTCCCGGCGAACCGATGGTGGTGCTGGAAACGGCGTTGCCCATCAAGTTTGCCGAAACCATTGTCGAGGCGTTAGGCCACCCGCCTGAACGCCCAGCCAAGTTTGCCGGTATCGAAGACTTGCCCAAGCGGGTACGGGTCATGCCGGCAGATGTGGCGCAAATCAAGGCTTACATCGCCCAGCACTGCGATTAACAGTCCAATAGGCATCTAGCCCATGTCCAGTGGGTATTGGGTGCTCTGTTTTTAATAGCGGCTCCACCGCCAAAACTGCCGGTGGAGCCGCTCATTCCGGCGCAAACCGCCCCGAAAGACCCCATGCGCGCGCCACTCAAACCCCTCGATGAAGCCCTTGCTGCGCTGCTAGCCTGTGCAACGCCGCTGCCCCAGCCCGACACCGTAGCGACCTTCGATGCCGATGGCCGGGTGCTCGCGCGGGATGTGGTCTCGCCGTTGCAGGTGCCGCCGTACGACAACAGCGCGATGGACGGCTACGCCCTGCGCTGCGCCGATGCCACCGCGCTCGGTGCAGTGCTGCCGGTGTCGCAGCGCATTGCAGCGGGCAGCGTCGGCCAGCCCTTGCAGCAAGGAACGGCAGCGCGTATTTTTACCGGCGCACCCATTCCTGCTGGAGCCGACGCGGTTTTGATGCAAGAAGATGCCACGGCGCTGGCCGATGGTTCCATTCGCTTGAACACGCCGCCCCAGCCGGGGCAGTGGATTCGACGCGCCGGAGAGGACATTGCCCGAGGCAGCGTGGTGCTGGCCGCCGGTACGCGCCTGACCCCGGCTGCGCTCGGTTTGGCCGCCAGCATCGGTTTGGCCGCGTTGCCGGTGGCCCGGCGACCGCGCGTAGCGCTGTTTTCGACCGGGGATGAGTTGGTCATGCCCGGCGATGTGGCACCCGAAAACCTGCCTCCGGGTGCCATTTACAACTCGAACCGATTTTTTCTGCGCGCCCTGCTGCGCCGCTTGGGCTGCGAAGTGACCGATTTTGGCACCGTGCCCGATCAGCGCGAGGCCACCCTCCATGCGCTGCAAACTGCCAGCGCCAGCCACGACCTGATTTTGACCAGCGGCGGGGTTTCGGTCGGGGAAGAAGACCACATCAAGCCCGCCGTCCAAACGTTGGGCCAGCTCGATCTGTGGCAAATCGCCATCAAACCCGGTAAGCCCTTTGCCTATGGTCGTATCGGTGGCGCGCACTTCATGGGGCTACCGGGCAACCCGGTATCGAGCTTTGTCACCTTTGTGCTGCTGGTGCGCCCCTTTCTGCTGCGCTTGCAAGGGGTGCAGGATGTGGCTCCAAAGCCATTTGCCCTGCGCGCTGACTTTGCCTGTACCAAGCCCGACAAACGCCGCGAATTTTTGCGGGTACGCCACAATGCTGCTGGCGGGTTGGATTTGTTTACCAACCAAAGCTCGGGCGTATTGACATCGGCGGTATGGGGTGATGGTTTGGTCGATCATCCCGCAGGCCAAACCATTGCCCACGGCGATATGGTGCGCTTTTTGCCTTTTTCGGAGTTGCTGGCATGAATAAAAAAGTCACCGTGCGCTATTTTGCGTCGATCCGCGAGGCACTGGGCTGCTCCAGCGAAACCATCGAGACCGATGCGGCCACGCTGGGCGCGCTGCGCGGGGTACTGATGGAGCGTGGTGGTGCCTATGCCAGCAGCCTCGGTGCGGGCAAGGCGGTGCGTGTGGCGCTCAATCAGGTGCTCAGTGACGACAGTGCCGCATTGCCGGGCGGCGCTGAAGTGGCATTTTTTCCGCCCGTCACTGGGGGTTAACAATGCCCCAGCGACAGCGCCGCGCAAGCTGTGCGGAGGATAATCCTCACTCCCAAAACACTGATTTCACCCCACCCACGCCATGACAACGACCATCAAGCAGGAAGACCTGATTCAGTCCATCGCGGACGCTTTTCAATACATCAGCTACTACCACCCGCTGGACTACATCAAGGCGCTGGGCGAAGCCTACGAGCGCGAGCAGTCGCCCGCTGCCAAAGATGCTATCGCCCAAATTTTGACCAACTCGCGCATGTCTGCCGAAGGCCATCGTCCGATTTGCCAAGACACCGGCATCGGCATGGTGTTTCTCAAAGTTGGCATGAACGTCCGCTGGGACGATGCCACGATGGGTTTGCAGCAAATGGTCGATGAGGGCGTGCGCCGGGCTTACTCTAACCCCGACAACCCGCTGCGTGCCTCGGTGCTGGCCGATCCCGCTGGTGCCCGCAAAAACACCAAAGACAACACCCCAGCGGTGGTGCATTTTGAGATCGTCCCCGGCGACCACGTTGAAGTCATCTGCGCCGCCAAGGGCGGTGGCTCGGAGGCCAAGGCCAAGTTTGCCATGCTCAACCCATCGGACGATTTGGTCGATTGGGTTCTGAAAAAGATTCCAGAAATGGGCGCAGGCTGGTGCCCGCCCGGCATCATCGGCATCGGCATCGGTGGCACCCCCGAAAAAGCCATGTTGCTGGCCAAAGAGTCGATCATGGCCCCGGTCGATATCCATGACCTGAAAGACAAAGCCGCCTCGGGTGCTGTTTTGACCCGCCCCGAACAACTGCGCTTGGAGCTGTACGAGAAGATCAATGCATTGGGTGTCGGTGCCCAAGGCTTGGGCGGCCTGACCACCGTGCTCGACGTGAAGGTGCTGGACTACCCTTGCCACGCCGCCAACCTGCCAGTGGCCTTGGTGCCCAACTGCGCTGCGACCCGCCACTGCCACTTCCATCTGGATGGCTCTGGCCCGGCCAAGCTCGAAACTCCCAAGCTCGAAGACTGGCCTGCCGTCACTTGGAAGCCCGACACCCAGTCGGCCACCCGCGTCAACCTCGACACCCTGACCAAAGAAGAAGTCGCTTCGTGGAAGGTCGGCCAAAAATTGTTGCTCAACGGCAAAATGCTCACGGGCCGCGATGCTGCGCACAAGCGCATCTCTGACATGCTGGCTAAGGGCGAGCCGCTGCCGGTCGATTTCACCAACCGCGTGATTTACTACGTCGGCCCGGTCGATCCCGTGCGCGACGAAGTCGTTGGCCCCGCAGGCCCAACCACCGGCACCCGCATGGACAAGTTCACCCGCATGATGCTCGAGCAAACGGGCTTGATTTCGATGATTGGCAAATCTGAGCGCGGCCCGGTCGCCATCGAAGCCATCAAAGACAACCAATCGGCCTATTTGATGGCCGTCGGCGGCGCAGCGTACTTGGTTGCCAAGGCCATCAAGACGGCCAAGGTGGTCGGTTTTGCCGATTTGGGCATGGAAGCCATCTACGAGTTTGATGTGCAAGACATGCCCGTGACCGTGGCGGTTGATTCCAGCGGTGCCAATGTCCACGAAAGCGGCCCCGCCGAGTGGAAGAAACGCATTGCTACCGGCGAATTCAAAGGCATCAGCGTGGCTGCGGCCTGAGTTGAACGCTGATTTTTGAGGTAGCAGCAAAATGGCCCGTTCGCCGCCCGAGGGTGGTGGGCGGGTTTTTTCTTTGAGCGCTTCCTATTCAATCGATATGTCCTTGGCACAGTCTCCCATTGGGGTTTTTGACAGTGGCGTTGGTGGCCTGAGCGTGCTGCAAGCGTTGCGCGCCCAATTGCCGCATGAGCGTTTTGTCTATGTGGCCGACAGCGGTCACGCCCCCTACGGCGAACGCGGCGATGCTTTTGTCGCTGCCCGTACCCATGCCATCACCGACTTTTTAACCACCCAGCACCACATCAAAGCCTTGGTGGTGGCCTGCAATACGGCTACCGCCGCTGCCATCGACGAGGTGCGCATGCGCTATCCCGTGCTGCCAGCCATTGGGATTGAACCGGCGCTCAAGCCCGCAGTGGCGGCCAGCCAAACCGGGCACATCGGCGTGATGGGCACACGCGGCACCCTCGCCAGCGCTAAGTTTGGCAAACTGCTGGCATCGTTGCAGGGGCAGGCCCAGTTTGTGCTTCAGCCCTGCGACGGCTTGGCCCATGCCATCGAGCGCAGCACCGCACAGGCCCTGCCGTTGATTTCGTTTGCTACAGAAATAAGAGCGCTGTGTGCAAGCTACACGCAGGCTATGGGCCAGTTCGGTTCAAAATTGGGCCACATCGACACGCTGGTGCTCGGTTGCACCCACTACGCTTTTGCCCAAGATGAATTGCGTGATCTGCTCGGCCCACAAGTGCGTCTGGTTGCCGCCGCAGAGCCTGTGGCACGCCAAACGAGGCGCTTGCTGCAAGAGTCCCGCAGCTTGGCCCCAGCAGCGGCGTTGCTGCCAGAGCACACGATTGAACTGTGGACGACCGGCCCCATCGTGCAATTGCAAGCGGCGGCAGCGCGCTGGTTGCAGTTGCCTCCCCAGTGCTGCCATGCCATCGACCTGCCTATCGGCTGATGGCAACGTCCAAACGCAGCACGGATAATGGCAAACTTTCCTTCTTTCCGAACCGTCGGCCCGGCTTTGCTTGCGGCGCTGCGTTCGCAACCTACCTTCTCGACATGAGCGCCACCGCCACCGCCACCGATCCCAACCTGAAACACCTGCACACCGCCCGTGAACAAATCGCCAAAGGTGATTTGAAAAATGCAGCCAAGACCCTGAACAAAGCCCAAAAGCAAATGCCCAACGATGCCCGGGTCTTCATGCTGGCGGGTGTCATGGCCGAGAAATCAGGCAACCCCCAAGGTGCCTTGGATGCCCTGCGCCGCGCCGTCACGCTGGCCCCCGACTGGGGCCCGGGCCTGCTGGAGTTGGCATTGTTTTATGCCCGCCAAAACCAGTTTGAACCGGCCATCGAAACGGCTGAAAAAGTAGCCCGCATTGAACCGAAAAACCTGCGGGTTTTGGCCGGGGTGGTGGACATTGCCCACCGCGCTAACCACCTGGAAATGGCCGTGCGCCACCTGCACCGTGGGCTTGAACTGATGCCCGGCGATGCGACCCTGCGCCGCGCACTGGCGCGCGACCTGACGGGTTTGGGACAATACGACGAAGCCCTGAGCCTGTGGGGAGCCTTGATCGACGAAGACCCTACCGACACCCAAGCCCTGACAGGCCGAGTGCAAACCCACATTGCCCAAGGCAACCCCAGTCGGGCGTTGTCTGACACGGGTGCATTGCTGCAATTGGCCCCCGGCGATTCGGTTTATGCCTATTACAACGCACTGGCCCACGGTGCTACCCCAGCCCACCAGCCACCCGAGCTGAACCGGGGCATGTTTGACGACATGGCCGAGATGTACGACCTGCACATGGTGCGCGGACTCAAGTACCGCCTGCCCCAGCAAATTGCCACCAAAATCACGGCCTTGCACCCTGAGAAAAAGCTCAATATTCTCGATTTGGGCTGTGGTACCGGCTTGCTAGGGGTGTTTTTGGGGCGCATCGACGGTTTCTTGATTGGCGTTGATATTTCCAAAAAGATGCTGGAAAAAGCGGCGCGCTACGAGGTTTATGACCGCTTTCACAACGTCAATTTGCTTGATGCACTGGAAGACACCCCTGCCGCGCTGTACCAAGTGATTACAGCGCTGGATGTGTTTATCTATGCGGGCGAATTGTCTGGGGCCATTCCCAATGCACTGCGTATTTTGACCCCCGGCGGGCACTTGATGTTCTCGTGCGAAGTCGCCCCTGAAGACGGCCCCGACCTCGTGTTGCAAGCCAATGGCCGCTACGCGCACAAACGCAGCCAAGTGCTGGCGCTGTGCCAAGCAGCAGGTTTTGAATCGGTAGAAGTAGAAGAAACCGAGCTGCGCCAAGAAAACCAGCAGCCAGTGCAAGGCTTTGTGGTGACTGCACGCAAGAGCAGCTAATCGCACAGGCCCGCAGCAGCCGTGCTTGCGGGCACTTTGGCGGTGTACCGCGTGCTATGCGTCCAGCGACCACAGGCGCACCAGCTCATCGGTCAAGAGTTGGTAGTCGGTGGCGGCACGACTGCGCGGGGCATAGTCAAAAATCGGTCGCCCCACAGCAAAAGACTCGGCCAATTTAATGTCGGGCCGGATGAATCCGACCAGTTTGTCATGACCAAATTGCTGCGCCAAGGCATCAATGACTTGCCGGTGCAACACAATCGCCAAGTTGACCTGCACCGGTGTTAGTGCAAGGATTTTCAAATCAGGATTGGTACTGATGCGAATGCGAAAGAACAACCGGGCAAACTGCTTCACGCCCTCAGCGGCCAGTGGATGCGGCACAAACGGAATCACGACCCCACGCGCAGCGGTCAAAGCGTTGATGAGCAATGCATCCAGCGAGGGCGGTGTATCAACAATCACCACCCGGTAACGCCCCTGAATAGCCGGGTCGGTCAGCGCACGGGCCAACAGGTGGCTGGCCGTCAAGGCACCGCCGTGCTCAAACAACGGATTGGCAGGGGCGAGGTCTAACCCCGCCACGCTGGTGTGGCGGATGGCGGGGGCCAGTGCGCCATCGCCTTTGGTAAAAATATCGTGGGCTGTGGGGTCGGTTTTCCCAGCGGTAATGCCCAAACCAAAACCGGCATGGCCTTGGGTGTCCAAATCAATCAGCAAGGTCGAAAAGCCCTTGCGGGCCAAGCCAGCGGCTAAATTAACCGCCGTGGTGGTTTTGCCTGCACCGCCCTTGCGATTGGCCAAGGCAATGACAAAGGGGACAAGGGGGGCAGCGCTTGCCATCAGAACAGCTCGATTTTGGGTTCTGCATCGATGTGTGCGGCATGTCCCGTCGCGGCGTTATGGACATAACGCTGGGTGTTCATGACGTAAATATCCTGCAATGCATCAATTTTTTCGGTCAGTGGAGACAAGCCGTCAAGGCTGGCCGATTTAGTACCAATCACTTGGGCGATTTCCGCAAAATGCTCGTCCAATTGCGTCAGCGCCACCGATACATGGCCCAGTTGTTGACGCACGATGTCTTGAAACTGAAACTCCCCATTCAGGCCCAGCACCGATACGTTGATTTTTTGCATTGCTTGGCGGCTGTTGTCGGCCTCTAGCAGCAGCAAATCGAGCAGTTTTTCGATGTTGTTGCGCATCAATTTGATACCGCTGATATCGGTGATAGTGGCATCTTTGGTGGGCGATGCATCTGCATGAAACCCTGCTGCCTTATTGACGGCCTCAATGCCTTGTGCAATTTGCTGCGCTGCATCGGCGGTGTCGGTCGAGAGTTTGCGCACCTCAGCGGCCACCACTGCAAACCCCCGCCCCGACTCACCGGCACGGGCTGCTTCGATGGCCGCATTGACGGCCAACAGATTGGTTTGCGCTGCAATGCGGGCAATGCGCTCGGTCAGGGGTTTGAGTTCGGCCACTTGCTGCAAAACACTTTGTACCCGTTCCAGATGGTCTAACGTTTCGGTAAAGGAGCGGCGCGTAGTGTCTTGGTTGGCAGTGACCATTTCGACGCTTTTTTCTGCCTCCTGCATGCTTTGCAACAGCACCGTGCATTGCCCTTGAATGTCTTGCAAGCCGCCCATGATTTTGAGCGCTGAATCTTCGGTGGTGCGGCTGGCCTGATCTAACTGGCCGCGCAATACGTTGTTATAGGGCTGCACCGATTGCATTTCGGTGGCAATGCGTTGATTTTTTTGGTGTTCGAATTGATATTTTTTTGCCAAGGCTTTTCGATAATCAGCTTTTTCTGAAGAAACAGCTTTGGAAAGAATTTCTTTTTGCATTTTCTGCAAAATAGTACTGCCCACAAATACCAATAAACCGGCCAGCAATGCCACCATTGTCTGAAAAGAAAGGTTGAGATGGTCACCTAAAAAAGTCAAAAAATACGGGGTCAATAACCACGTAATACCAGCCGCCAAACCTGAAAAACCTACCACTACGCCCAGTGCCAGCCATCTGGATGCTCTGGGCTCCTTGTTCGTGTAATCATCTACCATCACAGCCTCCCGCTGGTATTGCTGCAAGCGTTCAGCCCGGCAATACTTGTTTAATCACCTTGAGTAAATCTGTCGCTGCTACAGGCTTTACCAGCCATCCAGTTGCCCCGAGTTTTTTCGCTTCATCGCGTTTGGCTACTTGGCTTTCGGTGGTGAGAACCAAGATGGGCGTAAAACGCAGCAGTGGCCGGGCATTCCGAATGAACTCAATGCCGTTCATTTGTGGCATATTGATGTCGGTAATAATTAAATTTGGTTTCATGCCAGATTTAATTTTTGTCATGGCCTCGACACCGTTGGTTGCGGTTTCAACCTGATAGCCAGACATTTGTAAGGAGCTTTTCAGGCTCATTAACATGGTGGCAGAATCATCGATCAAAAGAATGGTTTGCATTTAGAAACTCTCGGGAAAAATTTCAAGTTGGGGCCGCACATGGTGGGCGAAAAATGGGTTCACTGGCTGACCTGTCACTGGAGCCGATTGTGATAACAAGGCCTGTACCACCGCCATGTGCAGGTGCTCGGCTTGGGTGACATCGACTTCGCGGCTTGGGTTCTTCAGCAGCCAAGCAAGCAAGGTCTCGGCCTCCTCGACCGTACAAATACCAGAGAGTACGGCGCGCTTTTTTTGGTAAGCGATAGGCATCAGATCAGCTCCTTCACATCGAGTACCAAAAGTACGCTGCCATCGCCCAGCAAAGCTGTACCGGCAAAACCGGGTAGGCCTGCCAGCGGCCCTTCAAGGGGTTTCAAAATGATATCTACAGTTTGGGCAAAACCATCGACGATCAGTCCCATGATGTCGCCCAATACCCGCACCAGTAGCACGGCGTATTCGCCATGTTCGTTGGGTTGTGGTGGGTGTGGCAGACCCAACAGTGCATCCGCACCGAACAATGGCACCAGCTCATTGCGCAACACAGTGGCGCGCTGATTTTTGATTTGGTGGATTTGCCCGGGGTGGATGCGCACGGTTTCGACCACGACATCCATCGGTACGCCAAAACGCTGGCCCGCCAAAGTGATCATCATCACGTTAGAAACCGTCACCGATAGCGGTAAAGATAGCTCCAACCGGGTGCCTAGACCCTTTTGGCTGCTCAGTTGGACACTGCCGCCCATTTTGCTGATGCTATTGCGCACCACGTCCATACCGACACCACGCCCGGACAGGTCGGTAATGGCCTCTGCGGTCGAAAAACCAGCGGCAAAAACCAACTGTACGGCTTCGGCCTCGGTCAAAGTTTCGAGCCGAGCTTCGTCGATCAAACCCTTTTCAAACGCCTTGACTTTGATGGTTTCGGGGTCAATGCCCTTGCCATCGTCTTGCACGGTAATTAGTACCCGGTCACCCTCTTGGCGGGCGCTGACGCTCAAGGTGCCTTGGGCCGGTTTGCCTGCGGCTTGGCGTACCTCGGGGCTTTCGATGCCGTGGTCTAGGCTGTTGCGCAAGATGTGAATCAGCGGATCACCCAAGGCTTCGACGATGTTCTTATCGGCTTCGGTGTCGTCGCCCTCGACCACCAAGTGGACTTGTTTGCCAAGGTTCTTTGCCACATCGCGCACCAAGCGCGGAAAGCGTTGAAACACAGCACTGAGCGGCAACATGCGTACTTGCATGATGCCGTCTTGCATTTCTTCGGCAATGCGGTTGATGACGGCGTATTGGGTCTTGATTTCCCGCGCCAGCTCGCGGCTACCGAACACCTTTTCGGCCCGATCGGCCAAGTAGGGTAGAGCGTTTTTAGCCACCACCATCTCGCCAATCAAATCCATCAACCTGTCCACCTTTTCCATCGGCACTTTGAGCAGATGTACCACTGGAGCGGCGTGGTTGTCGTCATTTCGGACGGGCGCTTTGGGGTGCTCTGCCACCGCTGCTGGTTTGGCCTGTGGCATCGGAGCCGGGGCAGGGGGGGGTGGAGCCGCTACCGTTGGCTGTTCTGGGGCAGGCGTTGGCCCGTAGGGTGTGTGTGCATCGACAAAAGCGGCCAGCGGTGCCATGTTGCGCGCATCGTTGGCTGCTGCGATAGCTTGTTGGAGTTGCGGCAACCAAGCGCCGCCGTGCAGATGCTGGTACAGGTGATTTAAGGTGGTGCCGATGCTGTCGAGCCGTCCGGCCCACAGTTCTGGCGCTACAGGCAAGTCCATCAAGTGTCGCTGTGTTGCGACAATTTGCACCAAGGCTGCTTGGTCTGGTGCAGACAACGGCTCATGTTGCACAGATGCAGGCACTGTGGGCACGACTGCGGGAGGGGTGGGCGGTGGTGGTGCTTGGGATGCCAGCGTGGCGCACACAGCGTGCCAGTCCGGACTGGTTTGGCGGTCTAGCCCTGCCAACAAAGCAGCAATGGCCGCTGGCGCAGCCTGTGCCTGAGCCAAGCGCTGCACCCAGCGCAGCGCAGAGGCGATCCACAGCCCCGGATTGACCATCTCCAGCAACGCTGATGCCGCCGCCAATACGCCAGCCATATCGTGGTTTTGAAGCCGTGCCTGCGCCTCCTCCATCAAATCGCCATACACCAAGTCGCCACTGGGCGCTCCCACCGGTACTGCCAAAGCCAGTGCAGGCAAGCGGTAAGTGACGATCTGTTCCGGCACATAGCGAAAGTGGTCTGACACCTCGGCAAGGCTGGCGCTGGTGAGCATGTCCAGCACCAGATTGGCTTGGTAGACATCGACCTCGGTAGATGGGGGCCAAGGCTGTAAGGGATGAATAGCCAAGGCTTGCAGGCCGGGCAGGTGCTGCACCGTCAGCAAAGGGTCTTCGCCTTTGAAGAAGCATTCCGGTTCGGGCACATAGCGCACCGCCAGCCACTCGGTGCTGCCAGATGGCTCTAGCAGTGCAGCACGGGTGCTTTCAGGAATGCGCCCGACCCATGACCAGTCGCTGGGTACTGGCACTGTGCTGGTGGGGGTGTCCGTGGCATTCGACAGTGCACCGTCGCCATCGACCGGAATACGGGCCCGCAATTGCGTTTCGAGGGTTTGCTGCCTTGGCACAAAACTGTCGTCCAGCGCACCTTTTTCGGCAATGGTGTCGAGCAATTCGCTGACAAAATCCATGGCCGACAGCAGCAAATCGGTCAGATCTGCATCCAAGGCCAGTTGCCCGCTTCTGACTTTGTCGAGCAAGTCTTCGGCGGCATGCACCACACGGGTGAGCGGGGCAAACTCAAACAGCCCCGAATTGCCCTTGAGCGTGTGTACCAAACGGAACAATCCGCCTAAAAGCTCTGCGTCGTCGGGCGCTTCTTCAAGCTGCAAAACCGTTTGACCGATGTCTTCGAGAAAATCGCGCGCCTCGCTCAAAAATTGTTCAAGCAGTGGATTCATGCGTTCCCTCCTCCTTGTCCCAGCATCAGGGCAACTACGCGCACCAAGTGGTCTGGTTTGGCTGGTTTGACGATATAAAAATTGGCCCCAGCCGCGTAAGCGGCCAGCTCGTCTTTGGCCTGCGATTCGGTAGAAACCATGATAGCTGGTGCTTGATGGGCTTGAGGGTTGCGGCGCAGTTCACGCAAAAAAGCACAGCCGTCCATTTTTGGCATATTCACATCGACCACATACAAATCGTAGTGTTGGTTCAGGGATTTTTCGAGTGCCTCAATGCCATTGATGGCTTCATCGACTTCCCAACCGGCTGCTTCCAGTAGTTGCCGGTGGTACATGCGAATAGTTGCAGCATCATCAACAATCAATATCCGCTTCACAAATCACCCCTTTAATGGCTTTTGGTAAACCATGCTTTCTGGAAATTTACGCAATGAAAACAAATTTGAAATCCGACTCATTGTTTCTGAGTGTCCCAAGCACATAAATCCACCAGGATTGAGTGCATCAAAGAAAGTCTCAGCAGCCATTCTGCGTGATATATCGTCGAAGTAAATTAATAGATTTCGGCAAAATACCACGTCAATGTTTCTGAATTTTCTGGTTTCGGCGGTGTTCATTAAATTTATTCTAGAAAATTCTACTGATTCACGTAAATCTTTATTTATTTGCCAAAAACCTGGCTTTGTGTTTTCAAAATATTTTAATAAATAATTTGATGGGAGGTTTCTGACAGAATGTGAAGAGTAAATTCCTTTTTGTGCCGCTTGCAGAATTTCGGTGTCAATGTCTGAGGATAAAATTTCTACTTCGTAATCGTCAATTTTTGCCCATTTTTCTAGCAAGTAAATCGCAATAGAATAAGGTTCTTCTCCGGAGGAAGACGGGATTGACCAAATTTTGATGGTGTCACCCCGTGCCTTGTTTTTAACGACCTCATTGAGTAGCGAATTTACTAAGCAATCAAACTGATAAGCCTCACGAAAAAAATAGGTTTCATTTACCGTCATCAAGTTGGTGAGGGTTTGAAATTCTTTGCCGCTGGCTTGAAAGCGCAGCATTGTAAAGTATTCTCTAAAGCTTCCAAGATTATTGGCTTCAATGCGCTCAATGAGTCGCTTGTCAACAAAATACCTCTTTGTTTCTTCAAATAAAATACCTGTCTTGCGATAGAAAAATTCTTTAAACTTTAAAAAATCTTCTAATCCAATGGTGATAGAGGGCATTAATTCACCGCAATTCGTTTTTTTACTGCAGCGACTGCAAAGCACACATAAGGATCATCTGAAAATCTGGCAGGTACAGTATCTATGACAGCCAGTGCTGTTTCGGTTCCGACTTCCGCTAGCACATTCAGGGCGCTGGCCACCACGTTCACATGGGGGTCGTGGGCTACCACGTCGAGTAGCCAAGTTTCTACGTCAGGGTGGCGCAGGGATTCGAGAACATCCACGGCAAAAATTCGCACATCCGAATCGGGATCGTGCAAGATGGCCTGCATCTGGGGGGCCATGTCTTCGGGCAGTTGCTTGAGTACCTCAATGGCTGCATTGCGCAGATGGGTGTCATCAGAGCGCAGCAACGCAATGAGCCGGGTGACCACGATATCGCCACCCAATTGTTCCAGTGCGGTACAAATGGCCGTGCGTACTGTGTGGTCAGATTCGGACTCAAGGGCTTGGCACAGTGCCAAGCGTGCTTCTGGTTCGTGTGCCAAATCGCGCACCGCCCAACGCCGCACACTGGGGTCAGCATCGTGCAGTTGTTGCAATAAACCAGCCATATCCCGGGGTAGGAGGCGCACGTCGGGCCGTGCGTCAGATGGCACATCGGGTGCAGGCTGGGGTTTTTTAAGTGCCATGTTTTTTCCTCAAGCAATCCAGCGCACAAGCTGGGCTGCGATTTTTTGTGCCGGTAGGATCAAAGTGGCACCGGAGCGGTCAATCAGTTCTTTGGGCATGCCATAGACCACGGCAGAGTCTTCGCTCTCGGCAATGGTGCGGCCACCATTTTTTTTCAGTAACGCCATCGATTCGGCACCGTCATAGCCCATGCCGGTGAGTTGCACACCGACCAAATTTTGTGCGGGGACATGCTCCAGTGCCGATTGCACCAACATATCGACCGATGGGTGCCACAGATGTTTGGCCGATTCGGGTTTGGTCAGTGCCACCAGTTTGCCGAGCCGATCTCCGACCACCATGTCACAGCCACCGCGTGCGATGTAAATCGTGCCCGGTTGCAAATAGTCCATCCGCGCAAGCTCTCTGACTTCCAGAGCGCACAGACTGTCTAAGCGGGTGGCAAAGGTGGCGGTAAAGTTGGCCGGCATGTGCTGGGCCACCAGCACAGGCCAAGGAAAGGTGGCAGGCAGCGCTGGCAGAATTTCTTCCAGGGTGCGTGGCCCGCCGGTCGAGACACCTATCAACACCAAGCCAAAGTCGCTGACGTCGCTGGCGGCCAAATGGGCCGCTTCCTCGGTATGTCGAATTTGTTTTTCGTTGTCGCGTTGTAATCGTTCCGACAGGCTTATTTTTTTGCTCCCCAGTTGCCCGCGTGCTTTAGCGCGCGCCGCCGCTTTGACTTTTTGTACCAGCTCTTGCGCCACTACTTCTAGCGACGCAGAAATGGTGCCGCCGGGCTTGGCAACATAATCGACGGCACCCATTGCCAAGGCCTCTAATGTGGCTATGGCACCTTGTGTCGTTAGCGACGACACCATGACCACCGGGGTCGGTTTGGCCGCCATGATCAGCGACAGCGCGGTCAGGCCATCCATTTCGGGCATGTTGATGTCGAGCGTCACTACGTCCGGGTGCTGTGCCAGCACCTGCTCGACCGCTTCTTGACCCGTGCGGGCAAAACTGACCTCGAACCCGGCATCGCCAAAAACTTTGCCCAAGTGTTTGCGCATCAGGGCCGAATCATCGACCACCAAAACCTTCAATGCCATCAGCTCACCTGTGCTAAATCGGCCAGTTCTGCCTGCGACAGCAGTGCCTCGGGGCGTACCAACAAAATCAGGCGTTTTTGTGCTTCTAGATTGGCTACGTGGCCCATGACACGCGACTGTCCGCCAATCAACTGCGGTGCCGGTGCCAAGCACGATTTTGGAATCCGCAGCACTTCGGTCACTGAATCGACGATGAAGCCAGTGCGTCCGCCTTCGAGCATGTAAACCATGATGCGTTGGCTGTCGCTGCGCCCGACCGTGGGCATACCTAAGCGGCGGCGTTGGTCAATGACGGGCAAGACGACACCGCGCAGATTGATCACGCCTTCGACAAAATCGGGTGACTTGGGCACATGCGTCAGGGTTTCTGGCACCCGAACAATTTCTTGCACCGAGGCAATCGGTACGCCAAACTCCTCGGTTCCTAAGCGAAACACCACCACTTGGTCATCGTCTTCGGTCGATTCGTCGGCGGCGCTGTGATCGGGCGTTGCCATACTGCTCTCCTGCGATAGCGTAGTGTGAAGGGCCGATTTGATGGCCGGATGTTGAAACATGCGCGCGGTATCGAGCACCGAGACCAGCCGCTTGCCCCCGTCAATGCGGCAAATCGAGGCGATTTCGTCAATGCCCCCGCTGGCAGTTTTGGACAGCAGAACCGGCAACGGCTGGGCCTGTTGGGCGGGTACGCGCAGCACCTCATCGACGGTATCGGCCACCACCCCCACGGCCTGTCCTGCACCCAAACCCAGTACCAGCACGCGCTGGGTGTCGTCCATGGTGCGCGGCGGTAACCCGAGCAAGATGCGCAGCGAGACCAGCGGCAGCAGACGCTCCCGCAGCGTCATCAAGCCCAGCACATGGGCCGGGGCGTTGGGCACTTGTACGGCAGACTCTGGCAATTGCACAATCTCTTGCACCGAGTGGATGTCTGCGGCGTACTCTTGCCCATTGACCCGAAACGAGACCAATTGCAATTCATCGGCCAGCAGGTCGTCTTCGGCCTGCATTGCTGCATTGGCAGCGCTACCGTGCAGCAGTGCTTGGTTTTGTACGGCACTGTCCAAACCGCTGAATTCGCGGGCAATCAGGCTGGCAAAGTCCAGCACCATCGTCAGTTCGTCGTTGCCGGTTTTGAGTACCCCTGTGAGCAAATCGGTGCTGATAGAGCCTTGAATGCTCGTTGCCGATTCAATCTGGTTGGCATCGACCCCAATCACGCTGGCGACCCGGTCAACGACAAAACCCAGCGGCGTTCCGAGGTCAATCACCAGTGCTCGGGTGGCTTCGGTGTCGTCAATTTCCGGCAAGCCAAAAATGTGGCGCAAGCTGACGATGGGCAGCACCCGACCGCGCAGGTTGGCCAAACCCAGTAGCGATGCCGGTGCTAGTGGCAAGCGGGCTACCGAGGGCACTCGGATGATCTCTTGCACCGGGGCCATAGGGGCGGCAAAGCAGTCTCCAGCGACCGTGAAGGTGACAAATTGCTGGTTTTCGCTCGCGGCCTCGCCTGCTGCGTTGGCAGCATCCACAGTGTTGTCTGTGTTCATGAAAGCCCCCTTTAGGCGCTTTGCAGCTCGTCAGCCAACGAGGCGATTTCTTCAATCGCCGATGCCAGCTCTTCAGCGCCCTTGGATTGTTCGCGTGCTGCTTCGGTAGCACTGGAGGTGGCTTTGTCGGCCTCTTGTGCAGCGACCGAGATCAAATCGACCCCCTTCTTGACCTGCACCACCGCTGCGGCAATTTCAGTGGCTGCTGCCAACACTTGCGTCGCGTTGTGCTCGATTTCAACCACATCGGTTTCAATCACCAGCAAGGCATTTTTAACAGGCTTGGCGTTTTCGGCCTCTTTCGTGTTCTCGGCAGAGATACTGGCCAAGTCGTTGCCGACAACCCCAATTTGGTCTTGTACGGCCTTGACCATGTCTTTGATTCGGTCGGCATTTTCGGACGAGTCGCGCGCCAGATTGCGAATGTCGGTGGCAACGACGGCAAAGCCTTTGCCAAACTCACCGGCGCGGGCCGCTTCGATAGAGCCGTTGACTGCCAACATGTTGGTTTGAATCGACACGGTGTCGATGGTGGCGACGATTTTGTCGATGCGCCGCGAAACCAGCGTCAGGGCATTGATTTGCGTAATGCTGCCGTTGAGGGTTTTGAGCCAAGCATCAATGCCAGTGAACAAGCCTTCAACAGACTCTTTATTGGTTGCCAAAAGTTGGCGAATCCCTGAAACTTTTTGGAGGCTGACCTTGGCGCGTTCGCTGGCTTGCTCCAAGCCGCGCTCGATTTGCGTGATGACCGCTGCCGATTCTTCGGTGGCGGCGGCCTGCACTTCGGAGCCTTTGCGGATTTGCTCAATGGCCGTCATGATTTGCGCTGCCGAGCGGTTGATTTCCTGCATCGCGGTTGACAGCTCTTCTGCGGCAGAGGCCACTTCTTCAGCGCTTTTGGCAACATCGGTCGATGTTTTCAGATCGTCTGCCAACTCCGACAGGCTTTGCGCTGTTTGCTCCGAGGTGGCAAGAGCGCGGGTTTGTTCATCGACGGTTTTTGCCACTTCTTCTGCCGCCGAAGATTGCTGCTCTGCTGCTGCTGCAATGTCTTCAGAGCCTTTGAGGGCTTGGGCTGCGGCGACTTTTGATTGCTGGGCACCGACCGAAATTTCACCGGCACCCCGGATGATTTCGCTGACATCGGTTCGAATCGAATCGAGTTGCAACGAAATGGTTTTACCGTTCTGGACTTCGGTCTCAATGCTCTTGGCCGAGCTGGTGATGTCGCCAGAGATCAACTGCACCTCGTGCTGAATCTGTCCCACCAGCTCTTGGATTTGCTTGGCGCTTTTTTCAGAGGTTTCGGCCAAGGTACGCACTTCGTCGGCAACCACGGCAAAGCCTTTGCCGTGGCGACCGGCGCGCGCGGCTTCGATAGCGGCGTTCAGGGCCAGCAAGTTGGTTTGGTCGGCAATACGGGCCACTGCTTTGACAATGTCGCCAATGTTGGCGGCTTGCTTGTCCAGCTCGGCCACCATGATGACCGAGCCGTTTTGGCGTTGCGCTGCCACGCTGACCGTGGCGAGCATGGTGGCGATTTCGTCGCTGGTTTTTTGCACCAAAGTTTGTGTGACTTGGGCTTTGGAAAGGCTGGCCTCGGCACCTTGTGCTTGGCGGTCGATCGCATCGGAGACCTGTTTAAACGCTGCCAGCGACTCCTGTGCTGCACCGGATGATTGCTCGGCCCCAGAGGCAATTTCGTCAGAGGCACGCTTTAATTCCTCTGACGCTGATGCCGCCTCCGCCAAACCAGATGCCAACTGTGTGGTGGCAGCCGCTACCCGTTCAGCCGCTTGCTGTTGCTTGGCAAGTGTGCGTGCCCGCTTGCGTTGTGCTTCGGCTTCGCGGGTGGTGCTGGCAGACACTCCGGAACGTGCCTCGGTGGGCTCGTTGTGGCTGACAGGTTGCTGGGGTTTTTTGACGAGCGCCATCGGTTTTTCTCCTGGGTTTAGACGGACAGACGCAAATTCTGTCCGCTGCATGGATATGGTGTTTTTAACTCTTTTTTGCCTTTAGCGCCATTGTGCCAAGGGCGCTAAAAGGGTGCTTTTACTATTATCAAAAATGATAGCAAATAGTGCTTGCTGCACCAGCGCTGGAGGCCTTTTTCATACCAAAAGCACCTCCAGCAGGCCCCCACAGGCCTCCGTGGGGTGTTCAGCCCAAGCGTGCTTGATGCCGGGCAATTTGCGCCCGCACCTGCACCGGCGCGGTGCCGCCCAGCGTGTTGCGCGCATTGAGCGAGCCGCGCAGGCTCAGGCACTCGTACACGTCTTTTTCGATCTGTGGATGAAAGCCTTGCAGCACCGCCAGCGGCAGCTCTGACAAATCACAAGCGTGCGACACCGCCGCCTTGACCGCGTGGGCCACAGTCTCGTGGGCATCGCGGAACGGCAAGCCCTTTTTGACCAAATAATCGGCCAAATCGGTGGCGGTGGCGTAGCCGCGCAGGGCCGCTTGCTCCATAGCGGCGGCGTTGACGGTGATGCCGCCTTCTTTTTGGCCGGTGGCGGGGTTGAACTGGCCGCCGACCATCTCAGCAAAAATCCGCAGCGTGTCCTTGAGGGTATCGACGGTATCGAACAGCGGCTCTTTGTCCTCTTGGTTGTCTTTGTTGTAGGCCAGTGGTTGGCCCTTCATCAACGTAATCAGCCCCATCAGGTGGCCGACGACCCGGCCCGTTTTGCCACGGGCCAGTTCGGGCACATCGGGGTTTTTCTTCTGCGGCATGATCGAGCTGCCGGTGGTGAAGCGGTCGGCAATTTTGATAAAGCCAAAGTTTTGGCTCATCCAAATAATGAGTTCTTCGCTCAGGCGGCTGATGTGCACCATGCACAGGCTGGCCGCAGCCGTGAACTCAATGGCAAAGTCGCGGTCGCTCACAGCATCTAAGCTGTTTTGGCACACACCCTCCATGCCCAGCGTTTGGGCGACCCGTTCGCGGTCGAGTGGGTAGGTGGTACCGGCCAATGCTGCGCTGCCCAGCGGCAGCACATTGACCCGGCGGCGCACGTCTTGCATGCGCTGGGCATCGCGGGCGAACATCTCCACATAAGCCAGCAGGTGGTGCCCAAAGCTGACGGGCTGGGCCACTTGCAGGTGGGTAAAGCCGGGCAAGATGACTTCAACGTTTTGCGCGGCAGTGGCAATCAGCGCTTTTTGCAGGTCGGTCAGTAAGCCGTCAATCAGGTCGATTTCGCCGCGCAACCACAGGCGCACATCGGTGGCGACTTGGTCGTTGCGGCTGCGGCCGGTGTGCAAGCGCTTGCCTGCGTCGCCGACCAACTGGGTCAGGCGGGCTTCGATGTTCAGATGCACATCTTCCAGATCGAGCTTCCACTCGAATTGGCCGTCGTCGATTTCTTGGGTGATTTGTGCCATGCCGCGTTGGATGTCGGCGTGGTCAGCGGCAGAAATAATGCCCTGTGCCGCCAGCATCTCGGCATGGGCCAGACTACCGGCAATGTCAGCCTGCCACAGACGTTTGTCAAAAAATACGCTAGAGGTATAGCGTTTAACCAAATCGCTCATCGGTTCGGAGAACAAGGCCGACCATGCCTGCGCCTTGGTATCGAGTTGGTTGTGGGAAGGGGCCGAAGAAGGTGTGCTGATGGGCATGGGGAGGGCAATAATCCGTTGAAACAGACACCCGGAACGCCCGGATGCCGCAATGCAGAAGCCCCAAATTTTATCGATCCCATTGTCAGCGCCGCCACAGGACTCTGCGGGCCAGCGTGCGTTGGTGTTTGATGCCTGCCACGTTGGGGTGGTGCTGCGTGCGGTGTTGTTTGTCGAGACCGTATTGGGTGTCGGGGCTATGTACGGCGCTGACACCTTGTTGGAATGGTTGGCCCGCCTGTCGCTGCTGACCGGCGGTGCCTTGCCCGCCACGCTGGTTTGGTTGATGGCAGCGTGCAGCCTCAAGCTGCTGTTGCAGCGCTTGGGCACCCACAGCCAGTTTGCCGCAGGTGTTGCGCTGGGCGCACTGGCGGGGTTGTATGCCTGTGCCATGCTGGCACTGGCGGGTGTGGGCGAGGCACCGGCGTGGCTGGCCAGCGCGGCCAGCGGTGCGCTGCTGGCCGCAGCGTTGGTGGCGGCGCTGGTGCTGCGGGCCGGTGGGCGCACGCCAGCGGCCACAACCGCACGGTTGGCCGAGTTGCAATCGCGCATTCGGCCCCATTTTTTGTTCAATACCCTCAACAGTGCCATTGCCTTGGTGCGTGAAGACCCGGCCCAAGCCGAAGCCCTGCTGGAAGATTTAAGCGACTTGTTTCGCCACGCATTGCAAGAGCAGGGCGAAGTGGTGACGCTGGCCGAAGAGATTGCGCTGGCACGGCGCTACCTAGCGATTGAGCAAGTGCGTTTTGGCCCGCGTTTGCAAGTGCAGTGGCAGTTGGACGAGCGTGCCCATGCCGCCTTGCTGCCGCCACTGCTGCTTCAACCGCTGGTTGAAAATGCGGTCAAGCATGGTGTTGAACCCAGCGCCCACGGTGGCAAGCTATGGGTATCGACCCAACTGCGCGGCAGCCAAGTGATCGTCCGTATCAGCAACACCTTACCGACCGGGCCAGTGCCATACCCCAGCGCAGTCCCGTCGCAAGGCCACGGTATCGCGCTGGCCAATGTGCGCGCGCGCTTGGCATTGCTGCACGACGTGCAGGGCGAATTTAGCGCAGGTGAAAAGGCTGGGTGCTACCAAGTACGCATTGCCTTGCCTGCATCCACAGCACCTCTACACCCACCATCCTCCCATGAACATCCTGATTGTTGACGATGAAGCCTTGGCGCGCCGACGCTTGGGTACGCTGCTGGCCGACTGTGAGGGGGCGGCACACCACACTGTCACCGAAGCAGCAACTGCTGCCGAAGCTCAAGCGTGCTTGGCCCCGACCAGTGGACGCGCCTTTGATGTGGTGCTGCTCGATATCCATATGCCCGGTCAGGATGGCCTGCGCCTCGCGCACAGCCTGCGCTTGTTGGCCTATCCACCTGCTATTGTTTTTGTCACTGCCCATACCGAACACGCGGTCAGCGCCTTTGAACTCGATGCGGTCGATTACCTGACCAAGCCCGTGCGCCGTGAGCGTTTGCAGCAGGCCTTGGGCAAGGCCCAGCGCTCGCGGCAATCTGCACCTGTGGTGGATGCAGCAGCCACGGCACTCGAGGGCCAGACGCTGCTGATTCAAGACCAGGGCCGCACCGAGCGCTTGCCCTTGGTGCAGGTGCTGTATTTCAAAGCGGAACAAAAATACGTCACCGTGCGCACGGCTGCACGCAGCTACGTCATTGAAGGGGCACTGAGCGATCTGGAGGCGCGCTATGCTGACGACTTCTTACGTATCCACCGCAATGCACTGGTAGCGCGGCGGGCCGTGCGTGCCCTTGAAAAGCACTACGACCCCGAAGAGGGCGAAGGCTGGGCCGTGCGCCTGCACGGGCTGGGCGAGTTGTTAGCGGTATCGCGCCGCCAGACAGCAGCGGTGCGGGAAGAACTGCTGCGCTGAACCGGCGTTTAGAAATCGACCGACAAGCCCAGATAGGCGTTGTGCCGTTTCAGTCGGTCAGTATGCAATAAGGTGGTGCCTGAGAAAGTCAGCTTGACATCTTTGCGCAGTGCCACGTTGACACCCGCCGAAACCCTGCCGTAGGTATCGGCAGTGTTGTCGTTCAGGGGGGTCATGACCATTTGCGGTGAAAAGGAAAACCGCGACTGCAAAACATCGTTGCTACCCCGGCCCAGATCGCGCACCACTTCGGCCTTCAGATAAGAGGAAACTGGGTACCCAGCCAAGGTGTCGTTGAAGTGAAAAGCACCGCCCAACGAGGCAGAAATTCTTTCGCGGGTTTGCTTGTCAATGACTTGGGTCAGGAGTGTGCTGCCGTTTTCTTGGTAGCCATCGGCAGTGCCTTTAGAGTAGCTGGCAGAGGCAAAGGGGCCAAAACGCAAGCCACCATTTTCAAAGAAATAGCCGCCTTGTGCCCGACCTGTGTAATGCCAGCCCTTGGAGTCAGAGTAAACCCTGCTGGCACCACCAAAGCGATCCGCAGAAAAATCGACCCTGCCTACATTGCCGATGGCATCAAGGTAGTAACCAGCATCTGAAAAAGAGCCAAAGGCACCGATTTGATAACCTTTGGCATGAACGCTGCCAAGCCCGTCTTTCACGGTGCTGTGGGAATCGGTGTATTGGAATGCGAGGCCTAATTTGGTTTGTGGATTCAACCAAAAGTAGCTGCCTAAAGTGGCTGACCGAATGCTGTGGTCGTAACCAGAAAAACCCGGCGCACTTGCCTTATTGGCTTGGCTGTAGCCCATGGTGGCAAAAAATGGTTTTCCTGCACAGGCCAAGGGCAATGGTTCTGAGCCACCAGCATCGGAATTTTGGGCCGTGGATGTTGGCTCGGAGCACGGTTGAAAACGCTGCTGATCGATCTGATTTTCGAGTACGGAATTAAAATTCAGAGAAATATCTTCCAGCATACCGACATTGACACGAGATACCTCGGGAGCCAAAACAAAATTATTGGCAACGACCTTGGCTTGCTCTAGGGTCAAACGCCCAAATTCGGCTTCAATCGGTTTCGTGCTGTTGGCAGATGTTTGCAGTGAATAAATGTAGTTGACTGCATTCACGCCTTCTCCCTGGCGCGCGTCAATGTTTTGTCGGTCTTGGGCTGTGTTGGCTACTTGCACTACCAAGGCTCGGTTAAAAACACCGGGCTGGCGCAATAAAACCGCCTTATCGTTGCCAAGTTGAATAATGGCAACGCGGTTAAAAGTGCCGGTTTGCTTTACAGCAGAATCTAATTGTGCCGCATTTTCAACGATTCCGACGGTATTGGATGCACCTTCTTGCACGATGGTAATGGGTGATGCCGCAGGCTGAAAGCCAGCTGCGTTGACATTTACTTCCGATGCCGCAAAAACCGATGTGCCAGAAAAGCAAGATAAAATAGCCAGTACCAATAATTTAACTGGTGCAGCCGATGGTTGTTTAGATGGGATCATTTTTACAGTTTTTAAGCACCGAAACAAAACGGCAGCAATAATTATATTAAATTGTTTTTTATTTCAAAGTGGACGCATACGTCGTGTCATGCGTTCTTTGAACTCATCTTCTGTAGGCACTTCGTAATTTCGATCGCAGGATTTGTCTGTGGTGCAGTCAGGAAAGTCGCGTACGCCACGCGTAAAGCGATCAGATTCTACGCTGGGCCGTGCTGTACCAGTATCTGGCGTGGTGGTGCCAAAATCACGCTTGCCGGAGTTTCCGTTGCTTTGGATGGTGACATCGGTATTATTTCCGCTGCGGGTAATGATTTTTTGCCCCTGCGGTGTCTTGATGACTTTTGTTTCTTTGCCACCACTGCTGCCGCTTTGCTTGATAACAGAAGTGGAATTTCCCTGCTGATTAACTTCTGTGTCGTTGCAAAATGCCACACCAGATAATCCACTAAGGAAAATGGCAAAACAAAGGCGATTCATTGAATGCGATGAAGCCATAAAATTCCCGTGTCTTGTATGATGGCGCGTTAAAAAATGCACTCATGAATCATCTGCGCTCTTGTGGAGATGGGCGGCGAGATTGGGAATTAAAACCTTCTTGCCGAACTTCATTGCTATTGACATCACCACTTTGGCGGGTCGTGGCTTCATTATTTTGTCCAGCCTGAGAAGTGCGGCTGTAGTTTGAGCCACAATTTTGCTGAACGTTCGATTTTGTGTTTTTGTCAATTTGAACATTGACATCGAAGCAAGGGCGATCAGAGTTGTCTCGCGGCACCTGAGCATATGAAGAAACGCTTGAAACCAAAAGAACAAACGGAAAAACAAAATTCGATGATTTCATAACTGGCCTCTTTTTAGACAAAACTCTTGCAAGGCTGCCTGATTTATAATCAAACAACCAGCAAGATACAATACCTATCAATGAAAGATCAACGCTTTTTGAACCGATCATTTTCCTTTTGTTCGGATTCGTTATAGTTTCGCCCGCCACCAAACTGCCCCGTTTGATTGGTATTGATGTCACCACTTTGGCGCGAACGATTAGCGTTGTCTTGGCCTGTTTGGTGTGAGGCATTGTCGTTGTCTCGGCCCTGTTGGCTGCTGTCGTTGGTATTGACCCGACCGCTTTGAATGGTGGTGTTTGTATTGACTTGCGCCAAAACAGGAACACATGTACCCACAAGCAGGGTAGAAGCAATAATCAACGTTGTTAAATTTTTCATGGCATCAACCTAAGTTCATAAAGTTGTCAATAGACCTGAAAGACATGCTCTTTACAATAGATTACTTCGCTGAAAATAAATCAGCTTCAAATTGTGTTAAGCACGTTTCTCGAGACCATGCTATTTAGGCCAGAGATTGATGTCAAGAGAAAAAGCTGAATTTTTTCAGCTTTTTTAAAAAATTAATTAAAAACAAAGAGTTACCAGATTTTCTGGTTTTATTCAGCCTTGTTGCGCATCCAGTCTGCTGTGTTCGAAAAACTCTCGTGCAGGCGCAAGCGCAGGTCCTCGGGGACATCGGTTTCGAGCATCGCTTGGTCCATGCAAGCCACCCATTGATCGCGTTCTTTGATGCCGATAGAAAACGGCATATGGCGTGCCCGCAGGCGGGGATGACCAAAACGCTCAACAAAGTAGTCGGGGCCACCGAGCCAGCCGCACAAAAACCAAAACAGTTTTTTCTGGGCTTCATCGAGGGAGCTGGCGTGTGTGGCGCGCAGCTCGGCGTAAGCGGGTTCTAAGTCCATCAGGGCATAAAAACGCTCGGTCAAGGCTTGCAGGCGTGGCTCGCCGCCTATCAGGTCAAAGGCGGTGATTTCGGGGGGGGTGTTTTCGGTAGTCATGGTCAAAAGTGCTTCTAGCGTAAGGTTGGCAGGCACAGGCTGCTATTAAAAAAGAAGTGGATTATTCTGCCGCACGGCGCAGGGTTTCGACAACGGGGCGTTGCAACACCTCGCGCAGGCCCCACCAACCGGCCAGCAGCGCCAGTACCGCGCCAGCAAGGCTACCGGCCAGTGGCACCCACAGTGGCGCTGTCCAAGCAAAATCAAACACGTAGCGCGCCAGCGCCCAACCTACTGCCACGGCGACACTGCTGGCTAAAAAACCTGCCAGCAATCCCACCCCCAACAGTTCTGCCTGCTGGACTTGGCGCAGTAGGCTGGCACGCGCGCCCAACGCACGCATGATGGCAAACTCGCGGGCGCGCTCCTCGCGCGTGGCCGTGACGGCTGCAAACAGCACGACCAGACCTGCGGCCAGAGTGAAGGTGAACAAAAATTCGACCGCAGCAATCACCTGATCGAGTACCCGCTGCACCTGTGCCAGCGTCGCGCTGATGTCGACGTTGGTGATGTTCGGAAAATCCCGCACCAGTGCGTTGTCAAAGCCCGGCGTTTCTGGCGCGCGGTAGGCTGCTAAATAGCTCACAGCGACACCGTCCAGGTGCTCGACGGGGTACATGGCAAAAAAGTTGGCCCGCATGGAGCCCCAATCGACTTTGCGCAGGCTGGTGATGCGCGCATCGGTGACTGTGCCGCCCATGTCAAAGCGCAGCCGGTCACCGAGTTTGAGGTTCAGGGTTTGGGCAATTCCTTCTTCCATACTGATGGCACCTTGCTCATGGGGTGTCCAGCGGCCCGCCACGACCGGGTTGTGTGCCGGTAGCTGTGCGGCGGTTGAGATATTGAATTCCCGGTCGACCAACCGCTTGGCCCGATCTTCGGTGTAATCGTCGGGACTGACGGGGCGCTCATTGACAGCGACCAAGCGGCCCCGAATCATCGGGAACCAGTCGTATTGGCGCACCCCGGCTTTTTGTAGCGCCTGCTGGAACGCATCGGCTTGATCGGGCTGGACGTTGATAACGAAGCGATTGGGTGCGTCCGGTGGCGTGGTTTTGCGCCAACTGCCAATCAAATCGGTGCGCAGCAGCACCAACAGCACCAGTGCCAGCAAACCGACCGCCAAACTGCTGATTTGCACCACCGCATAGGCCGGTCGCGCTGAAATTTGCCGCGTCGCCAGCACCAGCCAGCGCGGGGCATTCATGCCATGGACGCTGCGGCGCAGCAGCAACACGGCCAACCAGCCCAGCGCCGCAAACAGCGCCACGGCAGCGGCAAAGCCCCCGACGGCAATCAAGCCTAGCTTGAGATCGCGGCTCACCACCAACAGCAGCGCCGCAAACCCGGCCACACCCACCGCCAGCACGGCCAGCGATGCAGGCCGCAGCGTGCCCATTTCACGCCGAATAACGCGCAGTGGCGGCACCTGCGCTAGTTGCAGCACCGGCGGCAAACCAAAGGCCAGCAGCAGCGTCAGGCCGACCCCCATGCCCAGCAGTGCAGGCCACAGACTGGGGGCAGGCAGTGCCGATTCGACCAAACCGGCCAGCAGCAGCACAAAGGCGTAATGAATGCCAAAACCCAGCGTCACACCCAGCATGCTGGCGAACAGACCCACCAGCACAAACTCGACGCTGTAACTCCAAGCGATGCTGGACTGGCTTTGACCGAGCACCCGCAGCAGGGCCGAGGCATCCAAATGGCTGGCGGCAAAACCACGCGCTGCCAGTGCCACAGCCACTGCTGCCAGCAGCGCTGCCAGCAGCGCCACTAAATTGAGGAATTTTTGCGCCCTATCGAGGGTTTGCTGCATTTCTGGGCGACCACTTTCAAGCGACTCGACGCGCACCCCATGCACCTCGGGCTTTTTGACTTCTGCATTGGCCCCATCGGTAAACTGTTGCACCGCCAGCGCTGGCCCGGTCACGGCAAAGCGGTAGGTCAGGCGACTGGCCGGTTGCACCAAGCCTGTGGCAGGTAGGTCGGACTCGTTCAGCATCACGCGCGGTGTGAAGCTCATAAAACCTGAGCCTCGGTCGGGTTCGATCACGATGGTGCGGGCTATTTGCAGTTGTGCGTTGCCCAGCAGCAGCACGTCACCGATGCGTACGTTGAGTGCCTCTAGCACAGGTGCATCAACCCAGACTTGGCCGGGTGCTGGAATGCTGCGGGTGGTATGGCCGGGGTCGGTAGGGCTGTCTGCCACCGTCAAGCTACCGCGCAGCGGGTAGCCTTGCGGCACACTTTTGAGTGCCACCAGCTTGACCGCACCGCCCTGCGCTGGGCTGGCGCGGGCCATGGTCGGAAAGGTCAAGGTCGTGGCTGTTTGCAAACCCAGTGCCTTGGCGTGTTGCACCAAAGCCGGGGGCGTAGGGTTGTCGCTGGCAACCACCACATCTCCCCCCAGCAGTTGCAGGGCATCGCGTTGCAAGCCGCCTTGCAATCGGTCAGCAAAAAAGCCGACCGAAGTCAAAGCTGCCACCGCCAACGTCACCGCCACCAGCAGCAAGCGCAGCTCGCCCGCCCGCAGATCGCGCCAAAGGGTGCGCCAGCCCAGTCGTAAAAAGCTCAGGTTCATGGTGCGCACCTTAGCGCAAACCTTGGGCCGTGCGCGAGGCCGACGGAGCGCCCTTCGTTCCCGCGTTGAACAAGGTACAAAGCCTCTTTACACGATATTCACAATCCATGTTTGATATCAATAAAATAGGCGGATTCAAAACTGAAGTGCAACACCCTGGTTGTTAATGAATGAGGGTGGAGTGCTGAGAGGCGTTCAGGAGCAATTGGTTATAGACCGCCAGCGGTGATCGTACCCCCA
>JAIEMS010000008.1 GCA_019751915.1 Burkholderiaceae bacterium
TCTTCTTCACGTCCAATCTCCTGTCATATGGGATTGGACTCCAGAGTTAGCCGCTACTCAAATTCGGGGGGACGTCGCTGGTACAACAAGACCCGGCTGCACTCGACACTGGCCTATGTCAGCCCGATGCAGTTCGAGAAAGACTGGCTGGCGGCTCAGACCAGGCAAGCCAGTTCATGATCTCGGCTATGGGATACGTAATACAGGGGCAAGGTCAGTTTGCTTGACTTTGGGGCGCAGCGGTGTGTTGCCTACCGTAGCGATTGACGGCAGATCAGGCTGATTTTTAGCAGGTCGGTCAAGCCATCAAATTTTCGACTGGTGCTGGACGACCAAACAAATACCCTTGGCAAGTGTGACAGCCGTTCTCAGCCAAGCTGTCACGCTGCTCCTGCGTTTCGACTCCTTCGGCGATGACATTCAATCCCAAATTATTCGCCAAGGTAACAATGGTGCGCACAATGGCAGTGGCTCTGGGTTCTTTGCCGACATCGTGAACAAAACTCTGATCGATCTTGAGCTGGTTGAGCGGCAGACGGCGCAGATACGCCAACGATGAATAACCCGTACCAAAATCGTCCAGCGAGAAACCCACCCCATGCTCACGCAGAGCATTCATTTTGGTGATGGCCTCTTCTTGGTTGTCTAACAACAGACTCTCTGTCAGCTCCAGCTTCAGTCGTTGCGGGTTGGCACCAGTCGCTGCCAGAGTGTGCAAAACTTGAATCACAAAGTCTGGCTGGCGCAGTTGCAGGCCGCTGACGTTGACCGCTATCGTAAGCGCTTGGCGTGCTGGGTCTTTGGCCCACAAAGTCAGTTGCTCACAGGCCGTTTTTAACACCCACTGGCCCAAAGGCAAAATCAAACCACTTTCTTCGGCCAACGGAATAAAGTCTACAGGTGAGACCATGCCGCGCTCTGGGTGGTGCCAGCGCACCAGCGCTTCAACACCAATCAACTTGCTTTGGGCATTTACTTGGGGTTGGTAAAAAAGTACCAGCTGATCGTCCTGAATACCCGTTCGGAGGTCTTTTTCCAGCGCTACGCGCTTGACCACGGCAGCGTGCATGGCAGGGTCGAAAAAGCGCACCGTATTGCGACCAGCCTCTTTGGCGCGGTACATTGCCATATCGGCATGCTTCATCAGGTCTTCGGCGCTGGCATTGGGGTCGGTAAAAAGCACCACCCCGATGCTGCACGAGTTCTTGATATCGTCACCCGCAAACTGAAATGGCTGGCTCAGGGTGGTCAGGACGGTTTCGGCCACGGTTTCGGCTTGCGTGGCTGCCTCGCTGGTTTGGGTACTCAGTTCCTCCAGCACCACAACAAACTCATCGCCACCCAGCCGGGCCACGCTATCGCCCTCGCGCACGGTTTGCACTAAGCGACGAGCCACCTCTTGCAGTAGCAAATCACCCTTATCGTGGCCTAAGGTCTCGTTGATGAATTTGAAGTTGTCCAAATCAATGAACATCAACGCGCCTTCGCGTCCAGTGCGTCGGCTGGTAATTAAGGCCTGTTGTAGGCGGTCAAGCAGCAAACGCCGGTTGGGCAACTGGGTCAGCGCGTCGTAGTAGGCCAGATGGCGGATTTCTGCCTCGGCGGCCTTGCGCTCGGTAATGTCGGTCAGAGTGCTAACGTAGTGGGTTACTTCGCCTTGATCGGTTTTGACTGCCGTAATCGTCAGCCACTCTAGGAAAACCGATCCGTCTTTGTGGCGGTTCCAGACTTCTCCGCTCCAGCCGCCCAGCGCTTGAATGGTACCGTGGATGGCGCTGTAAAAAGCGGCATTGTGCTTGCCCGATTGCAGCATGCGGGGCGTTCGACCCACTGCATCGTCGCTGGTGTAGCCGGTAATTTCGGTAAAGGCTCGGTTGACGCGCAAGATGCGGCTGTCAGCATCGGTAACAAACATGCCTTCTTGGGACTCAAAAGCGATAGCAGCAATGCGCAAATCGGCCTGCGCTTCTTCTAATTCGCAGTGGTAACGTGAAAACAATCCGCTGGACCAGCGTGAAAACCCATAAGAGCCGGCCAATCCTAAGCCCAATGCGCCCAAAAGTACCAGTGCCAGACGGATATGCCGTTCGGTGCTGCCTTTTTCATGGGCTTGAACCTCTGCGTGCAGGGTCGATTGCAGTTCGTCATTAAAAATCGAGGTCACCAGCACCCAACCCCACGGTGCATAGGTGCTAATTAAAGCGGTTTTGCGGCCCACTTCGGGTTTGCCGTCGGCACTGGTGCGGGGCCAGTCGTACTCTACAAAGCCGCCGCCCGCACGGGCAGATGACCTGAATTTTTCCAGTGCCAGACGCTCAAGACCACCCATTTCATCGGGCGTATGGCCTTCAAGGGCTGGGTTGTTTGGACTGAGCAAGGAACGCCCATCGCGGTCAATCAAACCGACCGAACCGCTGCTGCCAAAACGCAAAGAGCGTAGCCGTCCCATAGCCTCTTTTTTTTGCCGAGCTTCCCATTCATACAGGTAGTCGCCCGTGCCAATTAACCAGTCGTAAGGGGCAAAATGGCGCACATAAGCGAGCTTCTCGGCCATTTGGTTGGGCACATCGGGTCGGTACCAACGGTAGCTAGAAAACCCCTCACCTTCGGATTTGCGCGCCGCATCAATCAGCCCGCGCATGATGTAGTGTCCGGTATCGTCGCGGTTATCAATACCATTGCGCCCTTCAAACTGTGGGCCCGTCGGCAGCAGCAAAAACTGCCCCTGCATGTCGTCAATGAAGAAGTAGCCTCTGCCCTCAAAAAAGCGGGCGGTACGCAGGGCCTCAATGATGAGTTTTTGTACCTCGAGTGTCGGCCTTTTGCCCATTTCTCGGGCATAGATAGCTTGGGCAATCTGCATGGCCGTATCGACTTGCTCGACGGCACTGCGGCGCAGGACGTTTTCGGTGCGAAGGCGCAAAAACTCTAAGTAATCGACCGCCGAATTCATCTCGGCGGTCAGGCGCGCTTTTTGCTGTTGTGAGAATACCTGTTCAATGCGGCCCAACGATGCCCGCTGCTCTTGGATGTTTTGCCACGAAAAGAACCCCGCCAGCGCCAACGTTACGACCAGCACCAAGCCCAAAGTCCCAGCTAGGTGCAGCCGAGGCATGGTGGTTTCGTTGGCAGACAGGCGCATGAAAAGAGGACTCCGAAATAGGTGGGTAAATTTTATGGCCCGTTTGGCTTTTCGTGCGCCCAGTGCCGTCAATCAGAAGCCAATTAAATTGGTTTTTAGGCCAGTGGGCAGGCTGGTTGCTGCAAAAGTGCCCCGTGGAGAGGTATTAGAGGTGCAACTCAAGTGCTGCTTGGGGTCGAGACCACACCCAGACGCTGCTGTAGTCGGGTGCTGCTGCTGGTGTATTCGAGGGGCAATTTTTGGTCAGCGAGGTGCTCGGCGGCGGCAAATGCCGCTAACGTGGCTTCGTGAAAGCCGCACACCAGCAGTTTGCGCTTGCCGGGGTAAGTAACGATGTCGCCCACCGCATAGATGCCCGGCACACTGGTGGCAAAGGTGGCGGTATCGACCACCAGTTGCTTGCGCTCTAAGGCCAAGCCCCAGTCCACCAATGGCCCCAAACGTGGCGACAGGCCCAGCCGCACCAGCAATAGGTCCAGACCCAAGCGCTGGGCGCTGCCATCGGTCGCCAGCCATTGCAGGGCATTCAGGCGGTTTGCATGGCATTCGATGCCGGTGATTTGACCAATAGCCACTTGCACCTGCCCAGATGCGCGCAGTGCATACAGTGCGTGCAGCATGTTAGGGGGGGCATCAAAGGTATCGCGCCGATGCTGCAAGGTGATGCTGGCAGGGCGCTGGGGCACCGGAACTGCGGCGCAGGCCAAGACTTGGGCCACAGCCGGTTCGTCGCCCCCGTATACCACGATGTGCTGCCCAGCAAACGCCGTAACATCGTCTGCACGGTAGAACACTTGCCTGCCTTCAAAGGCCTCAAGGCCCGCCAGCTTGAGCGTGCGCGGCACAAAGGCACCGACACCGGCAGCAATGAACACACTTCGGGCCAACCACTGCTGGCCTTGATCGGTGCCCACAAGCAAGCGCCCATCGGCTTGCACCGCTAGGCTGTTGACGAGTTGGCCCAAGTGCCGCTGCGGGGCAAAGGGGGCCATTTGCTGTTCTAGCCGCTGCACCAAGTCGTGGCCGCTGCACACCGGAGTGGCCGCAATGTCGTAGATGAGCTTGTCGCCATACAACTGGGCACACTGGCCGCCTGTGTGCGCCAGTGCATCTACCAAGTGAACATGCAGACCTTGCAAACCGAGCTGAAACACCTGAAACAGGCCCACTGGCCCAGCGCCGATGACGACGGCATCGGTGGCAATCGGGGCTGCGGCGGCGTTCAGCGTACCAAGTCCTTGATTTTGCCGGGCTGACCGTTCCACTCGTCCGCGTCGGGCAGGGCAGATTTGCGCTTGGTGATGGCTTTCCAGCCCGAGGCGTTGGTCAGGTCGGCATTGATTTTGATGAAGGCCAGCTCCGCCGGTGGCATATCTTCTTCAGCAAAAATGGCGTTGGCTGGGCATTCGGGCACGCAGACGGCGCAGTCAATGCACTCGTCGGGGTTGATGACCAGCATGTTCGGGCCTTCAACAAAGCAGTCAACCGGACAAACGTCCACACAATCGGTGTACTTGCATTTGATGCAGTTTTCGGAAACGACGTGGGTCATGGGATTCTTTGGGAGGGTCGGTGAAAACCCGCGATTTTAGAAGCTTTCACCAAAGGGTTAATCGGGAAGGTCTGCCCTGTACAGGCAGACGGTGGCGCAACAGCCGTTTCAGTTCACCAGCACCGCTGCGGCGGTTTTATGGCTGGCGGTATCGACCAAAATCAGCGAACCCAACACCCGCGCTTTGGCAAAGGCTGCCGCAGGCAGTGCTTCTTGCAGCAGCAGCTCGACATGGCCGATGGCATTGGGTTCGAGCTGGGTGGCATCTTCTTCGGCCAAGGTGTTGATGTTGAGCTTGTGCACCACGCGCTTGACTTTGGCTTTGACCCAGCGGTGGCCGTGCAGGGCGAGGTAGGCACGTCCGGCCACCAAGGGCTCGTCATCCATCCAAGCCACCGTGGCAGATAGCTCTTTGCGGCCCGGCCAAGGGCTGGCACTGGCGGGGGTGTCAAAGTCGTCCTCGGCCACGACCGAGGCTACCGGGGCGGCCAAAATCCAATCGCCGCGCGAGACATCGACCTCGCGGTCGAGGATGATGCCTGCGCTCAGGCCCGCAGGCACACCGACCGGGCGGCGGGCATGGTCGAGCACTTGGGCCACCGTCGCTGTCTGGCCGCTGGGGAAGATTTGCACGGTACTGCCCGGCGCGACGCTGCCAGCGGCGACACGGCCCCAAAAGACGCGGCGGCCTTGGCTGGTGACGTTGGAGTCGTGAAACTTCTCAACCCACTGCACCGGAAAGGCCAGTGCCAAATCGGTGTCGGCGGGGGTGTTGGGCAGTAGCTCCAAAATTTGCAGCAAGCTCGGGCCGTTGTAGCCGCACCAACCGGGTTGTTGGTCAACCACATTCCAGCCCTTGAGGGCCGATACCGGCACCGTAGCGTGGGCGGTGATGCCCGCCGATTCGGCAAAGGCTTCCAGTGCCGCGCTGATGTGTTGCCACGCCAAAGCGGGGTCAGCGACTGCATCGAGTTTATTCACCGCAAACACCAGCGAATGCACGCGCAGCAGGTGCGCCAGCAGGCTGTGGCGGCGTGTTTGCTGCAACAAGGCCAGTTGCGGATTTTGCCAATCGAGCTTGGTGGCATCGACCAGCACCACGGCAGCATCGGCGCTGCTGGCGGCGGTCACCATGTTGCGGGTGTATTGCTCGTGGCCGGGGGCATCGCCGATGATGAATTTGCGCGCCTCGGTGGCAAAGTAGCGGTAGGCCACGTCGATGGTGATGCCTTGCTCGCGCTCTGCAGACAAGCCATCGGTCAGCAAGGCCAAGTCGGTCTCGCCTTGGCGCTGCACCCCAGCGAGGTGGTCTTGCAGCACGGCTTTGCTATCGACCAGCAAGCGGCCAATTAGTGTGCTCTTGCCGTCGTCGACACTGCCGCAGGTGATGAAGCGCAGCGCAGAAATGTGGTCATCTTGGCTTCTAGCGCTTACTGCAACTGCGTTACTTGCTATGGTTTCAGGAGTGGTCATAAATCGGGCTTGTCGGGGTGTGCCAAGGGCCACGCTGGGGCATGGTTCGGCAAAATTTGAAGTATTTTTGGCCTCTAGCGCTTGCCTAGCAAGCATTAGCAGCTATTAAATCAATAGCAAAAAAATCAGAAGTAGCCATCCTTCTTGCGCTTTTCCATCGAGGCATCGGAGGTTTTGTCGTCCATGCGCGTGGCACCGCGCTCGCTGACATCGGCGGCCAAGGTCTCAATGACGATGTCGGCGGCGGTGGCGGCCAGACTCTCTACCGGGCAGGTGCAGGTGATGTCGCCGACGGTGCGAAAACGCACTTGGCGCGTTTCGATGTGCTCGCCCTCGCGCGGCGGGGTCAGTTCGGTGACGGGCACCAGCAAGCCTTTGCGCTCGACCACTTGGCGCTCGTGGCTGTAGTAGAGCGAAGGCAGGGCGATTTGTTCGCGGTCAATGTATTGCCACACGTCCAGTTCCGTCCAGTTGCTGATCGGAAAAACCCGGAAATGCTCACCCGGTTGCAGTCGGGTGTTGAACAGTGTCCACAACTCTGGGCGTTGTGCCTTGGGCTGCCACTGACCAAAGCTGTCGCGGTGGCTGAAAATACGCTCCTTGGCGCGGGCTTTTTCTTCGTCGCGGCGCGCACCGCCAATCAGCGCGTCAAAGCGAAATTCTTCAATCGCTTCGAGCAGCGTGACCGACTGGTGGACATTGCGCGACTCGCCCGGATGCGCCAGCCGCACGGTGCCACGCGCCATCGAGTCTTCGACGCTGCGAACGATCAACTCTGCGCCCAATTCTTTGGCCCGGAAGTCGCGAAAATCGGTCACTTCGTGAAAATTGTGGCCGGTATCGATCATCAACAGCGGGTAAGGAATGCGGCCAGCGCCAAAAGCCTTTTCGGCGCAGCGCAGCATCACCAGCGAGTCTTTGCCACCCGAAAACAGCAGTGTGGGCCGCTCAAAGGCGGCAGCGACTTCGCGCAGGATGAAGATGGTTTCTTCTTCCAGCGCATCCAGATGGCGGTTGCTCAGATGGCTCAGGGCGGAGGGTTCAAGGCGGGCGTTCATATTTTTTCCTGTTATTTTTTAACGTGCAGGCCACATTCTTTGGCAGATTCATCTTCCCACCACCAGCGCCCGGCGCGAAAGTCCTCGCCCAATGCGATAGCGCGGGTACAGGGTGCGCAGCCAATGCTCGGGAAAAACTGGTCGTGCAGCGGGTTGTAATCGACCTTATTTTCAGCGATGTAATGCCAAACATCGCCCAGCGTCCAATCGGCCAGCGGGTTGAATTTGGTCAAACCTTTGCTGGCGACTTCGCTGGTGTCGGTCAGGGGCACTTCGGCACGGGCATTCGATTGCTCACGGCGCAGGCCGGTAATCCAACCCTGCTTACCGGCCAAGGCACGCGCCAGCGGCTGCATTTTGCGAAGTTCGCAGCAGGTCTTGCGCAGTGCAATGCTTTGGTACATCGCGTCTTGGCCGTGGTCGCGAACAAATTGAATCACCGCATCCAACTCGGGCCGGTAAACCACCACGGGCGCGCGCGACGTGGCTTGGGTGCGCTCTAGCAGCGCCAGCGTTTCGGTGTGCAAAGCGCCGGTATCGAGCACAAACACCGGAATATCCAATTGCAATGCGTTGATGAGGTGGGTAATGACCACATCTTCGGCCCCCAAGCTGGAGGCTTGCGTCACTGCGCCGGGCACCGTACCCAAAGCGGCAGCTTGCTGGAGCACTGTGCGCGTTTGCGCCAACTTGTCGGCAAAACCAGCGCTGGCACGGGCATGGACGGTGGTGGCTTTAGCGGGCGCGCCGCGCGACAAAAGACTGCTACTGTGGTTCATTACGGCACCAAAGCAAAAAGGGGTTGGGTTTGCACGGCATCGGCTTGGTAAAAGCCCTGAAAGCGCGCCAACTGGCGCTGGGCATCGGCTGCATCAACGCCCTCTTTCAGCACTGCCGAGCTAAAACCGGTGCGCTGCATTTGTACCAATTGGTCAATCAACACATCGCCCGTGGCCCGAATCTCACCGGCAAACTTGCGGCGGAGGCGCAGCAAGTAGGCTTGGCTAAAGGCCCGGCCATCGGTGAAGTTTGGAAAATGCAGGTCAATGCGCGCCACACCGTCCAGCGGCAGAGCCAAGGCATCGGCATCGTTCGGTAAGGCTACGACGGCGCTATCGCCCTCGGCAGGGGCAGTGTGCGCTTGGGAGGCAAGAATCTGAAAGCTCATGGTCGGATGGATTCCAAAGGGGTTTCAGGCGGCAACAGAGGCCTGGGCTTGGGTGCGGACAGCATTCGCAGCCAATTTGAATGGCTCTAGCCCGACGCGGCGCACCGTATCGACAAAATGCTCGCGCGGCTGGCGCAGATCGCGGTAGGTGGTCAGCACCACTTCGATGACATCGGGCACCTCAGCCGCCGAGAACGAAGGGCCAATCACCTTGCCTGCCACCGCCGGGCCTGACAAAGCCGAGCCGTCCGAGCCGCCCAGCGTGATTTGATACCACTCTTTGCCATCTTTATCAACGCCCAAAATACCAATGTGACCGCTGTGGTGGTGGCCGCAGGAGTTGATGCAGCCGCTGATGTGCAGGTCAATATCACCAATATCGTCGAGTTCGTCCAAGTCTTGGTAGCGCTGGGTAATGACCTCGGCAATCGGCAACGAGCGGGCATTGGCGAGTGCGCAAAAGTCCCCACCGGGGCAGGCGATCATATCGGTCAGCAGCTGCACATTGGCACTGGCAAGGCCCAGCGCCTTGGCCTCTTGCCACAGGGCAAACAACTGACTGCCATGCACCCACGGCAGCAGCACGTTTTGGTCGTGGGTGACCCGTGCTTCACCGGCAGAGTAGCGGTCTACCAAGGCTGCCAAAGCATCAAGCTGGTCGGCAGTGGCATCGCCGGGGGCTTGGCCCACGCGCTTGAACGACAGGGTGACGGCACGCAGTTGCTCGTTTTGGTGGGCATGGACGTTGCGTGCCAGCCAGCGGCCAAACGCGGGATGTTCAGCGCGCAAGGCTTGGAGCTGTTGCACCAGCGCAGCAGGGGCCACGTCAGGCACATCGGGCAACGCTGGCGCTACAAAGCAAGCCTTGACGCGGTCCAATTCGGCCTGCGGAATGGTGTGCGGGCCACCGTCGATCTCGACAATCTGGCGAAACTCTTCTTCTACATCATCAATGTACTTTTGGCCTTCTGATTTGACCAAAATCTTGATGCGCGCCTTGTATTTGTTGTCGCGCCGACCATGCTCGTTGTAAACCCGCACAATGGCCTCGATGTAGTTCATCACCTGATTCCAAGGCAAGAACTGGCGAATGGCGGTGCTGACCACCGGCGTGCGGCCCATGCCGCCACCGACAAACACCTTAAAGCCGACTTCGCCCGCGCTGTTTTTCAGCAAATGCAGGCCGACATCGTGCCAAGCGCTGGCAGCGCGGTCTTCGGCAGTGCCGATGATGGCAATTTTGAATTTGCGGGGCAAAAAGGCAAATTCTGGGTGCAGCGTTGTCCACTGGCGGATGATTTCGGCATAGGGGCGCGGATCAACAAACTCGTCCACCGCCACACCCGCCAGCGCATCGGTGGTGGTATTGCGAATGCAATTGCCGCTGGTTTGAATGCCGTGCATCCCCACACTGGCGAGCAAATCCATCACATCAGCGCTTTTGGACAGTGGAATCCAGTTGAACTGCACATTGGTGCGCGTCGTGAAGTGGGCGCAGTGCGTTGGCAAGAAAGTGGTGCCCAATTTGCTTTGGCCGTCCATCGCTTCTTGGAACACGGCGGCTTCAGGCGCGTCGTACTCGCGGGCAATACGGGCCAACACGCGCAATTGGCGGCTGGCAATTTCGCCGTAGGGAACGGCCACGCGCAGCATCGGTGCATAGCGCTGCACATACCAGCCGTTTTGCAGGCGCAGCGGACGAAAGTCGTCCTCGCTCAACTTCCCCGCTTGCCAGCGATTGAGCTGGTCGCGAAATTGGTCAGCGCGCAGTTGGACAAATTGTTGGTCAAAATCAGTGTATTGGTACATGGCTGTTCAAATCAAAACCAGTTTGGCACCCGCCCAAGCGAGCAACAGAGAAAGTGCAGAGCGAATCAAACGCTCTGGAGCATGGGACACCAAGCGCGAACCCAGCCAGATGCCGGGCAACGAGCCACACAGCAACAAAGCCAGCAAGTGCCAATCGACCGAGCCGAGCGAGGCGTGGCCCAAGCCTGCCACCAGCGTCAGCGGCACAGCGTAGGCAATATCGGCACCAATGACGCGTGGCAGTGGCAGCAGTGGATAGACTAACAGCAGCACCGTCACGCCGACAGCGCCAGCCCCTACCGAAGTAAAAGTCACCAGCGTGCCAATCACCGCCCCCATCAGCACCGGCAAACTCCAGTGGCGTGGCCGGGTTGCCAAAGCGGGGTTTGCCAAGCGGGCGGCGTGGTCAATAGCATGCTTGTGGTGCGAAAAGGCAACCACTTTGTAAAGCGTCGCGCCTGCCGTCAGCAGCAGCGCTACGCCCAAAGTGGTGGTCATGATGTGCTGCGCTTGGGCGCTGGCCGGGCCGAGTGACTGGAGCGTCCACAGCGACAGCATCGCCGCCGGAATGCTGCCCGCGCACAAGAAACCGACCACCCGCCACGGCACCAACCGCTGGCGCGCTAAGCTGACGGTGCCACCCATTTTGGTGAAGGCGGCAAACAACAAATCGGTGCCAATCGCCATGTGGGGCTTGATGCCAAAGAAAAAAATCAGGATCGGTGTCATCAATGAGCCACCGCCCACTCCGGTCAAACCGACGATCAGACCGACAGCGAAACCAGCAAAGATGAAAGCAAAATCGTGCATGGCGGCGAATGTAGCCGCCCTTTATATGGAAGTAAACGATTGTTTTCTACTTCACTTATACGTTTTTGGTTATTTGATTATTGGATGTTGAAAACCTGCTGCACCAACGGTGCAAAACCGTGGTTCAGTGGGCCATGACCGTGGCCGGTATGCACACCCGCCCCAGCAGCAATAGCCCCCAAAATGTAGGTGCGCGCTTGCGCCACCGCTTGGGATAGCTCCAGCCCCCATGCCAAATGCGCGGCAATGGCCGACGACAGGGTGCAACCGGTGCCGTGGCCGTTGTGCGTCACGATGCGCGGCGACTGCAAATGCACCGTGCTGCCATCGGCCAGCGCCAACACATCCATCACCTGATGGCCGGGCAAGTGCCCGCCTTTGAGCAGCACAGTGGGCGCACCCAGCGCGCGCAGGGCGTGGGCGGCTTCGTCCAGTGCCTCAAGGCCAGCAATGGGGCGGCCCAGCAGCAGGGCGGCCTCGTCTAAGTTGGGCGTGACCACCTGCGCCAGCGGAAATAACTCGCGCACCAGTACCTGCACAGTTTCACTGGCAATCAAGCGGTCGCCACTGGTAGCTACCATGACCGGGTCGAGCACCACATGCGGGAGCTGGTAGCGGCGGATAGCATCGGCCACCACACGCACCACCTCGGGCGAGTGCAGCATGCCGATCTTGACTGCATCGACACCAATATCTTCGACCACCGCTTCGATTTGCGCCTGCAAGACTTCCGGTGGCACACCATGAATAGCGCGCACGCCTTGGGTGTTTTGCGCCGTAATGGCACTGATAGCTGTCATGCCGTAACAACCCAACGCACTGAAAGTTTTGAGGTCGGCCTGAATGCCTGCGCCGCCGCCGCTGTCGGAGCCAGCAATCGACAACACGCGGGCGTAACGCGGCCGCGCCGCAGCAGAAGGTGTGAGAAGTGTCATAGCAAAAATTATGGCGGATGCGCCAAATCAATAGAGGAGTGAGTCCGTTGTGCTGTAATTCCAGCGAGGACGAAACAGGGGTGTCCGGCCAGTAGGCACGGACTGAGAAATACCCTGGGGCAGATACCCAAGCACACCTGCGGTGTTGGGTGCCCCGCCACCCGATCCAGATCATGCTGGCGTGGGGAGTTTCCAGCAATGGCGCACGCCCGTTTTGTCCCCGTACCCTCTACAGACGGACAAACCGATGACCTCCGAACCTTCTTCCTTTGCTATTTTGGGCGCTGGCCTCATGGGGCGGCTGCTGGCCGTGGCGCTGGCGCGTCAGGGTCACAGCGTGAGCGTGTACGACGCGCAAAGCGCCGACGGCCAAGGCAGTGCCGCGCGGGTAGCGGCTGCCATGCTGGCACCGCTGGCCGAGTCGGCCATCACCGAGCCGGGCGTGGTACGCATGGGTGAGCATGCCCTGACACGCTGGCCGCAGTTGCTGGCACAGTTACAGATGCCGGTGTTCTTTCAGCAAAGTGGCACCTTGGTGGTCTGGCATCGCCAAGACAGCGCCGATGCAGCACGGCTGCGCTTGCAGTTTGAAACCACCCAAACCACCGTGCCCACGCTGCCCGTGATGCAAGCCCTTGATGGCGCCGGACTGGCTGCGGTCGAGCCAGCACTGGCAGGCCGTTTCAGCCAAGGTATGTACCTGCCCGGCGAGGGCCAATTAGACAACCGACAACTGCTGGCCGCGTTAGCGCACGAAATGGCCCAACTGGGTGTTGCCGCACACTGGGACACCCCCCGCGCCCCCGCCGATTTTTCCCCCGGCAGCACCGGCCAGCCCGATTGGCTGCTCGACTGTAGAGGCTTGGGTGCGCACGGCCAATGGCCGGCGCTGCGTGGTGTGCGCGGCGAGGTGGTGCGTGTGCATGCCCCCGAAGTGACCTTGCAGCGCCCGACCCGGCTGGTGCATCCGCGCTACCCGATTTACATTGCCCCCAAAGAAGACCATCTGTTTGTTATTGGCGCGACCGAGATCGAATCGGACGACCTCTCACCGGCCAGTGTGCGCTCGACGCTGGAATTGCTCAGTGCGGCCTACACGGTTCATTCGGGCTTTGCCGAAGCGCGGATTGTCGAAATCTTGACCCAGTGCCGCCCGACGCTGCCCGACAATCTGCCTGCTGTGCGCCAAACAGCACCGCGTGTGCTAGAGGTCAATGGACTGTACCGACACGGCTTCATGATTGCCCCAGCCATGCTGGATGTGGTGATGCAAGTGCTATCGACCGGCCAATCGCCGCTGGCCAGTACCTTTGATTTGCATCTGAATTTGACAGTGACACCATGAACATCACCATCAACCAAAAAATCCACGATCTGGCCGATGGCGCTAGCGTGGCCGATGCGCTGCTCGCCATTGCGGCCAAACCACCGTTTGCCGTGGCGGTGAACACCGTTTTTGTTCCCAGTGCACAGCATGCACAGCACCTGCTGCGTGCGGGCGATCGGGTCGAGGTGATCTCTCCGGTCACGGGTGGTTGAGCTTTGCGCTCCCATTTTTTGCTCGAGTTCGCCCCTATGCCAAAAAAGTTTTCCCCCTGCGGGGGAGAGTTTTAAACCGAAGTTAGTTTTACATGACTCCCACCCTTTCAACTTCCTCCGACGATGCGCTGGTCTTGTACGGCCAGTCTTTTCAAAGTCGCTTGTTGCTAGGCACGGCGCGCTATCCGTCGCCAGCCACGCTCAAAGCGGCGGTGCAGCGGGCCCGCCCAGCGATGGTGACGGCTTCGTTGCGCCGCCAAGGGAGCAATCCTGCCGAGAGCGGCCACAGCTTTTGGGAGTTGCTGCGTGAGCTGGCCGTGCCAGTGTTGCCCAATACGGCCGGTTGCCACAGCGTACAAGAGGCCATCACCACCGCGCAGATGGCACGCGAGGTGTTCAATACGCCGTGGATCAAGCTCGAATTGATCGGTGACGACTACACCCTGCAACCCGACACCTTGAACCTTGTCGCTACCGCCGAGCAACTGATCCGCGATGGGTTTTACGTGCTGCCTTATTGCACCGAAGATTTGGTGCTGTGCCAGCGGCTGGTGGATGTCGGTTGCCAAGCCGTGATGCCTTGGGCTGCGCCGATTGGCACCGGGCGCGGCCCGGTCAATCCGTATGCTTTGCAACTGCTGCGCGAGCGGCTGCAGGTGCCGCTGCTGGTCGATGCAGGCTTGGGCCTGCCCTCGCACGCGTGCCAAGTGATGGAGTGGGGCTACGACGGTGTGTTGCTCAATACCGCAGTGGCACTGGCCCAAGACCCCGTGAGCATGGCCGGAGCCTTTGCCGATGCGGTGCAAGCAGGCCGCAGTGCCCGCCGCGCCGGTGCGATGCAGGCCCAGCAAACGGCGCAACCGAGCACGCCGGTGTTGGGCACACCGTTTTGGCACCACGATCCATCTGCCTCCACGGTATGAAATTGCCTATGACCGATCTGGACATCGACACCCTCGCCCAAGACATCGTGCGCCAGCACACCGCCCGGTTTGCCCCCTGCACACCGCAGCCAGTACCAGCGCCAGCAAACGCACCCGCAGCATCGGTGTACCGCGCCGCGCTGCAAGCATGCAGTGCACTGGGCTTTATTGCCGCCGATGCACAGTGTCTGGCGGGCGCTTGGCAAGCCCTTTTTGAACGCACTGGCACTGTGGATGCGGCCCTGTGGCCCGATGCGGCACAAGACTTTGGGTTGCAAACAGTGCCACATCCTCAGGCTTTTGCCCCATGCCCGCGCCAGTTGGGGTTGTATGCCGTTTTGCCCAATGCCCAGTGGGTGGGCCGCATGGCACACGCTGGCGTGCCGACAGTGCAATTGCGCTTTAAATCGGACGACACCGCCGCCATCGGCAACGAAATACAGGCCGCAGTGCAGGCGGTGCAGGGCACCGGCGCGCTGCTGTTTATCAACGACCATTGGCACCAAGCGGTGACAGCAGGCGCTTACGGCGTTCATTTAGGCCAAGAAGATTTGGACGCACTGGAACCCGAGGCTCTGGCCGCACTGCGCGCTTCGGGCCTGCGCTTGGGTGTCAGCACCCACGGCTACGCCGAGATGGTGCGTGCCGATGCCGTTGGCCCCAGTTACATCGCTATGGGTGCGGTGTTTCCGACCACCCTCAAGCGTATGGCAACAGCGCCCCAAGGCTTGGCACGTTTGGCCGCCTATGCGCGGCTGATGCAAGCCTACCCGCTGGTAGCCATTGGGGGTATTGGCATCGAACATTTTGCCCCGGTGCGCGCTACTGGCGTGGGTTCGATTGCCGTGGTGCGGGCGCTGGTCAACGCCCCTGACCCCGAAGCCGCCGCAGCGGAGCTTCTACAAGCGATGGGGCGATAAATAAGAAGCAAAATGGGCTGTAGTCCTTTACCCATCGATCTTTATTGCTACTATTTTGATAGCAAATAAAACCCAGCCAGTTACCGTGCTGGATTGGATGGGTTTGGGTTTTCTGCCTCTAAACGAAGCTCAAAGCGGTCGTTGCCAGCGCTAAAACCAATCGGTTGGTCTGGTGCTGGCGCTGGAGTGACGGGCATGGCTGCAATGGGGTGCTCCACCAAAGATGGCAGGGGTAGATCAATACCAAGCTCTGTCGTTGAGGGGGCGGAAGGTTGAAGTAAATCCAGATCCAAATCCAAGTCAAGCCCGCCCGGTTGCGAGCGGTGGTGCCCGATGGGGGCAGATGCTCGGTGGAGCTGCGGGGGCGGTGCGGGTGCGAATTCAAATTCAGATGCAGAGCCCATCGACCACGAGTCGCCAAATTCAAGCAAAGCATCGGCATCAGAAACGGGTGTCGGCTCTGGCACGGCTACCGGGGCCGGAGCAGGCGGCGCTTCATCCCAAGGCAAGCTGGCCGCTTGGTCAAAATCTAGCCCCATCTCCAAACTCATGTTCAACCCCATGTCCAATTGGGGGCCGCTGTCCAACAAACCCAATTTGGATTGCGGTGCTGCAGCGGCAAGGCTGAACACTTCAGGGAGCGTAGAAACCTCTGGCAGCTCTGGCACCTCTGGCAGCTCTTGGAGCTCTTGTACCTCCGGCGCTTCGGGCTGTTCGGGTGTCAGTGGCGTGGTACGTGTGCGCGGCGGTAATGCGCCACGGGAGCTGGGGGGGATGGTCTGGGCAATGGCATACAGCAACAGCAAATCGTCGTAAGCGACCAAATCAAACGGCGCTGTAGCGTCCCCATCGCGTCGAAATAGACAACCTTCTAACTCTTGCAAAACTGCCGAAGTGCTCCACTGCGCCTCAATGCGCGCCAATACATCGGGGTAACCGGCCAGTGTGCGTCCGGGCCGGTTGAACCCGACAAAATCGGGCACTTGGGCGTTGAAATAACGCCGAAACTGATCGCGCAGCCGATTGAAATCATCCATGCGACTGAGCGAGTGGTACAAGCGCAGCAAATCCAGGTAAGCCCAAGGCGAGGATTGCTCGTTCTCAGCGATGTGTTTGCTCATGACCTCAATCGCTTGGTCATGTTCGCCTACCGAGACAAAAAACTCGGCCTGCTGTTGCAAATCGAAAAGCTCTTCAGGGTTAATCACCCGTGCTACGGCAGGTGCAGGCGCTGCGGAAAACTCGGCTGGAAAATCTACCGGTAACTCGACGGGCGCGGCCACCGGTGCCGAAGGGGGCAATTCCGATGGCGCTGGGGTGGCTAGAGTCGGCGACTCACTGGCCACCTTGGAGGCCAAAAACAGCGCAATATCCTCTTCAAAGTCCGGAGTTGGGCCGAGATTGGGTTCGTGGGGCGGCGTTGAATCGACATGATCGCGCCGGGCCGCGAAATGGCTACGGGTACTGGGGGTAGGGTGCCACGGCCTGCGCGAGCGCTGCCATAACCAGCCCGCAACCGCCAAAATCGCCACCAACGCGGCTACCAACCCATACACCATTTCCTCAGAGAAACTCTCAGCATCAGTTTGCTCAAGGTGTTGACGCAGGCGCTCTTTGGCCGCGCGCTCACGGGCAGCATCGGCCCGAGATCTGGTGATTTCAGATTGCAGTTTTGCGATTTCGACACTGGCATCGGTTGTTTCGGATGCTGCCACAGCAGAAGCAGTGGCAGAAGCAACCGAGGTAGGCGCTGAAGCCGAGGAGGATGCAAGCGGTGCGGCAGACGCTGTGGCAAGCGTGGTTGAGGCGGGACTTTGGGGGCTGCTCGAGGTCGTTGCGGAGCTATCGGCAGTGGCTGCTGCTCCCGCAGGCGCTGCCAAACGCGCCTCCCGAAGTACGCGCAAAATCTCGGCCTGCTCTGCGGCGGTTTCTTTGGGCGCTGGCTGGGCTGCCGCTGCTGCTGGTACAGCAGAATCCGAAGACGGCGCTGGTGCATGGTGTGCCGGCTGCGTCACGACCAAAGGCGTGGCGGTAGCGACAACTGAATCGGGTAAATCGGTTAAAAATGTGTAGGTTCGGCGCGTTTTTGCCGAGCATCCAGCCGAAAGATGCACCGTGACAATAGGCTCGTTGACCACCAAAGACGCGCGCAAACGCACCGCCGATGGCCTGTCGGCCACCGGTGCGATATGAATGTGTGATGGGCTGACAGGCGTGGTGCCTAACACCACCTCAGCGGTGATGCAAGAGGCATCGACCGAAATGCCCGGGTCAGGGTACACATTAAACAGCAAATCCGGAGATCGGCCTAGCACCACGATACTGCGAGACTCCCCCAAGGAAAGCGCCGCTGAATGACCCGTTACGACAGCCACACCGAAAGCGATCAATGCGTTACGAAACTTCACATGTGTCTTCTTAATGGGGTTTTGATTCTGGCATACAAGGACTAAGCCCAAATCCGCGATAAGAACCCCAGACACCCCCCAGACACCCATGTGACAATAGGCTCGGTGGCGAGCCGGTCGCAGACGCGACAATGAAAACCTTGCACAGTCACCCACAAGACAGCCCATGGACGACCCGATTTTGACCAATGAGGAGCGCGAGGCGATCAATTCTGGTCGCTGGTTTGCTTCGCTCTCACCCTCGCTTCGCCACGACATACTGCGCTGCGCTTATGTCAAGCGTTACAAAGACGACGGCCTGATTGTGGCCCGGGGTGATCCACCTGAAGAATGGATTGCCTGCGCGCGCGGGGCGGTACGGGTAAGTTCAACCTCGATTTCAGGCAAGCAAATTACCCTGACTTACGTCGAACCGGGCATTTGGTTTGGTGATGTTTCTATTTTTGATGGCGACCGGCGCACCCACGATGCCTACGCCCACGGCGACACCACGATTTTGTGTGTTGCCAAGGCCGACTTTAAGAAAATTTTGGCCCTGCACGTCGAGCTGTACGAAGCCATGCTGCGCTTGCAAGCGCGGCGCATTCGCCTGCTGTTTGGCTTGGTGGAAGACCTGAACACGCTGCCGCTGCGCGCGCGCTTGGCAAAGCAACTGCTGCACCTTGTGCGCAGCTACGGCACCCCGAGTTTGTCCAATAGCGACGAGATTCGCATCGGCTTGCAACTGGCCCAAGAGGAATTGGCACAACTGCTCGGTGCCTCACGCCAACGCGTCAACCAAGAACTCAAGGCGATGGAGCGCGAGGAGGCTATCCGGATTGAACCCGGTGGCCTGATTGTGCGCGACCGCCAAGCCCTGATGCGCATCTCTGAGGTCGATTACTGAGGCCGCTGCACCGCGCGCTGGTGAGTGCGCTGGCCCTGTTCAGGGCAGTACAGGCTGTGCTGTGGGCTGGGCGGCCAGCCATTGGGCGGCCCCTTGCCCAGCGCATAGACCTGTGGACAGGCTGGCTGTCATGAGGTAACCACCCGTCGGTGCCTCCCAGTCGAGCATTTCGCCAGCACAGAAAACGCCCGGTACAGCGCGCAGCATCAAGTGCTCATCCAGCGATGCAAATTCCACTCCTCCAGCGGTGCTGATGGCTTCGTCGATAGGCCGGGCTGCCACCACGGTCAATGCCAATGCCTTGATCGCTGCGGCCAACGCCAGCGGATCGTTCACACCCTCTTTGCCCAAAGACTCGTACAAAATGCCCATCTTGATGCCGTCAAGGCCCAAGCGGCTTTTCAGGTGGCTCGACAAGGTGCGGGCACCGCGCGGATGGCGCACTTCGGCCAGTACGCGCTCGGGCGAGTGGTCGGGCAACAAATCCAAGTACAGCGTTGCGCTGCGGTGGGCTTGGATTTCGTCGCGCAGCAGCGCCGAGACTGCGTAAATCAGGCTCCCTTCCACCCCTGTGGCGGTGGCAACAAACTCCCCCCTACGGCTGAAATGTCGGCCCGCGCTGTCGGTAAACGACAGCGCTACCGACTTGAACGGCTGGCCTGCAAAACGATCTGAAAAATGGGGTGTCCAACCGATCACTGGGTTTTGGCCGATCAGTTCACGCAAAAACTCACGCCGAGTTTCGGTGCCAGCGACGCTGTGGTGCAGCACATCAAAACCACAATTGCTCGGGCGCAGCGCCGCTATCCCCACCCCCCGCGCGGTCAACCACGGCACCCAAGCGCCATCGGAGCCCAGTCGCGCCCAGCTAGCGCCGCCCAGCGCCAACACCAAGGCACGGGCGCGAACGACCGCAGTGCCGACGGGGGTGCTAAATTGCAATTGCCCACTATCGCTCCACCCCGTCCAGCGGTGGCGCATATGAAACTGCACACCCAAGCCGCGCAAGCGCTGCAACCAAGCACGCAACAAAGGCGCAGCCTTCATGTCGGCTGGAAACACCCGTCCCGAGGTGCCAATAAACGTATCAACCCCTAAGCCTTGCGCCCAAGCACGCACCTGTTCGCTACCGAACTGGCGTAAGGCGGCATCCAGATGGAGCTGGCGATCACCAAAGCGGGTGGCAAAGGCCTCGGAGGGTTCGGAATGGGTCAGGTTCAACCCGCCCTTGCCAGCCAACAAAAATTTGCGCCCAACGCTGGGCATGGCATCAAAAACATGCACGCTCATGCCTTGACGGGCCAGAGTTTCGGCGGCCATCAGACCCGCAGGCCCGGCCCCCACGATGGCGGCCTCGCAAGAAAGGAGGGGAGATTGGGAAGTCAAATGATTCATAGGAGTATGTTGTTTGCCACGCTCTTTCAGAGCCTCTATTTCTTGCTATCACGGTCATAGCGAAAAGCAGCAGGATGGTCGGCGCAACAAACGGGGGGTTCTGTCACAATGGACACACTTTATCTTGACCGATCCCCCTTGAAGGAAAGCTCTATGGCAAGCGAACTCATCAAACATCTTTCTGACGCTAGTTTCGAGGCAGACGTACTGAAGTCGTCCGCGCCCGTGTTGGTCGATTACTGGGCCGAATGGTGTGGTCCCTGCAAGATGATTGCTCCTATCCTTGACGAAGTAGCTGCTGCCTACCAAGGCAAGTTGCAAATCGCCAAAATGAATGTCGATGAAAACCGTGAAGTTCCAGCCAAGTTTGGTATTCGCGGCATCCCTACCCTGATGTTGTTCAAAGATGGGCAACTTGCAGCCACCAAGGTCGGTGCCCTGAGCAAAGCCCAGCTCACGGCCTTCATCGACGAACAACTGGCTTAAATCGCTGGGTGCTTGCGTCGCGCGTGCAGCACAACTGCCCGGACGCAGGCCTTTTGAATCCTGCCCCACACTGGGGCTGCACATCCTCACCCAGCCCATACATCAGGGCTGCGAAAGTTCCGTGTATTTTTTCCTGTCATAATCTGCGCTGATCATTGGGCTGCACGCATCGGCAGCCCGCCCTAGATCCTCAGGCATGCCGAAACTGCAAACAGCAGTTTTTCCGGCACCTCGCATTCCCCCCAGACTCATACCAACTCCGCCAAGGAGTCACCCCATGCACCTCAACGAACTCAAGGCACTGCACGTGTCTGAAGTCCTCAAGCAGGCCGAAGAGCTTGAAATTGAAAACGGCGGCCGGATGCGCAAGCAAGAGCTGATGTTTGCCATCATCAAGAAACGCGCCAAAGCGGGGGAACAAATCTTTGCCGACGGTGTCCTCGAAATTTTGCCCGACGGCTTTGGCTTTTTACGCAGCCCCGACACCAGCTACACCGCCAGCACCGACGATATTTACATCTCGCCCAGCCAAGTGCGCCGTTTTAATCTGCACACGGGCGACATGATTGAAGGCGAAGTGCGCACGCCCAAAGATGGCGAGCGCTACTTTGCCCTGACCAAGCTCGACAAGGTCAACGACGGCCCACCTGAGCAAAACAAACACAAGGTGATGTTTGAGAACCTGACACCGCTGTTTCCAAAGGAGCAGATGCGCTTAGAACGCGATGTCAAGAGCGAAGAAAACATCACAGGCCGCATCATTGACATCATTGCGCCCATTGGTCGCGGCCAGCGCGCACTGATTGTGGCCCCGCCCAAGAGCGGCAAAACGGTGATGATGCAGCACATTGCCCACGCCATTACCGCCAACAATCCCGATGTGCATTTGATGGTGTTGTTGGTCGATGAGCGCCCCGAAGAAGTCACCGAGATGCAGCGCACCGTCAAGGGCGAAATCATTGCTTCCACCTTCGACGAACCGGCGGCGCGCCACGTCCATGTGGCCGAGATGGTGATCGAACGCGCCAAGCGTTTGGTCGAACTGAAAAAAGACGTGGTGATTTTGCTGGACTCGATCACCCGACTGGCCCGCGCTTACAACAACGTTGTGCCCTCATCGGGCAAAGTGCTTTCCGGTGGTGTCGATTCCAACGCACTGCAACGGCCCAAGCGCTTTTTTGGCGCAGCCCGCAAGGTGGAAGAAGGCGGTAGCCTGACCATCATTGCCACGGCACTGGTCGATACTGGCAGCCGCATGGACGAAGTGATTTTTGAAGAATTCAAGGGCACCGGCAACTGCGAAATTCACTTGAATCGCCGCTTGTACGAAAAGCGGGTGTTCCCAGCCATTGAACTCAACAAGAGCGGAACCCGCCGTGAAGAGTTGCTGCTGGCCCCCGAGATTTTGCAAAAGACCCGCATCCTGCGCCAGTTCATGTACAACATGGACGAAATCGAGTCGATGGAACTCATGATTAAAAACATGAAAGCCACCAAGAGCAATGTCGAGTTTTTTGACATGATGCGCCGAGGCGGTTGACGGCATATAATCGTGGGCTTTTTCTGCGGAAAGTACGCCAAACGGTTTGGCGCGGCTCCCGCACTTGAACACATAAGGAAGATCATGAAAGAAGGCATTCACCCCAACTACCGCGAAGTGCTGTTTGTGGACTTGTCCAACGGCTTCAAGTTCGTGACCCGTTCTTGCGCTAACACCAAGGAAATGGGCACCACGGACGATGGCCGCGAGTTGCCTATGTACAAGCTCGATACGTCCAGCGAATCGCACCCCTTCTACACCGGCACCCAAAAGTCGGTGGACAACATGGGCGGTCGTGTGGAGCGTTTCCGCAACCGTTTCGGCAAGACTACCGCGAAGTAATTCGCCGTTTTTCCGCCAAAAAGGCAGCCCGGGCAACCGCGCTGCCTTTTTGTTTGTCCCTCTTTCTTCGTCCACCGCGTGAACCATCTGACCCCCGCTATCGTGGCACAGAAGGCCGTTCGCAGGCTGCCGCGTTTGGCACTGCTGCTGCTGTGTCTAGCGTACATTCTGCCCGGCTTTTTGGTGCGCGATCCGTGGCGGGGCGCGGACATGGCCGCCTTTGGTTATATGCACGAACTGGCGCTGGGCCACACCCCATGGTCGGCTCCGCAGCTTTTGGGCATGGCCCCTGACATCCAAGGTTTGCTGCCGTATTGGTTAGGGGCGTGGGCACTGCAAGGGCTAGGCACGGTGCTATCGCCAGAATTGGCCGTGCGCTTGCCTTTCATTGCTATGCTGGTGCTGACGCTGTCGGCCACCTGGTATGGGGTTTATTGGTTAGCGCGCAGCCGAGGTGCGCAGCCACTGGCATTTGCCTTTGGCGGCGAGGCACAACCCACCGACTATGCCCACGCTATGGCCGATGGCGCTTTGTTGGCATTGCTGGCATCTTTGGGCTTGGCACAACCTGCGCACGAAATCACCTCTTACCTGCCCCAGTTGTGCTTTACCACGCTGGTGTTTTTTGCCTTGGCTGCGGCTCCCCATGCCCGCTGGTCTGCGCTGCTGGCGCTGTCTGTGGGTTTGGCAGGACTCGTATTGAGTGGTGCCCCCGTGCTGGCGCTGCTGTACGGCGCAGGCGGCGCGGTGCTGTGCTGGCTGGAATGGCGCAGCGGTGCTTCTAAGCGGCCCGGCGCTCGGTGGTGGTCACTTTCGGTGCTGGTACTCAGTTTGGCAGCAGCCGTTCTGGCATGGCAGCTCGATGTGTTGCATTGGCGCGTGGCCTTACCCCCTGCGGACGATTGGGGTAGCTTGGGTCGTTTGCTGCTGTGGTTTACTTGGCCGACATGGCCGTTGGCGTTGTGGACGCTTTGGCGCTGGCGCAAGCAAATCGCCACCACCCAGCCACACCGCCATTTGCTGCTGCCACTGTGGTTTGTGCTGGTCTGCTTGGGGGCCATGTTGACCACCCAACCCTCTGACCGCGCTTTGCTTCCCGCACTGCCGGCGTTGGCAGCATTGGCGGCTTTTGCGCTCCCGACTCTCAGCCGCAGCGTTGCCGCATTGGTCGATTGGTTCACGCTGTTGTTTTTTACCAGTTCCGCCATCGCCATCTGGGTGATTTGGATTTCGACCCAAACGGGCATCCCCGCCCAGCCTGCGGCCAATGTTGCGCGGTTGGCGAAAGGGTTTGTGCCCGAGTTTTCGCCACTGGCGCTGCTGATGGCCCTCACAGCCACTGGCGCGTGGTGCGCGTTGGTAGCGTGGCGTGCAGGCCGCCACCGGGCGGCGATTTGGAAAAGTTTGGTGTTGCCCGCTGGCGGTGCCACCCTGTGTTGGCTGTTGCTGATGACGCTGTGGCTCCCCATGCTGAACTATGCCCGCAGCGATGCCCCCCAAGTGCGTGCGGTGGTGGCGGTGCTTGGGCAGCCCCGCTGCGTACTGGCGCACCGCCTCAGTCGCAGTCAGGTGGCCGCATTGCAGTACCACGGTGAATTAACCTTGGTACCGGCCGAGAAAATCGCCAATTGCACTTGGCTGGTGGTGGGTGGCAGCGGTAAATTTCCCCGCCATCTCGATGCCGATCAATGGCTGCTCCAAGCCCGGATAGCACGCCCGACCGACAAAACGGATGCTTTAGTTCTCTACCGGAAAAGCTATTAAAAGCATAGCAATAAAACCAATGCAGACAAGGGCTATTGCCTTATTTGATCTGAAATTTTGAAAAATCAGGCTGCTACAGGGGTTTGCGCGAGCACGGTGCTGGTGCCGGGCTTGCGTACCCGGCTGGCCGGAAAATGGGCGCTAAAAGTCGATCCACGGCCAGGGGTGCTGTCGATCTCTAGCGTGGCATCGTGGCGCTGGAGCACATGCTTGACAATCGCCAACCCTAATCCCGTCCCGCCCGTCTCGCGCGAGCGGCTGCGATCAACCCGGTAAAAACGCTCGGTCAAGCGCGGCAGGTGTTTGGGGTCAATGCCGGGGCCAGTATCACGCACCGAAAACACGGCACCACCATCATCGAGCCAGCGCCAGTCAACCTCAATAGAGCCACTGGCCGGGGTGTAGCGCACGGCGTTGCTCACCAGGTTGGACAAAGCGCTTTGCAACTCTGTTTGCGCTCCAGCGATTTCGCCCATTCCTTGCGCCGGTGCGGGCAATGGAAACACCATGGTGTGGTGGCGTGGTTGGTTGCGCGTGAGCAAATGCGAAAGTGCCTGCCCCTCATCGGCGCACTGTTGCACCAACACTTGAATGGGCACCCAATCGCTCTTGCTCGGCAGCGGACTGCCCTCCAGACGCGATAGCGTCAACAAGCCCTGCACCACGCTTTGCATGCGCGTGGCCTGCTGCGCCATCAGGCTCAGGTAGCGGGCGCGTTCCTCATCGCTCAGGCGCAGGGTTTGCAGCGTTTCGACAAAGCCACTCAACACCGTCAAAGGAGTGCGAATTTCGTGCGAAACATTGGCAACAAAATCGCTGCGCATGGCATCGGTTTGCTCCAGCGCCGTGATGTCGCGCGAGAGCATCAGTTTGCGGCCCTCGCCGTAGGTATACAGCTGCACCGACAGGCGCACAGGCCGCGCTGGAGTGCTAGAGCGCCCTTGCAGCAGCACATCTTTGGTGTGATCGCGCTGGGCGTAGTAGACGGTAAACTCCGGATCGCGCACCAAATTGCCCAGCAGCTGCATTCGATCGCGCTCAATATCAAAGCCAAAATGGTTGCAGGCCGTCCGATTGCACCATTCAATATGGCCTTCAGCGTCCAGCAACACCAGACCGTTCGGTGACACTTGCAACGCGGCAAAAACATCTTCTAAACGCCGATCACGCTCTTTGATTTGTAAATGCAAGTCGCGCAGCAAGCGACGCACCCGGTCAATGGACTCACCCCACAGGCCGCGCATAGGCCCAGGAAAAGCCTCCAGATCGCCGGTGCGAAACCAGCGCAAAACCCGTGCGCCGCGCCATAAATCGCCAATAAACCAACACCAACCGGCCAACGCGCCACCAATGGCTGCGCCCCAAGCGTCCGCATACCACCAGCCCAAAAACAGCCCTAGTGCCTGACTCCATAAAAAAACAACAATGCGCCAGACCATGAAACGAGGCAATCAAGTGAAGGTGAAGGGTGCTGCGGATCAAGCCGTCAGCAGAGCCTTGGGCTGCGCTGTCAGGCGGTAGCCCGCCCCGCGCACAGTTTCAACCATAGCCCCGGCGGCACCCAGTGCCTCGCGCAGGCGCTTGACGTGGACATCAACGGTGCGCTCTTCAATAAACACATGGTCGCCCCAAACCCGGTCTAGCAGTTGTGAGCGGCTGTGAACGCGCTCTGGGTGCTTCATCAGGTAATGCAGCAGTTTGAACTCGGTCGGCCCGACCTTGATGGCTTGCTCTTGGCACGACACCCGGTGCGTAGCCGCATCCAGCGTCAGCATACCGATGGTGACGCTGTCGTTGAGCTGCTCTGGCGCACGCCGGCGCAGCACAGCCCGGATGCGCGCCAGTAGCTCTTGGGTCGAAAAAGGCTTGGTGATGTAGTCGTCGGCCCCGGCATCCAAACCAGCGATTTTGTCTGGCTCATCGCCGCGTGCCGTCAGCATCAGGATCGGGATCGGCTTGGTGCGGCTGTCGGCCCGCCATTTGCGTGCCAACGCCAAACCGCTTTGGCCCGGCAACATCCAATCGAGCAAAATCACATCGGGCAAAACGGCATCCAGCTCGCGCTGGGCGCAATCGCCATCTTCGGCCCAAATCGGCGTAAAACCGTTATGGCGCAGATTGACGGCAATCAACTCGGCAATGGCAGGCTCGTCTTCGACAATCAAGACGCTGGGAAGTTTTTTCATAAGCCGCAGGGCGTTAAAGCAGCGCTGACTCGATCTGTTCGAGCGATGTGTGGCGCACATCCATGCCCTTGACCAGATAAATAATCAGCTCGGCCAGATTTTTCGAATGGTCGCCAATGCGCTCGACCGCTTTGGCCAAGAACAGCAAATCAAGGCTGGTCGAGATGGTGCGCGGGTCTTCCATCATGTAGGTGATGAGTTTGCGCACAAAGCCATCGAACTCGTGGTCGAGCACATCGTCTTCTTTCAGAATGTCCAGCGCTGCTTTGGTATCGAGGCGGGCAAAGGCATCGAGTGCCTTGCGCAACAGGCCCGAGGCCAAGTCAGCGGCAACGCGCAAGTCCATCGTCGGCAAAGCGCGTGGCACGCCGCTTTCAATGATGGAGCGCACCATGCGCGACATTTTGGTGGCCTCGTCGCCCATGCGCTCTAAATTGGCCGTGGCTTTGGAGAACGCCATCAGCAGGCGCAGGTCGCGTGCTGTGGGTTGTCGCCGGGCGATGATGGTGGCAAGCTCATGGTCAATCTCGACCTCAAGGCCGTTGACACGAACCTCCAGAGCCGCCACTTGCTCGACTGCCTCCAAGCTGAAATGCGACAGTGCGTAGATGGCTTGGCGAATTTGCGATTCAACCAACCCCCCTAGCTCCATAACGCGGGCCGAGACCTCGTTGAGTTCGCTGTCAAACTGTGATGAAAGATGGTGCTTTTCGGTCATGACCGTTCCTTGTCAGCCAAAACGGCCCGTAATGTAATCTTCGGTTTCTTTGCGCTGGGGTTTGAAGAACATGCGTTCGGTTTCGCCAAATTCCATCAAATCGCCCAAGTACATGTATGCCGTGTAGTCGCTGCAACGTGCCGCTTGCTGCATGTTGTGCGTCACGATAACGACGGTGTAGTCGCTCTTGAGTTCGGCAATCAGTTCTTCGACCTTGGCCGTAGAGATCGGGTCCAGCGCAGAACATGGTTCATCGAGCAACAACACTTCTGGCTTGATGGCAATGCCCCGGGCAATGCACAGGCGCTGCTGCTGTCCACCCGACAGGCTAGAGCCGCTCTGACCGAGTTTGTCTTTGACTTCTGTCCACAGCGCCGCCTTGCGCAGTGCCCACTCGACACGCTCTTCCATATCGGTGGTGTTGAGGGTCTCAAACAGTTTGACCCCAAAAGCCACGTTGTCGTAAATCGACATGGGAAACGGCGTGGGCTTTTGGAACACCATGCCGACCTTGGCACGGATCAGGGCCACATCTTGCTTGCTGGTCAGCAGGTTTTCGCCATCGAGGACGATTTGTCCTTCAGCACGTTGTTCGGGGTACAACTCAAACATCCGGTTGAAGGTGCGCAGCAGGGTCGATTTACCGCAACCCGATGGGCCAATAAAGGCCGTTACCTTGTGTTCTGGAATATCCAGATTGATGTTTTTGAGGGCGTGAAACTTACCGTAGTAAAAATTTAGGTCGCGCACCGTAATCTTCGGGCTGGTCAGCTCGGCTGCACTAGAGAGGGAGGGCATGCAAATCGTCCTTGTCTTACTTTTGGCGCGTCAGCACGCGCGCCAGAATATTGAGTCCCAGCACCGCCACGGTAATCAGGAACACACCGGCCCAAGCCAACTGTTGCCAGTTTTCATAGGGGCTCATGGCGAATTTGAAGATAGTCACGGGCAGGCTGGCCATCGGTTTAGAGAGGTCAGAATTCCAGAACTGGTTGTTCAGCGAAGTAAACAGCAGCGGCGCGGTTTCGCCTGCAATACGGGCCACAGCCAGCAACACTCCGGTAATCACGCCAGAACGGGCAGCCCGCAGCGTGATCGAGATAATGACCTTCCACTTCGGAGTGCCCAAAGCGTAGGCCGCTTCGCGCAGACCGGCGGGCACCAGCAACAGCATGTTCTCGGTGGTACGAATGACCACCGGAATCACAATCAAGGCCAGCGCAATCACCCCAGCGTAGCCCGAAAAGCTCTTAAAGCGGGCCACCACCACGGCATAGACAAACAAGCCAATGACGATGCTCGGTGCCGACAACAAAATATCGTTGACAAAGCGGGTGGTCGAAGCCAACCAGCCGCTGGTGTCGTACTCGGCCAAGTAAATGCCAGCCATGATGCCAATGGGCGTGCCGACAAAAGTCGATAGCAGCACCATGATGAACGAGCCAAAAATAGCGTTCGAGATGCCGCCTGCCTCATTGGGCGGAGGTGTCATTTCGGTGAACAGCGCCAAATTCAGACCGCCAAGGCCCAGATAAATGGTTTCCCACAAAATCCAGATCAACCAAAACAAACCGAAGGCCATCGCCGACAAAGACAAAGTCAAAGCAATTTGATTGACCCGCTTGCGGCTGTTGTAGCGCGACTGGCGGGCCACTGCATCGACTGGCGTTGCGACGTATTGCGAAGCGGTGTTCATGTGCGTGCTCCTTCACTCTTTTGCAGACGTGCCAGCAAAACTTTCGACAGCGACAGCACGACAAACGTGATGAAGAACAGCACCAAGCCCAAGTAAATCAACGACGCTTGGTGCAAGCCCTCGCCCGCTTCAGCAAACTCATTTGCCAGCGCCGAGGTAATGCTGTTGGCGGCCTGAAAGACCGACAGCGAATCGAGCTGGTTCATGTTACCGATGACGAAAGTGATCGCCATGGTCTCGCCCAGTGCGCGTCCCAAGCCCAGCATGATGCCGCCCAGAACGCCGGTCTTGGTGTAAGGCAGTACGACCTTCCAAACCACTTCCCAAGTGGTCGAACCCAGACCGTAGGCCGATTCTTTCAGCAGTGCGGGTGTGACTTCAAACACATCGCGCATCACCGCCGCAATGAACGGAATAATCATGATCGCCAAAATGATGCCTGCCGACAAAATACCGATACCCACTGGAGGGCCAGAGACAAAGGCCCCCAAATACGGCACATCGCTCAACAGCGTTTGCAGGGGCTGCTGGACGTATTTGGCCAAAATAGGCCCAAACACCATCAATCCCCACATACCGTAAACAATCGAGGGCACAGCGGCCAGCAACTCGATGGCGGTACCCAAGGGCCGCTTGAGCCACGCGGGGGACAACTCGGTCAAGAACAAGGCAATGCCAAAGCTCACCGGCACAGCGACCACCAGCGCGATGATCGAGGTCGCCAGCGTGCCATAAATCATGACCAAGCCGCCGTACTCGTTCTGCACCGGATCCCAAACACTGCGGGTCAGAAAACTAATGCCGTATTTATCGACTGCGGGCCAAGCGCCTATCAGCAGCGAGGTCAAAATACCCAGCAACAAGGCCAGCGTCAAAAAGGCAGCGCCACGCGCCAGCCAGCCAAACAAGCGATCCGCCACCATGCCAGAGAGCAGCGTGGTGCGGTGAGATGGGGTAGTTCGTTGAGAGTCCGACCCCCCGATAGGGGCCGAAGTCTGGTGAACTGGCAACGTAGTGGACACTGCTGCGCCTCTGTAAAAAGTCGATTACTTCAGGGAAATGGCTTTGCCCGAAGCGTCTTTGATTTCGCCCCAAGACTTGATGACCATGGTTTTGACAGTGTCTGGCATAGGCACATAGTCCAAGTCGGAAGCAGTTTTGTCGCCCGACTTGTAGGCCCAATCAAAGAACTTCAGCGAGGTGGCGGCATCGACCGGCTTTTCTTGCAGCTTGTGCATCAAGATGAAAGTCGGGTTGGTGATGGGCCAAGTGGCATCGCCGGGTTGGTTGGTCAAGATCAAATAAAAGCTCTTGGGCCACACAGCGCCTGCTGCTGCGGCTTTAAAGCCGTCGTCGTCTGGTGCAGCGAACTTGCCCGCTGCGTTTTGCAGCAGGGTGTAAGTCATTTTGTTTTGTTTAACGTAGGCATACTCGACATAACCAATCGAGTTGGGCAAGCGACCGACAAAAGCGGCCACGCCTTCATTGCCCTTGCCACCGGCACCGACGGGCCAGTTGACCGCCGTGCCTTCACCGACCTTGGTTTTCCATTCAGCGTTGACTTTGCTCAGGTAGTTGGTAAAGACAAACGTGGTGCCCGAACCGTCAGCGCGGCGCACGGGGGAGATGGCTGCATCTGGCAAATTGACACCTGGATTGAGTGCCTTCAAAGCAGCGTCGTTCCAATGGGTGATCTTGCCCAAGTAAATGTCGCCCAGCACTTGGCCGGTGAGCTTAATTTGACCTGGGGCAATGCCCTTGATGTTGACCACTGGCACCACGCCACCGATCACTGTCGGAAATTGCACCAAACCTTTTTTCTCGAGTTCATCGTCTTTCAATGGCATGTCGGAGGCACCAAAGGCGACCGTCTTGGCATCAATTTGGCGCAAACCTGCACCCGAGCCAACCGACTGGTAATTGACCTTCACGCCTGTGGCCTTGTTGTATTCGGAAGCCCATTTGGCATACAGCGGTGCCGGGAAAGTGGCACCTGCACCGGTGGCCTCTTGCTGTGCCCATGCACCAGAGAAAGCACCTGCAGACAGCGCACCAGCCGTTAGGATTCGAATCACAGACATTTTCATGAAGAGACCTCAGGTAGAGAAAAAGTGGGGTTGCCGCCCACTCTAAAAGCCATTTGTGACATTGTCGTGACACCGCCTCATGAGGGCTTGCAGAGCTGCGGGCCTAGTGGCGGCACCTTCACAAAGTTGTCACAGTGCTGTCATGAATGCTGCATAGTCTTACGCCAGCACATTCACTGGTTCACTTGTCCCTCAATGCTATGCTGCGCCGCCCCTCTTTAGCGCCGCAAGCGCCACCCCATGCAAAACGGAACACTGCTCGCAGCTGTAGATCTGGGATCGAACAGCTTTCGTCTGGAAATTGGCCGCTTCGAGCACGGTCACATCCAGCGCGTTGAATACCTCAAAGAGACCGTACGCCAAGGCAATGGTCTAGACGACGAGCGCAATCTGATGCCCGATGCCATGCAGCGCGGCTGGGATTGTTTGGCACGTTTTGCCGAACGTTTGGCTGATTTTCCCAGCGCCCAAGTCCGGGCTGTAGCAACCCAGACCTTGCGCGAAGCGCGCAACCGCGAGGTCTTTTTGCAACGTGCCAGCCAGTTGTTGGGCCACCCCATTGACGTGATTTCTGGCCCCGAAGAAGCACGGTTGATTTACCAAGGTGTTTCGCACATGCTGCCCCAGTCCAACGAGCGCCGACTGGTGGTGGACATTGGCGGGCGCTCGACCGAGCTGATTTTGGGCCAGCAGTTCACCGCAAATGCTGTGGCCTCGTTTCGACTGGGCAGCGTATCGTGGTCGGGGCGTTATTTTCCCGACGGTCACTTCAGCACCCAAGCGTTCAACATGGCCGAAATTGCCGCCAAAGCGGTGCTTGATGAGGCCTTGGGCACTTACCGCCCCGATGCGTGGGACGTGGCTTACGGCTCCTCGGGCACCGTGGGGGCTGTGGGCGATTTGCTCGAAGCAGCGGGCCACCCACCCGGAATCATCACCCGTGCCGGACTCGACTGGCTGCAAGAACGCCTGTTGCGTGCCCAAAGTGCCGAACGCTTGCGTCTTGAGGGGTTAAAAGAGGAGCGCCGCGCCGTCATTGGCGGTGGCTTGAGTGTGTTGCGGGCCACGTTCGACCTCTTAGAGATCGACCAAATGCACGTTGCCCAAGGTGCGCTGCGCCAAGGTGCGCTGTACGACCTGCTCGACCGCGAGCGCCCCGAAACCGATTTGCGTGGCTCGACGGTGCGTTCGTTGATGCAGCGTTTTGCCGTCGATGAACCCCAAGCCGAGCGGGTTTCTTTGGTTGCCTGTGCCTTGTTAGCGCAAGCCGCGACGGGGGACTCTTCGCACGCACAGCGCAAACTCGATTGGGCGGCACGTCTGCACGAGATTGGTTGCCGCATCTCGCACAGCGAATCGCACCGGCATGGTGCCTACATTTTGGACAACACCGATGCGGCTGGCTTCTCCAAGCCCGAATTGCACCGTTTGGGCATGTTGGTGCTGGGCCACCGGGGCAAGGTGCGCAAACTTGAAACCAGCCTAGAAGACCCCTTGTTCGCACTGCAACTGCTGTGCCTGCGTTTGGCCGTTACCCTGTGCCATGCCCGGCGTGACCCCGAAACGCAGGCCCTCAAGCTGCGTGTGCATGGCAGCGAGTTTCACCTGAGCACCGCCGCGGGCTGGGCTGCGCGTTTTCCGCAATCGGCCCACTTGCTGCGCGAAGAGGTGTTGGCTTGGCACCGCACCCCTTGGACGTTGGTGCTTGAACTAACCTGAGTGCCCAAGCCGAACTCTGGTCTTTAAAGTCGCTCGATGGCCAGTGCCCGTGCCAACCGAGCGTCCACCGGCAGAGGTTCGCCTTGCAACCGCGCTGCCAACAATTCACCGCACAGCAAACCCAGCGTCAGGCCGCGCGCGCCCAGTGCTGTGCAGACCCACAGTCCGGGCAAGGTGGCATTGTCCAATGGCCCGACGATGGGCATGCGGTCGGGGGCTGTGCAACGCACACGCGCCCAGTCGCGCACCGCAGTGTGGGGGTGCGCTGCCGCGAACGCAGCATGGAGCACCGCCGCTGCGCTCGGTAGCAAAGTGTCCAAGCGCTGGCGGTTGGCTGCATGGCCCACCGCGCGTTCCGCCAGACCCACAGGCAGGGTATCGACATCGCGCTCGAAGGTCGAACCCACATGCCAAGCGTGTTGGCCAGCATCCAAAGGGATATGGGCCACCAAGCTGCCATCGCCATTGACTGGAAACGGGGGCAACAGATCGGTCATCGCCGCGTCTTGTACGCCCCAAGACAATTGACCCCGCACGGGTTGCAGCGGCAAGCGCTCGCCGGTCAAGCGCCGGCTGGCAGGGCCTGCGGCGACCACCACAAAGGGGGCGCTGGCCAACACGGTGCCGTGTTCATCGACGGCTTGCCAAACAATGCCTTCGTCATTTTCGGCACGGGCCAAGCGTGCAACGTTGGCGTTGCCCTGCCAAACAATACCCGGCTGTGCCAGCAAAGCCGCGACCAAATGCGCTGGCCGTACCCAGCCAGCGTGCCGATGCCAGCAGGCTGTGCTGCCTTGGGGCAAGTGGGCTGCTTGCAGCAGCTCAGCAGTGGCAGTGTGGCTCCAGTCCACACCGGGGCTGCTGTGCCAATCGGGGGACAGGCCCGAGCTGCCATCGACCCGGTGTTCTAGTACGCCGCTCATCTGCCAGTCGGTGCCACTCTTGAGCAGCCTGTCGGCCTGCTGCAAAGTCAGGCGAACACCGCTGCGCGACAAGCGCGACAACGTGCTGTCGTCGGGCGAGGTATGGGGGCAACACAGTCCGGCAGGCAAGCCCGAAGCGCCTGCCGCCGGTGCTGCGGCCTTGTCAAGCACTTGCACCTGCCAGCCCCGACGGGCCAAACTCGATGCCACACCGGCCCCCGCGATGCCCCCACCAATGACGATGCAGGACGAGGGCGCAGCCGCCTCGGGTGGGCGGTGGGCTTTGCGCGGCGCACGCGGCTCCCAGCGCGGATCGAATGTGGCGTGCAAGTTGTCGCGTTTGGGGGGGACACCGGGCACTTTCGCCACGGAAAAACCGCACTGCGTTAAACCGTCGCGTACCGCACGGGCAATCGTCCAAGATGCTAACTGGGTGCCACGCCGACAGCAGCGCGCCACCGCCTTGAGGGTGTGCAAACTCCAAATATCGGGGTTGCGCTGTGGGCTAAAGCCGTCCAAATACACCGAATCGACCGTCCAGTCTTGCGAGCGCATCAAGGCTTGTGCATCACCAATGCACAGCGTCAGCAGGACGCGCCCGCCGTCCAGCGCCAGCCGGTGCACGCCGGGCAGCAAGCCCCAGTATTGGTCGTGCAGCTCTTGGGCCAACGCTGCCAACTCGGGGTGGGTGCTGGCAACACGCAGCAGGTCAGCCGCTGCCACCGGCCAAGCTTCTAGCGAGACAAAATGCAGCAGCGTTGGGCGCTGGGGGTCAGCGCGCCACGCCGCCCAAGTGACCAGAAAATTCAGCCCAAAACCAAAGCCGGTTTCCAGAATGCGCCACTGCGGGCGGTTGGCCCACGCTGCGGGCAAACCGCAGCCATGCAAAAACACCTCGCGCGCTTGCGCCAAGCCACCTTGTTCGCTGTGGTAGCGGTCGCCAAAACGCGGACTGTAGGGCGTGCCATCGTCAAGCCAGTCAATCAATTCGGCCATGGGTACGATCAAAAATCAGGCGCTGGGGGGGACGTAGCCTTGCACTGCATCGGCACCACCGCCAAAAAAATGCTGCTCCATCTGCCGGGCCAAGTACTGGCGCGCGCGCGCATCGGCCAAATTCAGGCGGTTTTCATTGACCAGCATGGTCTGGTGCTTGAGCCATGCGGCCCATGCTTCTTTGCTCACGCTTTCCCACAGGCGCTTGCCCAGTTCACCGGGGTAGGGAGGGAAATCAAGGCCCTCGGCCTGTTTACCGAGCTTGATACATTGAACAGTGCGTGCCATGTGGAGTGCTTCTTTAGATGATTTGGTGATTAAGAACTGATAACTTAGTAGTTCCAGTTTTGATGAGTGGATTTCACAATCCATCCATCGCATTTCAGACCCCGGAGTTGATCCCCATGAGCCTTCGTCGCCACTTTAGCAAGATTCCTCTGGCCGCTGTCCTGTGGGCCAGTCTGACCCTGAGCGCCGTACCATCATTTGCCCAGTCGCTGACGCTGCTCAATGTCTCTTACGACCCGACGCGCGAGTTGTATGCCGATTTCAACCAAGCCTTTGCCAAACACTGGAAGGCCAAGAGTGGTCAGGATGTGGTGATCCAACAGTCGCACGGAGGCTCGGGCAAGCAGGCGCGCGCCATCATCGACGGCTTGGGTGCTGACGTTGCCACGCTAGCGCTGGCCGGAGACACCGATGCTCTGCACAGCGCCGGACACCTGATTCCGTCAGATTGGCAAAAGCGTCTGCCGCACAACGCCTCGCCCTACGCCTCGACCATCGTGCTGGTGGTGCGCAAGGGCAACCCCAAGGGCATCAAAGATTGGGACGATTTGGTCAAGCCTGGCATCAGCGTGATTACGCCCAACCCCAAAACGTCGGGTGGCGCGCGCTGGAATTATTTGGCTGCTTGGGAGTTTGCCAAACGCAAGTATGGCGGTGATGCCAAGGCCAAGGAGTTTGTTGGCAAGCTCTACGCCAACGTGCCAGTGCTCGACACCGGGGCACGGGGTTCGTCCATCACCTTCTCGCAGCGCAATCAGGGCGATGTTTTTATTTCGTGGGAAAACGAAGCCTATCTGCTGAAAAAGGAGTTTGGCGACAAGATGGAAATTGTTGTCCCCAGCATCAGCATCTTGGCCGAGCCTGCCGTGACGTTGGTGGACAAGAACGTGGACAAAAAAGGCAACCGCGTGGTGGCCGAGGCGTACCTGAAGTACCTCTACAGCGAAGAGGGTCAAGACCTTGCGGGCAAGCATTTTTACCGCCCGGTGGTGTCCGAAAAAGCCAAGGCCAAGTACGCCGCGCAGTTTCCGGCGCTCAAGCTGTTCACCATCGACGACGCGTTTGGGGGCTGGACGCAAGCGGCCAAGCTGCACTTTGCCGATGGCGGTAGTTTTGACCAGATTTACGCCCGCAAATAGGCCTGTAGCGGCTTTTTTATCCACTTTTATGAAGAAAAGTGCCGTCAGCCTTTGACTGCTGAGTATCTATTGCTATCAAAATAAAAGCAAAAATAGGTCACACAATCCCGGCATGAGCACTTCTTCTTCCCAAGCGCTGCGCCTGATCGGTTTGGCTGCCTTTACCAGCATGGCGGCCATGCGCGTCTGCGATCCAATGTTGGTGGCTTTGGCAGATGAATTTCAGGTCACGACCGGCGAAGCATCGGCGGTGGTGGCCGCTTATGCCATTGCCTACGGGGTCATGCAGCTCTTTTATGGGCCACTGGGCGATCGCATTGGCAAGCTGCGCGTGGTGGTGGCCGCGACGCTGGCCTGCGGGGTGTTCAGTGCGCTGACGGCGCTGGCCCCGAGCTTGACGTTGCTGGTGCTCGGGCGCACCGCAATGGGTGCGGCGGCGGCGGGGATTATTCCTTTGTCGATGGCATGGATTGGCGACCAAGTGCCCTATGAGCAGCGCCAAGAAACGCTGGCCCGTTTGATGGCCGCCACGGTCTCGGGAATGATGGCCGGGCAATGGTTTGGCGGTTTTGCCGCGCAGATGCTCGGCTGGCGCACGGCGTTTGGGGTGCTGTCGGGGCTGTTTTTACTGGCAGCGGGATTGTTGTTTCGCCAAGTGCGCGGCGGCCTGAGCGCGGCGGGGGCGGGTCAGGGGGCTGATTTTTCGTTGGCAGCGTACCTGCGTAGCGTCTGGGGTCTGCTGTCGCTGGCACAGGTGCGCTGGGTGCTGGGCGTGACAGCCATCGAAGGGGCGCTGGCCTTTGGTACGCTGGCTTTTGTGCCCAGCCGCATGGTGCATCACTTTGGGTTTTCTGCCGGTGCTGCCGGTGCGGTCATGGTGTTGTACGGTGTCGGAGGACTGCTTTACAGCTTACAGGCCCGGCGCTGGCTGAACCTGCTGGGCGAACGCGGGCTGGCATTAACCGGCGCGGCGCTGGTGGCTTTGGGTTTGCTGCTTTTGGCGTGGGCGAATCAGGTGGGCTGGGCTGTGGCCGGGTGCTTTGTCTCGGGGCTGGGCTTTTACATGCTGCACAACACCTTGCAGACCCAAGCGACGCAGATGGCCCCCCACGCACGGGGCAGCGCCGTCACCTTGTTTGCCTGTATGTTGTTCTTGGGCCAGTCTTGCGGCGTGGTGCTGACAGCGGCCAGCGTTGATCGCGGTTTGCTCGCTCCCATGTTCACGTTGGCAGCGCTGGGCATGCTGGTGCTGGGGGGACTGGTCTCACGCAAGCCACAAGGGCGCAGGTAGCTCAAACCACCATTCCATCGTGCCAGAGCGTGGTGCGGTTGCGCCCTTGGTGCTTCGATTGGTACATGGCGGCATCGGCGCGGGCCAGACATTCTTCCGGGGGCAAGGCATCGCGTTGCAGCGGATAGACCCCGACGCTGATGGTGTACGGAATATGGCCGATACCTTGCACCTTTGCGCTGGACGAGGCCACAGCTTGGCGCAGCCGCTCGGCGTGCATCAAACCGCCATCGCTGCCCGCCCCCGACAGCAACACCGCAAACTCCTCGCCGCCCAATCGCCCGGCCAAATCATTGCGGCGCAGCCCGTGGGCGAGGGTTTCGGCCAGATGCTGAATCACCTGATCGCCCGCCGCGTGGCCGTAGGTGTCGTTGACCTTTTTGAAGAAATCAATATCGATCATCACCAGCGTGCCCGGCGTTTGCGTGCCAGCCCGCACCTCCTCGAGTTCTAACTCCAGCCGGGCCATAAAAGCACGGCGGTTGGACAGGTGCGTCAGGCTGTCGGTTGAGGCCAGCAGCTCCAGCCGCATTTCGCGCAGCTTGCGCGCCGTCACATTGCGAAGCACCCAAAAATGCCCCAAGTCCTGTGCTTGGTGTTGGAGCGCAATATGCTCGACTTGCAGCACCAGCCCCGATTCGAGCGAGCCGACGGTGCGCGGCGCAGCGTTCGGGGCCATGCTTTGCTCTGCTGACGCAGGGGTAGTGTGCAGCGCTTGCGCCAATTCGGGCGACAAAGACTGCTCTAGCGCAAACAAGGACTGCCCTAAAAGCGTCTCGGGTGTCCACGGCAGGTTCAGCAGCAGACACAGGGCTTCGTTGGTTGCCAGCACCGTGTGCTCGCAGGCATCGGTCAGCAACACACCGGCGGGAAACTGCTTGATGATCGCTTGCAAGCGTTGCTCGGCTTGGCGCAGCGCTTGTTCGGCTTGGTGGCGGTCGTCGGTATCAACCATCGTCCAAATCACGTTACCGTGTGGGTCTTCAGGATCGAGCAGTGTGCCTTGTACGTCGTGCCAACGCACCGAACCATCGGCCTTGCGAATCGCCCATTCGCAGCGTGCTGTACCGTACTGGCGCAGGGGGGTGTACCAAGCAGAGAAGGCTTCAAAACTGGCATCGTCTTGGTGAATCAGGCGCAGCGATTGACCCACTAACTGCTCTTGCCCAGCGCTGGCAAAAGACTCTTGGGCCCGTGCATTGGCGTGCAAAAAGGTGCGCTCGGGGGTCGCCACCACAATCAAGGCGCTGGCGTGGTCTAGCAGCGCTGCGACCAATTGCGACTGTTCTTTGCGCTTTTGGATGTCGGTGTGGGTGCCCAGCATCCGCACTGGTTGGCCCGTGCTGTCGCGGGCAGTGACTTGGCCGCGTGACTCAATCCAGCACCAGCCTCCACTGGCCGTGCGCACTCGGAATTCGGTGCGGAAGGTCTCGCCGTGCTGAATATGGGCCAAGGTGTGCGACAGCATGCGCGCCCGGTCTAGCGGGTGAACCGCCTCCGCGAAATCATCCACGTGCATGCTGTGGGCCTGCTCGGGGTAGCCCAGCATGCTCCAGCAGCGCGCATCCCATTCGATTTGATTCTCTAAAAGATGCCATTGCCACAAGCCGTCGCCGACAGCACAGACCGTCAGGCGCAAGCGCTCTTCGCTGCGTTGGAGTGCATCTTGCAAATGCTGCTCCTCGGTCACGTCGCGCACATAACCGTGCCAGACGATGGCTCCATGGGCCTCGACTTGGGGCTGGGCATGGCCGTGCAGCCAACGTCTTTGCCCATCTGGGCATTGCAGACGGTATGTACAGTGCCACGCCTGCAAGGTAGTGGCCGAGGTGCGCATCGAACGGGCCATAGCCCGCATATCGACCGGCGGCACATGCACCAAAATACTGGCACTGCCCATCAGCGCTGGGGTGCTGGCGGGTGCGTTCACGCAGTGGATGGCGTACAAACCCAGACTAGCGTAAACGAGTTCTTTGCTTTGGTCTGGATGCAGTCGCAACTGAAACAAGCCCCCCGGCACCTGCTCGGCCAACAAGCGCAACCGGGCCTCACTTTGGCCGATAGATTGCAAGTTGCGCTGGCGCTGCCAAACCAGCCACGACAGCAACAACGCCCCCAGAAAAATGCCGGTAGTGCCGATCACGTTACCGACAAAATTGCTATGCAATGTAGCGTTGAGCGGGCCAAAAATGGTTTGCTTTTCTAACCCCGCACTGACCAGCACTGGGAACCCCTGCACCCGCGTCCAAGCGTAAAAACGCTCAATGCCATCGACGGGGGCAGCGACCTCGTAGGTGCCAGCGTGGGTCAATGGCTCTTGCACAAACTGCCGGGTGCTGGGCACGCTGGTGCCCAAAACTTCTTCTTGCCGTAAAGAGCGTGCCAAATAAGCGCCATCGCTTCGCAGCAGCATGATGACATCGCCCGGACTGTCAAAAATCCCCCGGAAAAAATGGGCAATGTAGTCGCTGGAAAGCGATAGCACCACCACCCCGGCAAAAGCGCCCTCGGGCGTGATGATGGCGCGGGTCAGTTGCACAGACCATTGCTGGGAGACACGGCCTTTGACGGGTTTGCTGATGAACATGCCCTTGGCTTGGTGCAGCAAATGCACCTGAAAATGCTCACGGTCAGCGATAGATTTTTTGGCTTGGTTCGGCTCTCGCTGCTCCAGACTCGAATACAGCAGATCGCCGTTTTTGTCGGCCACGGCAATTTGCAAGATCGCGCCGCGGGGGTAGCTGACCAGCACGGTATCGACCATGCGTTGAAAGCTATCGCCATCGGCGGTTGTGAATTCCTCCACCAAATTACGCAGGACGTAATCCAAACCCGACAACATCGTTCCAGCCTGTACCGACAAGGCATGCGACATCTGCGCCACGCGCAACTGGGTTTGCGCCTGCACGTGTGCGCGTTGCGCCTGTTGCCCCGAAAGCAGCGCATACCAATACAGCACCCCAGCAGTCAATAGCAGCAGCAACCCGGCGGCAATCACCGCTTGGGTGTTGAGCCAAGTTTTTTGGAGCCAATGGACAGGCAAATGGGTGTGTGAATGAACTGGTTTCATGCGCAAGAAAAGAACCTGTGCCACAGTAGGAGTCGCTGTCGGTTCACCTTGGCAGCGCACCGCCCTGAGCCTGTGGCGACACAGCCGAAAGTTTACTGTTCCTACACTGGTGTGGGCTTGCGAATAGCGGGCATTCTTTTCTTTTTTACGCTGCCCTTGCGGGTGGACTGCTTTGTTTATGCAACGTCATTGGCCCCCATTTGCTTGGGTTTGTTTTGCGATGTGTGTTGGGGTCATGGGTACGGCCCTTGCCAGCCCACTGTACCCGCTGTACCAAGCGCGCTGGGGCTTGCTGCCCAGCCACATTACCGGGATTTATGTGGCCTATATGTTTGGTGCCTTGGCCAGTTTGCTCTTTTTGGGCCGCATGAGCGACCGCTTTGGTTTTTTGCCGGTGCTGCGCGCAGGGCTGGCATTGGTGACTGCGGGGGTGCTGCTATCGGCTGCGGCATGGAGTGTGGCATCGTTTGTCGTCAGCCGGGTGCTGATTGGCATTGCCTCGGGGATGATTACCACCTCCGCATCGATGGGGCTGACGCAGCTCAACCGCAACAGCCACAACATGCTGCGCGCCTCGGCCATGACCAGCTTTGCCATGGCACTGGGCTTTGGCTTGGGGCCATTGGTGGGCGGATTGATTGCCCAGTGGGTGCCCGAACCGTTGGTGACGGCTTATGTGCCCAGTTTGGTGCTCGGGGTGGTGGCGATTTATGCGCTGTTTCAGGTGCAGGTGGCCGCTTCCATACGGGCACCGGCACCGTTCTCATTGCGCCATTGGCTACCCCACATCACCCTACCGCACGCCACATTACGCCGGCCCTTTTTTATCGCTTGCTTTGGGGCCTTTAGCACTTTTGGCATTTTTGGTTTGTATGCTTCGCTGGCACCGAGTTTTATGCAGGAGATGGTGCCTTGGCATGGGCCTGCGGTCAGTGGCTTGTCGATTGCCATGATTTTGTTTTTGTCCGCCGGTTTTCAGTGGTTGGCGCGGCCTTTGCACACCAAAACCTGTGCCGTCTGGGGGCTGGGCCTGCTGGCCGTGTGTAACCTGTTGTTGGTCGCTACCACCTACAGCCATTGGCCGGTGCTGTTTGTGCTCAGTGTGCTGACGACGGCTGCCGGACACGGGCTGGTGAATTTGGCCGGGATCGCCATCGTCAATAAAGTGGCTGGGCCAGACAATCGCGCGGGGCTGCTTTCGACCTATTTGGTGGTTGGTTACATCGGCACCATTGCCCCCATTTTGGCGCTGGGGTGGTTGTCTAACCTGCTGGGGCTGACGGTTGCCATCGTTGTTTTTTGCTTGGCAATGGCCGCGCTGACTGCCGCTTTGGGTTGGCTTGCCCACAAAACACCCGTCATCACCACGGCCTGAGCCGACTGGCGCGCAGGGCCAGCCCCATAGGCTGATCGTCAGGCACTGTGGCTGCGATTGATCTGGGGCAAGCGCAGCAATGGCTGGCTTAAATCACGCCGTCAAACACCATCACATCAACACCATCGCCTGCTGCGATGTGGCCTTGGTCGTGGTGCAACACCATCAGGCCATTGGCTTGCACCATCGAACTCAGGACCCCCGAGCCTTGGTTGCCCGTGCTGCGCACTTGCAATGTGCCATCGGCGCTGGTGCTGACCACGCCGCGTTGGTACTCGGTGCGCCCCGCCTTTTTGCGAATCGCCTCGGTGCTGATCGCGCGCAGCAGCGGCGGCGCGGCGCGGGTGCAGCCCATCATGCGCAGCAAAGCCGGGCGAACCAAGGCCAAAAAGGTCACCATCACCGCCACCGGGTTGCCCGGCAGCCCCAGCAGCAAGGCACCAGACGGATTTGAGTTACTATCTTTTTGATAGCTACCATCCTTCTCTGGTTCTGGGCTATAGGTCGATTGGGCTTGCAATGCGCCTGTGCCAATGCGCCCCACGGCCATCGGGCGGCCCGGACGCATGGCAATGCGCCAAAAGGCCACATCGCCCAGCGTTTGCATCAGGGTGCGGGTGTGGTCGGCCTCGCCCACACTGACACCGCCGCTGGTGATGATGGCATCGGCCTGTTGCGCCGCTTGGCAAAAAGCGGCCTCTAGCAAGGCCGGTTGGTCGGGCACCACGCCCAAGTCGATCACTTCGCAGCCCAGTTTTTGCAGCAGGCCAAAAATGGTGTAACGGTTGCTGTCGTACACAGCGCCTTCGCGCGGCGCTTGGCCCAGACTCAAAATTTCGTCGCCCGTCGAAAAATACGCCACCCGCAAACGGCGATAGACCGTGGCAGTTTTCAGGCCCAAACTGGCAATTAGCCCTAGTGCAGCAGGGGTGAGTAGCTCACCTTTTGAGAGCGCTACCCGGCCTTGTTGCAGGTCTTCGCCTTTCAAGCGCCGGTTGTCGCCCGGGCGCAGGGTGTCGGCGGGGATGGTGATGTGCTCACCATCGCTGTCGGTGTGGCTGCGGGTGAATTCTTGGGGCACAACGGTATCGAGTCCCGCCGGCATGACCGCGCCGGTGGTGATCTTGACGCATTCGCCACGCGCCACTGGGGCTACCCAAGGCGCTCCTGCCAAGGCTTTGCCAACGACACGCAGCACCAGCGGCGCACCAGCGGTGAGCTGACCGGCGTGAAAAGCATAGCCATCCATGGCCGAGTTGTCGTGTGGCGGCACGCTCAGGGGCGAGACCACATCGTGCGCCAACACCCGGCCCAGCGCGTCAAACAGGCCGACTTCTTGCGTCTCGGTCACGGGCTGCACCAGTTGCTGCAAAAACGCATGGGCATCGGCAACCCGCAGCGATGGGGGGTCGTAGCCTTGCAGCGCAGCGGCAATTTCGGTGGTGGTGGGCGCTGGGGTGAAGGGGGGGCAGGCGGTGCTCATATCAAAGGGGGTCGAGCCGGTGCAAATCGGCCAAGGTGTTGGCGTTAAAAAAGGCGTGCGGATTGTCTCCGGGCAAATCAAACGGGGCCACCGTGCAAGGGTGCTGGGCCGTCCAAGCCCCGACTTTACGGCCACCTTGGTCGAGAAACGCACGCAAGCTGGGCAGCAATTGCACCCGCAACAAACAAAACACCGGCTGCACGCGCACGACACTCGGGTCAGGGCCGTCGCCCTGCGGCGCTGCGGCCACAGCGATGTCGGCCCCACTGCGCTGGGCTGCGGTCAGCAAGCGCGCTGCCAAGTCGATCGGAAACAGCGGCGTATCACATGGCACCGTCAACAGCCACGGCGTTTGGCAGCGCTCTAGCCCGGCCAGAAAACCCGCCAGAGGGCCGGGGTAATCGGCCAGCGTATCGCTACACACAGGCACCCCCATGGCTTGGTAGGTGGTCAAATTGCGGTTGGCATTGACCAGCATGTGCCCGACCTGAAGCTGCAAACGCATCAGCGCATGCAGGGCCAGCGGCATCCCCCGAAAATTTTGCAGCCCCTTATCGACCCCGCCCATGCGGGTGCCTCGGCCACCTGCCAGCACCAAGCCAGTGATGTTTTGGGTATCCATGGTGGTGTTTCCCGTTGGGGTGGCTTTTAACCGCCGATGTAGCTCATCTCGACGCGCCGAGCACGGGGCTGGACATCGGGCGAGGCATGGGCGCGCAGCTCTGAATAGCGGTCGCTGCGCCCCTGCCAAATGGCAGCGATGGCGCTGGCGATGGCGGCATCGTCGGCCCCGCCGCGCAGCAAAGCGCGCAAATCGTAGCCCTGAGCGGCAAACAGGCACAGGTACATCTGCCCCTCGGTCGAGAGGCGGGCGCGGTTGCAGTCGCGGCAAAACGCCTGCGTCACGCTGCTGATCAGGCCAATTTCGCCCAATGCCGGGTCGTGCCGACCAGCGCTATCGGCCCAACCCCAGCGCTGTGCGGTCTCGCCCGGTGTGCTCGCTGCCAGCGCCACCAGCGGCAGTTGGGCGCGCAAGCGGGCCATCAGTTCTGCCGAGGGCAACACCTCGTCCATGCGCCAGCCGTTGGTGGCACCAACGTCCATGTATTCGATAAAACGCAGCACCACGCCGGTGCCGCGAAAATGCTGGGCCAGCGGCAGGATTTGGTCGTCGTTGGTGCCGCGCTTGACCACCATATTCACCTTCGGGTGGCTAAAACCCGCTGCTTGCGCGGCCTCAATGCCTTCGAGCACCGCTGCGACCGGAAAGCCCACGTCGTTCATGCGCTGAAACACCGCATCGTCCAAACTATCGAGGCTGACCGTCAAGCGGGTCAGTCCGGCCTCTTTCAGGGCGCGGGCCTTGCGCGCCAGCAGAGAGCCGTTGGTGGTCAGCGTCAGTTCGGGCGGCGTGCCATCGACAGTGCGCAGCTGGGCCAACTGGGCAATCAGCACCTCGATGTTTTTGCGCAGCAGCGGCTCGCCGCCGGTCAAGCGAATTTTGCGGACACCGTGGGCCAAAAAAATCTGCGCCAGCCGGGTGATCTCTTCAAAGCGCAGCAACGCACTGTGCGCTAGGTAGGGGTGGTCGGTGCCGAACACTTCCTTGGGCATGCAGTAGTTGCAGCGAAAGTTACAGCGGTCGGTCACGCTGATGCGCAGGTCGCGCAGTGGGCGCTGCTGGTTATCGACCAAATACCCCGTCGGGGGTGCCGCTTGCACTGGCACAGGGGCCACCAGCGCAAGGCTACGCTGGTCAATCAGGGCAATGGTGCGCGCGGCCATGAATAGTGCTGCTGCCTCAGTCGAACCAACCCACGGGGGCACAGTGGCTGGCGGGGGGCAGTTCAATCAGCATCTGGCGGCTCCTTGCAAAAGCGCCAGTGTGTCATGTTCTGGCAACGTGCTGGGCCATTTCTGCACTGGCGTAGGGTAGGGGTGGGGCAAAGTGCCAAAATGAGCAAAAAACCCATTCAATTGACCTCTAGCGCTTATGCAGTCAGCATAATTGGCTATCAAAATAGTAGCAAATGAATTCTGAAGAAGATCTGCACTGGATGCGCCAAGCACTGGCCCAAGCCCATGCCGCAGCCCACGCTGGCGAGGTGCCTGTGGGTGCGGTGGTGGTGCGTGGCGGCGAAGTGATTGCCACGGGCCGCAATGCGCCGGTACACAACCACGACCCGACCGCCCATGCCGAAATCGTTGCGCTGCGCGCAGCGGCGCAGCGGCTGGGCAATTACCGGCTCGACGGCTGCACCCTCTACGTCACGCTGGAGCCGTGCGCCATGTGCAGCGGTGCCATGTTGCACGCGCGGCTGGCGCGGGTGGTCTTTGGTGCCGCCGATGCCAAAACCGGCGTTGCCGGATCGGTGCTCAACCTGTTTGCCTCGCCGCAGCTCAACCACCACACCGTGGTGAAAGGCGGGGTCTTGGCCGATGCATGCGCACAGGTGCTGGGGGCCTTCTTTCGGGCTAGGCGCAGCGCCCAACGTGCACAGGCCCAAGCGGCCCATCCACTGCGCGAGGACGCTTTGCGCACCCCCGAAGCGCGTTTTGCCCCCTTACCCGCTCCGCTGTGGACACCGCACTACCTCAGCGATTTACCCGCACTGGCGGGCCTGCGCCTGCACTATCTGGACGAAGGCCCGCCAGATGCGCCCCTGACGTGGCTGTGCCTGCACAGCGTGGGCACGTGGAGCTACCTGTACCGGCACCTGCTGCCCCTTCTGACCGGCGCAGGCCAGCGCGTGGTGGTGCCTGATTTGCCCGGTTTTGGCCGCAGTGACAAACCGAAAAAAGAGCGTTTTCACAGCCTCGCCATGCACCAGCAAGTGCTGGTAGAGCTGATGGAGCGGCTCGACTTACGCAACGTGGTCTGGACAGTGACAGACGCTTGGGGGCAAGCGCTGGCACCCCAGACGGGCCAACGCTTGGTGGGCCAACTGACCCTCAACACCGCGCCCGCCACCACCCCAGCGCTGTGGTCAGCGTCCGAGTGCGCCGCCTACGAAGCGCCCTTTGCCGACCGGGGCTACCGCGCTGCGCTGCGGGCCTTTGCAGTGCTGTGGCCCGACGCGGCTCCTGCACCAGATATTCAAGGAGCGCTGATGCAGCACTGGCCGCCCACAGCGCCCCACAGTCCAGCACCACGGGTGCTGGCAAGCGCCAACTATCTGAGCATTGCGCATGGCCCCGCGTTGATACAGCAGGCTGTGGAATACTTCGCGCCATCTCCCTCTTGACCACTTTTTATGGAGCGGGCTGCGTTGCGGCCCGGACGCTTTGTCCTCTGACCACGCCCCCTGCGACTGCGGCCACAGCCACGGCCCCAAGCACATCTACATCTACTCGCCCTCTAGCGCTGTGCGCGAAAAAGCGGCATTTCGCCGGGGCATCAAGCGCTTGCAAGCGCTGGGCCACGAGGTAGAAATCGACCCCGATGCCCTCGCCAGCCACACCCGCTTTGCCGGTGACGATGCCACGCGGCTGGCAGCCATCCACCGGGCTGCGGCCAGCGGTGCCGATGTCGCACTGATCTCGCGCGGCGGCTACGGCCTGACGCGCATCTTGCCCGCCATCGACTACGCCAGCGTAGCCCGCGCCATCGACCGGGGCACGCAGTTTGTCGGCATCAGTGACTTCACGGCCTTTCAAAATGCGGTGCTGGCCCAAACCGGTGCCGTCACTTGGGCCGGGCCAGCACTGACGGCTGACTTTGGCGTTGAAGGCACACCCGACGACATCATGGAAGCCTGTTTTGACGACCTGCTTTGTGGTCATGGCGAAGGCGCGGGTTGGCGTTTGCCCCGTCCCAAAGCCACCGAACCCGCCCTGCCCCTCGAGGTGGATATTCCCGCCGGTCGGCTCTGGGGCGGCAATCTGACGGTGCTGACCTCGCTGGTTGGCACACCTTATTTGCCGCGCGTACCGGGGGGCATTTTGTTCATTGAAGATGTCAACGAACACCCCTACCGCATTGAACGCATGCTGACCCAGCTGTTGCATGCGGGGGTGTTGGCCCAGCAAAAAGCCGTGCTGTTGGGGCAGTTCACCCAATTCAAACTGGCCGCGCACGACAAAGGCTTTAAGTTGCAAACCGTGGTCGACTGGCTGCGCCAGCAAATCACTGCGCCGGTACTGACCGGCCTGCCCTACGGCCACGTTGCCACCAAAGTGCTGTTGCCCGTCGGAGCGCAGGTCGATTTGTCGGTGCAAGGGCGCGATGCGCTGCTGTATTGGGGGCACGCCCACTGAGCTGCCCCCGAACGATCAGCCCTCTACAACGCTCCCTGCCGCGTCACAAGGCCGGTGCTGCGCTGGGCGGCATACAGCCCCAAGCGGACCATGGTGCGGTGGTTCAGTTCGACGCTGGTGGTGGCGTTCGTCAACGCCGCCGAGATGCGCGGTTTGCCCAAAGCCGTTTGGTGCAGTTTAGGGGTGCGAATGGGCACCCCGTGGTGGTCGAGCAAGCTGGCAACCAGCGGCAAATTGGCCTTGTCGCTGCGGCGCAGCACAATGGCAATCTCGCCATTGTCTAGCCGCACCAGCGTACCGGGCGGGCACAGCCCCACGGTACGCACCAGCGTGTAGCCCACCTCATCGCGCTGATCGACATCACCGCCCACCAGCGCCCGCACCGAATCGGTCGTGCTGCGACCCGAACGCGACTTGCGCGGGCTAATCATGGCGGCATAGCGGTCAATGGTGCCCAAGATGCGCGTCAAGCGATCGACATCGCTCAAGTCAATCAGTGGTGTCCGAACTGGCAAAATCACATGGTGCTGCCCCACTACGTCCAGCCACAAACTATCGGTGACATACAGACGCGCCAAAATCGCTTGTCCGCTCAGGGGGTGATTGCGAATCGCCTCTTGTTGCACCGGACTGGGCCGCTCGCGCTGGGCGGCCAATTCATCTTGCAGGGCCGTCATGCCAATGTTCATGGTGATGGCAGCGCGTACCAAGGCGTTGCGTTCGCGCGTGGGCAAGGCAAACTCGCGCGCCATGATGTGGCACAGCGTGGCGCACACCAGTGCATGCGAGGCACTGTAGCCCACCGTTGAGGTCGAGGCCAACTGGAACATCAGGTACAGCGTGGCATCAATATCGTGCGCCACCAAGTCTTGCAACCACCGGTCAAACTGGCGCACTTTGGCCGGAAAGTCCTGCACCTGCTGTGGTTGCGCCAACAGCATCGACAGGGCCGACTCCAAGTCCGACCACAAACCGAGCAGGTCTTCGTATTCTTCGTCGCGCGCCGGGCGCGCCAGAGGGCTGGAGCTCATGGCGGACGGGTGTGGGGGCTAGCGGTGCTTTTCCAGCACCATTTGGTCATTGATTTTGGTCATTTGAAAATCGGCCAAAAAACTCTTGCCCAGCAGCACATAAGGCATTGACTGGGGCGTGACAACGGCCTCCACACCAAACACCTGCACCTCGCCGATGCGTACGGTATCGAGCTTGATACGCCAACCACGGGCCAAGCCGTTGGCGGTGCTCAGGCCTACCGGCTGGCCGCTGCGGTAGTTCAGGCCCATGCGGTCGGCATCGGACTGGCCAATCGCCACCGTCGTAGCCCCGGTATCGACCATAAACTGCATGCTGCGGCCATTGATTTGGCCCTGCTGGGTAAAGTGCCCTCGACTATCGGCCATCAGCACGATGCGCTGGTTGCCACCGCGCGAGCCAACGCTCACAGGCGCTTCGCCCAAACGCACGGTGCTGCGCGCGCCGTTGAACTCCAGCACCGCATTGTCAGCGCCCACCGACAGCACCTTGACTCCTTGGTGGATCTCACCGACCGCAACAGCACGCGGCGCTGCACCATTGACCACCAACAGCACCTTGCTGCCCAAAATGCCACTCAAGGCCACCGCCTGCGCTTGCGCCACCACTGGGGCCAGCCAAACGCCCGTTAGCAGGCAAGCCCCGAAAAACGCAAGATGGCGGTGCATGGTGTCCAAGAGATGGGGCCGGGCTTAATCGCGAAAGTTATTGAACGACAGCGGCATATCGGCAATGTCTTTGCGAATCAGCGCCATCGCCGCTTGCAAGTCGTCGCGCTTTGCGCCGGTGATGCGGACTTTTTCTTCCTGAATGGCCGCTTGCACTTTGATTTTGCTGTCTTTAATCAGCTTTTGCAGTTTTTTTGCCAATTCGCTCTCGATGCCGTTGCGCACCTTGATCACTTGCTTGACCTTATCGCCTCCGATTTTCTGCGGCTTACCGATATCCAAAAAGCGCACATCGACATCACGCTTGGTCAGTTTGTTGCGCAGCAGATCTTCCACTTGGGTCAATTGGAATTCAGCATCACCAAACATGGTGATTTCTTTGTCTTTGAGTTCTACCGCAGCAGAGGTGCCCTTGAAGTCAAAGCGGGTGCCAATTTCCTTGGATGCATTCTCGACGGCATTCTTGACTTGGACAAAATCGGCTTCACAAACGGTATCAAAAGATGGCATGGCGGGGTTCTCTCCAAAAAACAGGTCACGCCCAAGTCGGGTGCGACAATCGGCCTGATGTTAGTCGAGAAAAACGCATCCTTACAGCCCTACAACACCTTCGGTATCGTTGCCCGGGCCCCAACACTGGTGCGCATAAGCTGTGCCGATGACCTCCACACCCTGCGCGCCGACCCCATTTTGGGCACCCAGCCTTGGTTTGTGCTCGGGGGTGGCAGCAACGTCGTGCTGACCGGCGATGTCAAGCCGGTGGTGCTGAAAATAGAAATTTTGGGCCGTCGCTTGGCACAAGAAACCGAGCAGGCATGGATTGTCGAGGCCGGTGCGGGGGAGTCGTGGCACGACACCGTGGCTTGGACGCTGGCGCAGGGCTGGCCCGGCCTTGAAAATTTGGCGCTGATTCCGGGCACTGTGGGTGCTGCGCCGGTACAAAACATCGGCGCTTACGGGGTAGAACTGCAAGACCGCTTTCATTCACTCGATGCAGTCGATTTGACCACCGGCCAGTCTTTCACCCTGAATGCCGCCCAGTGCGCCTTTGGTTATCGCGATTCGGTGTTCAAACATGCCCCGGCCCAGCCGGGCCACAGCGGCAGTTTGCCGCGCGGCATGGGGCTGGCCGGGCGCGCCGTCATCACGCGGGTGCGCTTTAGTTTGCCCAAGTGCTGGAAGCCTGAACTGAGCTACACCGAACTGGCGCGCCGCAGCACTGAATCGGGCCATGCCACGGCCACGCCGCAGCAAATTTTTGATTGGGTGTGCGAGATTCGCCGGGCCAAGCTGCCCGATCCGGCAGTGCTGGGCAACGCCGGGAGTTTTTTCAAAAACCCGACCGTCACGCCCGAGCAGTGCGCTGACATCATTGCCCGCGAACCCCATATCGTCCACTACCCCATGCCCGATGGCAGCATCAAACTGGCTGCCGGTTGGTTGATTGATGCCTGCGGCTGGAAAGGTAAAACGGTGGGGCAGGCGGCGGTTTATGAAAAGCAAGCGCTGGTGTTGGTCAACCGTGGGCATGGTGAAACCAGTGTGACCGGCGGCGAAGTCATGACGCTGGCACGGGCCATTCAAACCAGCGTTTACGAGCGCTTTGGCATTCGGCTAGAACCTGAGCCAGTCATTCTTTGAGCAAGCACAGCGGCAGCGCCCCAACTGCCCAAAAAACCGATACGATGGGTGATGAATGTAAAAATTCATGACCTAGCATTATGGGTTTATTCATGAAAATATTACCATCTACCAAGCTGGCTCTTTTATGGGGTACAGTTTTTCTGTTTGCTATTTGCAATGCAGTTGGTTGGTTTTGGCTTCACAACAAAACCTATGACGAAGAATATTTAAAGTCAAAAAACGAAGTACAAATGGCAAATCGTGCTTTTGTTGAGCACACCGAGCAAATCATAAACCAAGCAGATACACTGTTGCAGGCGGTACGTGGATATTATCTGCAATCAGATTCTGTACGCCAGTCTGAAGATTTTATTAAAGGCCTTGGCTTTGATAAAAAATTTATTGGCGATGTTTACATTATCGACTCACAAGGCTCCATCGTTATTCCGACGGATGAGCGCAATTCGATCATTAGCAGCAAAAATAGAGATTATTTTTTATTTCATTCATCGACACCAGAAGATAAAATTTACATCAGCCCGGTCGGACTGGGTCAAATTACCAAGAAAGAGCAATTTCGCGTTAGCCGTCGCATCAATCGACCGGATGGCTCTTTTGGCGGCGTTGTGATGACCCCCATCGAACCTAAAGCATTTGCTAATTATTACCGAAGGCTGCTGCCAAATTCAGACAATGCCGCTGTTTTGGTCGGAACTCTAGATAAAAAAATGCGTGCCCGCAGCCCAGACCCCTCTAGCGATTTATGGCAAAAACCAATTAACACAGAATTGTGGGATTTTTTTGCAAAATCACCCAGTGGGGCTTATCGGGGCATCAGCGGCGTTGATGGTATCGAGCGCCAATTTATCTACGATCGTGTCAGCAATTTACCCTTGGTGATTGTGACTGGGTTTTCGGACAAAGACGTAGAACACAGCGTTGCCGAAAAAATGCCGGTTATGACGCTGGCAGCGACATCGGCAACACTGATTGTGGTCTTGCTGGCAGCGATTTTGACAGTGATTGAATTTCAACGCCAGACCATGCAAAAACTGGCAACCATGGATGCGTTGACGGGGATTTTTAACCGTCGATATTTAATTTCGATTGGAAATCATGAGTTTGCCAGAGCGCGGCGCTATAAAACGCCGCTTTCGTTGATGATGCTCGATATTGACCATTTTAAAGTCATCAACGACACATGGGGCCATCCAGTGGGAGACCGGGTTTTGCAGGCAATGGCTTGCGTTATGACCTCGACAGTACGCAGCCAAGATGTGGTGGGCCGGTTGGGTGGAGAAGAGTTTTTAATTATTCTCCCTGAAACCGACACCATCAAAAACAAAATGATTGCTGAACGCATTCGGTCTTTGATTGAAGAGTGCTCCTCCGCCCATGCCGATGACGGTAGCAGAATTCACTTCAAAGTCAGTGTTGGTATTGTGACACTCACACCCGAAGACCCCTCTTTTGATTCTTTTCTCTCTCGGGTTGATAAAGCGCTTTACCGAGCCAAAGAAACGGGCAGAAACCGGGTGGTAGAAGGTTAATTTATAACCCGCACTGCGCTCTTGGGCCGAAAGGCCTTGCACACGGCCTCACGGGTTTCGAGGTAGGGGCCATCGATCAGGTCAATGCAATAGGGCACCGCAGCAAAAATACCGGGTACTAACTGCGCACCGCTGGCATCTTTCAAGCCTTCGAGCGTTTCGGCAATCGCTTTGGGCTGGCCGGGCAGGTTGATGATGAGGCTCTGGCCGCGCACCACCGCCACTTGGCGCGACAAAATAGCCGTAGGCACAAACTTCAGGCTGATTTGGCGCATTTGCTCGCCAAAACCGGGCATCTCTTTGTGCGCCACGGCCAGTGTGGCCTCGGGGGTCACGTCGCGCAGCGCCGGGCCAGTGCCGCCGGTGGTCAAGACCAAGCTGCAACCGGCATCGACCAGCTCGATCAGTGTGGCGCTGATGGTGGCTTGTTCGTCGGCAATCAACCGGGCCTCGAAGGTGATGGGGTTGTGCAACGCCCGCTCCAGCCAGTCTTGCAGCGCGGGCAAGCCTTTGTCTTCGTAAACACCAGCGCTGGCGCGGTCGCTGACAGAGACGATGCCAATTTTGACGGCATCGGCTACGGCGTTTGCGCTAGTCATCGTGGGCCTCGTCTGGGTTGTCTGCGCTATCGCGGTCATGGGCACCAGTGCCGTCCAATTGTTCACGCACCAGCAAAAACAATTCGCGGTAAGCACGGCCTTTGCGCGGTGCCGTGCCTTGCGATTCGGCCACGGTGGCATCGTGCGTTGAGGGCGCATCTTTGCGTGCTTGGCGAATCAGGGCGCGCAGTTGCTGAATGTCGGTGCCGGGATGGTGGGCAATCCATTCGGCTTGGGCCGTGTCTTGGGCAATCAGGCGGTCGCGCCACTGTTCGGCCAAGTGCAGCGCCAGCTTGTCGGCTGCGGAGCCGCTGCGCTGCTCTTGCAGGGCGGTGCGTGCGGCGGTAACGGTGTCTTCGTCGAGCTTGCGCATCAACTTGCCGACGTACTGCATTTGGCGACGCTTGCCCTCAAAATTCGTAATGCGCCGGGCTTCGGCCAGTGCCTCGACCAGTTTGTCGGGCAGGCCAATGCGGTTGAACAGGTCAGAGCGCAGCGTCAGCAGTTCTTTGCCCAAGTCTTGCAGTTCGTCGCTTTCGCGCTTGAGGTCGGTGCGACTGGCATCGTAGGTGCCTTTGAGTTCGGCCTTGAGTTCCAGATCCAGTTCGCTGCCTTCAGCAACGAATTGGCCTTTCACAAAATAGCCTTTTTTGGGTTTACGTGACATGGTGAAAATGGGGGGAGGTAAAGGCGCACAGGGCCAAGGACGAGCGCAAGTATCATAGCTGCGCCATGAAATCAACACGCCCTGCCGCTTCCCGCACCCGCCGCGCCGCTCCAGCGACCGCTCCTTCTTCCTTGCAACCCGCCCGCGCCAACGCAGCAGACAGCGGTTTTAGTTACAGCCGTGCGTTTTTTGAAGACTTGGTCGATCATGCTCTGGGCCACGCCAAAAAACTCGGTGCCACCGATGCCGGAGCCGAAGCCTCTGAGGGCTGCGGCCTGTCGGTCAATGTCCGCAAGGGCGAACTCGAAACCGTCGAGCGCAACCGCGATAAGTCTTTGGGCATTACGGTGTACCTCGGCCACCGCCGTGGCAATGCCAGCACTTCGGACTTCTCGCCCGCCGCCATCGAACGCACGGTGCAAGCGGCTTACGACATTGCCCGCTTCACCGCCGAAGACCCGGTGGCCGGTTTGCCCGACGAGGGCGATATTGCCCCACCAGAATCCCACCGTGATTTGGATTTGTTCCACCCGTGGGCACTGACGAGCGAAGAGGCCGCGCGCATCGCCATCGAGTGTGAAAACGCCGCTTTTGCCACCCACAAGCGCATTACCAACAGCGAGGGCGCGGGCGTATCGGCGCAGCAAAGCCATTTTTTCAGCGCCCACACCCACGGTTTTCGCGGCGGTTACGCCACTTCGCGCCACAGCTTGTCGGTAGCCCCCATTGCAGCCCTGCCGGGCAAAAATGCCGAGATGCAGCGCGATGCTTGGTACAGCTCGGTGCGCGATGCCGCTGGTTTGGCCTCGCCCGCTGCGGTGGGCCGCTACGCCGCCCAGCGCGCCCTGAGCCGTTTGGGGAGTCGCAAAATTGCCACCACCGAGTGCCCGGTATTGTTTGAATCGACGCTGGCAGCGGGTTTGCTGGGTGGTTTTGTCCAAGCCATCAGTGGCGGTGCGCTGTACCGCAAGAGCACGTTTTTGCTCGACTCGCTGGGCAAGAAGGTGTTTCCTAAACACATCGACATTCTCGAAGACCCGTTCATCTTGCGCGGCAAGGGCAGCTCGCCGTTTGACGAAGAAGGCGTGCGCGTGGCACCGCGCAAGGTGGTCGATGCCGGGCGCGTCGAAGGCTACTTTTTAAGCAGCTATTCAGCGCGCAAGCTGGGCATGAAGACCACCGGCAATGCCGGTGGCTCGCACAATTTGGTGCTGACCTCGCGGCGCACCAAGGCGGGCGATGATCTGTCGGCCATGTTGAAGAAACTCGGCACCGGTTTGTTTGTGGTCGAGCTGATGGGCCAAGGCGTGAACTACGTCACGGGCGACTACTCGCGCGGGGCCAGTGGTTTTTGGGTCGAAAACGGCGAAATCGCCTTTCCAGTGCATGAAATCACCATTGCAGGCAACCTCAAAGACATGCTTCGGGGCATCGAGGCCGTTGGTGCCGATGCCTACAACCACGGTGCCAAAACCGTCGGCTCCATCCTTGTCAATCGGATGAAGGTGGCGGGCAGTTAAGGGGCGACACCCTCACTCGCCAGATGGGTGAAGGGGGTTGCCAAAGCACGTTGGCAAGGGGAGCCGTAAAATGGCCGCTTCCCCCCCACCCCCCATTTTCATGAACGCCCCTGTTGACGTTTCTTTTTTCGCGCGCGCCGCCAAGCCCCTGAGCAGCTACCGCCCGTATTGGGCCAAGCGCTTTGGTACGGCACCCTTTTTGCCCATGAGCCGCGCCGAGATGGAGCAGCTCGGCTGGGACAGTTGCGACATCGTGCTGGTCACGGGCGATGCTTACATCGACCACCCGAGCTTCGGTATGGCCGTGATTGGCCGGGTACTGGAGGCGCAGGGCTTTCGGGTCGGCATCATTGCCCAACCCGACTGGCAAAGCGCCGAGGCCTTTAAAGCGCTGGGCAAGCCCAACCTGTTTTGGGGCGTGACGGCGGGCAACATGGATTCGATGATCAACCGCTACACGGCAGATCGCAAAATCCGCTCCGACGATGCCTACACCCCCGGCGACATCGGCGGCAAGCGCCCTGACCGCGCCGCCATCGTCTACAGCCAGCGCTGCCGCGAGGCTTACAAAGAGGTGCCGATTGTGCTGGGCGGTATCGAAGGCAGCCTGCGCCGCATCGCCCACTACGACTACTGGAGCGACAAGGTGCGCCGCAGCATCGTCGTCGATGCCAAGTGCGATTTGCTGTTGTACGGCAACGCCGAGCGCGCGCTGGTCGAGGTCGCCCACCGCATTGCCGGACGTGAGCCGGTCGAGCAGATCACCGATGTGCGCGGCACCGCCTTTGTGCGCCGGGCTTCAGAGCCGGGTTGGTTTGAGATCGATTCGACCAGCGTCGATACGCCGGGCCATGTCGAGGCGCACACCAACCCCTACCTGACCACCAGCGAACAGGCCAGCGCCCAAGGCAGCAGTTGCGAGCAAAACAATGCTCCTGATTCGATAGCAAACAATACAGTCAGCACAAGCGCGACCGGCCTCAAAGACACCAAAACCCCTCAAAATGCCGCTGCAACGGCATCCGAGGCCGTGGCCCAGCCGGTGGCGTTTGTCGCCAACCCGGCGCTGCGTACCCCGCTCAAGCCGCCGCCGCGCGAGCGCAGCGTCATCCGCCTGCCCAGCTACGAGCAGGTCAAGGCCGACCCGGTGCTCTACGCCCATGCCAACCGGGTGCTGCACCTAGAGACCAACCCCGGCAACGCCCGTGCGCTGGTACAGGCCCACGGCGAGGGCAGCACCGCGCGCGACGTGTGGATCAACCCACCGCCGATTCCGCTGACCACCGCCGAGATGGATTTGGTGTTTGACCTGCCTTACGCACGCGGCCCGCACCCGAGCTACGCCGACGAGAACGGTAGCCACGACGGAGCCACCAAAATCCCGGCGTGGGAGATGATTCGCTTCTCGATCAACATCATGCGCGGCTGCTTTGGTGGCTGCACCTTTTGCTCGATCACCGAGCACGAGGGCCGCATCATCCAAAGCCGCAGCGAAGACTCGATCATTCACGAGATCGAAGACATCCGCGACAAGGTCAAGGGCTTTACCGGCACCATCTCCGACTTGGGTGGCCCGACGGCCAACATGTACCGCTTGGGCTGCAAAAGCCCGACGATTGAGGCCGCTTGCCGCAAACCCAGCTGCGTCTACCCCGGCATTTGCCAAAATTTGACCACCAACCACGACCCGCTGATCCAGATTTACCGCCGGGGCCGGGCCCTCAAAGGCATCAAAAAGATTTTGATTGGCTCTGGGCTGCGCTACGACTTGGCGGTGCAATCGCCTGAATACGTCAAAGAACTGGTGCAGCACCACGTCGGCGGCTATTTGAAAATTGCCCCCGAGCACACCGAGGCAGGCCCGCTGTCGAAAATGATGAAGCCGGGCATTGGCAGCTACGACAAGTTCAAACAGATGTTTGAAAAGTTCAGCGAAGAAGCGGGCAAAAAGCAGTTCTTGATTCCGTACTTCATCGCCGCCCACCCCGGCACCAGCGACGAAGACATGATGAACTTGGCCGTCTGGCTGAAAAAGAACGGCTTTCGGGCCGATCAGGTGCAAACTTTTTACCCCAGCCCGATGGCCTCGGCCACAGCGATGTACCACAGCGGTAAAAATCCACTGCGCAAAGTCACGCGCAGCAGCGAGGCCGTGGACATCGTGCGCGGCGACAAGCGCCGCCGTTTGCACAAAGCCTTTTTGCGCTACCACGACCCGAACAATTGGCCGCTGCTGCGCGAGGGACTCAAGAGTATGGGCCGGGCTGATTTGATTGGCAACGGCAAGCACCACTTGATTCCGACCTTCCAGCCCATGACCGACGGTGGCTACCAAAGCGCGCGGCGCACCAACTCCACGCCCAGCGCGGGCAAAGCACCGGCTTCGAGCAAGCCGGGCAAAGCCAGCCACAGCGCGGCACCGACCCCGCCGGCAAAAGGCCGCATCCTGACGCAGCACACCGGATTACCACCCCGCGCCGGAATTTCTGGTCAAAAGCCGACCCAGCGCAAACCCGGTAAGGGTTAGTAGCTATTAAATCAGTAGCAATTGAAAATTGCCGTGGCACCTGCGCTGACCTATGATGGCGCTATGCGGCGCGGTCTTTTTTATGTCTGGATGTTGGTGCTGGTGCTTCGGGGCCTGCTGAGCAGCGCTATGGCCGCCCCGACGGTACCGCCCGCCAGTGACGTGACCCACGCCAGCGCCGCAGCCCTCCAGCACAGCGCGGCACCGCCTGTTGCCGCCTGCCATGAGGCCTGTGCAGACGCCCCCACCACAGACGGCTGCTGCGCCCAGCACCCGCCCAGCGCAGACTGCGCCAGTTGTGGCATATGCCATTTGACCCCCCTGCTGCCGCAGGGCTGGCCTGTGCCGCTGCACCTGCCGCCCAGTGCAGTGGCCGCCCCGACCGCAGTGCCATTTCGCAGCGCACCGCCGACACAGGCCCTCAAACCGCCGATTGCCTGACCTCTGACACACGCCCCAGTGCGCGCGCGTCTGCCCCGCCCCGAGTGCATCAACCCATGTGCTGCGCTGGGCGTGTGCAGCGCCTTTTTGCTGTTGGTTTTCAGGAGAAATTGTCCATGTGTTCGCCTCTTTTATTTCGCCCGCTCCACCGCCTTGGCCTGCTATCGGCGGCGGTGGTGCTGGTCAGTGGCTGTGCCAGTGTGTCCCCCGATGGATTGCGCGGCCAAGTCCAAGCGCTCACGGCAGGCCGCACTGCCGGGGTCGAGACCACCTTGCCCAGCGCCGATCCGCTGGCCCGCAGCCAAGCGCAAACGGCGGTAGCCCAAGCATTGGCCCGGCCTGTGACGCTGGAGTCGGCCATCCAAATCGCCCTGCTGAACAACCCCGGTCTGCAAGCGCGTCTGTCGGATGTGGGCATCGCCGATGCCCAGCGCGTGCAAGCCTTGACGCTGCCCAACCCCCACCTGACGCTGGGACGACTGACCAACCTCCACGAACGCGAGATAGAACGCAGCTTGGCCTTTAACCTGCTGGAGGCCATCACCCTGCCTTGGCGCAGCCAGTGGCAAAACCAGCGCGCCGAACTTGCGGTGTTGCAAGTGGCCCAAGATGCCATCGTGCTGGCCGCCGACACCCGCCGGGCATGGTTGCGCGCCACCGCCGCCGAGCAAGTCGCCGTGGCCTACGACCGCATGCACGAGGCCGCCCAAGCCGGTGCCCAATTGGGCCAGCGCATGGTGCAAGCGGGCAACTGGAGCCGCTTGCAACAAGCGCGTGAACAAGCCGTGCTGGCCGATAGCAGTGCCCAAGCCGCCCGCGCACGGTTGAATGCGGGCACCGCACGCGAGCAACTCACCCGGCTGATGGGCTTGTCTGAACTGCCAACGCAGTACACCCTGGCCGAGCAACTCCCGGCGCTGCCCACCGCACTCACACCCAGCGATGGCCTCGAAACCCAAGCCCTGCAAGAGCGCCTTGACTTGCGCGCTGCCCGCCAGCAACTCGACAGCATCGGCCAGCGCCAAGGCTGGTCGGGTGCCAATGCGCTATTTGGCAACATCGGCCTTGCCTACAAAAATAACCTCCTGACCGATCGTGCCAGCGGCCAGCACAGCACCACGCGCGGCTGGGAGCTAGAACTGCCGGTGCCGCTGTTCGATTGGGGCGGTGCCGCCCGCGCCCGGGCCGGTGCCGAAGTCGAAAAAAGCGCCGCCCTGCTGCAAGAAGCCGTGGTGCGTGCCCGCAGCGAAGTGCGCGCGGCGTGGCTGACCCGGCACACCGCCTACGAACTGGCCCGCCAACAGCGCGACGAAGTTCTGCCCCTGCGCCGCCTCATCACCGAAGAAACCACCTTGCGCTACAACGGCATGCTGGTCAGCGTCTGGGACTTGCTGGCCGAGGCCCGTGCCAGCACCCAAGCCGTGGCCCACGCCATCGAAGCCCAGCGCGACTTCTGGCTGGCCGATACCGACTTGCAACTGGCCCTGACCGGCACCTCTCCCGGCAGCTTGTTGCCGCTGCAAAGCGGCACCAACCCCAGCAACAGCTCCGCCTCGCACTGACCCACGCCGCCCAGCGCAACCGAAAGACACCTATGCAAAGAAGAAACCTCCTCACAGGCTTGGTACAAACGGCAGGTTTGGCCGTGGCCGCTGCCTCGGTCAGCCGCGTCGCCTTGGCTGCACTGCCAGAGCCGGTGATGCAAACCAACGCCGACACCGCGCCACCGCTGGTGCCGCCCAATGGCCGCCCCTACCATCCGGTGGTCACACTCAACGGCTGGACAGCGCCTTGGCGCATGAATGCAGGCACCAAAGAATTCCATTTGGTGGCCGAGCCGGTGGTGCGCGAAGTAGCGCCCGGCTTGAAAGTCAATATGTGGGGCTACAACGGCCAAAGCCCCGGCCCGACCATCGAGGTGGTCGAGGGCGACCGGGTGCGCATCTTTGTCACTAACCGCCTACCCGAGCACACCACCATCCACTGGCACGGCCAACGCCTGCCCAACGGCATGGACGGTGTCGGTGGCCTGACCCAGCCGCAAATTGCACCGGGCAAAACCTTTGTGTACGAGTTTGTGGCACGCAGGCCCGGCAGCTTCATGTACCACCCCCATGCCGACGAAATGGTGCAAATGGCCATGGGCATGATGGGGCTGTGGATCACCCACCCCCGGGGCCAACACCCGCACATTGCCCCAGTGCAACGCGACTATGCCTTTTTACTCAATGCCTTTGACGTTGAGCCGGGCAGCCTGACACCGAAAATCAACACCATGACCGAGTTCAATCTCTGGGCTTGGAACAGCCGGGTGTTTCCGGCCATCAGCCCGCTGGTGGCGCGTCGGGGGGATCGGGTACGCATCCGCGTGGGCAACCTGACCATGACCAACCACCCCATTCACCTGCACGGCCACGAATTTGAGGTCACGGGCACCGATGGCGGCGTGGTGCCACCGTCAGCGCGCTGGCCTGAAGTGACCACCGATGTGGGTGTCGGCCAAATGCGGCAAATCGAACTCATTGCCGATGAACCCGGCGACTGGGCACTGCACTGCCACAAAAGCCACCACACGATGGGAGCGATGGGCCACGGCGTGCCCACGATGCTGGGTGTCGAGCAGCATGATTTGGTGGAAAAAATCCAAAAAATCGTCCCCGACTACATGGCCATGGGCGAGCACGGCATGGCCGACATGGGCGCTATGTCCATGCCCCTGCCCGCCAACACCCACCCCATGATGACCGGCACTGGCCCCTTCGGGCCACTGGAAATGGGGGGCATGTTCACCACCCTGAAGGTGCGCGCTGGCTTGGCTGCAAACGACTACCGCGACCCCGGAAACTACACCCAACCGCCCGGCACCAGCGCTTGGCAGTGGCAGGGCGCACCGGCCCAACTGCCCCCAGCGGCACGCACTGTGCCTGCGGCCACCGACGCTGGTGCCGCCACAGCGCACAAGCCCACGGCCAGCGGCCACCAGCACCACCACTGAAGCTACGCCACCGAGCAGGGCCGACAATGGCCTTGCCAAGGTGCACAATGGACACGCCGATCCCCCGTTGTTTTGCAAGAAAGGCCTCTTATGGAAATCGCTCTCGTCTTGTTTATCATTGCGGCGATTTTTATCGTGCGCTCCATCAAAGTCGTGCCCCAGCAAAACGCTTGGGTGAAGGAACGCTTGGGCAAATACGCAGGCACCCTGACACCGGGGCTGAATTTTTTGGTGCCATTTGTCGACCAAGTGGCCTACAAACACAGCCTGAAAGAAATTCCACTCGACGTACCGAGCCAAATTTGCATCACGCGCGACAACACACAGCTGCAGGTCGATGGCATTTTGTATTTTCAAGTCACCGACCCGATGCGCGCCAGCTACGGCTCGTCCAACTACATCATGGCCGTGACGCAACTGGCGCAAACTTCGCTGCGCAGCGTGATTGGCAAACTCGAATTGGACAAAACGTTTGAGGAGCGCGACATCATCAACGCCCAAGTGGTGCAAGCCATCGACGAAGCCGCCTTGAACTGGGGCGTGAAGGTGTTGCGCTACGAAATCAAAGACTTGACCCCGCCGAAAGAAATTTTGCACGCCATGCAGGCGCAAATCACCGCTGAACGCGAAAAGCGGGCGCTGATCGCGGCCTCAGAAGGTCGCCGCCAAGAACAAATCAACATTGCGACGGGCGAGCGTGAAGCGTCGATTGCCCGCTCCGAGGGCGAAAAACAAGCCGCCATCAACAAAGCGCAAGGCGAGGCCGCCTCCATCACCGCTGTGGCCGAGGCCACCGCCCATGCCATTGCACGCATAGCGATGGCGATTCGCCAGCCCGGCGGCGAACAGGCGGTGCAGTTAAAAGTGGCCGAAAAAGCCGTTGAAGCCTACGGAAAAGTGGCCGCAGATGCAACTACCACGCTCATTGTTCCGAGCAACATGAGTGAAGTTTCGGCCCTGATTGGTTCCGCCATGAAAATGGTGCAAACCCAACACCCGGCGGCATAAGCGGTTTTTTGCAGCAAGAATGGCCGAGGCGAGCAAAGTCAAGGTTATAATCAGCGGCTCAGGAGAGGTGGATGAGCGGTTTAAGTCGCACGCCTGGAAAGCGTGTGTGGGCTAATCCCCACCGCGGGTTCGAATCCCGCCCTCTCCGCCATCAGATAGAAAAAGCCTGCCAACCCACCAGTTGGCGGGCTTTTTTATTTTTGGTGCCAATCTTGCCTACTCGAAAGAGCTGCGCTGCCAGCCCCTGCCCCGGCATTTGTGCCAAGCACCCCCACCCCCCATGTTCGAACAAACCTTCAAAAACATCGACGACATCCTGCACAAAGACGCAGGCTGCACCAGCGAACTGGACTACACCGAGCAATCCTCTTGGCTGCTGTTCCTGAAATACTTGGATGCACTGGAGGCCGACAAAGCCCTCGAAGCCGAGCTGGAGGGCAAAACCTACAAGTTCATCATCGACGAGCCTTTCCGCTGGGGAAGCTGGGCCATGCCCAAGGGTGCGGACGGCCAGCTCGATCACCACACCGCCATGACCGGCGACGACCTGATTGAATTCGTCAACCACAGGCTGTTTCTCTATTTGCGCAGTTTCAAGCAAAGCGCCAGCGGGCCGCAAACCATCGAATACAAAATTGGCGAAGTCTTTAGCGAGATCAAAAACCGCATCCAAAGCGGCTACAACCTGCGCGATGTGATGGAGCTGGTGGACGAGCTGCGCTTTCGCTCCCAGCTTGAGAAGCACGAACTCTCGCACCTGTACGAAGCCAAAATCAAAAACATGGGCAACGCCGGGCGCAACGGCGGCGAATACTACACACCGCGCCCCTTGATTCGCGCCATGATCCACGTCGTGGCCCCCAAAATCGGCGAGCGCATTTACGATGGTGCTTGTGGTTCGGCGGGCTTTCTGTGCGAAGCCTTTGACTACCTGCAACGCCAGCCCAACCTAACCACCACCGACCAAAAGACGCTGCAAACCCGCACCTTCTACGGCAAAGAGAAAAAGAGTCTGGCCTACGTCATTGCGATCATGAACATGATCCTGCACGGCATTGAGGCCCCCAACATCGTCCACGCCAACACGCTGGCCGAGAACATTGCCGATATTCAAGACAAAGACCGTTTTGATGTGATCTTGGCAAATCCGCCCTTTGGTGGCAAAGAACGCCAAGAGGTGCAGCAAAACTTTGCTATCAGGACTGGCGAAACCGCCTTTTTGTTTTTGCAGCACTTTGTCAAGTCGCTCAAGGCCGGTGGCCGCGCTGCCATCGTCATCAAGAACACCTTTTTGAGCAACACCGACAACGCCAGCGTCAGCCTGCGCAAGCTGCTGCTGGAAAGCTGCAATCTGCACACCGTGTTGGATTGTCCCGGTGGCACTTTTCAGGGCGCGGGGGTCAAAACCGTGGTGCTGTTTTTTGAGAAGGGCGCACCCACCCGCAAGGTCTGGTTTTACCAGTTGGACGTGGGCCGCAACATGGGCAAGACCAACCCGCTCAACGATGCCGACTTGGTGCCGTTCATCGAAGCGCAAAAGACCTTTGCCGACACCGCACAAAGCTGGTCGGTGGATGTGGCGGCTGTGAACACCAACACTTTTGATTTGTCGGTGAAGAACCCCAACGGCGGCGAAGTGGTGGCGCACCGCAGCCCGCAGGACATCATGGACGAGATCGCCGCATTGGATGCCGAAAGCGCGCAGGTGCTGGAACAGATCAGGCAGCTGCTGTGCGTCACATAACAGGCCAAAGAACTCTGGGCGGAATGGAAATGGAGACAATCATGAGCAAGATCAGCGGTGCGGTCTCGCACCACGACACCGAACTGGCCGAACTGCGGGCGGACAAAGAACTGGCAGTGGCCTACCTCAAGGCCGCGACGGAGTCCCTCGACAACCCCGATGACCGCGCTGCTGGCCTGCTGGCCTTGCGTACCGTGGCCGAAGCCTATGGCGGATTGGGTACGGTGGCCGCCGAGGCGGGCATCAGCCGCGAATCCCTCTGCCGGGCGCTGTCGCCCAAAGGCAACCCCACCCTGAAAACCTTGCTGGCCGTGCTCAAAACCGTGGGCCTGCGCTTATCGGTCGAGCCAGAAAAATATGTGCATACGTGACACCGTGATTGCTATTAAATATATAGCTACTAATGCTCTCCCTATAAGGGCTAGAGGCCAATTTGGCTTAAATTTGCCTCTGCAAATGCCTAAATGGGCGTTTTTGGGGGGTGGGGCATGAAGGCGGGGTGGTCAATTAAGCGGTTTGCCGACGTTCTTGAAATTCGTAATGGGAAAAATCAACGTGAAGTTGAATCGAAGGATGGCGTATATCCAATCTTTGGCAGTGCTGGCAATGTCATGGGGTACGCCACTTCTTTCATTTGCGAGGCGGGCACAACAATCATTGGTCGAAAAGGCAATATCAACACGCCGATTTATTCGGAAACCAACTTTTGGAATGTTGACACTGCATTTGGGTTGGCCGTCAAGCTTGGACTAGACAGCAAATTCCTCTTTTACTACTGCCTTTCCTTTGATTTCAGCGCCCTCAACCGAGGAACAACAATACCGAGCTTGGTGAAGTCTGAGTTGCTCGGGATTTCGATTCCAGTTCCCCCGCTCCCCGAACAGCAACGCATCGTTGCCCTCCTCGATGAAACCTTTGACGGCATCGCCACCGCCCGCGCCCATGCCGAAAAGAACCTGCAAAATGCGCGGGCCATTTTTGAGAGCCATTTGCAGTCGGTTTTTTCGCAGCGGGGGGATGGGTGGACAGAAAAGCGGCTGACAGATGTATGCGCTATTACATCCACGCTGGTTGATCCGCGCAAACCCGAATTCCTCGATCTGACTCACGTTGGCGCAGGCAATATCGAATCCAAGACCGGCGCATTTATCGAACTCAAGACAGCACGCGAAGAAGGTCTGATTTCTGGCAAGTTCTTATTTGATGAATCTATGGTTCTTTACAGCAAGATTCGTCCTTACCTGATGAAAGTCGCACGACCTGATTTCAGTGGGCTGTGCAGTGCTGATATGTACCCACTTGCACCTACTCCTAATGAGGCTGACAAGGACTACCTTTTTCATCTGTTGCTCAGTAAGCAATTCACAGACTATGCAATTCAAGGCTCTGCGCGTGCAGGAATGCCAAAGGTCAATCGAGAGCATTTGTTTGCATTCCGGGTTTTCATGCCATCAGTTGGAAAGCAACGTGAAATCGCCGAAAAGCTGAATGAGCTTCACGAAGAAACCCAACGCCTCGAATCCATCTACCAACAAAAACTCACCGCCCTCGATGCGCTGAAAAAATCCCTGTTGCACCTGGCCTTCAGTGGGCAGTTGTGAGTGCCTCCTGCAATAATTCAGCCGTGACCCAAGCTACCTTTAGCCTTCAGAAACTCAGCCTGTACGACTACCGTTGTTTTGCTGCGCTGGACATTGACTTTCACCCCCAGCTCACCGCCATTGTGGCGGCCAATGGTGCGGGCAAAACATCGGTGTTGGATGCGGTGACGGTAGCGCTGGGGACGTATCTGGGTGCTTTTAGCGAGAGCAAAGGCCCTGTCTTTTTGCCCAGCGATATTCGCCTGACGCGCGTGCGGCAAACCCAAAACTTGGAAATGGAATACGCCCCCCACGGCGTGCATTTAGAGGCCGTTGGCACCATCCCCGCCCACTTGCAGGCGACCCAAGCCACCACCGTATCATGGCAGCGCACGCTGGCTGGCCCGACCAAAACCAAAACCACGGTCAAGGATGCCAAGGTACTGACCGACTATGCCAAGCAGTTGCAGGAGGCGGTGCGCACACCGGGCACCAACGTCGCGCTGCCTTTGCTGGCCTACTACGGCACCGGGCGGCTCTGGCAGCAAAAAAAGCTAACCGCAGGCAAGCTCCCGCGCACCTCGCGCACCATCGGCTACACCGACTGCCTAGACCCGGCTTCTAGCTACAAATCGTTTATCGCTTGGTTCCGCTATTGGAATCTGAACGCCAAACAAGAGCAACTGAAAGCACTCGAGCAAGGGCTACCCCACCAGCCGGGCGAATTCGATAGCTACGTGGCAGCAGTGGCAGGGGCCGTCAATACCTGCCTTGCACCGGTGCAGTGGTGCAACCTGAACTACTCGTTCAGCCAAGATGCGCTGGTCGCTCAACACCCCATTCACGGTGAGTTGGCAATAGAGCAGCTCAGTGACGGGATTCAAAACATGATTGGCATGGTGGCGGACATGGCGTTTCGCGCCGTGAAGCTCAATCCGCAACTGGGTGCCCAAGCCGTGCTGCAAACCTCCGGCATTGTTTTGATTGACGAAGTGGATATGCACCTGCACCCGCAATGGCAGCAACTGGTGTTGCAGGGCTTGATGCAGGCTTTCCCGCTGGTGCAATTCATCGTCACCACGCACAGCCCGCAAGTCATCAGCACCCTCAAGCGCGAGTGTGTGCGCCTGCTGGGCGACGATACCGATGGTCAGATGCTGGCCAGCACGCCACTGTCCGACACCTACGGTTTGAGCAGCCATACCGTGCTGCAACGGGTGATGCACGTTGACCCACAACCGCCAGTGCCTGAGCTGGCGGCACTCAAACAGCTGACACAACTGGTCGATGAAGGCCAAGGCGAAAGCCTGCAAGCGCAGCAGCTTTTTACACACCTGAGCGAGCAATTTGGCTGCGCACATGAGCACCTGCAAAAATTGCAGCGCGCGATGGATCGGCAGCGAAAGCTCAAGGCACTGATGCACGGAGATCGCTAGGCATGAGGCACATACGCAAGCACGGGCAAGGCCCCCGGGCCGTGCAGAAAGCCCATGCCAACCCACCCGCCACCACCGACCAAGCCAGCAGCCGGTGGAATAAATTCAGCTACAAGCAGGAGCTTCTTCATCAGCATCTCCTCCCCGAGCAATATGGACTCTGTGGCTACAGCGAGCTAGATGCCGCCAACACTATGCTGGGTTTTCACATTGAGCATGTGGAAAACAAAAGCCAAAATCCAGCGCGCACCTTTGATTACAACAACCTGATTGCATCTGTCTTTAGCAGCAAGGTTGACGAAGGATTGGCGGTGGCCCGCAGGCAAAGCATTGAGGTCTTTGGCGGCCATGCCACCGGCAAACGCAAGGCAGTGAATCTGCAACTTTTTATCTCGCCCTTGCAAGCCGATTGCAGCCGATTTTTTACCTACCTGTCGAATGGCGAGATTCAGCCCAGCCTGAAAATACAAGGCACACCCGACGAAGACCGGGCACGCTACACCATTCAAATACTCAACCTCAACAGTCCCTATTTGGTTAGCCTGCGCCGCGAGTGGTGGGAGCATTTAGAAGAACTTTTTGACGAACACGAACGCAAAAACTGGAGCTTGAAGCATCTGGCTGCCTTAGATTTGTTGCCCAGCCATCAAAAACTAAGCCGGTTTTTCAGCGTGACACGCCAATTTTTTGGCCCACTTGCCGAGCATTTATTGCAACATCAAGCCTTATGAACGAAGCCGAAACCCGTGCCGAACATATTGATCCAGCGCTGCGAGCCGCAGGTTGGGGCGTGGTCGAAGGTTCGCGCATCCTGCGAGAAAAGCAATGCGAAATCACGCCGGGGCGGCTGCTGGGCGGCGGTAAGCGGGCACGGGCCGAAATTGCCGACTATGTGCTGGTATACCGCAACACCAAGCTGGCAACGATTGAGGCCAAGGCATGGGCCAAGCCTTACACCGAGGGCGTGGGCCAAGCCAAAAGCTACGCCACCAAGCTGGCAGTGCGCTTTGCCTACGCTACCAACGGTCAGAAGATTTATGGCATCGACATGGCGACCGGCACCGAGGGCGATGTGGCGCAATACCCCAGCCCAGACGAACTGTGGGCCTTGAACTTTGCCGAGGCGGGTGCTGATACCGCTACTGGTGCTGCTGCGGATACCCGCACCGTTTGGCGCGACCGCTTTGCCGCCATCCCGTTTGAGGGTCAGGGCGGCACTTGGCAGGGACGCTATTACCAAAACATCGCCATCACCCGCGTGCTGGAGGCAGTCGCCGCTGGGCGCGACCGGGTGTTGCTGACGCTGGCAACCGGCACCGGCAAAACCTTTATTGCTTTTCAGTTGGCGTGGAAGCTATTTCAAAGCCGCTGGAACTTGAAAGACTGGCAAGCAAGCACAGCACCGACCCGCCGCCCGCGTGTGCTGTTTTTAGCCGACCGCAACACCTTGGCCGACCAAGCCTACAACGCGTTTTCCGCATTTGAGAACACCTCGCCCGGCTCGTTGGTGCGCATTGCCCCGGATGAAATCAAGCGCACTGGGCGCATGCCAAAGAATGGCAATGTGTTCTTCACGATTTTCCAAACCTTCATGAGCGGGCCGGGGGACACACCGTATTTCGGTGCGTATCCGCCGGACTTCTTTGATTTCATCGTGGTGGACGAATGCCACCGGGGTGGGGCCAACGACGAAGGCAATTGGCGGGCCATCTTGGAATACTTTGCCCCCGCCGTGCAATTGGGCCTGACCGCTACACCCAAACGCACGCTCAACGCCAACACCTATGCTTATTTTGGTGAGCCGGTGTATGTGTACTCGCTCAAAGAAGGCATTAACGATGGTTTTCTGACCCCGTTCAAGGTCAAGCAGATTGCCACCACCATCGACGACTACACCTACACCCCCGATGACACGGTGGTGGCAGGCGAAGTGGTAGCGGGCAAACGCTATGTGGAAAGCGACTTCAACCGCATCATCGTGATCCCCGAGCGCGAGGCCTACCGGGTCAAACTGCTGCTGGGCATGATCGACCAGCGCGAGAAAACCATTGTCTTTTGCGCCACCCAAGCCCATGCCCTGCTGGTGCGCGACCTGATTAACCAGAACAAAACCAGCACCGACCCGATGTACTGCGTGCGCGTCACCGCCGACGATGGCGCACGCGGTGACGAGGCCCTGCGTGCTTTTCAGGACAACGAGAAGACCATTCCCACCATCCTGACCACCTCGCAAAAGCTATCTACCGGCGTGGATGCCCGAAACGTGCGCAACATCGTGCTGATGCGCCCGGTGAGTTCGATGATTGATTTCAAGCAGATCATTGGCCGGGGCACCCGCCTGTTTGAAGGCAAAGACTATTTCACGATTTATGACTTTGTGCGGGCGCACCACCATTTCAATGACCCAGAGTGGGATGGCGAACCGGCAGAACTGGAATCTACCAAATGTGGTGGTGGCTGCGATAAGCCAGCGCCTGAACCATCCGGGCCAAACCCGTTGCTAGAACCACCGCCACGCCCAGTCAAACTGGAAGTGAAGTTGGCCGACGGCAAGGCACGCCAAATCCAAAGCATGACCGCCACCACGTTTTGGAGTGCCGAGGGCACGCCGATGTCGGCGGCGCAGTTTCTGGAAACTATGTACGGGGTGCTGCCCGAGTTCTTCAAAGATGAGGACGCGCTACGCGCCCTGTGGAGTGTGCCCGATACGCGCAAAGCCCTGCTGGCGGGCTTGGCAGAAAAAGGGCTAGGCAAAGAGCCGCTGGCCGAAATGCAGAAAGCCATAGGAGCCGAAAACAGCGACCTGTTTGACGTGCTGGCCTACGTGGCCTTTGCCACTGCGCCGGAAACCCGTGCCAAGCGTGCCGATCAGGCAAAGGCAGGGGCGCACCAACACTTCAACGACCGCCAGCAGGCTTTTATTGATTTTGTGTTGGCACAGTACGTCCACCAAGGTGTGGACGAGCTGGATGCCGACAAGCTGCCCCCGTTGCTGCGGCTCAGGTACAACAACGCTATCTCGGATGCTGTGGCGGATTTGGGTAGCACAGGAGAAATTCGGACGATGTTTGCCGGGTTTCAGAAATATCTGTACCCAAGGTAATCCCCCCGAAATGGCGATAACCGTCCAAAGGCTTAAATTTTAAGGAAAGCTAACCCGGTCCAACATTTGCTGCACCTTCGTGATGTTGGCACCCACAGCGCTGATCGGAATAGTTTCGCTTTTGAAGGGAGCGCCACCAGCCATCGCTTTCAGGGCAGGGTTGTCTGCGCTCACACCCTTGGCTGCAGGCCATTCGTTGTTGCCATTGGCAAAATAGTTTTGTGCTTCAGGGCTGGCGAGGTATTCAAGAAACTTGACAGCATTGGCCTGATTTTTTGCATAACGGGCCACAGCGCCACCAGCAATGTTCATGTGCGTACCCCAAGACTGCTGGTTCGGGAACACAACCCCTACTTTATTCACCACCGCTATGTCTTCAGGCTTATCAGAGCGCATCATGCGGGCCAAGTAGTAGGTATTGGTGACACCAATATCGCACTCACCGGCTGCAACGGCCTTAATTTGGTCGGTATCACCCCCCTTGGGCGGGCGTGCCAAATTGGCAACCAGTCCCTTGAGCCAAACTTCGGTTTTGGCTTCTCCAAGGTGCTCGGTTACAGCAGAAAACAGACTCAAGTTGTACGGATGCGAACCTGAACGAATGCACAGCTTGCCCTTGTTTTTAGGATCGCCCAGCGACTCGTAAGTATCGACATCGGCCTTGTTCACCTTCACCTTGTTGTAGACAATCACCCGGGCACGGGTAGACAAACCAAACCACGCCACACCACCACTGGCCGTTGGCAGGCTGTGAAGGTGTGCAGGAATCGCCTCACTGAGCACTTTGGACTTGATCGGTTGGAACAGATTGTCCATTTCGCCTTTGTACAGGCGCGCCGCATCGACCAACAAAATGACATCGGCAGGAGAGGCTGAACCCTCGGCCTTGAGGCGCGCCAAAATTCCCGCATCATCGGCATCAACCCGGTTAATTTTGATGCCGGTGGCTTTGGTAAAGCCGGTGTAGAGCGCTTCGTCGGTGGTGTAGTGGCGCGCTGAATACAAGTTGACCACCTGTTCATTCGCCTGCGCAATGCTGGTCAGCGTAAACAACGTGCAGGCCGCCAGCGCGGTGGTGAGTGTGTGTCGCATGGTATGTGGCTTTTGATGATCGATAGTGCCTTCATCATAATTGAAACGCGAACCATTCGCAATAATTCAATGCGTTGGCTCGAAGGTGCAAGGGCGGCATAATTGACGCTTACGTAACGTAATTCAAAGGAGACAAAATGGAAATCAAGAACAACGTTTTTATTGTGACCGGTGCTGCATCAGGTCTGGGCGAAGGTACGGCACGCATGCTGGCCGAGCATGGCGGCAAGGTAGTCATTGCCGATATGCAAGTAGAAAAAGGCGAGGCTGTTGCCCGTGAGATTGGTGGTGTGTTTGTCCGCTGCGATGTGAGCAACGAAGCCGATGGTCAGGCCGTGGTGGCCCAAGCAGTGGCGTTGGGCCGTCTTTCAGGTTTAGTGAGCTGCGCTGGCATTGCCCCAGCAGAAAAAACCGTTGGTAAGCATGGGGTACATGCGTTGGCGCTTTTTAGCAAGACCGTGACGGTCAATTTGATTGGCACGTTCAACATGATTCGCTTGGCTGCCGACGCGATGTGCAAAAACGAACCCAATGCCGTAGGTGAGCGTGGTGTGTTGATTTCGACCGCCAGCATTGCTGCCTACGATGGTCAGATTGGTCAAGCTGCCTATGCTGCCTCTAAAGGCGGGGTAGTAAGCATGACGCTGCCCATTGCCCGGGATTTGGCCCGCAACGGTATCCGCAATATGACCATTGCCCCCGGAATTTTTGGTACACCGATGCTCTTTGGTATGCCCCAAGAAGTGCAAGATGCACTGGCCGCAGGTGTACCGTTTCCGAGCCGTTTGGGGACACCGCAGGACTACGCTAAGTTGGTTAAGCACATTCTTGACAACGATATGCTCAATGGTGAAGTCATTCGTCTCGACGGCGCTATTCGTTTGGCACCACGTTAATTTGCTATCTTTATAAGAGCAGCTGGCGTATGTGTACCAAGGGCTAGTCTTCAAAATATCCCATTGAAGCGTCTCAGACCCTTGGTTTTACCGAAGTAGTCTCGTTGATGGTATCTGGGTGCACCAACAAAATGTTGGTATGCCATGGTGGCACATGACACGGTATGAGACAACAAAAAAGCCCCTGTACCTATGGGGTAAGGGGCTTTTGCGATGACTTGACGCAGTATGAAATAACTAGATGGTGCCCGAGCCGGAATCACATTCCCCTCTGTAGAGGCCATGTTTTTGGCAAAAGTACCAACAAAAGTACCAACAAAAAAGAATCTGTCCATCTTGTGGCATCCGTAAGACACCAAACGGGGATGTGGCTGGACACTGGTGCTGGATGCAACGCGAACGCACCGACAGGCCGACCATATCCCACCATCGGCGGGAAAGCGCAGGACACGCGGCCAACAAGGTCGGCTACCTTTTTCAGCCGGTACGCTTGCCGACCAAGGTTGAGCATGGGCGCTCCCCATACCCAGCAGTGCCACCTTTGGCACAATGGCCCTGAGTTCCCCACCACGGCGAGTCATCCGTGGCCTAAGGCATGGCGGTGTCTGTCCTCGCGCCATTCGGGTGACTCACTGCCATCTCATACAGCAGCACCAGCACAAACAGGACTTGTCCCATTTTTGCCAGCGCCACCTTCTCGCTGATGGTCGGCTCTTTGCGCCTGCTACCTTTCTGCTGCCTCGGCCTGTTGACTATTTTTGACTTTCTTGTTGACTTCGCTGTTGACCATCGTGGTTAACGCCTTTTTCGCGTTAACCAGCCCGTTAACCACCGCTGTTAACCAGTCTGGCAACACCGCTTTTGCTGTCAACCGACTGTCAACCGGGCGCTGTCAACCAGCTGCAAACAGCCCTGTTTGCTGTTAACCGCGCTGTTAAGCAGACTGGCGGCACAAAAGGCCTGCTTGTCGGTCGAGGTGCAGGCACCAGCAACGCTACTTATTTGATAGCTACTCAGGCACAGCCGACAAGGTGAAGGCCACAGAAACAGCGTGATTTTGCGCCGATGCCTTGCTCCATACCTGTCGCGTTTTGTCGCGCCGTGTCGCATTTCATTTGTGAGTCGCTCAAAGATACTCACACCCCCGCTCATGGGATGTCGGAAATTTTCCCGACACTGCGCAACCACCCCAATAATTTCGGGTGGACGTCGCAAGTAGAACAATTGTGCGAAGCGGTACAAATTGCCACGGGCCAATCGGTGGAGATTGCTTGGGCTGATCAGGGCTACACGGGGGAGCTGGCGCGTGAAGCGGCACAGGCAGCGGGCATAGAGCTACGGATCGTGAAGTTGGCAGAGGCCAAAAAAGTATTCGTGCTGTTGCCCAAATGCTGGGTGGTTGAGCGTAGCTTTGGATGGTTGTCACGTTTCAGAAGATTGAGCAGAGACTTTGAACGCCTGCCGCAAGTACTGGCAGGCCTACATTTTGTCGTTTTTACCATGCTCATGTCACCCAAGGCCGCATGGTTGTTGGCCCTGACAGAGAGTTCATAATACGCTCTAGAAAACTCACCAATTTGTTGTTTTTCTATAAGTAAATCCACCTTTTCAATCGATTGAATTGATGTTGGCGCGTATAGATTGCTGTCGTTTAGTGTTAATCTTCACTCAACACTTTTTGCCAGTAGGTAAGCATAAGTTCATCCACACCCAGTGGAAGCAAACAACATGAAGATCAAGCTTTCTCAGGCGTATAAGCATTCGTCGTCTTCGCATGTACGCACGGCCTTGGTGAAGCCCGGCGCTTCCAAGGCCATGCCTGATCGCAGGGGTATGGCTGATATCAAGCGTCGTGCCGTTTATGTAACAGACATGTCCATGTCCGTCGAGGTTGCAGATATCCGCGAGGAGTGCGGTTTTGCACCCGTGGGTATGCAATTCGAAGTGCTGTCTTGGCCAGAACTCTGACAGGGGCTGGGGTGCGGCTGAGCGCCTATGTCAACCAGCACGGCATTGACCCATTCACCCGTGAAGACTTCCTGTACGTAGGGGGAAAGCTTTCACACGATCCGACACGTCTCATATTGGTGGGTGGGCAAGCTCTAGAAGTTTGGGGCGTTGTTATGGATGTCTTGGCGCCTACTGGTGATAGATTTCCATTGACAGCTGATACCGATTGGCTTGGCGGTAAGCGCGATGCACAGTGGTTGTGTGAACAGTTGGGTGGTGAAGTTGAGATCCATCTGGCAAAGGACTTTGACAGCACCCCAAGTACTGCATACGCGTTCCTGAAAAGGCCAGACGGGCGCGTCCTCATGATGGACTTCTTGCGCACCATCGTCGGCCCAAGTAATGAGACTGTCCGTAACCTTGCTGTCAGTGTGAAGACTAATGGTATTACCTTCAACGTGCTGCACCCGCTGCTCTGTCTGGAAAGCCGGCTGGCCAATATCGCGGTGATTCCGGCAAAACGCAACGGAAATGGTGTGATGCAGGCCGAGTGGGCCATCAACATTGCCACGGCCTACCTGCTCAAGATTTCTGCAACTGGACAGATTAGACAGGTCAACAAGGCTTGTCACCATATTGCCGGCATTGCCCAGTCAAAGCACTCTCGCTACTGTTTTGTGAACTATGGTCTTGACCCTATGCTCGCAGTGACTGATGGGGTGGTCAGTGCCATTGGCGGCATGTTCGAGACCGAGGACTGGCCACGCACCAAGGCGATGATCGAAAAAAAGCGAGCGAGGTGGAAGGTGTCCCAGCACGGGGTTATCAAACCAGCAGAGTGAACGCTGACCTGTGCAGGGTCACCGCTTCATCTACGGAGGTATCTCTACTTGGGTTGTGCCGCTGGCTGACCAGCTTTGCTATTTCAGCTGCTCTTTTTGCTCGCAGTTGCATGACTTCCCGTACCAGCTCCCGCGAGCTTTTTTCTTGTATTGGCTGCTGCGGTAGCCTTGTCTTTAGTCGACGTCCCCCCATTTTCAGTAGCACTGGGCTTTGGAGTCCGGGGTTAATTTAACTCGTTTCTGAATCAGGGTCTG
>JAIEMS010000002.1 GCA_019751915.1 Burkholderiaceae bacterium
AGCCGCGAGGGTGAAGAAGCCCTGTGGCTGAAGCATTTCAAGCAAAACAAGCCGCTAGCCCCCAAGGGACAAGAGCGCAGTGCTATAGATAACGGAGCTAAATACGGCGGTGGTGCCGGTGCTGTGCAGTGGCTGATCGTGCCGCGCCACCCCCAGCGCTTTGATGAAGTGGCGCAAATGCTGCACAACGCCGGTCTGCGTGTGTCGCGGCGCAGCCAATGGTCAAACCACCCAGAGAGCGCGGATGTCTGGCTAGGCGACTCGCTCGGCGAGATGGCCCTGTATTACGCACTGGCCGATGTCGCCTTGTTGGGTGGCAGTTTTGCCCCCTTGGGTGGGCAAAACCTGATTGAATCGGCGGCCTGTGGTTGCCCGGTGGTGCTGGGGCCACACACCTTTAACTTTGCTGAGGCGGCACAACGCGCCTGTGCCGCCGGCGCAGCGCAGCGCGTCGCTCACATCGGTGAGGGCATGCAAACGGCCAGTATGTTGGCCCTCAATACGGCGCGCCTTACCAAAGCACAGCAGGCAGCAACGCAGTTTGCCAGCCAGCACCAAGGGGCTGCCAAGGCCATGGCCGATGCTGCGGCGCAGTTGTTTACCTCAGGCGCGGCCCGCCGATAACGCGGCCAAGGCAGCATCAAAGTCGTAGGCCGCTACCGCTGCCGCGACTTGGTTCAGCACCGGGGCCAGCGGTGTACCCGCTGCCTGCTGTTGCAGGGCGTAGATGGCTGCGTCCGCATCCACATCACTGGCTTGCAGCAGCGCGACCAAATCGGCCAATTGCGTGTCCAGAAGTGCGTTGTCTGAACCATGACCAGAGGGGGTTACATTTTCTGCCGCTGGGTCTTGGCTAGCGCCTTCTATGCCTTGGAGCGCGGCAATGACGGGTGTTAGCTGCTCCAAAGTGTCGGCCAAGAGGGTGTTGATGTCGGCATCGGTGCTGCCGTGGATGCAGGCTTGCTCAAGCGCTAAGGCCGCTTTTTGCACCCCTTTGGCACCAATGTTGCCTGCTGTGCCCTTGAGGGTGTGGGCGACACGGGTGGCCGCTGTGGGGTCGGTCGTATCGTTGCGGGCGTTGGCAAACAGCGTAGCAAAGGGGCCTTGCCCCTCGCGAAACTTCACCAGCAAGCGCGTGTAGAGCTGGGCGTTGCCCATCGCTGTGGACAAGCCTGCGCACACATCAATGCCTGCCAATGGCGCAGGTGCTTGCCACGCTGTGGGATTGGGTGTTGCGGTGGGTTGTTGTGGGCAGGCAGGGGCCGCTTCTGTGCTGGCTGGAGTTTTTGCTCGGTGGGGAACAATCCATTGGGCGATAGTGGCAAACATTTCTGCCACGTTCAGGGGTTTGGCAATGTGGGCTTGCATACCCGCTTCCAGCACCTTTTCGCGGTCACCGGCCATGGCGTTGGCGGTCATGGCCAAAATCGGCAAATCTTTGAAAGCAGCGATTTTGCGGATTTCGCGGGTTGCGGTGTACCCGTCCATGACCGGCATTTGGCAATCCATCAGCACGCCATCAAAATTGGCATCTGTTGCCAGTATGTCCAGCGCTTGTTGACCATCACCGGCAAGCACCACTTCCATACCAGCACTGCGCAGCAACTCCAGTGCTAGTTCTTGGTTCATATCGTTGTCTTCGACCAACAAAACCCTGGCACCAGCCAGTTTGCTGATGACTTCTTTCTGGGTGTCGGCCCGTTCATTGGCGCGGGTGTCGGTACCTATCTCCTTTTGCAGAGCCTCGCCAATGGCTTCGAGCAAGGACGAGGAGGTCACGGGTTTGGTCAGCACCGTTTGGATGACTGCACCGCGCGACTGGGCCGAACTGCGGGCATCATCGCGGCCAAAGGAAGTCACCATGATGATGGTCGGAGGGTGTTGCAGCGCTTTTTGCTGAATTTGCAGCACTGTTTCTACGCCGTCCATGCCCGGCATCTTCCAATCCATCAGCACCAAATCGAAGGGCTGCATTTGGGTGTCTGCCGCCACAAGGGTCTCCAGTGCCTGCTGTCCATCGCAGGCCGCAGTGACGTGCAAGCCAAAGCTCTGCGCTATCACCGAGAGAATCTCGCGCGCTGTGGCGTTGTCATCCACCACCAACAGGCGCATACCGACGATTTCTTGTGCGTTGAACATTCGCCGTGGTATTGGCGCGACCTGCAAACCAAAATGGGCCGTGAAGTGAAATACTGAACCCTTACCGATTGCGCTCTCGACCCAGATACGCCCCTGCATGCGCTCGACCAGATTTTTCGAGATAGTCAGCCCCAAGCCCGTGCCGCCGTATTTGCGTGTGGTCGAGGCATCGGCTTGGCTGAAAGATTGAAAAATCTTCTCTTGTTGCTCAGGTGTCATGCCAATGCCTGAGTCTTGGATCGAAAAGTGCAATTCGATGCCTTGCTCGTCTTGGGCCACTTCTTCGATGCTCACCACAATTTCACCGCTGTGGGTGAACTTGACGGCGTTGTTGCACAGATTAATCAGCACTTGGCCCAAGCGCAGCGGGTCGCCTCGCAGTGCGGTGGGTACATCGGCATGGGCGTTAAACAACAGCTCCAAGCCTTTGTCTTCGGCCTTCATGCTGACCAAATGGGCCAAATTTTCCATGACATCTTCAAGCCGAAAATCAATGACTTCCATGGTCATCTTGCCGGCCTCGATTTTTGAAAAATCCAAAATGTCGTTGATGATGCCGAGCAGGTTTTCTCCGGCACGGTGTACTTTTTCAATGTAATTGCGTTGCCGGCTATTGAGGTCAGTTTGCAGTGCCAAATGCGACATACCGATGATGGCATTCATGGGTGTGCGAATTTCGTGGCTCATGTTGGCTAGAAATTCGCTTTTGGCTTTGGTGGCTTCCTCGGCGGCTTCTTTGGCGCGCAAGACGGCATCTTCGGCCATTCTGCGTTCAGTGATGTCGAGCAACCAGCCCAAAATGCCTTCTTCACCGTCGTACACAATCGGCATAAAAGTGCAGAGCATGTCGCGTTCTTGCCGCGTTTTGTCGTACATCTTGAATTCTTGGGTGTGAACGATGCCTCCATGTTCCACTGTTTGGCGCATTTGCGCCCGGTCTTCGGGGTGAACGTAAATATTTTCTGCTGCATCCCCGATACGGGTGCCAAACATGGCAGTGAATTCGGGGTTGGTAAAACGAATCACCCCTTGGGTTGAAAATGCAATCCCAATAGGGCTTTTGTCCAAAATATTTTGCAAACGTGTGCGCTCATTCTGCAGCGCTTGTTCTGCGGCTCTGCGCTGGGTGATGTCCCGAAACACCACCACCGTTCCGATCAATGCGCCATTTTTGTACGTCGGTTGGGTGGTGTACTCCACCGGAATCGCCCGCCCATCTTTGTGCCACAGTACCTCATCGTCCACGGTGCGTGCCTTGCCGTCTTGTGCGGTCAAATACATGGGGCACTCGCTTTGTGGAAAAGCGCTGCCATCGGGGTGGCTGTGGTGCACTAAGCCGTGTATTTGGCTGCCCAGTAGCTCGGACTCTGTGTGGCCCAAAATAGTGCTCACAGCCGTATTGACGAACGTCAGGCACCCTTGCAGATCAATACCTGCAATGCCATCGCTGACTGAACCCAAAATCAACCGGCTGCGCTCTTCGAGGGCGTTGATGCGCTCTTCGGCGGCTTTGCGTTCGGTAATGTCGCGCACCGAAGCGCACACATTCATCCCATGCCCCCCCACCGCAGGTAATTTAGACAGTCCCACTTCGACAGCGAACGTCAACCCATTTTTGTGCACCCCGAGGAGTTCTAAATTTCTACTGCACACCGGGCCGTCTTGGTCGCTGTCGAGGGGTTCATCGTGCAGGCCTGCATGGTGCTCTCGCAGGGCTTGAGGTAGCAGCAGCCCAATGGGCCGGCCGATGATTTCGCTTTCTGCGTAGCCAAACATCGACTCCAGTGTCGGGTTGGCCAAAGTGATGGCACCTTGCTCGTTGGCGATGATCAAGCCGTCGGGGGACGATTCAATGATGCTGCGGTACCAAGCCTCGGTGTCTTGGAGTGCCCTTTGCTGCGCTTCTAGTTCGACGGCCTGTTCTTCGAGAGTGATAGCCTGTTCTTGCAAGGTTTGGGCTTGGCGCCGGGTTTCTTTGAGCAACTTTCGGGTTTTGACGCTGCGCTCCAGAATCTCCAAATTCATCGCCAATATGGGCATCAAATCATCTAGCAATGCTTGTTCTTTGGTGCCAAAGTCTTGTAGTGTCGCCAGCTCTAACACGCCCAAGAGTCGGCCATTGCGAACAATGGGCAGCACAGTGATGGTGCTGGGGGTCGATTCGCCCAAACCCGAACCAATGCGCATGTAGTCTGCCGGAGGGTTAGCCAAAACGATGGGGATGCGCTCGACAGCGCACTGGCCCACCAACCCTTGGCCCATCGCAAAGTAGGGATTCAAGGCTTTATCTTGTTGGCAGGCATAACTGCCCAGCAAGCGTAGGCGCTGCATTTCTTCTTCGTGGATGTAAAAAACCCCGTGTCCCAGTCGCAGCAACGGAGCCACCTTGCTGAACAGGGTTTGCGACAGTTCGGCAAACCCCGTGACCGATTGCAGTGCGCTGGCGACCTGAGATAAATGGGTTTTGACCCAATTTTGGATTTCTCTTTGTTGGGCACCTTTTTGCAAGACTTGCACCGAGCGGGCCATACTGCCGACATCGTTCTCAAAGTCAGCGTGTGGAATGTTGGTTTCTAGCTGTCCTGCGGCCAATTGTTCGACGGCTTGGCGCACCCGCTCGGTGGGGCGGCGAATCGATTTGACCATGAGCCAACCCAGCAGCACACCCAAGCTGGCACCTATGCCTAGCAACCAATACCCTAGGCGAATGTCTTGGGCAACGTCACCTTGTGACGCTAGCATTGTCTTGTATGCGTTGTTTTCTTTAATTTGGATGATTTCAGAGATCGCTTCAATGGCTGCACCGCCAGATTGCTGAAACCCTTCTGAATGGATCACGGCAACAGACTCTGTCTGGAGGCCCTGTTGCAGCAAGTTGACAGCCTTCTCAAGGTGCTCTTGGTATTGGGCGTATTCGGTGCGAAATCGCTCTAGCGTTTTGGTCTCTTGTTCGCTGGCAATGCGTGGCTGCAATTTTTTGATTCTGCGGCCCAGTGCGGCTTGGGCATCGTCTACTTGGCGCAGTGCTTGTTCACGCTCAGACTGGTTTTGCGCAATGACGGCTTTGTGCAGAGCCAGTCCTATGACGGTGGCATAAATCTGTGCATCTTTGGCACTTGAGATGCCCAGCAAATCGGACTCGTAAGTTTGCTGTATTTGCAGGCTCAGGTGGGTTTGGGCATCAATGGCCAGAAAGTTCAGCAGCACCGACAGCGAAATAAAAACCGCAAACCCAATGGTGAGTTTGGCCCACAGGGTACCCCGTTCTAAGATGTCAAGAAAATAGCTCACGCGATGTCGCCTGTGATGACTTTCAGGTTCAGGGCTTTGTGGCGCAGTGCTTCATCGTCATCAGCGTAGTGCTGGGCGATGGCCTGAAACTGGTCGGCAAGGGCCAGAAAAGCATCGGTGATGTCGGGGTCAAAATGGTTGCCCCGACCTTGGGTCATGATTTCTACTGCTTGGGTGTGGGAGTAGCCCTCTTTGTAAACGCGCCGGCTAATCAGTGCGTCGTACACATCGGCCACCGCCATCAGGCGCGCCGAGATCGGAATGTCGTCTCCTGCCAGACCTTCTGGGTAGCCACTGCCGTCCCATTTTTCTTGGTGTGAATAGGCAATTTCTTTGGCATGCTTTAAAAAATCGACACTGACACCCAATTGGTCTTCAGCGTGCTGAATGGAGTCGCGGCCCAGCTTGCAGTGGGTCTTCATGATCTCGAACTCCTCCGGGGTAAAGCGTCCGGGTTTGAGCAAGATGCGGTCAGGAATGCCCACTTTGCCAATATCGTGCAGCGGCGCTGATTTGAACAATAAATCGATGGTGTGGTCGGTTAAAAAGGTGCAAAAACGCGGGTGCTGCTGTAATTGCACTGCCAGCAATTTCAAATAATGCTGGGTACGGCGAATGTGGTTGCCCGTATCGTTGTCGCGCGTTTCGGCCAGCGATGCCATGGCTAAAATGGTTACGTCTTGAATCGCCGCCAATTCACGGCCTCGGCGCGTAACTTCGGCTTCAAGATAGACGTTTTGGTCTTTTAAAAAATCTGCTGCCGCTTTGACTTGCAATTGTGTGGCAACGCGGGCCAAAACAATGGGCGGATTAACGGGTTTGGTGATGAAGTCCACCGCCCCCATTTCAAGGCCTCTTTTTTCATCCTCAGTGCCAGTCATGGCGGTCAAGAAAATGACCGGAATGTCGTGCGTTGCTGGGTTGCCCTTGAGCCTTTGGCAGACCTCATACCCAGACAAGCCGGGCATCATGATGTCCAGAAGAATCAAATCGGGCGGATGATCGCTTTGGGCAATGGTGAGGGCTTTTTCGCCGTTATTGGCCGCAACAACGCGGTAAAGATGGCGCAATAGGCCCGAGATCAGTGCCAGATTGTCGGGCGTATCGTCGACCACCAGTACGGTGGCTTTTGTGTTGGGTGATGCAGTGGGCACAGTGTTCTCCTGTTTCTTCTATCGGAGCTTGTGCCTTGCATGGTAGTCGTTTGCGTTTTTAGGGGGTCAGTAGCCCGTTGATCGTTTGCACGTCGTCCTCGGTCAGCGTGCCTGCGGCTTGGCGCAGTTTGAGTGTTCCCAGCAGCACGTTGTAGCGCGCCTGCGCCAAGTCACGCTTGGTTTGGTAGAGCTGGCTTTGGGCATTGAGCACGTCAATGTTGATGCGTACCCCCACTTGGTAGCCCAGTTGGTTGGCCTCCAGTGCGCTCTGGCTGGAGGCTTCGGCAGCTTCGAGGGCTTTGACTTGGCCTTGGCCCGATTGCACCCCGTAGAAGGCAGCACGGGTGCTCTGGGTGGCGTTGCGGCGCAGGTTTTCGAGGTCGGCACGGGCCTTTTCTTCGAGGGCCAAAGTCTCTTTGACACGATTTTGGACAGAAAAACCGGCAAACAGTGGCATGTTCACCGCTACGCCAACGCTGGCGCTGTTGCTGCGGGTGTTGGTACCCGGTGCGGTCAGTGTGCCGTTGGGTGAGCGTTGGATGTTGTAGCCTGCCTGCAAATCGACGGTTGGCAGATGGCCGGTTTGGGCCTTTTTGGTTTCGAGTTGCGCAATATCGAGTGCAATGGCCGCTTGGCGCACCAGCGGTTGTCCGTCGAGGGCCTTTTGAACCCAGACAGAAACATCTTCGGGCTGCACCGTAGGCAAGGCCAGAGGCAAGGCCAACGGTTTGGGCTGGGTGTCGGTTTTGCCCACCAGTTGATCCAGAGCGAGTTTCTTCACGCGCAGGTCGTTTTCAGCGGCGATTTCTTGGGCCGTGACCAAATCGTAGCGGGCTTGGGCTTCGCGCGAGTCGGTGATGGTGGATGTGCCCACTTCAAAATTACGTTTGGCTGCGGCCAGTTGCTCTGAAACGGCTGCTTTTTGCGCCTGCACAAAGGTCAGCGTATCTTGTGCTGCCAGAACATCAAAATAGCCTTGGCTGACGCGCACCAGCAGGTCTTGGGTCACGCTGTCGAGTTGCGCTTGTGCGACATCCACTCCGCGCAGGCCTTGTTCTAGGCTGATGCGGTTGGCCGGGCGGTACAGCGGTTGGCTGGCATTGATGCCGACGGTTTGTGCTGTCAGGTTGCGGTCGGCGGACGGACGGCTAATGCTGGTCAGGGTGCGCGTGACACCCGAAGACAGCGTCGCACTGGGCAACAGACCCGCGCGGGCTTGGTCGGCACGGCTGATGGCTGCATCGACCTGGGCCTTGGCAGATTGCCACGGTGCGTCGTAGTTGCGCGCCGAATCGAGCAGTTCCATCAAACTTTGGGCTTGGGCGGGTGCTGCCAAGGCAGCGCCCAGCGCCAGAGACAGGGAGAGGAGCCGGAACAGGTGCATGAAAGAGTCCTTCAAAGAGCGTTTTGCAAAAAAGCGCGGCTTATTAATAACGGGGAACGGTACAGTCGCGCTCTAGCGACCACGCATCAATGCCGCCGGTGATGTTGGCAACGTGCTCAAACCCGTGGTTCTCCAGAAAAGCCGCTACCCGCAGGCTGCGGGCCCCGTGGTGGCACAAACAGGCCACAGGCCGTGCGGGTTCCAGCACTGCCAGTTGTTGGGGCACACTGCCCATGGGAATAGCCAAAAGCTCAAACCCTTGTGCCACGATGCTGGCAGTTTGCAACTCCCATGGTTCGCGCACGTCCAGCACCAGTGGTACTTGACCGGGCGCAGTTTGGGTAAACCAATCTTGCAGCCCCTGAGGGTGAACGTGGGCAATCATGCAAAGGCTCCTGTGGTGTTGGATTAGAACTTAAAGGGCGAAGGTTCTGGAAAGTTGGTCAGGCGCGGCGAGGTAGTGTCCCAAGGTTGGGTGGTCTCAAAGCGGCTGCCGTGGCGTTGCACGATGGTGACGCGCATCACTGGGTCAAGGCCAACGATGGCAGCTAAACGACCACCGTCGTTGAGTTGGGCCAGTAGCTCTTTGGGTACTTCTGCCACCGAGCCACTGAGGACGATGACATCGAACGGGCCTTCGGGCAGGGCATCGCGGGCACCGTCGCCAATGCGAACGCTGACATTCGTGACACCCGTGCGCTCCAAGTTAGCGCGGGCGGTGTCTGCCAGTGCAGGGATGATTTCCAGCGACAACACTTCCTTGGCGCGGTGGGCTAGCAGTGCAGCCATGTAGCCAGAGCCGGTGCCAATTTCCAGCACGCGTTCATGTTTTTGCACTTTAAGGTCGTGCAAGATGCGTGCATCGACCCGGGGGGCCAGCATGCACTGGCCGGTGCGAATGCCTTCTTCGGGGGTGCCGCGCAAGGGGATTTCCATGTCCATGAAGGCCAAGCTGCGGTGGGCTGGTGGCACAAATTCTTCACGGCGCACTTCGGCCAGCGTGTCGCGCACCCCAGCGTCGTACACATTCCATGGGCGAATCTGCTGCTCGATCATGTTGTGGCGGGCTTGGGCGATAGGGTCGCTGGTGTTGGCAGACGTGTTCAGGGGCATGTTCATGGGGGAAATCTCCGAAAAAAGAGGAGCTGGTCAGGACAAACCACCGATTTTAGGGGGGCTGGTGGTCGCTCCTAAGCGGCGCAGTGCCCAGCGCGCCAAGTCGTCCATGTAACAGTAGACCACTGGCACCACCACCAGCGTCAAGAGCGAGGAGGTAATCACGCCACCAATCACTGCTTGGCCCATCGGGGCGCGCTGCTCGGAGCCTTCGCTCAGTGCAAAAGCCAGCGGTACCATGCCAAAAATCATCGCCAGGGTGGTCATCAAAATGGGCCGTAGCCGCACCCGTGCCGCCAGCAACAGGGCTTGGCTGCGCTCTAAGCCAGGCACATGCTGGCCGTCGTCACCCACATGGTCTTGGCGTGAACGGATAGCAAAGTCCACCAGCAAAATGGCGTTTTTGGTCACCAATCCCATCAGCATCACCACGCCAATGATGGAGAACATCGACAGCGCCGAGCCGAACATCAGCAGTGCCAGTACCACGCCAATCAGCGTCAGCGGCAATGCCGTCATCAGTGCCAGCGGTTGGACAAAGCTCTTGAACTGGCTGGCCAAGATCATGTAGATAAACACAATGGCCAGCACCAGTGCCGAGATGGCATAACCAAAGGCTTCGGTCATGTTTTTGGTTGAGCCGCCAAATTGGTAACGGTAGCCCGGTGGAAAAGCGACGCTATCGAGTGCTTTGCGGATGTCGGCAGAGACCTCGCCGGTGGAGCGTTGGTAAACGTTGGCATTGATAGCGACTTCGCGGGTCATGTCGCGCCGGTTGATTTGGTTCGGGCCGGTCGATTCGCGCACGCTGGCAACTTGGTTCAGGCGCACTGTGCGGCTGCTGCCATCGCTGGTGGTGATGGCAAAGGGCAGGTGTTCCAGATTTTGCGGCGTGGTGCGCGCTTCAGGTGCGAGGCGGACATTGACATCGTAGGTCTGATCGTCTGGGGCGCGCCAGTTACCGACGGTTTGGCCTGCAATGAGGGTGCGCAGGGCATTGGCCATGGATGCGACCGATAAACCTACATCGGATGCGGCATCGCGGCGCACCGCGATGGCAATTTCGGGTTTGTCGGCTTTGAGGCTCGAATCCAAATCAACCAAACCGGGAATGGTGCGGATTTTGTCGTGAACTGCCCGTGTCAGACGTTCCAGCTCTTTCAAGTCGGGGCCTTGCAGCGAAAATTCAATTTGCTTTTGTCCCCCCACTGGGTCAAGCAGGCCGACATGGGTGACGGTGATGCCCGGAATTTGGCGCAGACGCTGGCGCAGCACATCCGACATTTGATCGACACTGCGGCTGCGGTCTTTGCGATCTACCAAGCGCACGTAAATGCTGGCGTACATCTTGCCTTGTGCGTTGCCGGTGTTGAGGGTCGCCAGCGTGTAGCGCACCTCGGGCAGTTGGCGAATCACGGCTTCTACTTGTTGGGATTTGGCTTCGGTCGATTCAATCGAAGAGCCGACAGGGGTGTAGAAATTGATGGTGGTTTCCGAGAAGTCGGCCTTGGGAACAAACTCAGTGCCCAACAGCGGCACCATGAAAATACTGCTGACAAAAATGGCCAATGCCAGCGCCAAGGTGCTCAGTTTGTGCTCTAGCGCCCAGCCCAAAATGTGTTGGTAGCCTTGGGCCAGCGATTCAGTGCTGCGGTCAAACCAACCAGTGATGCGGCCAATGGTCTTGTCGTAAAACGTGATCGCTTGCGCTGGCTGGCCTTGCTGGTGAATGCTGGGGTCGTGCCAAATGCTCGACAGCATCGGGTCGAGGGTAAAGCTGACAAACATCGAAATCAGCACTGCCGCCACGATGGTGAGGCCAAATTCGTGGAAGAACTTACCAATGATGCCGCCCATGAAGCCAATGGGTAAAAACACCGCCACAATCGACAGCGTGGTTGCCAGCACGGCCAAACCAATCTCTTGCGTGCCCTGCATGGCTGCGGTGTAGTTGTCTTTGCCCATTTGCACATGGCGCACGATGTTCTCGCGCACCACGATGGCATCGTCAATCAGCAGACCGACGCACAAGCTCAGCGCCATCAGCGTAATCATGTTGATGGTGAAGCCAAACAGGTGCATGAACAAAAAAGTGCCAATGATCGAAATCGGCAGCGTCAGTCCGGTAATCACTGTCGAGCGCCACGAGTTCAAAAACAAAAACACGATCAGCACCGTGAGCAAGGCACCTTCTATCAGCGTTTGGCGCACGTTGTTAACGGCGACCCGAATGGGGCGGGCGCTGTCGCCAATGGTTTCGAGGCGCACACCCGGGGGCAGTTCCGAGCGCAGAGCGGCCACGGCTTGGGTCAGGCCATCGACAACCTCGATGGTGTTTTCGTCTTGGGCTTTTTGAATTGACAGCAGCAGTGTGCGCTGGCCGTTGTAGAGTGCCAAGCTCTCGACCTCTTGTGCGCCGTCTTGCACCCGCGCCAGTTGCTCGACGCGCACTGGTGCGCCGTTTTTGCGTGCCACGATGATGCGGCCAAAGTCCTCAGGGCGCTGCATGCGGGCATCAATTTGCACCACGCGCTCTTGGGCCAGTGAGCGAATGGCCCCAAGGGGTAAATCTTGGTTCTCGTTGCGAACCGCTTGGGCAACTTGTTCAGGGGTAATGCCAAAGGCATCAAGGGCTTGCGGGTTCAGGTAGATGTTAATTTCGCGTTTGGTGGCTCCGACCAGATTGACCGCACCGACACCGCGTACGTTTTCGAGGCGTTTTTTCAGTACCTGTTCGGCCCAACTGCTGAGTTCCACCGCAGACTTGGGCGCTGCTGTGCCTGTGGTGGCTGCGTCGGGCAGCACCGCCAGCGACCAGATGGCGCGGCTGGAGGGGTCAAAGCGCAGCACACGCGGCTCTTTGACTTCGGTGCGCAGCAGGGGGCGCACGGAAGCGACCTTTTCCCGGACATCTTCGGCGGCTTTGCGGCCATCAATGTGCAACTGGAACTCGATAATGACCACGGCGCTGCCTTCGTAGCTGCGCGAGGTCAGGGCATTGACACCAGCGATCGAATTGACGGCTTCTTCAATCTTTTTAGTGACTTCGCTCTCGACAATCTCGGGCGAGGCCCCGGGATAATCGGTGGCAATCACCACCACTGGGAAGTCGATGTTCGGAAACTGATCGACTTGGAGGCGCTGGTACGAAAAAACACCCAGCACCACCAAGGCGAGCATCACCATGGTGGCAAACACCGGGTTTTTCAGGCTAACTTGGGTAAACCACATAGCGTGTTGGGCCGATCAGGGTTTGGCAGGTGCGGCAGAAGGCAAGCGCAGCGCAGTGCCTTCGGGCAGGGTGCCAACGCGCCCAGCCAGTACCAGTGCGCCTTCGGGCAGGCCCTCAAGGGCAACCAGTGTTTGCCCTTGCACGGTGCTGCGTGCGCCCAGTTGCACATGGCGGTGAACGACGCGGTTGTTTTCTGCCACCTGCACATAAGGTGCAGGTTTGTCGGTACGCACTGCTTCCAGTGGCACTGCCAGCCGCTTGCTTGCCCCGGCATCGAGGCTGCCTTGCACAAACAGGCCTTGGCGCAACACCGGCGAGGTGCTGTGGATGAGCAAGTACACCGGCACCGCGCGGCTACCGGCTTGGGCGCTGGGGTTGATGCGGGCAACGCTGGCTTGGAGGGTTTCGCTGCTGCCTTCGATTTGCAGGCGGGCTGTTTGGCCGACGCGTACGGCGACCGCGTCGGCTGGGGCGAGCAGGGCTTCGACTTCGAATCGGGAAAGGTCTACCACTTCCAGAATCCGGGTCTCTAGCGCTACGCGTTCGCCGTTTTGCACCAGCCGCTGTGCCACTTGACCATTAATCGGGCTGCGCAGCACGGTATCGACCAGTGCTTTGTGGGCTACATCGGCAGCAGCCAGCGCTGCTTCGTAGGTCGATTGGGCCGCTTGCAAGCTCGATTGCGCCGTTTCCAGTGCGGTGCGCGAGATAAAGCCTTGATCGACCAGTGCCCGGTTGTTGTCGAGCTGGCGCTGGTTGATTGCCACTTGGGCACGTGCGGCATCGGCTTGCTGCTGTGCTTGGCGCAGGCGGGCATGGGATTCGGTCGGGTCAATGTGCGCCACTTCTTGGCCCGCGCGCACGGTGTCGCCCTCGCGCAGGGTCAGGCCTTGCAACTCACCAGCAATGCGCGCTTTGATCGTGGCCGATTGCAGTGCACGCAATGCGCCAGACACTGGCACCTCCAGCGTTAAATCGAGGCGGCGTACCGGCCAGATTTCGCTTGGCGCGATCTCCATCACCGGCGCAGCCGGCTGCGCGGCAGCAGCGAGTGCTTGCTGCTGAATCTTGCGTTGGGACAGCGCACGCCAAGCGCCTGCGGCGATCAAGGCGACAACGATGGCCGCAGCCATCCAAACAATCCAGCGTTTCATCATGGTCAGAGCTTGGAGCCGGGTAGGGCAACAGAGAGGGCTGGACGGGCCAAGAGTCCGTGCAGCAGGGTATCGACTTGGGTGGTGAGGTAGGTTTCGGGCGACATGCCCAGCACGTCGGGCATACAGGCACCGATGGAGTGCTTCCAGAGCATCAAAAAAATCATCGGCGCTTGCACCACATAGACGGCACAGTTCATGTCCGGAATGTGAAACTCGCCAGTGTCCACGCCGCGCTGGAGGATGCGACGAATCAGCTTTTGCCCCGGTTCAATCACTTCACGCTGGTAAAACTGGGTGATTTGCGGAAAGTTACCCGCCTCGCTCAGCATCAGCTTGGTGATGCCAGAGGCACGCGTGGCACCAATGTGTTCCCACCAAACGGCGTAGCAGTAGCGCAACATTTCGGTGGTGTTGCCTTGAAACTGTTCAAACTCCGCATTCCATTCGGGGAAACGTCCGGCAATGTTTTCGCGCACGACGGCCTTGAACAACTCTTCTTTGCTCGGAAAGTACAAAAACAGTGTTCCTTTAGAGACCCCTGCGCGGGCCGCCACCTCATCGACGCGGGTGGCTGCGTAGCCTTTCTCGACAAATAAATCCAGAGCAGCATCGAGCAATTCTCCGGGTCGCGCCTCTTTGCGGCGCTCACGCCGTGGCGCGCCGTTGGTGGGGCAACAAAAGGAGATGAGAGACATGGCGGTATTTTACTGACTGACTGGTTAGTAATATAGCAGTCCATGGTGGCTTTTGTATGTCCATTACCATGCGGCTTGTGTTTTCATCGCCCTCAAGGAGTTTTACCGATGCTGTTGCAAAAAATCACCCTCGGCGGGGGCTGCTTTTGGTGCCTTGAGGCCGTGTTTGATCGGGTGCGCGGTATCACCGATGTGCAAAATGGCTACAGCAACGGCCAGACGCTGCATCCCACCTACGAGCAGGTGTGCAGTGGCAGCACGGGGCACAACGAGGTGGTGCGCCTGACGTTCGATCCGGCGCAGATCAGCGTGCAGGAGATTTTCGAGATTTTCTTTGCCATTCACGACCCGACGACGTTGAACCGTCAGGGCAACGATGTCGGGACGCAGTACCGCAGTGGAATTTATTTCCATACCCCGGGGCAGCAGCAAGTGGCCGACGATTTGGTGCGCCAGATGGCCCACGATGGGCTGTTTGGCCCGCCCGTGACCACCGAGGTATTGCCTGTGGACAACTACTGGCCTGCCGAGGACTACCATCAAGACTACTTTGCGCGCCATCCGTTTCAGGGGTATTGTGCGGCGGTGGTGGGGCCGAAGGTGGCAAAGTTTCGCCAAACCTTTGTTCGGTTGCTGAAAGCCGATTGAACGCCTTTTTTACCATTGGTGATGGCTCTAGCCCTTGTCCTGATTCAATAGAGTGCTATTGATTTTGATTCATCGTCCATGATCCGGCATTGCACCATGGCGACACGCCGCAGTTGCTCGGCGCTGTTTTCACCGCAGCGTTGCTTGCCTGCGCGCGGCGTGGTGCGGCTGCTGTGGTGGCTGGTGCTGGCGCTGGCATTAGCGCCGGTGCTGGGCCAGATGCACCGGGTTTTGCACGGCGGTCATGCGTTGACGCTGCTGGCAGGCGCTACCGTACAACAGACCATCAGCACAGAGGGGCGGGTCGATGGTGGTTTGTCTGCATTGTTTACCGGGCACAGCCGGGCAGATTGTCTCTGGCTTGATTCGGTCACGTTGGGCGATGGCCCGACCAGCGTTGCGGCGACGCTGGTGCATATCGCTCCCGCAGCAGTGCCCGAGGCAGGCACTGATTGGCAGTGGATGGCCCATCCCTTGTGGGCATTTGAGGCCCGCGCACCGCCGCAGCACAGCGCAGTCGGGCACACCTTCGTGCTCTGAATAAGCTCCTATTTTGATAGCTAATAGTGCTTGTCTTGCAAGCGCTACAGCCGATTTTGACTGTTATTTCATGCAAAAAGCATGGCAGGCGGGCCACTGCGTGTGTGCTGGTGCGTCTGTGTCTTTTGGATTTTCACCATGACCTCGACTTTTGATCGTTTTGATTCATTCGCGCTCAGTGGCACTGCTGTTGTGTCGGCCAGAAACCCCTTCTTTGCTTTGCGCCCTTTGCCCTTGGCGGTGGCGCTGCTGCTTGCCAGCGTGGTGCATGCGCAAACGCCAGCGGCCACTGGAGCAGCGGTGGCGAGCACCTTATCGGAAGTGACCGTATCGGCCAGTGGCTTGCAACTGGGCAGCAGCGACATGGCGACCCCAGTCACCGTGCTGGAAGGCGATGAGTTATGGCATCGGCGCGAAGCCACTTTGGGTGAGACGCTCCACAGCGAGCCGGGCATTACATCAAGCCACTTTGGGGCTGGAGCCAGCCGCCCGATCATTCGGGGCATGGATGGGCCGCGCGTCAAAGTGCTCTCGGATGGCGCAGAACTGCACGATGCCTCGACCGTGAGCCCCGACCACGCGGTAGCCTCGGAGCCGTTACTGGCAACGCAAATCGAGGTGCTGCGCGGCCCGTCGGCGCTGGTGCACGGCGCTGGTGCCATGGGCGGCGTGGTCAATGTGCTTGATGGCAAAGTGCCGACAGTGATTCCTACCAAAGGCTACGAAGGCAGCGCCGAGCTGCGCGCCAACAGCGGGGCCCGTGAGGGTGCCGGTGCTTTTGCCCTGACGGGCGGTGCCGGCAACATGGCCGTACACATCGAGGGTGCCAAGCGCGATGCCAGCGACTACCGCGTTGGCAGCGGCTGGGCTGGGGGCAGCAAAGTGCCTGGCAGCTTGAACCAAACCGACACCGGCAGCCTAGGCTTGTCGTGGGTGGGCGATCAGGGGTATTTGGGCGTGGCTTACACCCGGCAAACGGCCCACTATGGTCTGCCCGGTGCCAACCATTCTTTGGAAGACTGTGGCGTTCAAGGCAACCAACTGCACTGCGATAGCCCTGCGGTAGTCGCTTCTGCGGGGCATGGCACCTCGGTGGCGGCGCACACGGATGTGCCTGTGGTCGATTTGCTCAGTGAGCGTTGGGATGTGCGCGGTGAGCTGCGCAATCCTTTGGCGGGTTTTTCAGTCTTGCGCGTGCGTGCAGGCAGCACCGATTACCGCCACCACGAGATGGAGCAAGGGGTGGTTGCCACCACCTTCAAAAATCAGGCGCACGATGCGCGGGTCGAATTGCAACATTTGCCGGTAGCGGGTTGGCGCGGGGTGTTTGGGCTGCAAACCTCGCAGCGTAAATTCAGCGCTGTAGGTGCTGAAGCTTATATTCAACCAACCAACACCCGTAAAAACGGCCTATTTGCACTGGAAGAGTACCAATGGAACGCTTGGCGCTTTGAGGCTGCTTTGCGCCACGACCGCCAAACCGTCAAAGCAGAAACCGATGCCGTCGAAACATCGCACCACGGCACTTCGGTATCGCTGGGTGCCGTTTGGAAATTTACCCCCGGTTACCAAATTGGCACTTCGTGGACACGCGCCAGCCGCCTGCCCACCGCCGAGGAGTTGTATTCCCGTGGTCTGCATTTGGCAACCACAACCTTCGAGCGCGGCAATGCCAACTTGCGTGCCGAAACCTCGCAAAATATCGACCTGAGTTTGCGAAAGACAGCAGGCGACACCACCGGAAGCGTCAGCGTGTTTCGCAACCGCATCAACGATTACATCTATGGCCGCACAGTGAGCGCGCTCAATGGCTTGCAATTGCTCGATTACAGCCAAGCCGATGCCACCTTTACGGGCATCGAAGGTCAAGTGCGTGAACGTTTGTCGCGCCATGCGGGGGTCACTTTGTTTGGCGATACGGTACGTGCCACACTGGCCGGTGGAGGGTTGCTACCGCGCATTCCGGCCACCCGTTTCGGGGTGCGTTTGGATGCCAACTGGAACGCTTGGGAAGGCACTGCCGAGTGGCTGCAAGTGGCGCGCCAGAACCGCGTTGCCGCATTTGAAACCGCCACCCCCGGTTACGGTATGTTGAATTTAGGAGTGACTTACCGTGGCGGTGCGCCGGGCCAGCCTTGGCAGATTTACGCCAAGGCCAACAACTTGACCAACCGCTTGGCTTATGCGCACACCTCATTTATCAAGGATGCGGCACCCCTGATGGGGCGCAACATCACTGTGGGTGCGCGTGTAGATTTCTAAAAAGTGACCAGAGTGCCGCCCGCAGTGAAGGTTTGCAGGTGGCACTTTAAAAATCAGCAAATATTAGATTAATTTACAGAATTCCATTTAGAGCCTCTTTTTACTAGAGAGATTTCACCTTTTGCTTCGTAAAATTCGTTAGGAAAAGAAATTCCACCATTGCTTTTTAGATATTTTTTGTAATCTTTTTTAAGTTCAAATTCGGCTTTGTACTCAATAAATTTTACTTCTTCTCCATTAATATTTCTGGTGTAGGAGTTTGTCTCTTTCCATGAATTTAATTGAAAAGCTATTTTGTTTGGGAATTTATTAGTAATGGCGGCTTCGATTGCATCATTGGGTACGTTCCCCGAGCACCCAAAAAGAAAAATCATACTAATAATGATGGCTGGAGCGGAGAATTTTTTGATATTTGTTTTCATAAATATTGGTTTATTGACGGATTCAATTGGAAAAATAATCTAATCGTAGAATATGCGATTAGATTAAATAAAAGGTTGGATCCGTCTTAAAAGTTAAAATTATGGGTGATCGGAGCAGCACCCATCTCTATCTAGAGTTCCATCAGGGTAAGTAGGTAAAAAGTCTTCACTATCAAAATCTATTTGATAGTCATTACAGCAGGGACATTCCTCCCGTCCATATTCGAATGCATGGTTCTTACAGTAAAACTCACCGTCATTCAGTACCTGATGGTGGTAGTTAACAAGGATGTGTGTAGCTTGGCTATCACAGTGTTGACATTTTTGCATTTTCTTCTCCTTATGAAAATTTTTCTGACGTATAACAGTCACCAAGATCGGCGCATATATCTTTAAGACAAGGCGTATAACACAACTCTCCTCCTTTCATATTTTGACGTGGCAACCAATTTCTTGGGAATAGTGATGCGACGGTTGGGCTTCACGCTGGATGTTACCAGACCCGAACGCCTATGGGTACTATTTTGAAGATCGTGTCGAGGCGTGGTTTTGGGGCGTCTTTAGCTAAGTTTTTTTGACATCTTCCCCGTCATAAATGACGGGGATTTCCTCTACAGGACGGCCATACCCGGCCGCGTCAGGGCATTTCAGCGCCGACCCAATTGTATAAAGCAGCGCGTTGCGCGTCGTCCAGCCACAGCTCTTCGCGGGCGCAGAGTTTTTCGAGGTTCTGGGCCATTTGTGCGGCCAGTTGTAGCTCATTGTCACGGCCTTGGCCGAACTGATGGCCGCCCATCAACAAGCCTCGCAGTACCCAGTTGACATCTTCGCGGCTAATGTCGCATTGGGCGATACGGCACAGGTCGCGCACCCGCTTGCCGGTATCGCGCAGATGAAACGGGTTGTCGAGCAAATCGGTTTCGATGGCTGTCCACAGCCCTTGAAACTCAGCGCGGGTCAGCCGTGGTGCATCGGTGGCATCGCACACTTGGCGCAGCAATTGCGGATCGCTGGTATCGAGCATGTCGTTTTTGCGCGCCGGTGGTTGTGGGCGGGCGTGGCGCTGTGGGTCGTACAAAAAGCCACCCGAGTGTGACCAATCCAGCAGCAGCGGCTCCAACGAGAGGGTCTCGATAAAACGCCGAAAACTGCCTAAACCGGCCCAGCTTGCACCATCGAGTCCAGGCACTTGCATCGGCAGCTTGCTGGCCAAGCGCGCCAGCGGCACAGCCAACTCCGAGGCCGCCACTTCGCTGCGAATAATGTGCGTTGCCAGTGCGCGGATATCGTCCAGCTGGGCAGAAGACACCGGAGCAGACAGCATATACGTGGGTGCCATCAATGCTGGTGGTGTTTGTGGCACGCTCCAGTGCTGTGACAACGGCGTACGCATGGGCGAGGGGGTCGCCTCGTAATCTTCGTTGCCGCCCAAAGCGTCGCGCACGAACGTGTCGGTGTCGATGAGCAAGTCAGCCGAAGCTTGGTACGCAGCCGACGGAAAACCTACCGCCAGTACGGTGGTGCGCCGGTCGCTGCGGCGCAGTTTGCGCAGCACCGGGGTGAAATCTGCATCGGCAGAGAACACGATGAACTCGTCAAAGCGGGTCTCATGCTGGAGCAAATCGACCATGTCCAGCACCATGTGAATATCGGTACTGGTTTTTCCCTCGGTGGTCATGGGAGGGCAGTCGATGGTTTCAAACCCGGCCCGATTGAAGTTGGGCCGGAAACGTTGATAAACGTGCGGATTGAAATAGCATCGGCGCACCAGCAAGCGCCGGGCGCCGCTGCCAGCGGGGGCGTGTTCGGGTAAGGGCAGGCTGTTGGTCAGCCAATCCAGCCAATCTAGCGGCTGGCGCGCAAAACGCTCGGCATAGTTGATGTCCAAGTGACGCAATGCGCTGTAAACGTTGTCGAAGTCAATAAAAAGTGCGCTTTTCATGTTCATGCAGAAGTTGGGGCGCTGATTGTGCCTGTAAGCCTATTTGGGGGGCAGTCCCACCGCAATCAAGAGGGGTAATGTCAAGAATTGGTGCTGGGAGGTGTCAATTGGTGGCGTAAATGCCCCAGTGCCCGTGGACTCTCGACACCAATGCGGCGCACAACCTCGCTTTCGCTCATTCCGCTGCGCAGCCAAGTGACAACAGCCGTGTTGCGCAGCACCTGTGGCCCAACACGGTGCAGAGGCCAATGTTGGGCCGTGCGTGGCAATCCAGCATGGGCCTCGTGAATCACTTTGGATGCCACATGAAACAGCGCCCGAATGGACAATGGCCCGCCTTTGCGCGAGTGAAAAAGCCAGCCAGTCAGATCTGCATCATGGGCGCGGCGGTATTTCAGCCACGCTGCCAGCGCTGCACCGAGCAGGGGTGTCAAAGCCAATGTGCGTTCTTGGGCTTTGCGAACGCCATCAATATGCAAAGCAGCGGGTATAGCTTCTGAAAGAGGCGTGATGGGCTGGCGCAGATCATCCAGTAAACATTCATCGGTCAGTGCCCGAACTTCTTCCGGGGCCAGTGCCAGTTCGTAGAGCAGTAGCAAAATGGCCCGGTCTCGGGCACTTTGAAGCCCATCGCTTTCTGGAAAATGTGCAGGCAATCTGGCCCAGAGTGCCGGAGATAAGCAATGCCCCAGTTGCTCGACGGCGCGTGGACGCTCGGTACGGGGCAGGTGTGCAACGGGACTGCTGTGCAGCCAGCCTTGCTGCACAGCGTAGGCATACACCCTGTCGAGTACCCGCCAGTAGCGCCGCCGGGTGACTTCACTCAGTTGTCGGTCAGGCTGATGCCCTGCACGTTGGCCCGCGCGGATACGCAAAAAGCGGGCAACGTCTTCAGCACGTGCCTCATTCCATAAGCGCGGTCTAGAGCTTGCAAGCAAGGAAGGCTCTCGCACACAGTCTTCTGCAATACAGGGTTGCATGCTGTCGAGCCAAGCGTGCCAAATCATCTCGTAGACACCTTGAGGCTCGGGATTGAGAGCATGAAAGGCCTTGCCACTTTCGGCAGACAGCCATTGCTGAAACACTTGTGTCCCAGAGGGCACGAAATGGAGTAAAGATGGATGTGGCATGTGTTTAATGTAACTTACATGATATAAATTACAAAGAAAAACAGGAGAAGAATTTCTCTTTAAGCAAAATTTAGACAATGTCAATGCAATGCAAACCAAAAACACCAGTTTTTGAGTCAGAAAAATAACGAACCAGTGTTTCTTTGACCGTGCGGAAAGCCAAATCGTCCCAAGGGATTTCATCTTCTGAAAAAAGACGGGCCTCGATGGTTTCAAACCCCGGATTGAACTGATCGCTCAACAACGTGGCCCGGTAGAACAGATGCACTTGGCCCACATGGGGCACATTCAGTACGCTAAACAGTGGGCCGATTTCAAACTGCGCGCCCGCCTCTTCATCGGTTTCGCGGGCTGCGCCTTCGGATGTGGTTTCGTCAAGCTCCATAAAACCTGCTGGCAATGTCCACTTCCCCCAGCGGGGTTCAATGTTGCGCTTGCACAGCAGCACACGTTGACCCAGTGCGGCCACCGTGCCCACCACATTGAGCGGATTTTCGTAATGCACGGTGTGGCAGACCGTGCAAATAGCGCGCTGTTTGGTGTCGCCATCGTCGGGTAATCGGTAGACGGCGGCACCGCCACAAGCGCGGCAGTGTTGGATCGGGCTGCGGTAGGTCATGGGGCCACAATTTTCGGTGAAAAAAGGCGCTAGCGCTTACCAAATCAGCGCAATACGCTATTAAAAAAGGAGCATTTGTATGGTTTACACCACCGTGATCGTCAGCGTTCCCAAGCCATCAACGCCAGCTTGGAGTTGGTCGCCGGGCACGACGGGGCCTACGCCTTCGGGGGTGCCGGTATAAATCAAATCACCCGGTTGCAGCTCCCATGCCGTAGACAAATAAGCAATGGTGTCGGCAAAGTTGCAAATTAACTGGCTGGTGTTGCTGCGTTGGCGCTCTTGCCCATTGAGGTGCAACCACAGCCCGGCATGGGCTGCGTCGCCTGCTTGCTCCACGGCAGTGATGGGGCCAATGGGTGCGCTGTGGTCAAAACCTTTGCCAACGCACCAAGGCCGACCCTGTTTTTTCATGTCGTTTTGCAGGTCGCGGCGGGTCATGTCCATGCCCACGGCGTAACCAAAAATATGCTGTGCGGCATCGGCAGCAGCGATATTTTTGCCGCCCTTGCCGATGGCAATCACCAACTCGACTTCGTGGTGCAGATGCTTCGTCAAACTGGGGTAGGGCCACGGTCCGGTGCTGCCCTCTTCCACCACAAAAGCAGCATCGGCTGGTTTGAGGAAGAAAAACGGTGGCTCGTTGCCGGTAAACCCCATCTCTTTGGCGTGTTCTTGGTAGTTGCGGCCCACGCAGTAAATGCGGTGAATCGGAAACCGCGCATCGGTGCCTCGCACGGGAACACTGGGTACGGGGGGAGGTGCAAAGAGGTAAGTCATGTGGGCAAGAACTTGGGGCAGATACACAGAGGGATTCAACGGAAGTTTATTTTGCAGTGTGCCATGGCCGATACACTGTGCCACAGGCGCTTTGGGCCGTTTATTTTTTAGAAAAACGCATGAAACTCTATAACTACTTTCGCTCATCGGCCTCATTTCGGGTGCGTATTGCGCTGCAACTCAAGGGCCTGACTTACGACTACGTGCCGGTGCATTTGGTGCGCGCCGAGCACAAAGATGCCGCCTATGCCAGCCGTTTGGGAGATGCGCTGCTGCCTGCGTTGGAGACCGACGACGGCCACACCTTAGGCCAATCTATGGCCATCATTGAATACCTCGAAGAAACCTGCCCCACGCCCGCCTTGTTGCCGGTGGCCCCCTTGGAGCGCGCCAAGGTGCGCGCCTTGGCCCAAGCGGTGGCGTGCGAGATTCACCCCTTGAACAACCTGCGGGTGCTCAAGTACCTTGTGAAAGAACTCCACGCCAGCGAGGAAGCCAAAAATGCTTGGTACCACCACTGGGTTGGCGGTGGACTGCAAGCCTTCGAGCGCCAGCTGGCGTTGTTGGCCCAAGAGCGTGTTGCCGCTGGATTGGCACCATCGTCTTACTGCTGGGGCGATACCCCCACGTTGGCCGATTGTTGTTTGGTGCCCCAAATTTTTAATGCCCAGCGTTTTAACGTCAGCTTAGAAGGCCTACCGCTGACGATGGCCGCATTCGATGCTTGCATGGCGTTGCCAGCATTCCAGCGGGCGCACCCATCGGCCTGCCCCGATACCGAGGCTTGATGAAGCCGATGCTGCAAGCCCCATCGCTGTTATCGGCCACTGCCCCTGACTGGTTGTATCCCGATTGGCCTGTGCCGGCCCATGTGCATGCCCTGTGTACCACCCGTGCCGGTGGTGTCAGTGCGGCCCCGTTTGACAGCCTAAATTTGGGCGACCATGTGGGCGACGTACCCACTGCCGTGCAAACCAATCGGCAGAGATTGCAAGCAGCATTGGCCCAAGTGACACCCAATGCGCACCCGGTTTTTTTGCAGCAAGTGCATGGCACAGAGGTGGTGGTGCTGGATGCCACTGTGCCCCAAGGCACCCGCGCCGATGCGTGCGTCAGTGCCCGTGCTGGCATCGTTTGCACCATCATGGTGGCCGACTGCCTGCCGGTACTCTTGGCCCACCGCCAAGGCAGCGCAGTCGCTGCGGCCCACGCGGGTTGGCGTGGACTGGCCGGAAATGCCGGTTTAGGGGTTTTGGAGACAACTTTTGAGCTTTTTTCGGCTCTAGCCCTTGAGCAGCAAGCAAATGTTGCTATAAAAAAAGGAGCTGACATTGCCGCCGATACCCTCGCGTGGCTGGGGCCGTGCATTGGCCCGCAGGCCTTCGAGGTCGGCGCTGAAGTGCGCGAAGCCTTTTGCCGCCACAACGCCGACGCAGCCCAGCACTTTCAAGCCAACGGCGGAGGCAAATTTTTGGCTGATTTAGCAGCCTTGGCCCGCCAGCGCCTGCATGCGCTGGGCATTACGGCGGTATATGGCAACGACAGCAGCGCGGGGTGGTGCACCGTGGGCAACCCGTCACGGTTCTTTTCGCACCGGCAAGGCAGCGCCAGCGTTGGGGGCAGTGGGCGCATGGCCGCTTGCATCTGGCGTGACTGATGGCATGGCCGTTGCTTGGGTACGCTCGGCCATCTCGCGGGCACGGATAGCGCGTCTGCGCGCTGGTGTGCCAAAAATGTAGAGCACGATCGACAAAGGCAACAAACCATAGAGGGCAAAAGTCACGATGGCACCCAACACCGTGCCGGTACTGCTGGTGGCTTCGGCCACAGACATCATCAAGGTGACATACAGCCATGCGATAACGATTAAATACATCAGTGGGTTCACATCCTAAAAAGTGGGGGCCAGCGCGTTACCATAGACATTTGGATAGCAACGGAGGCACATATGAGTTCGAGTTCAGAATCGCCCTGGGACAAAACGACCCAACAATTCAAGCAGATTTTCGGCGACGGCCTTGCCAAGGCGCTGCAATCTTTGCAGCCTGCCGGTGCGGGCGCTGAAGCGGCAGCACCCTTGCGTATTCCAGCCGACAAACTGCAAGAGATTCAAAAAGAGTATCTCGCAGAAGCGTCCAAATTGTGGAGCCAAGGCTTGCAAGCGCCAACCAGCGCAGCCTCCGACCGGCGCTTTAGCAACCAAGCGTGGGCCAGTAACCCGGTAGCGGCTTTCTCGGCAGCCTCCTATTTGCTCAATGCCCGCACCTTGATGAGCTTGGCCGAGGCCGTCGAGGCCGATGCCAAAACCAGCGCCCGCATTCGTTTTGCTGTCGAGCAATGGCTGGCAGCTTCGGCACCGAGCAACTACTTGGCCTTCAACGCCGAAGCGCAAAAGAAAGCCATTGAAACCAAAGGCGAGAGCATTGCCAAGGGCATTCAAAACATGCTCAACGACTTGCGCCAAGGCCATGTCTCGATGACCGATGAGAGCCTGTTTGAAGTGGGCAAGAACGTCGCCACCACCGAAGGCGCGGTGGTGTTCGAGAACGAACTGTTCCAGTTGATCGAATACAAGCCATTGACCGGCAAGGTCTATGAGCGCCCCTTCCTGTTTGTTCCCCCTTGCATTAACAAGTTTTATATCCTTGATTTGCAACCGGAAAACTCCTTCGTTCGCTATGCCGTTGCACAAGGCCACCGCACTTTTGTGGTGAGCTGGCGCAACCCCGATAAATCGATGGCGCAAAAAACGTGGGACGACTACGTTGAAAACGGCGTTATCGAGGCCATCAGCGTGGTGCAGCAAATCAGCGGAGCCGAGCAAATCAACGCACTGGGTTTTTGTGTCGGGGGCACCCTGTTGGGCACCGCATTGGCAGTGTTGGCAGCGCGCGACCGCGAACCTGTCGCCAGCGCTACCTTCCTGACAGCGATGTTGGACTTCACCGACACCGGCATTTTGGACGTGTTCATCGACGAACACTCCGTCAAGTTCCGCGAAATGGAAATGGGCAAGGGCGGCTTGCTCAAGGGCCAAGTGCTGGCCTCGACCTTTAGCTTCTTGCGTCCCAACGATTTGGTCTGGAACTACGTTGTGGGCAACTACCTCAAGGGCGAAACCCCACCGCCGTTCGACTTGCTCTACTGGAACAGCGATAGCACCAACCTACCGGGGCCGTTCTTTGCTTGGTACTTGCGCAACATGTACCTCGAAAACAACTTGGCACAACCGGGCAAGCTGACCGTTTGCGGCGAAAAAATTGACCTCGGTTTGGTCGATCTGCCGGTTTACATTTACGGTTCGCGCGAAGACCACATTGTTCCTATCCATTCAGCCTACGCCAGCACCCAAATTTTGCCGGGCGAAAAGCGCTTTGTCATGGGAGCCTCAGGCCACATTGCAGGCGTGATTAACCCACCGTCCAAAAACAAGCGCAGCTACTGGACGCGCGACGATGGTCAAATGCCCGCCCCCATGAACGAATGGTTGGCAGGGGCACAAGAGCGCCCCGGCAGCTGGTGGACGGATTGGGCCGAGTGGCTCAAGGGCCACGCTGGCAAGCAAATTACCGCCCCCAAGACTTACGGCAAGGGCAGCAAGTTCCAAGTCATTGAGGCTGCACCGGGCCGCTACGTCCAACAAAAAGCCTGAATCTCACGATCCCCTACGCCTCTTTTTACAAGGAAAACACTATGGAAGACATCGTTATCGTTTCGGCAGTTCGCACCGCTGTGGGCAAGTTTGGCGGTTCGCTGGCCAAGACATCGGCGACCGAATTGGGCAGCATCGTTATCAAAGAGGCTCTGGCCCGCGCCAGCGTCGGCTTGGACCAAGTCGGTGAAGTCATCATGGGTCAAGTGCTGACCGCTGGTGTCGGCCAAAACCCTGCCCGCCAAGCCCTGATGAAGGCAGGCGTTGCCAAAGAAACCCCCGCATTGACCATCAACGCTGTTTGTGGCTCGGGCCTCAAAGCGGTGATGCTGGCCGCCCAAGCGGTGGCAACAGGTGACAGCGAAATCGTCGTTGCCGGTGGTCAAGAAAACATGAGCGCCAGCGCCCACGTTCTGAATGGTTCGCGTGACGGCCAGCGCATGGGCGACTGGAAAATGACCGACACCATGATCGTCGACGGTCTGTGGGATGTGTACAACCAGTACCACATGGGCATTACCGCTGAAAACGTTGCCAAGCAGTACGGCATTACCCGCGAAATGCAAGATGCACTGGCCTTGGCCAGCCAGCAAAAGGCTGCTGCAGCCCAAGATGCTGGCAAGTTTGCCGATGAAATCGTGGGTGTCAGCCTGCCACAGCGCAAGGGCGACCCGATCATTTTCAGCGCCGACGAGTACCTGAACCGCAAAACCAACGCTGAAGTGTTGGCAGGCCTTCGCCCAGCCTTTGACAAGGCAGGCACTGTGACTGCGGGCAATGCTTCGGGCATCAACGATGGCGCTGCTGCCGTGGTGGTGATGACAGCCAAGCGCGCGGCTGCTTTGGGCCTGAAGCCTTTGGCCCGCATTGCCGCCTACGGCACCACCGGCCTTGACCCAGCCATCATGGGCATGGGGCCCGTGTCGGCCACCCGCAAGGCACTGCTGCGCGCTGGTTGGAGCGTAGCGGACGTTGACTTGTTTGAGCTGAACGAAGCCTTCGCTGCCCAAGCTTGTGCCGTTAACCAAGAGTTGGGCGTTGATCCCGCCAAGGTGAACGTCAATGGCGGTGCCATTGCCATTGGTCACCCCATCGGTGCATCGGGTAACCGTATTTTGGTCACCCTGCTGCACGAAATGCAGCGCCGCGATGCCAAGAAGGGTGTTGCTGCACTGTGTATTGGCGGTGGTATGGGCGTGGCATTGGCACTCGAACGCTAAACTCTGTAGCTAGTTCCGTGAGTTCAAAAGCCGCAGGTTTCCTGCGGCTTTTTGTATTGGTGCTATTTATATACTTATCTTCTTTTTTTCGGAAAATAATTCTGTGGAATCATCTGATGCATGGCAATGGGATGTTGTATGGATTGATGACACCAATTTTGTTCGATCCATATTTGATGCATCAAAAGACCCATCTTTAATTTATTTTGGAACCCAAAGTGACGATTACTTCGATGCTGGCAATGGCATTGATACCGTTGTTTTTAACGGAAATAAAGAAGACTATTTCATTGAAAAAACAATAGATGGTTTAATCGTTAGCTCATTGACAGAAGGTACAGATACTCTCATCGGGGTAGAGCGCCTACAATTTAAAGACATATCGGTTGCTTTCGATATTGAAACCAACAGCGGCATGGTTTACCGTCTGTACCAAGCTGCTTTTGATCGCATCCCCGGGCCGAACGAACTAGGCTACTGGATTTGGCAAATGGACCATGGTATGAGCCACACCCAAGTAGCGGAGCAATTTACACAGTCTGATGAGTTCAAATTGCTTTATTCGAAAAAGTCTGCCGATGGAAAAAACACCCAAAGCTTCACCAACGAAGAAATAGTTGATTTGTTTTATGCCCATGTTTTGCATGACCAGCCAAGGGCGAATTTCGAATACTATGTCAACGAACTCAATACCAACCAAAGAACTTTGGCGCAAATTTTAGTTGGATTTACCGAAAGCAAAGAAAATCAGGATAATGTGATCGGAGTAATTGGGAATGGTTTTGATTACACCCCTTGGGGTGGTTGAAGCAGCGCGTGCATGCCACAATCTTGTTTTTTCAACATGATTGCCCATGCCCCAAATTCGTTCCGTTACCCGATTGGCAGATACCGTTGCTGAAGAATTAGAAAAACGCATTCTTGAAGGCTCACTCAAGCCGGGCGATTTGCTCCCATCGGAGCGCGAATTGGCCCTTGAGCTGGGGGTGTCGCGCCCATCCTTGCGCGAAGCCATTCAAAAAATGGTTTCTAAGGGTTTGTTGACCACGCGCCACGGCTACGGTACTCGGGTCACTGACCGTTTGGAAGCGCACTTTGTCGATCCTTGGCAAGCCATGCTCAAGGGGCACCCGATGCTGCACCGTGATTTGCTTGAATTTCGGCAAATGCTGGAAGGGCAAGCTGCTTGTTTGGCTGCCCAGCGGGCGTTGGATGTTGATATTCAGCGTCTGGACGATGCCTATGCAGCCTTGGATGCGGCCTACGATACCGACGATATGCAGGCCTGTATCGAAACCGATGTCACTTTCCACCAAGTCGTTGCCGAGGCAACGCACAACGTGCTCATCATGCACCTGACCTCCAGCCTGATGCGGGTCATTCACGGCCACGTTGCCACCAACCTAGAGCAGCTGCGCAGCGACCCGCTGCGCTGGAATCAGCTCAGAACACAGCACCGGGCCATTTGGCAGGCCATCAGAGAGCACCAACCCGAAAATGCCGATCACGCGGCGCGTGGGCACATTGAGTTTGTCCGACAGAGCATGGAAGACAACGCGCAAGAAAAAGAACGACGTGCTTCGACCTTGCGCCGTTTGGGCGAATCCATCGCCTGATGGTGATGGTCGGCCCCGTCTCTTTTTGACGGGGCCTTGCAGGATTTCCTAGGGTTAATACGGATTGATGAATCTGTTCGATATTTTTAAAGTTGCGCGACTGGTCATACCAGTTTACCAATTGAAAATATGGAGGAGGTTCTGGCATGAAATCCGAGACCCACGGTGCCCGTCTGTACCCACCCAAGCCAACAGACGTTTACCTTTTTGCTACCTGCTTGGTCGATCAGTTCGCCCCAGAGGCCGGGCTTGACACCGTTTTGCTATTGGAGCGCGAGGGCATTCGGGTTCATTTCTTAGAACAGCAAACCTGTTGCGGTCAACCGGCCTACAGCAGCGGCTATCCCGACGAAGCGCGTGCAGTGGCATTGCAGCAGTTGCAGCTTTTTGCCCAGCCGTGGCCGGTGGTAGTGCCATCGGGTTCTTGTGGCGGAATGATTCGCCACCACTACCCAGCGCTGTTCTCAGACGATCCAGTTCTGCACGCCAAAGCGGTTGATTTGGCCGAGCGGGTTTACGAGTTCAGCGAATTTCTGGTGCATGTGGTCAATTTCAGCCAGCCAGACTTGGGTGACGATTGCACGGTTGCCCTGCACACGTCGTGCCATGCCCGCCGCCAAATGGGTTCGCACGAGACCAGTGCCGCGTTGCTTGACAGTTTGGAGCGCGTCAAAGTGGTCGAGCAGGCCAGAATCGAAGAGTGTTGCGGTTTTGGCGGCACTTTTGCTATTCGCTACCCCGAAATATCAGAAGCCATCGTCAGCGATAAAGTCGCTAGCTTGAAAGACAGTGGTTGCGAGCGCGTGGTCAGTGCCGACTGCGGTTGTCTGTTCAACATCACCGGGCGCGCAGCCAAGCAAGACCAAATCGCTGGGCGCAGCACCCCCTCGTTGCCGGGTGAGCACCTTGCCAGTTTTTTATGGCACCGCACGTCGGTGGTAAAGCCATGAGCGCCCGCGAGCACATTTTGGGGCGCTTGCGGGCTAGTACCGTCGCCACTGATGCACCACAGTTGCCCGATGTAGGCCAGTGGTATGCCACACACCACCGCAACGAAACTTTGGCCCAACGCACCGCGCGCCTGTGCAATGCGCTGCAAGCGGTGCAGGCCCAAGTGCACCACACCACTGCGACAGGCTGGCCGCAACTGCTGCTCGAAATTGCACAGGCCAAGGGTTTGCGCAATTTACTCATAGGTACCGATACACCCCATGGCGCGGCACTGGCTGCTTACCAGCGCCAGCCCAACGCCTTGCCGTTGATTGGCTACGAGCAGTGCATCGAATCTTGGCGCGACACCTTGTTTGATGGCGTGGATGCTGCGCTAACGGGTGCCCGGGGCGCTATTGCAGAAACTGGCAGTTTGATTTTGTGGCCCAGCGCCTCTGAGCCACGCTTGATGTCGCTGGTGCCGCCGGTGCATTTTGTGCTGCTGGATGTATCGACGATCCATGCTGATTTTCACGCTGCTTTGCGCGCTGAGGGCTGGAAAGACCAAATGCCCACCAATGCCTTGTTGATTTGCGGGCCATCCAAGACAGCTGACATTCAGCAAACCTTGGCTTATGGCGCACACGGCCCGCGTGAATTGGTGGTGCTGCTGTGCCACCCCGAGGGAGAAAAAGCATGAGCAAAATCATTCCCATCCATCCGGCGGAAGACTTCAAAGAGCGCAGCCGCAGCGTTTTGAACAATCCCGGTCAACGCAAGAACTTTCGCGGTGCGATGGATTTTTTGCAAGCAAAACGGCGCACCCAGTTTCCGGACGAAGAAGAATTGGCGGGCCTGCGCGAATTAGGTGCTTCGATTCGCCGTTACAGCCTCGCCCACCTGCCGCATTTGTTAGAGCAACTCGAAACCAACTTGCAAGCCAACGGTGTGCAAGTGCATTGGGCGCAAAACGCCGACGAAGCCAACGCTATCGCACTGGGCATTGCCCAGCGCGCCAAAGCCCAGCGCATCATCAAAGGCAAGTCGATGGTGAGCGAGGAAATCGAGTTCAACCACGCCATGCAAGCCGCCGGTATTGAGGCTTTTGAGTCGGATATGGGCGAATACATCGTGCAACTGGCTGGCGAGGCACCCTCGCACATCATCATGCCGGCGATCCACAAAACCAAACAGGAAATAGCGACCCTGTTTGCCGAAGAAATTCCCGGGGTTGCTTACACCGAAGATGTCGATGCATTGATTCGCATTGGCCGCACCGTGCTGCGGCGCAAATTTGCCGAGGCCGATATTGGCCTGTCTGGGGTCAATTTTGCCGTGGCTGAAACCGGCACGTTGTGCTTGGTCGAGAACGAAGGCAATGGTCGTATGTGCACTACGGTGCCGCGTGTTCATATTGCCATCACCGGCATTGAAAAAGTGGTTGAAAAGCTCGAACACTTGCCGCCGCTGCTCAGTTTGCTGACGCGCTCGGCCACCGGCCAGTCGGTCACGACCTACGTCAACATGATCAGCAGTCCGCGCAAACCGGGCGAGAAAGACGGCCCCGAAGAAGTGCATTTGATTTTGCTCGACAACGGCCGCACCCAAGCCTATGCCGACGAGCAACTGCGCGCCACATTGCAGTGCATCCGTTGTGGTGCCTGCATGAACCATTGTCCGGTGTACGCCCGCATTGGCGGCCATGCCTATGGCACTACCTACCCCGGCCCGATTGGCTCCATCATCTCGCCGCACCTGCTGGGATTGGAATCGACCTATCCATTGGCCTTTGCTTCGACCTTGTGCGGTGCTTGCGTTGAGGTGTGCCCGGTCAAGATACCCATCACCGATATTTTGGTGCGCTTGCGCAACGAAGCACAAGCGCGCCCCGGCAGTGACGATGCCACCTTGCGTGGCAGTGGTGCGGGCCGTACCAAGCTGGGCAGCGCCCTTTGGAGTGGCTGGGCGCAAGTGTATGGCCGCTTAGGTTTGTACCGAACCGCCTCATGGTTCATGAGCCGGGGCAATGCGTTGTCGCCGACCGAACAAGGGGCGTGGACGCGCAGCCGCACCCCCTTGGTTCCTGCATCCAAACGCCTGCGTGACTTGCTGAAGGACAGAAAACCATGAGCGCACTGATCGAGTCACTCGGGCACATCTTGCCCGACCGTCAGGTTATTACCGACAGTTTGCGTCGCCTTGCTTACGGCACAGATGCCAGCTTTTACCGGCTCACGCCCGAGGTGATTGCGGTGGTCGAGTCCGAAGACGAAGTGCAGGCCGTATTGCAAACGGCCCGCAAACATCGCCGTCCAGTAACATTTCGCGCCGCCGGAACCAGCCTTTCAGGGCAAGCCGTCACCGACAGCATCTTGGTATTGATTGGCGAAGGTTTTGCCCACTGTGACATTGCCACGGATGCGGCCACAGTGCGCGTTGGCCCCGGCATCATTGGTGGCGAGGTCAATTACCGGCTGGCACCCCACGGGCGAAAAATTGGCCCTGATCCCGCATCGATCAACGCTTGCAAAATCGGCGGCATTGTTGCCAACAATGCTTCGGGCATGTGCTGTGGTACAGCACAGAACAGCTACCGTACCTTGGTGGGTTTGCGGGTCATTTTGGCCGATGGCACTTTGCTCGATACCGAAGATGCCGATAGTGTGGCCCGCTTTCGCCAAAGCCACGCCAGTTTGCTGGAAGAATTAGCCCAGTTAGGTGCTGCTGCCAGCTCGGACGAAAAATTGGCGGCCCGTATTCGGCGCAAATACAAAATCAAGAACACCACCGGCTACAGCTTGAATGCGCTGGTGGACTACCAAGACCCGATCGACATCTTGGCGCACTTGATGGTTGGCTCCGAAGGAACGCTGGGCTTTATCTCGCGTGTCAGTCTGGCGACCGTAGTGGATTCACCGTGCAAAGCCAGCGCCTTGGTGTTCTTTCCGAGCATCGAGATTGCTTGCCAAGCAGTGCTTTGCTTAAAACAAACGCCGGTGGCGGCAGTCGAGTTGCTAGACCGTCCGGCTTTGCGCTCAGTGCAAGACAAGCCGGGCCTGCCCCCGGTGATGCAAACGCTCAGTGCAGACGCTGCTGCGCTGTTGATTGAGGTGCGTTCGGAAACACCCGTGGCATTGCAGATGCGCATTGATGCGGCTTTGGCTGCTATCCGTGGCATTGATACTGTGGAACCGCCAGCATTCTCTACCGACCCGGCCACCTGCGACATGTATTGGAAAGTGCGCAAAGGCACTTTTCCATCGGTCGGTGCTATGCGCCGTGCGGGCACTACCGTCATTATTGAAGACGTGGCCTTTCCGGTTGAATCGTTGGCCGCCGCTACGTTGGACTTGCAAGCGCTGATGCGCCAGCACCGCTACCACGAGGGCATCATTTTTGGTCATGCGCTCGAAGGAAACCTGCATTTTGTTTTTACGCAGGATTTTTCAGAGCAGGCCGAAATTGACCGCTACGCCAAGTTCATGGACGACGTTTGTGATCTGGTCGTAGACAAATACGACGGCTCGCTCAAAGCCGAGCATGGCACCGGGCGCAATGTGGCACCGTTTGTGGAAAAAGAATGGGGCAAGCAGGCCACTGACCTGATGCGCCGCATCAAGCAGCTTTTTGATCCAGAAAACGTGCTCAATCCCGGTGTCATTTTGAACGACGACCCGGTGGCCCACCTCAAGCATCTCAAACCCATGCCTGCTGCCGAGGCGTTGGTAGACCGCTGTATTGAGTGTGGTTTTTGCGAACCCCTGTGCCCATCGCATCGCTTGACGCTCTCGCCGCGCCAACGCATCGTTAGCTGGCGTGAACTCTCGCGCCGTGCTGCCGTGGGCGAAAGCGCTGCCGATGTTGAGGCTGATTTTGCCTACTATGGCCTAGATACCTGCGCCGGTTGCGGTTTGTGCTCCACCGCCTGCCCAGTGGGTATCGACACCGGCGAGCTAACGCGCTTACTGCGTGGACGCGGTATGGGCACTACTTCGAAAAAAATCGGCCAATGGACAGCAGATAACTTTGGCAAGGTCGCCACGCTGTCGCGCATCGGGCTTCGATTGGGCCATGCGGCATCGAGCGTGGTAGGTGACGGTTTTGTCACCCACCTTTCTGGCGGTGCATGGAAGCGCGGTATGCCCAAGGCGGGTAAATTGCCCGACCAGTACCGAGGCACAGGCGACCCGGTGGTGTATTTTCCGACCTGCGGTGGGCGTATTTTTGGTGCCAACAGTACCGACGCTGCCACGCTGCCCGAAGTCATCATGGAATTGCTGGTGCGCGCTGGTTACGCACCGCGCCTGCCAGCAGGTATAGACAAACTGTGCTGCGGCCAGATGCTCGCTAGCAAGGGCATGGCAGAAGATGCCGATGCTATGTCTGAGGCGGTGATGCAAGCCTTGATGAAGGCTGCAGACGATGGTCAGGGTGGTTACTACCCCATCATCATGGATGCCAGCGCCTGCACAGCGCGGATGCACCAATTCTTGGCAGGGCGTTTGCCCCTGTTTGATTTTCATGAGTTTGCCCACGACGCATTGCTGCCGCGTTTGCGCATCACGCGCCAGCCCGGCCCGATTGCGCTGCACATCAATTGCAGCGTCCGGCGCACGGCCTCCGATGCCAAGCTGCGCCAGCTTTTGACCGCTTGCGTTGAACAAGTGGTTGAACCCGCAGGCGTGACCTGCTGCGGGTTCGGTGGTGACCGTGGGTTTGTGGTGCCCGAACTCAACGCCCATGCGCTGCGCAAAGTGCACGACGCGTTGCCATCGAACTGCTGCCAAGGCGTTTCGACCAACCGAACTTGCGAGATCGGACTTACGTCCGAAACCGGCCGCCCTTACCACTCCATTGCGTACCTCCTCGAAGAATGTAGCCGGGAGGAAGCGCCTATGCACTGCTGACAAGTCGCTTGGGTTGAGACGCGAAGCCTGTGTGCTTGGCGCTGTGTTTTTTTAATTAATTAGAGGATTGATTCATGATTTGGCAACAGGTTTACGACCCCTTTGGGAATATGCTCATCTCGACCCTGCTGGCCGCCATCCCTGTGGTGGTGATGCTGGTAGCGCTGGGTTTTTTACACATCAAAGCCCATATTGCCGCAGGCTTGGGTTTGTTGGCCGCAGTGGGTGTTGCGGTGTTTGCTTACGGCATGCCAGCAGACATGGCGGGCAAAGCGGCGATGTATGGCGGCTTCACGGGTCTGTTGCCCATTGGCTGGATTGTGCTCAATATTATCTTTTTGCAGCAACTGGCTGAGCAAAACGGCAGCTTCAAAATTCTGCAAGCCTCGCTGTCGGGCATTACCGATGACCGTCGCTTGCAACTTTTGTTGATCGCTTTTTGCTTTGGTGCTTTCTTTGAAGGTGCGGCAGGCTTTGGTACGCCCGTGGCAGTGACCGCTGGTATTTTGATCGGGTTGGGCTTTTCGCCGCTGGCCGCTTCGGGTCTGAGCCTGATTGCCAACACAGCGCCGGTTGCATTTGGTGCGCTGGGTACGCCGGTCATTACCTTGGCCAAGGTGCACGGCTATGACCTGATGGAAGTCACGGCCATGATTGGCCGCCAATTGCCGTTTTTCTCGCTGTTGGTGCCCTTTTGGTTGATTTGGGCCTTTGCTGGCCGCAAAGCCATGATGGAAATTTGGCCGGCCATTTTGGTCACGGGCTTGTCGTTTGCGATTCCACAGTATTTGGTGTCCAACTTCATTGGCCCAGAACTGGTGGACATCATTGCCGCCATTGTCTCGATGGTGTCGCTGGTGCTGTTTTTGCGCGTCTGGCAACCGAAAAAGATTTGGACATCGCCCAATCTGAAGGGCCATGAAACCGACGGTGGCGAGGCCAAGGCTCCCACACCTATCGAAACTTATTCGCGTGCTCAATTGGTGCAGGCTTGGACACCTTGGGCCATCTTGACGGTGTTTGTTTTTGTCTGGGGCCTGCCGCCAGTCAAAACCTTCTTGAATAACATTTTTGCGCCCAAGTTTGTCATGGAAGGTTTGCACAACCTCATCATGAAAATGCCTCCGGTGGTGACACAGCCCCACCCTGAAGCCGCTATTTATGTACTGAATTTGCTGTCGGCCACCGGCACGGGCATTTTGTTGGCGGCCATCCTTGGTGCGCTCATCATGAAATACAAACCGATGGAAATTGTGCGTACTTTTGGCCGCACTTTTTGGTTGGTTCGCTACTCGTTGTTGACCATCGTCCTGATGCTGGGCTTGGGTACGCTGACGCGCTATTCAGGTACTGACACCACACTCGGTTTGGCGTTTGCCAACAGCGGTGTGTTTTATCCCTTCTTTGGCACCTTGATGGGTTGGATTGGTGTCGCAATGACCGGCTCCGATACGGCCTCGAATGTGTTGTTTGGCGGGATGCAGCGGGTGGCTGCGGAGCAACTGGGCCTGTCGCCTAACTTGATGGGTGCGGCCAATAGTTCGGGCGGTGTGATGGGCAAGATGATCGATGCCCAATCGATTGTGGTGGCTTCGACCGCTACCCGCTGGTTTAACCATGAAGGCGATATTTTGCGCTACGTCTTCTTCCACTCGATTGCCTTGGCTTGTTTGGTCGGGCTGTTTGTGACGTTGCAAGCCTACGTTTTTCCGTTCAGCGCAATGGTCATCAAATAAGCAGGAATACATCATGAGCAAACGTATCTTTGTAGCGATTGACAACAGCACCACGGCCCAAAAAGCCCTTGAGGAGGCGATTCGCTTGGCCGGTGCGCTCGGCGCGAGCCTTTGTATTGCCACGGCAGCCGACGAGGGGCCACTGACCCAGCATGGCATGGGCTTGGGCAGCTTTATTGATATTGAAAAAGTGGTGCAAGAAATGCGCGATGCCAGCCACGGCCTGCTGAACAAGGCGGTGGCCTTGGCCGCTGCAGCCGGGTGCCAAGCTGAACCGTTGTTTATGGAGTCTGCCCAGCGCCGCGTGGCAGAAATGATTGCCGATGCCGCCCAGCAATGGAATGCCGATTTGATTGTGGTCGGCACCCATGGCCGCCGTGGTTTTGAGCGCTTATTGGTTGGCAGTGTGGCCGAAAACTTGGTTCGCATTGCCACCACCTCCCTGATGCTTGTCCGCGAGAGCTAAGTCCGATGAAGAAAATCAAAAGCCTGCTGGTGGCTAACCGCAGCGAAATCGCTATCCGTGTCTTGCGTGCGGCCTCTGAAATGGGCATCCGCACGGTGGCGATTTTCTCTAACGAAGACCGTTTTGCCCTGCACCGCTTCAAGGCCGATGAGTCTTACCTTGTTGGTGCAGGCAAGAAGCCGATTCAGGCCTACCTCGACATTGAGGACATCATTCGCATTGCCCGCGAAGCCGGTGTCGATGCGATTCACCCCGGTTACGGGTTCTTGTCTGAGAACCCCGATTTTGCCGATGCCTGTGCCCAAGCCGGTATTGCCTTTATCGGCCCGACGGGTGATGTGATGCGAACGCTGGGCAACAAGGTCGCGGCCCGGGCCGTTGCCATTGCTGCCGGTGTGCCGGTGGTTCCTGCCACCGGCGCGTTGCCTGACGACATCGAAGCGGCCAAAGCCATTGCTTTGACGGTGGGCTATCCACTGATGCTCAAAGCCAGTTGGGGCGGTGGTGGCCGTGGCATGCGCGTCATCGAGACCGAAGACGATTTGGCACCGATGATGGAAGTCGCCAAGCGCGAAGCGCTGGCCGCCTTTGGCAACGACGAGGTGTATTTAGAAAAACTGGTGCGCCGGGCGCGCCACGTCGAAGTGCAGGTGCTGGGCGACAAGCACGGCAATTTGGTGCATTTATTTGAGCGCGATTGCTCAGTGCAGCGGCGCAACCAAAAAGTGGTGGAGCGCGCACCAGCCCCCTATATGGACGAGGCCACGCGCCAAGAGCTGTGCGAGTCGGCCCTGCGCTTGGCGCGCACTGCACACTACAGCCACGCCGGTACGGTCGAGTACCTGTTTGATGTTGATACGGGCAAGTATTACTTCATTGAGGTCAATCCGCGCATTCAGGTCGAGCACACTGTGACCGAGCAGGTCACGGGCGTGGACATCGTCAAGGCGCAAATTCGCGTCACTGAAGGCGCACGCGTTGGCGATGAAGATGCCTTTATTCCGCTGCAAAAAGACATCACCCTGCGTGGCCATGCTTTGCAGTGCCGCGTGACCACCGAAGACCCAGAAAACAACTTTACCCCCGATTACGGCAAGATCGCCGTCTATCGCAGTGCGGCTGGTTTTGGCATTCGGCTCGATGCCGGTACTGCGTATGCGGGTGCGGTGATTACCCCGTATTACGACTCGCTGCTGGTCAAAGTGACAGCTTGGGGTCATACCCCCGATGAAGCTGCCGCGCGCATGGACCGCGCTCTGCGCGAGTTTCGGGTGCGTGGACTTTCGACCAATTTGCAGTTTCTCGAAAACGTGGTCGCGCACCCATTGTTCCGCTCGGGTGAGTGCACCACCCGCTTTATCGACACCACGCCCGAGTTGTACCAGTTCCAAAAACGGCGCGACCGGGCTACGCGCCTGTTGAAGTTTCTGGGCGAAGTCGCTATCAATGGCAACCCAGAAATGAAGGGTCGGACGCTGCCGCAACTACCGCTGGCTGCACCGATCAAGCCAGTGTGCGATTTGACCCGTCCCGTGCCCCAAGGCAGCCGTGACTTGTTCAAGGAGCTGGGTGCCCCGAAGTTTGCCCAGTGGATGAAAGACCAACCGCAGGTGCTGCTGACCGACACCACGATGCGCGACGCACACCAATCGCTGTTTGCAACCCGGATGCGCTCGTCAGACATGCTGGCCGTTGCGCCGCACTATGCCCGGATGCTGCCGCAGTTGTTCTCGATGGAGTGCTGGGGCGGTGCCACTTTTGATGTGGCGCTGCGCTTTCTCAAAGAAGACCCGTGGGAGCGCCTGACCCGTTTGCGCGAGGCCACCCCGAACATCTTGTTCCAGATGTTGCTGCGTGCCTCCAATGCGGTGGGATACACCAACTATTCAGACAACGTGGTGCGCTACTTCGTTCAGCAAGCGGCAAAAAATGGTGTCGATGTGTTTCGGGTGTTTGATTCACTCAATTGGGTCGAGAACATGCGTGTGGCCATGGACACTGTGATCGAGTCCGGCGCCCTGTGCGAAGGCACCTTGTGCTACACCGGCGATTTGTTCGACTCCCGGCGCAGCAAATATGGCCTGAAATACTACGTCGATTTGGCCAAGCAACTCGAAAAGGCCGGTGCCCATATTTTGGGTATCAAAGACATGGCCGGTGTTTGCAAACCGCGTGCCGCCCACGAGCTGGTGCGGGTGCTCAAGCAAGAGGTGGGCTTACCGATCCACTTTCATACCCACGATACCAGCGGCATTTCGGCCGCTTCGGTGTTGGCGGCGATTGATGCCGGGTGTGATGCCGTTGATGGTGCACTTGATGCCATGAGCGGGCTGACCTCGCAACCTAATTTGGGTTCGATTGCAGCGGCCCTGTCGGGTTCGGCACGCGATCCCGGTTTGGATTTGGCGGCCATGCAGTCGCTGTCACACTACTGGGAGGGCGTGCGCCGGGCCTATGTGCCGTTTGAAGCCGATATGCGTGCAGGCACCTCGGATGTTTACAACCACGAGATGCCCGGCGGTCAATACACCAATCTGCGCGAACAAGCCCGTGCTATGGGTTTGGCGCACCGTTGGCCGGAGGTTTCTAAGGCGTATGCCGATGTCAATGTGCTGTTTGGCGACATCGTTAAAGTCACGCCCACTTCCAAGGTCGTGGGTGATATGGCCTTGTTCATGGTAGCCAACGACCTGAAACCGCAAGAGGTAAGTAACCCGGCGCGTGAGGTGGCGTTCCCAGAGTCGGTGGTGTCGTTGTTCAAGGGCGAACTGGGTTTTCCGCCCGATGGTTTTCCGAAAGCGCTTGAGCAAAAGGTACTGCGCGGACAAGCGCCGATGCAAGGCCGGGCCGGTGACTATTTGCCGCCAGTCGATTTGGAGTCCAAGCGGCTAGAAGCTGAAAACGCCATTGGCCGCAAAGTCAGCGATACCGATTTGGCCTCGTACCTGATGTACCCCAAGGTGTTCAAGGACTATGCCCAGCACCGGCGCGAGTTCAGTGACGTTTCGTTGTTGCCGACTTCGCCATTTTTCTACGGTCTGCTCGATCGTGAAGAAATTGCCATCGATATCGACCAAGGTAAAACGCTGGTGGTGCGCCAGACTGGGCGCTCGGACACGGTCGATGAAGAGGGCAAGATCAAGGTGTTTTTTGAGCTGAACGGTCAGCCGCGCACGGTGCGCGTGCCCAAAGCGGGCTTGGTGGGTACCGGCCATGCCAAACCCAAGGCCCAAGAGGGTGATCCGAACCACGTCGGTGCCCCCATGCCCGGCATGGTGGTAACGGTGGCGGTAACGGCAGGCCAGAGCGTGAAAAAGGGCGATCCGCTGTTGTCCATGGAGGCCATGAAAATGGAAACCATGCTCTGCGCCGAGCGCGATGCCACCGTGCATGCCGTGCATGTGCGCTCGGGAGAGGTGATTCAAGCCAAGGACTTGCTGCTCGAATTGCGGGCATAAAAAAACGCCCAGAGCTTGCATGGCAAGTTCTGGGCGCTGTGAAATCAGCAAAAAATATTTCAGCGCAAACCAGCACCAGCCGCCGTGTCGGGGCGTTCAATCAGTTCGATCTTGTAGCCGTCAGGGTCGGTGACAAAGGCAATGACGGTGCTGCCACCTTTGACCGGGCCGGCCTCGCGGGTTACGTTGCCACCGGCGGCCTTGATTTTTTCGCAGGCGGCGTAGGCATCGGGTACGGCCAAGGCGATGTGGCCGTAGGCATTGCCCAGATCGTAGTGCTCGGTGCCCCAGTTGTAGGTTAGTTCCAACTCGGCCTGACCGGGGTTGCCGCCCTCAAAGCCCAAGAATGCCAGCGAATACTGGTATTCGGGGTTTTCCGAGGTGCGAAGCAGCGCCATACCCAGCACTTGGGTGTAAAAATCAACCGAGCGTTGCAGGTTGCCAACGCGCAGCATGGTGTGCAAAAATCGCATGGCTTGAACTGTGTTGTGTGGTGCAAGCAGCAGAAAATTTTTTAGAAGCGGGCCGGAGCGCGCTTGCGGTCACGTTCGTCTTCAGGCCAGGCGGACAGAGCGGTTTGTGTGATCGTTTTCATGATGGTGTCCAAAAGTTGTCTCAGATGTAACCACAACGAACCCCTCTGGTGCGGCGTTGACAACAATTTCACAAAAAAAACAAAAGGGGTTTCTTTTGCTCCTTTGTTCATAGCAGTTAACGCCCTGCCGGCAAGCACTGGAGGCCCAAAAGCCTCCTGAAAAATGACCCAAAAATATTTTTAAGCGGTGGTTTGGGCCTCGATTTGTTCAGACAACTCCAGCCAACGCTCCTCTAGCGCTGCGGTTTCATCGTTACAAACTTTTAGGCGGCGGCCACAGTCGGCAATTTCTGCTGGAGGCAGCGGCTGGGTCAGGCGCTGTTCGAGTGCGCTGCGCTCGGCGGTCAGGACGGCCATGCGCTGGTCGATTTGTTCCAGTTCCTTTTTCAGGGGACGCAGCTTTTGTGCCAGTTGTTGGCGCGCTTGGGCATCTTGTTTGCGCTGGTCACGGGCATCCACGGGCTTTTGTGGATCATTTTGGCTGTTAGCGCTTGCCGTGGCTGGATTGTCTGCTACTAAAATAGGAGCTGTTTTTTCGGCCACCGGCACGGGGGCAGGCGCTGCGGCTGCAGCTGCTTTGAGGGCCGCGCTGTCGGCGGCGGCCTCGGTTTTTGCCAGCTCGCGCTGGCGTTTGGCTTCGTCGAGCAGGTAGCGTTGGTAGTCGTCCAAATCGCCATCAAACGGCCCGACAGCGCCCCGACCCACCATCCAGAACTCGTCACAGACAGCACGCAGCAAGGCACGGTCGTGGCTGACCAGCATCACGGTGCCTTCAAACTCGTTCAGCGCCATCGACAGCGCCTCGCGGGTAGCTAAATCGAGGTGGTTGGTTGGCTCATCGAGCAGCAGCAGGTTGGGGCGTTGCCAAACGATCATCGCCAGCACCAAACGGGCTTTTTCGCCACCGCTCATGCTGCCAACGCTTTGTTTCACCATGTCGCCGGTGAAGTTGAAGGTGCCCAAAAAGCTGCGCAAATCTTGTTCACGGCCCGACTCGCGGCTGCTCGGGCCGAGTTCCTTGGCAAGGCGAACCATGTGTTCGAGCGGGTTTTCGCTCGGGCGCAGCACGTCGAGTTCTTGTTGGGCAAAGTAACCAATCGACAAACCCTTGCCTTCAGTCACGGTGCCTGCCAGCGGTGCCATGGTGCGGGCAATGGTTTTGACCAGCGTTGATTTACCCTGACCATTGGCCCCCAAAATGCCGATGCGTTGGCCCGCCAGCACGCTGCGGCTGACGTTGTGCAAGATGGCGGTTTCGCTGCCATCTTCGGCGCGGTAGCCAAAAGCGGCATCGCTGATCGCCAGCATCGGGTTGGGCAGATTGAGTGGCTCTTTGAACTCGAAGGTGAAGTCGGCATCGGCCAGCACCGGGGCGATTTTTTCCATCCGCTCCAGCGCTTTGACCCGGCTTTGCGCTTGTTTGGCTTTGCTGGCCTTGGCCTTGAAGCGGTCGATGAACTTTTGCAGGTGGGCGATTTTGTCTTGTTGCTTGGAGAAGCTGGCCTGTTGCAATTCGAGCTGCTGGGCGCGCAGGTCTTCAAACTTGCTGTAGTTGCCGCCGTAGCGCGTCAGTTGGGCGTTGTCGATGTGCATCGTCACGTTGGTCACGGCATCGAGAAACTCGCGGTCGTGGCTGATGACGATCATGGTGCCCTCGTAGCGCTTGAGCCACGCTTCCAGCCAGACCAGTGCATCCAAGTCCAAGTGGTTGGTCGGCTCATCGAGCAGCAGCAAATCGGACGGACACATCAGCGCGCGGGCCAGTTGCAAGCGCATCCGCCAGCCACCCGAGAAGCTGTTGACCGGCTTGTCGAGTTCCGACACCTTAAAGCCCAACCCCAAAATCAGCGCCTGCGCGCGCGGTACAGCGTCGTGTGCGCCCGCGTCGGCCAAGTCGGTGTAGGCGTGGGCAATCGCCATGCCGTCGTCTTCGGCCTCGGCTTTGGCCAGTTGCGCGTTCAGGTCGGTCAGGCGGGTGTCACCGGCGACGACAAAATCGGTGGCTGGCTCGTCGGTTTCGGGCATGTTTTGCGCGACTTGCGCCATGCGCCACTGGGTGGGGATGTAAAAGTCGCCGCCGTCTTCGTGCAAAGTGCCGTTGAGCAGGGCAAACAGGCTGGATTTGCCTGCGCCGTTGCGCCCGACCAGTCCGACGTTTTCTCCGGGGTTGATGGTGGCGTTGACGCTGTTGAGCAGCACCTTGACGTTGCGGCGCAAGGTGACATTTTTAAGAGTAATCATTCAGGACGGAGAAAAACGGAGAAGGGCTTGGCGCGTGACCAGTAAAACCTGGTCTTCACCGGCGCTGGTATCGAGCCAGAAAACTGGCAAATGGGCAAAGGCGGCCTCGAAATAATCGCGTTCGTTGCCGATTTCGAGCACCAGCACGGCGTGTTCGGTCATGCGCGAGGGCGCGTCTTTGAAAAGTTGCCGAATAAAGTCCATGCCATCGCTGCCCCCGGCCAGCGCCAGCGCGGGTTCGGCGCGGTACTCGGCGGGCAGCTTGGACATGCTGTCGCTGTTGACGTAGGGCGGGTTGCACACAATCAAATCCCACGGGCCGGGCAGATCGGCCAAACCGTCAGAAATTTGCAGTTGGATGCGCGCTTGCAGCTGGTGCTTTTCAACGTTGATGCGGGCCACGGCCAAAGCGTCGGGCGAGATGTCGGCTCCCGTCACTTGCACATCGGGCCAAGCCATTGCCGCCAACACGGCCAAACTGCCGTTGCCGGTGCACAGGTCAAGCACCTGCTGGGTGTGTTCGCCCAACCAGTCGTCAAAGCCGCCATCGGCAATCAATTCGGCAATGAAGCTGCGCGGCACGATGGCGCGTTCATCGACATAAAACGCCACGCCTTGCAACCAAGCCTCGCGCGTCAGGTAGGCGGCGGGCTTGCGGCTGGCAATGCGTTTATCAAAAAGTATAGCAACCAATGCTTGCTGGTCAGGGGCTACAGGTTGATTTTGTTGTGAATCCGGCTCGTCGGGGCCTAAAGGGGTGTCCAGCGGCAGGCCCAAGCGCCACAGTACCAGCCACGTGGCCTCGTCGTGGGCGTTGGTGGTGCCGTGCCCAAAAGCAACGCCCGCAGCTTGCAGCCGCTGTGCGCCCGATTCGACCAGTGCGCCAATGGTGTCGCCTGCCAGTGCGGGCAGGCCGGTGGGGAGGAGGGCGCTCATGCTGCGGATTCCACGGCGGCAACCGCTAGCACCGCTTGCTGTTGCAAGTTTTCGAGGGTGCGCCGGTAGATGTTTTTCAGCGGCTCGATGTCGGCAATGGCAATGTGCTCGTCGATTTTGTGGATGCTGGCGTTGGGCGGGCCGACTTCCACCACCTGCGGGCAGATCGTGGCAATAAAACGGCCATCGCTGGTGCCGCCGGTGGTGGACAACTCGGTAGTCAACCCGGTCTCGGCAGCAATGGCTTGCTGCACTGCCAGCACCAACTCGCCGGGCGTGGTCAAAAAGGGCTGACCGCCCAGCGTCCATTGCAGTTCGTATTCGAGGTCGTGGCGGTCGAGAACGGCGTGAACGCGCTTTTTCAGGCCCTCGGCGGTCGATTCGGTGCAAAAACGGAAATTGAAGTCAATCACCACCGCCCCGGGGATGATGTTGCTCGCGCCCGTGCCACCGTGGATATTGCTCATTTGCCAGCTGGTCGGCTGAAAAAAGGCATTGCCCTCATCCCAGCGCGTGGCGGCCAATTCGGTCAGGGCGGGCACAGCTTCGTGGATCGGGTTGCGTGCTAAATGCGGGTAGGCGATGTGGCCCTGAATGCCGCGCACCGTTAATTTGCCGCTCAAAGTGCCCCGACGGCCATTTTTAATCATGTCGCCGGTGCGTTTGACGGCGGTAGGCTCGCCAACGATGCAGTAATCGAGCCGCTCGCCCCGCGCCTTCAGCCGCTCGACCACCACCTTGGTGCCATCGACCGAGGGGCCTTCTTCGTCGCTGGTCAGCAAAAGAGCGATGTTCAGCAGCGGCGCGGGCGTGGCGGCCAAAAATTCTTCGACCGCCACCACAAACGCAGCGATGGAGGTTTTCATGTCGCTAGCGCCCCGACCATACAGTTTGCCCTCGCGCTGCGTGGGGGTGAAGGGGGCACTCTTCCACTGCGCCAACGGGCCGGTCGGCACCACATCGGTATGTCCGGCAAATACTATTGTTTTGATAGCATCTGGTGCTGGCTGCGCTTGGGCTACCGAGCGTTTTGCCCATAAATTGTGCACACGAAACTCCGCTGGGCCACTATCGAAGGCTTCGCAAACAAAGCCCTGTGGCAGCAAGCGTTCGGTCAGCAGCGGCAAGCAGCCAGCGTCGTCGGGCGTGACGGAGGGGCGCGAGATCAGCTGCTCGGCCAGGGTCAGGGTCAGGGACATGGATAAAAAGAGGAAAGAATGCCAAGCCGGTCAAGTGCCCGGTGTGACATCCAGAATAATTTCGGTGAAGGAGGGCAGGTCGTCCTGCTCCGAGCCATCTTGAGCGTCTTTTTTGGCAGCATTGGCTGCAATAGAAAAGTCGTTTTGCAGCCGCCACATCAGGTTGGTGGGTGAGTCTGCGTAGGCCAAGCCTTCTTTGCGGTCGATGCGATTTTCGAGGATCAGGCGGGCCAAATCCTCTTCAAAAGTTTGTGAGCCTTCGGCCATGGACTTTTCCATCGCCTCTTTGACACCCGAAAAATCGGCCTTTTCGATCAGCTCCGACACCAACTTGGTGTTGAGCATCACTTCCACCGCCGCCACCCGCGACCCCGTGGAGGTTCGCACCAGCCGCTGGGTAATCACCGCCTTGAGCGCCGAAGCCAAATCGCTCAACATGGTGGCGCGCACCTCAACCGGGTAAAAGCTCAAAATGCGGTTCAGCGCGTGGTAACTGTTGTTGCCGTGCAGCGTTGCCAAGCACAAATGGCCCGATTGGGCATAGGCAATGGCCGCAGACATGGCTTCGCGGTCGCGGATTTCGCCAATCAAAATCACGTCAGGGGCTTGGCGCAGGGCGTTTTTCAGGGCCACCTGCATCGATTGGGTGTCGCTGCCGACTTCGCGCTGGTTGACGATGGATTTTTTATTGCGAAACTGAAATTCCACCGGGTCTTCGATGGTCAAGATGTGGCCGGTGGTCAGGCTGTTGCGCCGGTCAATCATCGCTGCCAGCGTGGTGCTTTTGCCCGAGCCGGTGGCACCGACCACCAACACCAGCCCGCGCTTTTCCATAATCAAATCGCCCAACACCGAGGGCAATTCCAAATCATCGAGATTCGGGATTTGCTGGCTGATAAAGCGAATCACCACCGCATAACTGCCGCGTTGGCGCATGGCGCTGACACGAAAGCGCCCCACACCCGACAGCGGCACGCCCATGTTCAACTCGCCGGTTTCTTCCAGCTCCTCGATGCGCTTGGCCTCAACAATCTCCGACAACAGGCTGCGCGGCGCGTCGGGCGGGAGGATTTGGTTGTTGATCGGCACACAGACACCATCAATTTTGATGAGTGCCGGTGCGTTGGCCGACAAATAAACGTCCGAGGCCTTTTTTTCGGCCATCAGGCGCAGAATGCGCTCCATCGTACTCATGCTGTCTGCGCCTGCGCTGGCTTAGTCGCGCAGCAGGTCGTTCAGGCTGGTCTTGGCGCGCGTTTGGGCATCGACGCGCTTGACGATGACGGCAGCGTACAGGTTGTAGCGGCCATTGTCTTTGGGCAAACTGCCGCTGATGACCACCGAACCTGCGGGAATGCGGCCATAGGTGATCTCGCCGGTCGCGCGGTCGTAAATCGGGGTGCTCTGGCCGATATAAACGCCCATGCTGATGACCGAGTTTTCTTCAACGATCACACCCTCGACGACTTCAGAGCGCGCGCCGATGAAGCAGTTGTCTTCAATGATGGTCGGGCCTGCTTGCAGCGGCTCGAGCACACCACCCAAGCCGACACCACCGGACAAATGCACGTTTTTACCCACTTGGGCGCACGAACCGACGGTGGCCCATGTATCGACCATCGTGCCCTCATCGACGTAAGCGCCAATGTTGACGTAAGAGGGCATCAAAATGGCACCCTTGGCAATAAAGCTGCCACGCCGGGCCACGGCAGGAGGAACGACGCGCACACCCGTGGCGGCCATTTCTTGGGCCGAAAGGTGGGCAAACTTGGTCGGAACCTTGTCGTAAAAGCCCAAATCACCCGACTGGATGAGTTCGTTGTCTTTCAGGCGGAACGACAACAGCACCGCTTTTTTGATCCACTGGTGCACCGTCCATTGGCCCACGCTCTGGCGGGTGGCAACGCGCAGGGTGCCGTTGTTGAGTTCAGAGATCACATGATCGACGGCCTCGCGCACTTCAGCCGGAGCCGAGGCGGGCGACAGGTTGGCGCGGTTGTCCCACGCGGATTCGATAGTGCTTTGCAGTTGTTGGGTCATGAAATCAAGAAAATTCAGGGGGTGGGAGACTGGATGAATTGCACGATGCGCTGGGCAGCTTCAAGGCATTCGGCGGTTTCTGCCACCAAAGCCATGCGTATGCGCTGCGCACCGGGGTTAAAACCGTGGGCTTCGCGGGCGAGGTAGCTGCCCGGCAGAACCGTGACATTGTATTGAGCCAGCAAGTTGCGTGCGAACTCGGTGTCGCTCATGCCCAAATGTTCAGGCACTTTGGCCCACAGGTAAAAGCCCGCATCGGGCAAAGCCACCTCCATCACACTGGCCAGCAGCGGTGTCACCTCGGCAAACTTTTGCCGGTACTGGGCGCGGTTGTCAATGACGTGCTGCTCATCGCCCCACGCGGCAATGCTGGCCGCTTGTACGGCCAAACCCATCGCGCTGCCGTGGTAAGTGCGGTAGAGCAAAAAGGCCTTGAGCAGCGCCGCATCGCCAGCGACAAAACCACTGCGCAGGCCGGGTACGTTGCTGCGTTTGGACAGGCTGGTGAAAGACACCAAATTTTTGAAATCGCTGCGGCCCAGTTGGGCGGCAGCTTCTAAGCCACCCAGCGGGGGCGTATCGCGAAAATAAATCTCGCTGTAGCACTCGTCCGAGGCAATCACAAAACCGTGGCGGTCGGACAGCGCAAACAACTTTTCCCACTCCGACAGCGGCATCACCGCGCCGGTCGGATTGCCCGGCGAGCAGACAAACAACAATTGCGTGCGCTGCCACACAGACTCGGGCACACTGTCCCAATCGACGGCGAAATTGCGTGTTGGATCGCTGGGAGCGTAATACGGCGCCGCCCCCGAAAGCAAGGCCGCGCCTTCGTAGATTTGGTAAAACGGATTGGGGCAGACCACCACGGGAGCTTCGCGCGTGGGGTCGATGATGGTCTGGGCAAAAGCAAACAGCGCCTCGCGCGAGCCATTGACCGGCAACACCTGTGTGGCGGGGTTCAGTGCCAAACCGTAGCGGCGCGCCATCCAGCCCGTAAAAGCGTCGCGCAGGCGCGGTTCACCGGCAGTGACGGGATAACTGGCAAGTCCGCCCAAGCCTTCGACCAAGGCCTCTTTAATAAAGGGCGGCGTAGCGTGGCGCGGTTCGCCCATACCGAGGCTGATAGGACTGTAATCGGCGGGAAGATGGACACCCGAAAAAAGCTGTCGCAAACGCTCAAACGGGTACGGTTGCAAAAGAGAGAGCAAGGGATTCATGGGGCATCATTATGGGCGATGCCCGCAGCTATACGGCCTGCACCCCAACGCATCGGCGTTGCAGAGGCTCACAGGAAAATCATTTGATTGTGACAATTTACGGTGGTTGGGGCGTTCACATAGCGTTACGATGTAGAGCCTCTGGATTTCTATGCAATCCAGACCCTGACGGTGGTTTCAGACCCCTCTTTCTCTCATTCTCTTAGAGGTAAGTTCATGGTCGAGCACACTGAATCAGCATTGCGCATTAGCGGCGAATTCAGCATTTTGACGGCACAGGAACTCAAGCAATACCTTCTGGATGCAGTAATTCGTTCCGAAACACCCGAAATAAAGATTGACCTTTCTGAGGTCACGGAATTTGATTCCGCCGGTTTGCAGCTCATGGTGATGACCAAACGCGAAGCAGAGCGCCGTGGGAAGTATATTCGATTTGAACCTTGCAGTGCCACAGTGCTTGATTTATTAGCACTCTGTGATTTGGTTGATTATTTTTCCAAGCCTATTATGAATAGCACCCAAAGATGAGGTGATTGGCATGAATTTAGACGATGCACTGAAGATATTTGTTACAGAAAGTCGTGAGCTTCTGGGGGAGATGGAAGCTGCCTTGCTCAAGGTCGAGCAATCGCCCAACGATCCTGATCTGATCAATGCTATTTTTCGTGCAGCCCACACTATCAAAGGATCGGCAGGGCTTTTTGGACTCGATCATTTGGTTGAGTTTACCCATAATGCCGAAAATATCCTAGACCAAGTGCGGGCAGGTAAATTACCAATCACGGGTGAATTGGTAATTTTATTGCTTGCATTTTGTGACCACGCGAGCACCTTGATTGATTTTATCGATCAAGGTCAAGATGTGCCGCCACAAGTCGCAGAGCGAAGCAAGGAATTGATTTCCAAAATGGAAATTGGCTCCCATAAAAGCGCTGAAAAATTTGAAATTTGTGAGATCGAAAATCCTTCTCACAGCGTTGCTACAGAAAACTGGCATCTATCCCTGCATTTTGGTCGAGAGGTCCTTCGCAATGGCATGGATCCTGCATCATTTATTCGTTATTTGGCTACGATGGGGCGTATCGTACGCATCGTAACTTTAACGAAAAATATTCCAGAAGGTGAAAATTTAGACCCTGAAGATTGTTATCTTGCTTTTGAAATAAGCTATCAAACTGAAGCAGATAAAAACACCATTGAAGGCGCTTTTGAATTTGTTCGTGATGATGCAATTATCAATATAATACCGCCAAAAAGCAGCCGCAGAGAATATTTAAAGCTCATTCAAAATTCACCAAGCCCAATTGATGTTAGTGAAAATCTCGTTCGCTGTGGCACACTCACCCCAGAAGAGTTGGAATTGGTTTTTGATGAGAAGTTAGAAAAAAATATTCAAGAAGCAACACCAGTACCAAAATCAGAAACAAGCGTTGCTGCCAATCGCCCTGATGAAAAAATACCAGAGACAAAAGAAAAGAAAGAATCAAAATCAAACGACTATTCTCTCATTCGTGTTAATTCAGCGAATCTTGATAGCCACATTAATCTGATTGGCGAGCTTATTACAGCAAGCTCAAGTCTGAGCATTTCTGCATTAAAAAGCGGAGTGCCAGAGCTTCTGGAATCGGCCTCAGTCATGGCCCGTTTGGTAGAGAGTATCCGTGACTCGGCATTACAGTTGCGAATGGTTCAAATAGGTGCCACTTTTAACAAATTTCAACGTGTCGTACACGATGTTTCCAAAGAAACCGGCAAAGATATTAATTTAATAATAAGCGGTTCTGAAACTGAGTTAGATAAAAATATCATTGAAAAAATTGGTGATCCATTATTGCATTTAATTCGAAATTCAATCGACCACGGAATTGAATCTGCTGAAGTCAGAGCAGCCAATGGAAAGCCATCTCAAGGCACACTTTCATTGAATGCATACCATGAGTGTGGCAGCATTGTGATTGAGGTCTCTGATGATGGCGGCGGTCTGAATAAGAAGCGAATTCTTGCCAAAGCGATAGAGCGTGGCTTAATAAAACCCGATCAAACGCTGAATGATAATGAAATCCAAAACTTAATATTCGAACCTGGTTTTTCTACTTCAGAAAAAGTAAACAACCTGTCTGGTCGTGGTGTCGGCATGGATGTGGTTCGTCGCAACATCAGCGCACTGCGCGGAACCATCGAGATCGAAAGCACTGAAACTGTAGGTACATCCATGCGTATCAGATTACCATTAACATTGGCAATTATTGATGGTTTTTTAGTTGGGGTTGGAGATTCTGCTTTTGTTGTTCCTCTCGATATGGTCGAAGAGTGTGTGCAATTAACACAGCACGAAATCGATGAATCACAAGGCAGAGACCATATCAATTTAAGAGGAAAGGTGCTTCCATTTATCCGGCTTAAAGACATATTCAATGTTCCAGATCGGCCCATCAAAGAATTTGAATTCGACCCTGAATTAAATATAGATCCAGAGTTTGCTTTCTTGCTTCAGCCTACTCAAAGAGATAATGTTGTTATTGTAAATTTTGCAGGAAATCGAGTTGGCCTTGTTGTGGATGAGCTTCAAGGAGAGTATCAGACCGTGATTAGGCCGCTTGGTAAAGTCTTCAATGGTTTAAAGGGGCTTAGTGGATTCACTATACTTGGTACAGGGCGCGTTGCCTTGATTATAGATGTTCCTAGCTTGGTGATGCGCATTGTCAATGGATGTGTTTTTCATTAATCTTAACAATAAAAGGTAAATAAAATGAAGATAACTGTCGCTAAAAAAATAGCATTTTTGGCTTTGTCGGCATTATTAGGAATAATGCTAATTACTGGACTTGCTCAGAGGGATATGAGGTCGATATTTGATGCGACAAATTTTGCAAATGTCAACACAGTGCCATCATTGATTGCTCTTAACAATTTGCAAAAAAGTTTTTTATCTATTAGAGTTCAGGCAAGAAATCTTTTGCTAGCAAAAAGTGATGCTGATGTAGTTGAAGCGAATAATTTAATAAAGAAATTTTCTGGTGATGTTTTGAAAGCGATCAAGACTTATGAAGATCTGCTTGCTGACGAAAAAGACATCGAACTTTTTAATCAAGAAAAGAAGCTGTTTTCTGAATACGAAATTATTCTGTCAGCTGTCATTAAAGAGGCAGGCAATGGGGAGGTCGGAATGGAGAAAATTCGGGCTTTAATGCGTGAAACAAATGCTATTACCGCAAAGTTGGACGATGTTATTGTTAAGCATTTTGAATACAATTACCAATTAGGTAAAAAAGGCGCAGATGATGCGCTTGCAATTAAAAACAATGCCCTGTTGCTTGCATTGGTTGTTGCCGCTATCACCATGGTGACTGTGATTGGAGTTGGGTATACAGTTTCACGCTCTTTTTCAAAGCAATTGGGTTGTGAACCTGATGAGGCTGCTGATCTTGCCAAGAAGATTTCTGAAGGTGATTTCAGTAGTAAGATCAATGTCAAGTCTGGTGATACCACAAGCTTGATGGCAGCGATGGGTCAAATGACCATCGCCATTAAAAATGTGCTCGGTGAAATCGATACTCTTATTCAAGCTGGATCGGATGGCAAATTGCATTTGCGTGCAGATCCATCAAAGCACAAAGGTGACTTTAAAAATCTTGTGATTGGTATCAATACAACAGTGGATGGAATCGTTGATCCTATTGATGAAGCGATTAGCGTTCTCTTGGAGATGGAAAAAGGTAATTTAACTAAAAAAGTTAAAGGTGACTACAAAGGCGAGATTAAAAATTTTAAAGACACCCTCAACAATACAGTAGATAAACTGGCAGAAACCATCATTGAGGTCAATAACACTGCAGAAACGCTCACTTCTGCTACATCCCAAGTATCTTCTACATCACAATCACTTTCACAGGCATCGAGTGAGCAAGCTGCTTCGGTAGAAGAAACTTCGGCTTCTATCAATCAAATGGCATCGTCTATTCAGCAAAATACAGAAAATGCCAAAGTTGCGGAAGGAATGTCATCGCAAGGTAGTAGCAAAGCCGCTGAAGGTGGGCAGGCCGTGATTGAGACCGTTTTGGCAATGAAGCAAATTGCCAAGAGAATTAGCATTATTGATGATATTGCCTATCAGACGAATCTTTTGGCATTGAATGCTGCGATTGAGGCAGCTCGTGCCGGTGAGCATGGCAAGGGCTTTGCTGTGGTTGCTGCTGAGGTTAGAAAGCTTGCCGAAAGATCGCAAGTCGCAGCCCAAGAGATTGGTCAACTGGCGGTTAATAGCGTCAGTATGGCAGAGAAAGCCGGTAAATTACTCGATGAAATTGTGCCAGCCACCCGAAAGACTGCCGATGTCGTCCAAGAAATTACAGCGGCATCCCAAGAACAAACGATTGGTGTTAATCAAATTAACACTGCAATGAATCAGTTGAGTCAGATTACCCAGCAAAATGCCAGTGCCTCAGAACAGCTTGCGGCCACGGCAGAAGAGATGTCTTCTCAGGCCTCTAGTCTCCAAGACATCATGGCATTTTTCACTGTGGATTCAGACAGTAATGATAGCCACTCTGTGATAGCGTCAGTGGTAAGCCGAAAAACACGTACACAACACCGATCTTCTGCGCCCGTCCATGCGCCACAAAATTTTGCGCGGGTCGGTAACCACTCTGCCGGGCCAGATGAGTCAAATTTTATTGCATTTTAATAAAATAGAAAGTTTTGTGCCGATTTTTATTAATTAATTTTTCGGCATAATTTTTCTTGCAGGTGACTGTTTATGAGTGAATCAAATCATTTTAGAAAAATATCAATTTCTACGAGTGATTTCCATAAATTTCAGAAATTAATTTTTGAAGTTGCCGGAATAAGTCTGGGCGAAGGAAAAAAGGATTTGGTTGAGGGGAGGTTGTCAAAGAGGGTAAGAGTACTAAATTTTAGTGGATTTGGTGAGTATTTTGATTTTGTCATGAAACATCAAAATTCATCTGAATTTCAAACCGTTGTTGATCTCCTAACAACCAATGAAACCTACTTTTTTAGAGAGTCAGACCACTTTACCCTGCTGCAAGAGGTAGCACGTTCAAGCCTGAACAAGGAGCGCAGTTACGATAGATTTAGGGTTTGGAGTGCAGCCTCTTCCAGTGGAGAAGAAGCCTACACCATCGCTATGACTTTGGCTGAAACATTGGGCGATACCAATTGGGAAGTTTTGGGTACCGATATCAGCACAAAGGTTTTGGCGGCTGCCAAACATGGGCATTATTCTATGGACAGGTCAAAAGGAATTAGCAAGCACCTCCTCAAAAAATACTGCCTGAAAGGAATTCACCATGAAGATGGCACTTTTTTAATTAAGAAAGAATTAAAAAAAAGAGTGGATTTCCTTCAGTGTAATCTGATGAATATTGATCAAAAAGTTGGGCTTTTTGATGTGATCTTTCTAAGAAATGTGATGATTTATTTTGAAGCAGAGACTAAGATGAGGGTGATATCAAATATATTACCTCACTTAAAAAGTGGCGGCTATCTTTTTATTGGTCATTCTGAGTCTATCAACGGATGGAAGAGTGAGCTTGTTATGCAAAAAGCGACTGTTTATAAGAAGAAGTAGCTTACCCCTACTCTTGTCAGAGAAAAGCGTTGTTGCACTAACTACAGCTATTTGATGGCCCAATTGGCTAGATTCACGCCAGGATCGGCCGAAATGCTGTTGATTGCCAGCCCAATGCACGATATTGAAAAATCGCTGCTCCTGATCGAGTGCTCCTCAAATCAGGAACACTGACTGCGGAAGAATTCGACATTACCAAGACCCATCCCTCTTCAGGTTTCAAGTTTCTGGACGGTGATGGCTCCGAACTCATAAAGCTGTTGGCAACAATGGCTTGCATGGCGAAGACATTCCGGTCGAATGGGCGTGTCGTCGCACTGGCCGATGTGTTCGATGCCCTGACTTCAGAGTGACCCTACAAAACGTCTTGGTCGGTCGAGGCTGCGGCCCAATGCATCACCGAACAATCAGGCAAGCATTTTGACCCCCTGTTCGCACGGCTGTTTGTCGAGAACCTCGACCAAGTCATGCACATCAAAAAGAGGTTCGCCGACCCTCCCTCTAATGTTGCCATTGCTACCTAAATTGGGTTCAAGTGCAAAAAAATACCCTACTACAGCGTTTTCCTTGATGGTGATGTCACAAATCTTGGTTAGAGTGTTGGAAAACATAATTACCAACAAGGAGAATGAAGAATGAGTCAAAAAGTAGCGTACGTCACTGGCGGCATGGGTGGCATCGGAACGGCTATTTGCCAACGCTTGCACACCGAAGGTTTTAAGGTCATTGCCGGCTGCGGCCCTACGCGTGACCACGCCAAGTGGGTGGCCGAGCAAGCCGAGTTGGGCTTTACGTTCTACGCATCGGTCGGCAACGTTGGCAGCTGGGACTCCACCGTCGAAGCCTTCACCAAGGCCAAGGAAGAGCACGGCACGATTGACGTGCTGGTGAACAATGCCGGTATCACCAAAGACCGTATGTTCCTGAAGATGACGCGCGAAGATTGGGATGCCGTGATCGAAACCAACCTCAACAGCATGTTCAACGTCACCAAGCAGGTGGTGGGCGATATGGTTGAAAAGGGCTGGGGCCGCATCATCAACATTTCGTCGGTCAATGGCGTGAAGGGTCAAGCTGGTCAAACCAACTACTCGGCTGCCAAGGCCGGTATGCACGGTTTCTCGATGGCGTTGGCGCAAGAGCTGGCGACCAAGGGCGTTACGGTTAACACCGTCAGCCCCGGCTACATCGGCACCGACATGGTCAATGCCATTCGCCAAGATGTGCTCGACAAAATCATCGCCACCGTGCCAGTCAAGCGTTTGGGCAAGCCCAGCGAGATCGCTTCGATCATTGCATGGCTGGCATCGGACGAAGGCGGCTACGCCACAGGCGCTGAGTTCTCGGTGAACGGCGGCCTGCACATGGGCTAATCGCCAGCTCCATAGACCTTTTCGGTTTATCGCTGCCCACCCCCGAAGCCGATCACCGGCTTCGGGGGTTTCTTTTTTTAGCGGGGCTTGGTTAATTTCTTGCGCACCACGGCTACCACGCGGGGGCTGCGTGGGGCAATGTGGCCGCTCCAACGGGGTTTTTCGTTGTTTTGCAGGTGGGCTACCAATGCCCGCGCTTCTTGCGTTTGATGCTGGGCGCTGACCAATTCTGCCCGCAGGGTCTCGATTTGCTGTGTTTGTGCCAGTGCATGGGCTTGCTGAGTTGCCTGTGATTGCTCCAGTGCCGTTTGTAAATTCTCGATTTTTCTGGCCGCATCTTGGGCTTGCGCGACCCATTTTTTCGATTCTTGGCGGGCCCGATCTACTTCTTCGATCCAGCGATGCTCGTTCGCACGGTGCCGATTTTCTTGGGCGATGCGCTCTTCTTGCGCTTGCGCTTGGGCTGCGGTTAATTGCTGCTGCAGTGTGCTCTGTTGCGTGGTCAGTTGCACGATGTCTGCCCGCTTTGCCACTATTTCTTCATCGCGCTGGGCCAGTGTCCGCTGGGCTGTTTTCCAGCGGTCGTTGCTTTCTTGCAATTGCTGCGTAGAAAGTTGCAAGGTTTCTTCCATCGCTTGCAAGCGACCGTTCACAACCAATTCGTGCGCTTGCAGTTCGGCCCGTGCTTGTTGCAGTTGCAGTGCTTCGTCGGCCAATGCCATCCGCGTTGCAGCACAGGCATTGTCCGCTTGCTCTTGCGCTTGTTGGCGTGCTGCCACCCAAAGTGCAGTGGCCGCTTGCAGCACGGAGTTGGGCAAGTCGTTGTCAGACGCACTGATTTTCTCGACCCCCAAGGTGCTGTTCAGGCGCTGCCCTAGTCCAGAGAACCATTGTTCCAGCATCGGACTGACGGTGTTGGGCGAGCCACGCCCGATGCGCATCCGGATGCGCTCAATCGTGGGCCGCAGACCTTCTTGCAGCAAAGCATCTGCGGCATGGGCCACATCTTCATATTGAATGGCGCGGGTGGTGGGGTATTGCATGGCATTCCTCTCATTTAAGTAACGATAAGGGTTTGTTATCGTGATGTATTTTTCTTATTTGTAATATATCATACGTATTACATTATTTTTATAACATTCATGCCTTGTCATGGACGGATGTCTTCTTCTTTGGGTTCGTCTCAGAATTTGGATTGCAAAGTACGTTGAGCCAGAAGAAAGGCGCGGGAAGAAGGAGATTTACCGAAGAACAAATCATTGGATTTCTAGCCCAAGCCGTGGCGATAGTGCGCGAGCGTGCCTTGGGTGGCAAACCAACTGGTGCGAATCCTGAAGCAACTTGCAAGCAGCAGAGGTCTGTCCAAGGCGATCAGGACTGATAACGGGAAAGAGTTTTGCAGTCGCGCCATGCAGACCTGGGCTTATGCACGGGGTGTCCAGTTGTTCCTGATCGAACCCGGCAAGCCCAACCAGAACGCCTACATCGAGTCATTCAATGGGCGGTTTCGGGGCGAATGCCTGAATGAACATTGGTTCACCAGCTTGCAGCATGCACGGGTAATCATTGAAGCTTGGCATCGGGAATACAACCAAGAGAGACCGAAGAAATCACTGGGAGCAATGACACCAGCAGCCCCTATGGCTACTGAAAATGGGGGGATGTCGTCGGCATGGCAGGCCGTGACGGTGGCACCGGACACTCCAGTTTTGCCAGTGCTCAAAAGATCTGGCCGCCGCTCTCCAGTCTGCTGTGGGCAACGGCATGATTGGCAAATCTGGTGAAGCACTGGCTACAGCGTTTCAATCAGCGATTACGTGGGTGCAACCGCGAATATGCGCGACTTTGACACCCGTGCAGGCGAGAGTGGTTGACCAAATCGGCCAATACACCCACCAATGCGGGCAACATCGTCAAGCTAGCTTGCGGCGTGATGTCGGCTGGCAGCAATGCAGTGCTGACTGCCGTGTACGGTATGGAGACAACCGACATACGCTAAAGGTTGCACAGTGGTAACAGGCAAGAAAAATCAGAAATATCGAGAAATTATTTCATCAAAATTGGATCTAGCCCTTATCCAGTAAAGATTTGTAGCTATCAAAAACATAGTGTTGTATTTATCGACAAACGTGAATAGATTGACCCACTGAGCAAAGTATTTGGTTACATTTTCGGTGAAGAAGAGCGTGGCATGCCTGTCGCGCTGCCGTTTGCCTGTTAGTTGGATTGATCTTTCATTTTTATCTGTCTAATGTCATCTTCCGTTTCCTACCCAGCAGCCCCAGCTAGCGCACCAGCCCCGATGAGCATTTTCCATCCCCACGGCATTTGGGGGCCAGGGGTGCGTTTGATGCGTAATTTGCGGTTTGCCAGCAAGTCGCTTCTTATTAGCTTGATGTTTCTCATTCCATTGGGTTTGAGTAGTTATTTTTTTACCTCAAATCAAATAGAGCAGATCACTTTTAATGTCAAAGAGCGTGCTGGCGTAGAAGCGTTAAAGAATTTTTACCCCATTTACCTCGGAATCATTAAAACCAGAAATGCAACGCGGGCTACACTGGGCCGTCTTGATCGTAGCGCACAGTACACCGCCGCGCGTGAAATCACCGATCAGAAGTTAAAATTATTCGATCAATACTTGAATGATTCTGGCGACATTTTAATGATGAGGCCTAGTTTTGAGAAACTCAAGGCAGCATGGGCTAATACTGCGGCAGCAAAAAATGGGGTTGATAGTACCGGACGTACTGTTTTCGGTCCTGTTACTGAATCTATTTCTAGCATCATGATGGAAATCGGAGAAAACTCTAATCTGGTGCTCGATCCAGAATTAGACAGTTTTTACCTCATGAACACTTTGGTGCTGACCCTACCTAAGGTAGCAGATGACCTTGGGCAATTGTGGGGCTGGAGCACTTTCGCCCTCGCACAGTCACAAATTGCAGGCAAAGAACTCAGCGCCAACGACGCACGCCGGTATGCTGTTTGGAGCAACAGTGTCCAAATTGGGTTAAAAGATTCAAACGCATATTTGCAACGATCTTTTAAGGCAAATCCTTCGTTAAGCAATCAGCTTGATCTGTCTATATTGACAGATACGGCAAAATTTCAAACCGAAGTTGATGATATTCAAAAAATTATAGAAAATGAGAGCATCAAACCTGAGCAGTTGTATGAGCGCGGCGAGTCGGCTGTTACGAAATTACTGTCTTTTTATGATAAAGGATTGCCTTTATTGGACTCTATTTTAAAATCACGACTTGATAGCATGCACCGACAATTGTTTGTTTTGTTGGTCAGCATAGTAATTACTTTATTTTTGGCTGGTTATTTCTTCTACAGTTTTTTTTTGGTAACGCGTGGAGGATTGCGGTTAATTAGCTTGCATCTTGGAGAGATGGCCGAAGGTGATTTGCGCAAACCACCGAGCTTGCCTTGGGGCAGCGATGAGCCAGCACAAGTCATTATTGATTTACGCAAAGCTTACGATTCTTTGCATTTGTTGATTATGAAGGTAACCCATTCATCGAACGAATTGCATTCGGCCAGCGACACCATTTCTGCTGCCAGCATGGACCTGTCCAGCCGCACCGAGCAGGCCGCAGCCTCACTCGAGGAGCAAGCAGCAGCAATGGAAGAAATGGCCGCCACGGTGTCAGAAACTGCCGACCGCGCAGCCATGGCGGCCCAGTTCTCGGCCAATAACTCTGACGTGGCCGAAAAAGGCGGTGCCGTGATTTCCCAAGTAGTCAGCACGATGCGCGATATTCAGGCTTCATCCGCCAAAATCAGCGACATCATTGGGGTCATTGATGGCATTGCGTTTCAGACCAATATTTTGGCGCTCAATGCTGCCGTAGAAGCCGCACGCGCAGGCGAACAGGGGCGCGGTTTTGCCGTGGTGGCCTCGGAAGTGCGCAGTCTGGCCGGACGCAGTGCAGCAGCAGCCAAAGAAATCAAAGATTTGATCTCTCACAGCGTTCAGAAGGTAGAAAGCGGCACGCAGATTGTGGAGACGGCGGGCAAGGCCATGACAGACGTTGTCAGCAATGCCAAACAAATCAACACCTACCTGAACGAAATTGCCTTGGCAGCCAGAGAAGAAGCCAGCAGCGTCGAGCAAGTCGGCCAAGCCATCAACGAGCTGGATAAAAACACCCAGCAAAACGCCTCGCTGGTCGAGGAAACTGCGGCAGCTGCCGCTGCCTTGCGCGACCAAGCTGACACCCTGTGCAATGAGATCGCCAACTTTAAGGTTTAAGAGGTCTGATCCGGCAAAGACCCTCGGGGGGCGCTGGGGCTTTGTCAGGTGGCCGCTTCTAAGCCTCTGGCAAAGTGGGCCTGCATCGCGCTGATGGTCGCCACGGCATCGCGGCCCAGCATGGCGGCCAAAATAGCCCGGTGCTCTTTTAAAGAGTCCTCAATGCGCCCTTGTTTGAACAAAGAATTGTGCCGATTGAGCTTCATCACTTTGCGCAGGTCTGCCACCATCTGGCTGCGCCAGCGGTTGTCCGATAGCTCCAGCACCCGCATATGAAAACGCTCATTGACCGCAAAAAATTGCTCACGCTCTGTGGCTGCGGCCTCTAGCTCGGTGTGTAATTCTTGTAATTCTTGTAATTCTTGTGCCGTAGCAGTGCGGGCAACCACGCCAGCAGCGTCGCTTTCAAGCAAACTGAGCAGGTGGTACACATCGCGCAGGTCTTTTTCTGACATTTCGGTGACGTAAGCACCCCGGCGCACTTTCATCGTGACCAAACCTTCAGCGGCCAGCACTTTGAGTGCCTCGCGCAGGGGGGTTCGGCTGATGCCGAATTCTTCGGCAATTTTGAGCTCGTCGATCCAGCTCCCTGGTTCGAGTTCACGGCGAAAGATGCGCTGGCGCACTTGCTCTGCAACTTCTTCGTAAAGAGCACGGGGGGTCAGGGTAACTGCGGACATAAGGCGCAATATACCGAAAAAAACTATAAATTAATAATTACAGATGCGGTACACTTGCTTTCGTCGTGCGGGCCTGCGAAGCATTGCGAGCGAGCCAGCAACTCCTCTTAGCGAATTGAGACACACCGCCCATGAGCAGCCCTAACGAACCTACATTCAAATCCGCTTCTATCGAAGACTGGCAACGCGCCGCCGCCAAGTCGGCCCCCGAGGGGGACGTGACAGCCTTGAACTGGACAACGCCCGACGGCATTGTCGTCAAGCCGCTGTACACCGCTGCCGACACCGCTGGCCTGCCCTACACCAACACGCTGCCCGGTTTTGAGCCGTATTTGCGCGGCCCACAAGCCACCATGTACGCGGTGCGCCCGTGGACGATTCGCCAATACGCCGGTTTTTCGACGGCTGAAGAATCCAATGCTTTTTACCGCAAAGCACTAGCGGCTGGTGGTCAGGGCGTATCGGTAGCGTTTGACTTGGCAACGCACCGGGGCTACGACTCTGACCATCCGCGCGTCACGGGCGATGTCGGCAAGGCCGGTGTTGCCATTGATTCGGTCGAAGACATGAAAATCTTGTTCGACCAAATCCCGCTGGACAAGGTGTCGGTCTCGATGACCATGAACGGTGCTGTGTTGCCGGTGCTGGCAGGCTATGTGGTGGCGGCTGAAGAGCAGGGCGTGAGCCAAGACAAGCTCTCTGGAACGATTCAGAACGACATTCTGAAAGAGTTCATGGTGCGCAACACCTACATCTACCCGCCCAAGCCGTCGATGAAAATCATCGGCGACATCATCGAGTACACGGCGCAGCACATGCCCAAGTTCAACTCGATCTCGATTTCTGGCTACCACATGCAAGAAGCCGGGGCTAATCAGGCACTTGAACTGGCTTTCACGCTGGCTGACGGCAAAGAGTACGTGAAAACGGCGATGGAAAAGGGCATGGATGTCGATGCCTTCGCGGGCCGTCTGAGCTTCTTCTGGGCCATTGGCATGAACTTCTACCTTGAAGTTGCCAAAATGCGCGCCGCCCGCTTGCTGTGGTGCCGCATCATGAAGGCGACCGGGGCCAAAAATCCCAAGAGCCTGATGCTGCGCACACACTGCCAAACTTCGGGCTGGTCGCTGACCGAGCAAGACCCCTACAACAACATCGTGCGTACCACCATCGAGGCGATGGCAGCGGTGTTTGGCGGCACCCAAAGTTTGCACACCAACGCGCTGGACGAAGCAATTGCCTTGCCCACCGAGTTCAGCTCGCGCATTGCCCGCAACACCCAGCTCATCATCCAAGAAGAAACACACATCACCAATGTGGTCGATCCTTGGGCCGGCAGCTACATGATGGAAAAGCTGACGCAGGACATGGCCGATGCTGCGTGGAAAATCATCGAAGAAGTCGAGGCGATGGGCGGCATGACGCAAGCCGTCGATAGCGGCTGGGCCAAGCTGAAGATCGAAGCGGCAGCAGCTGAAAAGCAAGCCTGCATCGACTCGGGTAAAGATGTGATTGTGGGCGTGAACAAATACAAACTGGCCAAAGAAGCGCCGGTCGATATTTTGCAGATTGACAACCTCAAGGTGCGCGACGGCCAGATTGAGCGCCTGAAAAATATCCGCGAAAAACGCGATACAGCCCAAGTGCAGCAAGCCTTAGATGCTCTTACTTCTGCAGCAGAATCGGGCCAAGGCAACCTGCTGGATTTGGCCATCCAAGCCGTGCGCCTGCGCGCTACGGTGGGCGAAGTCTCGGATGCCCTTGAAAAGATTTTTGGCCGCCACCGCGCCGATACGCAAAAGGTCACGGGTGTGTACGCTGCCGCTTACGACTCTGCCGAAGGCTGGGACAAGCTCAAGCAAGAGATTGCCGAGTTTGCCGAAAAAGAAGGCCGCCACCCCCGCGTGATGATTGCCAAACTGGGCCAAGATGGTCACGACCGGGGTGCCAAAGTGGTGGCAACGGCCTTTGCCGACTTGGGCTTTGACGTGGATATGGGGCCGCTGTTCCAAACGCCTGAAGAGTGCGCGCGCCAAGCCATCGAAAACGACGTCCATGCCGTGGGCATCTCGACGCTGGCTGCTGGTCATAAAACGCTGGTGCCAGCCATCATCCAATCGCTCAAAGACCAAGGCGCAGACGACATCATCGTCTTCGTGGGCGGTGTGATTCCAGCGCAGGACTACGAGCACTTGTACGAAGCGGGCGTTAAGGGCATTTATGGCCCCGGCACCCCCATTCCGGCCAGCGCCAAAGATGTGCTGGAACAAATCCGCAAGGCCTTGGCCGCTTCTGCTTGAGCTTGACCGTGCAGCACCCTGCACCGACAGCGCCAGCGCTGCACGACGCGCTATTGCACGGCAATGCTTTGCAGCAGCGCCGCGCCATGGCCAAAGCGATCACACTGCTGGAATCGACCCGCACCGACCACCGCGCCCAAGGCGATGCGCTGCTCACGGCGCTGCTGCCACACACTGGTAAAGCCTTGCGTTTGGGCATCAGCGGTGTGCCGGGGGTCGGTAAATCGACCTTCATTGAAACACTGGGCCTGCACCTGATTCAGCAGGGCCACCGCGTGGCGGTGCTGGCGATTGACCCTTCCAGCAGCGTCTCGGGCGGCTCGATTTTGGGCGACAAAACGCGCATGGAGCAGCTCTCGGTGTGCGAGCAAGCCTACATTCGCCCTAGCCCCAGCAGTGGCACCTTGGGCGGCGTGGCCGAAAAAACCCGCGAGGCCATGCTGGTCTGCGAAGCTGCCGGTTACGACGTGGTGATCGTCGAAACCGTCGGTGTCGGCCAAAGCGAAACCACCGTCTGGGGCATGACCGATATGTTCGTGCTGCTGCAATTGCCCAATGCGGGCGATGAGTTGCAGGCGATCAAAAAAGGCGTGATGGAAATTGCTGACTTGGTGGTCATCAACAAAGCCGATATTGACCCGCTGGCAGCCACGCGTGCGCAAGCGCAAATTACCTCATCGCTGCGGCTGCTGGGCTTGCACGGCAGTGCAGGCAACGAGCGCCACGATGCCAGCTTTTGGCAGCCCAAGGTATTGCAGATCAGTGCCTTGGCTGGTACCGGCATTGCCGACTTTTGGGCGGCAGTGACCGAGTTCAACACGCTGCAAACGGCCAATGGCCGCCGCGCCGCACGCCGTCAGCAGCAAAGCTTGGCTTGGATGTGGCAACGCATTGAAGCCGGGCTGAAGCAGGCCTTTCACCAAAATCCACTGGTGCAAGAGCGCTTGCCTGCCTTGCTGGCCGAGGTGTCGGCGGGGCGCATTGCTGCATCGACTGCGGCACGAAATCTGCTCTTAGCCCATGTAGAGCAAGCGTAAGTAGCTATTAAATCAATAGCAAAACAAATAGCAAATTCAACGAGGACGAACCATGCAAAGCATCCTGGAACAACTGGAGAAGAAGCGCGCACAGGCCCGTCTGGGCGGCGGGCAAAAACGCATCGACGCACAGCACAGCAAAGGCAAGCTCACCGCGCGCGAGCGCATCGAACTGCTGCTGGACGACGGCACGTTTGAAGAATGGGACATGTTTGTCGAGCACCGCTGCGCTGACTTCGGTATGCAAGACAACAAAATCCCCGGCGATGGCGTAGTCACGGGCTACGGCATGATCAATGGCCGTTTGGTGTTTGTTTTTAGCCAAGACTTCACGGTTTTTGGCGGTGCGCTGTCAGAAGCCCATGCCGAAAAAATCTGCAAGGTCATGGACCAAGCGATGAAGGTGGGCGCTCCCGTCATTGGTTTGAATGACTCGGGCGGTGCCCGGATTCAAGAAGGCGTGGCCTCCTTGGGGGGCTATGCCGACGTGTTCCAACGCAACGTCATGGCCAGCGGTGTGGTGCCCCAGATCAGCATGATCATGGGCCCCAGCGCCGGTGGTGCTGTGTATTCGCCCGCCATGACCGACTTCATCTTCATGGTCAAAGACAGCAGCTATATGTTTGTCACTGGCCCCGAAGTGGTCAAGACCGTGACGCACGAAGACGTGACTGCCGAAGAACTCGGCGGTGCCGTGACCCACACCACCAAGAGCGGTGTGGCAGACATGGCCTTTGACAACGATGTCGAAGCACTGCTGATGCTGCGCCGTCTGTACAACTACCTGCCGCTGTCGAACCGCGAAAAAGCCCCGGTGCGCCCCAGCAACGACCCCGCCGACCGCGCTGACTTGTCGCTCGATACGCTGGTGCCTGACAATGCCAACCAGCCCTACGACATGAAAGAGCTGATCGTCAAAACCGTGGACGATGGCGACTTTTTTGAACTGCAACCCGACTACGCCAAAAACATCATCATCGGTTTTGGCCGCATGGAAGGCCAAACGGTCGGCATCGTCGCCAACCAGCCCTTGGTGCTGGCCGGTTGCTTGGACATCAAGAGCAGCATCAAGGCGGCACGCTTTGTGCGCTTTTGCGATGCGTTCAACATTCCCGTCATCACTTTTGTCGATGTGCCCGGTTTCATGCCCGGCACCAGCCAAGAGTACGGCGGCATCATCAAGCACGGCGCGAAGTTGCTCTACGCCTACGCAGAATGCACAGTGCCCAAGATCACCATCATCACCCGCAAGGCCTACGGTGGCGCTTACGACGTGATGAGCTCCAAGCACCTGCGCGGCGACGTGAATTTGGCATGGCCCGACGCAGAAATCGCAGTGATGGGCGCTAAAGGCGCGGTCGAGATCATCTTCCGTGAAGACAAAAACGACCCCGTCAAACTCGCTGCCCGCGAAGCCGAATACAAAGACCGTTTTGCCAACCCCTTCGTGGCCGGTGCCCGTGGCTTTATCGACGACGTGATCTTGCCGCACGAAACCCGCAAGCGTATCTGCCGCAGCTTGGTCATGCTGCGCGACAAGAAGCTGGAAAACCCGTGGCGCAAGCACGGCAACATCCCGCTGTAAGAGTCCAAGGAGAACAAGAACATGTTTACCAAAATCCTGATCGCCAACCGTGGCGAAATTGCCTGCCGCGTCATCGCTACTGCCCGCAAAATGGGCATCCAAACCGTGGCGGTTTACTCTGATGCGGACAAAGAAGCCCGCCACGTGCAACTGGCCGATGAAGCCGTGCGCATTGGTACTGCGCCCAGCCGCGATAGCTACTTGCTGGCCGACAAAATCATTGCCGCCTGCAAACAAACCGGCGCTCAAGCCGTGCATCCGGGTTATGGCTTTTTGAGCGAAAACTCCGCCTTTGCCAAGCGCGTCGAAGAAGAAGGCATCATCTTCATTGGCCCCAAGCACCACTCGATTGCCGCCATGGGCGACAAAATTGAGTCGAAAAAACTCGCTGGTGCTGCGGGTGTGAACTGCATTCCCGGTGTCAACGATGCCATCGACACCGTCGAGCAGGCGGTCGAAATTGCCAAGGGCATTGGCTACCCGGTGATGATTAAAGCCTCGGCAGGTGGTGGCGGTAAGGGCTTGCGCGTCGCGTACAACGACAAAGAGGCTTTTGAAGGCTTTACCAGTTGCAAAAACGAAGCACGCAACAGCTTTGGCGACGACCGTGTCTTTATCGAAAAGTTTGTCGAAGAACCCCGCCACATCGAAATCCAACTGATTGGCGACTCCCACGGCAACGTGGTGTACCTGAACGAGCGCGAGTGCTCGATTCAGCGCCGCCACCAAAAGGTGATTGAAGAGGCTCCCAGCCCCTTCATCAGCGACGACACCCGCAAGGCGATGGGCGAACAAGCCGTGGCACTGGCCAAGGCGGTGAATTACCAATCGGCGGGTACGGTGGAGTTTGTGGTCGGTAAAGACCAGTCGTTCTATTTCCTTGAAATGAACACCCGCCTGCAAGTGGAGCACCCGGTCACGGAATGCATCACGGGTCTGGATTTGGTCGAGTTGATGATCCGCGTGGCAGCGGGCGAAAAGCTGCCCATGACCCAAGCTGAGGTCAAGCGCGACGGTTGGGCCATCGAGTGCCGTATCAATGCCGAAGACCCATTCCGCAACTTCTTGCCTTCCACAGGCCGTTTGGTGCGCTTTCAGCCGCCAGAAGAAAGCATGTTCCAAGCTGACCCAAGCAAAAAGCTCGGTGTGCGGGTGGACACCGGCGTTTATGAAGGCGGCGAAATCCCGATGTACTACGACTCGATGATCGCCAAGCTCATCGTTCACGGTACGGATCGCAACGATGCCATCACCAAAATGCGCGCTGCGCTGAATGGTTTTGTCATTCGCGGCATCAGCAGCAATATTCCGTTCCAAGCGGCGCTGTTGGCCCATCCGAAGTTCGTCTCGGGCCAATTCAATACCGGCTTTATTGCCGAAAACTACAGCCACGGCTTCCACGCTGCCGACGTGCCGCATGCCGATCCGTTGTTCTTGGTGGCATTGGCCGCCTACATGAACCGCCGCTACCGCGCACGGGCCTCGGGCATCAGCGGCCAAATGGCCGGGCATGAAGTCAAGGTCGGCGAGAAGTTTGTCGTCGCCACACTGGGCGCAGAAGGCAAAAACCAGTACCACGAGGTCGCAGTCTCGGATTTTGAAGACAAATCACACTCCAGCGCAGTGCTGGTGGGCGATAATAGCTATCAAATCAGTAGCACTGCCACACTGGGCCAAATCCGCGTTCAAGGCCAATGCAATGGCATGGGCTTTACCGCCCAAGTCGAGCGCGGCACCGCTAAGAACCCGCTGGCACTGCGCATTGCCCACAACGGCACACAAATCGAAGCCATGGTGCTGTCGCCGCTGGGCGCACGCTTGCACCAACTGATGCCTTACAAAGCGCCGCCAGACTTGTCGAAGTTCTTGCTCTCGCCCATGCCCGGTCTGCTGGTCGATGTGGCCGTGCAACCCGGCCAAGTCGTGCAAGCGGGCGAAAAGCTGGCCGTGATTGAAGCCATGAAGATGGAAAACGTGCTGTTTGCCGCACAAGATGGCGTGGTCAGCAAGATTGTGGCCGGCAAGGGCGAATCGCTCAGTGTCGATCAGGTCATCATCGAATTCCAATAAACCAATTAAATTGGTAACGACCAAAGAAAGGGGCTGTATGCCCCTTTCTTGTGTCCGGGTGGCCGCAAAGCCATTTTGATCCGGATTTTCCTAAAATTTGAACTATTTTGGCCTCTAACGCTTGCTCCACAAGTATTCGATGCTCCTAAAAAGATAGTAGATACGTACACCATTTGGAGAACACGATGGCACACACTACCCCTACCTCACCCCGCCCATTCAAGGTTTTGGGTGTCCAACAAATCGCCATTGGTGGCACCGACAAGCAGCGCATGAAAACCCTCTGGGTCGATATGTTTGGCTTGACACAAACCGGCACATTTCAAAGCGAACGCGAGAACGTGGACGAAGACATTTTGGCCATGGGCCAAGGGGCCTACAAGGTCGAAGTGGACATCATGCAACCGATGGACATCGAGAAAAAACCCGCCGTTCACGCCACACCACTCAACCACATCGGTCTGTGGATTGACAACTTGCCCGTGGCCGTTGAATGGCTCACGGCCCAAGGCGTGCGTTTTGCCCCCGGTGGCATTCGCAAGGGTGCAGCCGGTTACGACATCTGCTTTTTGCACCCCAAAAGCAACGAACAGTTTCCGATTGCGGGTGAAGGCGTGTTGATTGAACTGGTGCAAGCGCCCGAAGAAGTCATTGCTGCGCTGGGCTGATATCCCCCATAACCTCTGCTCGCTCCTCTGCGCACACTGATGGGTGTATACCGCTACCAGATGGGGCGATTTTTGCCATGTTGGGGGTGGCCGCATCGCCGTTTTTTATGGGTTACCTGAATTTTTTGATGAACACAATGACCACACCCCAAACCGTTCAATTGCACCGTCCCCAGCCTTTGGCACCAGCACAAGGCCCATGGACGGTTGAAGCCATTCAAGCATTGCTCGATCTGCCTTTGATGGATTTGCTATTTGAGGCACAAACCATACATCGCCAAAACTGGCCCGCAGGCGATATCGAGCTGGCAACCTTGCTGTCGGTCAAAACGGGAGGGTGTCCAGAAAACTGCGGCTATTGCCCACAGTCGGCAGAATTTGAAACCGGTGTCAAAGCTGAAAAACTGATGGCGGTTGATGAAGTCGTGCGCGCAGCACAGGCGGCTAAAGATGCTGGGGCCAGCCGCTTTTGCATGGGTGCTGCTTGGCGTGCCCCGAAAGACCGCGATATTGAAAAAATGTCGAAATTGGTCTCGGCGGTCAAAGGCTTAGGCCTGCAAACCTGCGCTACGTTGGGCATGCTCCAATCGCACCAAGCCCAAGCACTCAAGGCTGCGGGGCTGGATTATTACAACCACAACCTAGACACTGCCCCAGAGTATTACCAAGATGTAGTGAGCACCCGGGCTTACCAAGATCGGCTCGATACGCTCCAAAATGTCCGCGCAGCCGGTATCAGCGTCTGCTGTGGTGGCATTGTCGGCATGGGGGAAACAACGGTTCACCGTGCTGGCCTGATTGCACAGCTTGCCAACCTGAACCCTTACCCAGAATCGGTACCGATTAACAGCTTAGTGCGGGTGCCAGGAACACCGTTGGCTGACAGCGAGCCGGTTGATCCGTTTGATTTTGTCCGCGTCATCGCCGTCGCCCGCATCACCATGCCCAAGGCACGGGTGCGTCTCTCGGCAGGCCGCCAGCAAATGGGCGAAGCGGTGCAAGCACTGTGCTTTCTGGCTGGAGCCAATTCGATTTTCTATGGCGACAAGCTGCTGATTACAGGAAACCCCGATGTCGAGGCCGATGTGCAATTGCTGCACAAACTGGGCCTGAAGGGGCATCAAACCAGCGTCAGCACAACGACCGAGCAACACCACAGCGCAGAAACGGCCCCATCTGGATGTGGCTGCTCGGGGCAAGGGGAAAACGCTTGCGATTCGACAAGCGCTTGATGCTACCAAATAGATAGCAATATAGTGTTACTAGACAGGCGCTAGAGGCTCTTTCAATCTCAAAATGAGGAAAAACCTGACTAGCGCTTGTTCAACGGACAAGTGTTGATACCGAGCAGGGTGTAGGCGGGGCAAAAACGAAACAGCCCCGTTGCCAGCGGCACAACACCGACCCAACCCCACCAACCGACATTGCCCGTAGCTGCCAACGCGATCAGCACCAGCCCGACCACAACGCGCAACACGCGATCTATAGTTCCGACATTGAATTTCATGGGTTTCCTTGAAAAGGTAAGAAGAATAGGGATAGAAAACTATTCAAACGAAGGCTGCTCAGGCTTGGCCACTGGTTTACCTGCTGCAGCCCAAGCATCAAAACCGCCTGCCAGAGACTGCACATTCAAGTACCCCATCTCTTGCAAGGCACAGGCTGCCAGTGCGGCACGCCCACTGGTTTTGCAGTACAACAGCACTTTCAAATCCCGAGAAGCCAGCGCCGGGGTTGCACTGAACTTAAACTCCAGCAAACCGCGCGGCACCAGAACAGCACCGGGCAAATGACCGGCAGCAAACTCATCGGCTTCGCGCACATCTAACACCACATCGGCATTGCGAATAGCTTGATCGGCCTGCTCAAGAGCAACCTCTTGGACGCGGATCTTGGCAGCGGTAACGAGGTCGTGGGCAGTTTTCATAAAAAATCCTTGGGCTTTGGGGCTGGGGGCACCAACAATCAGCAGCCGGGTTTGACACCGAACTTACGCAAAATGCTTTCCATCAAGCACCAGCGCGTCAGGGCGCTTTGCAACAAATTAGCCCCCACAAACGCTGTAAACGCCAGCCACCATATGCTGACAAAAAGAGGGCTACCTTGAACGCCCAAGGCGAGCGAAAGAAGAATGAAGGTGCCAGCCATAAGCCGAACAACTTGCCAAGAGGTCATGGTTGTAAATCCTTGCGTTGTGGGGTGAACAAAACACGCTTTACTGATTATTTAACCAAACAATTAATTAGTCAAACAATGTATGATGAAAAACCTACTCTCCAAGAGTTTTTGCCATGAAAAACCTCCCTCCTGAAGCGCTACAGCAGGTAGCCACCTACTTCCAGACGCTGGCCGAACCCACTCGGCTGCGCATCTTGAATTTTTTGCGCCAAGGTGAGCACAACGTTGGCGAACTAGCGCAACTTTGCGGCTGCACAGCAGCCAACATCTCACGCCACCTTTCCTTGCTCACCCAGCAAGGCTTGGCGGCGCGTGAAAGCCGAGGCACCAGCGTTTACTACCGTATTGCCGACCCATCGGTGTATGCGCTGTGCGATTTGGTTTGCGGCAATATCGCGCGGCAGTACGAAAAAACGCACGAAAGCCGTCAAGCCCTGTTGAGTCGGGCCGATTGAATCCATCAAGCAAGTGCGAAGGTACCCCACCACGGTCGGAATGCTGTGGTGCCCAGTTAAGGTCATAGTGCAGGTATCAGGCCGAACATTCCGCATGGAGGGCGCTGGCGATTTGGTCGATGGCCCACCACAGGTCGTCTTCTTGGACGTTTAAAGGTGGCGACAGAACCAGTACATTGCTTTGCCCAATTTTGAAGGACAAACCCGCACTGAGGCAACGGTACAGCACGGCTTCGGCTAGGTCAGCGGCATCACGGGTGCCGACATTGCAGAGTTCGATGCCCACTAGTAGACCCACACCACGCACTTGGGCAATGGCGGGTAAGGTTGTGGCCATTTGTTGCAGCCGGTCCACCACCTCCTTGCCCAGCCGCTGGCTGCGTGCCAGCAACTGTTCTTCTTCAATCACGTCCAACACGGCCAGCCCTGTAGCACAGGCTATCGGGTTTTTCTCATGGGTGTAGTGTCCAAGTGAAATATGCTGTCCCACGTCAAAGTCGGCGCGCGCAATCAGGGCAGCTAGCGGCATGCTAGCCCCGCCCAGACCTTTTCCGATAACCAGCATATCGGGTTCAATATCGTAGCGCTCCACCGCAAACAGATGGCCTGTCCGGCCCAATGCGATGGGTATTTCATCCAGAATCAGCAAGGCACCGTGGCGGTGGCAGATCTGGCGCAGCCGTTTGTAATAGTCCGGGGGCGGTATCTGGACATCGGTGCAACGCACGGTTTCCACAATCACGGCCGCCACATCGCCTTCTTTTTTCAGGCAATAGTCGATGTAATCCACGCAGCGCAAGGCGCATTGGCCTGCACAGCCAAACACGCAGTGGTGCGGATCGCAGGGCGGGACGTGCTCAGCGCCCGGAAGTAAGGGACCAATGCCACGGCGGAACACAGCTTCTCCTCCAATGGAGATAGCATCGAGTGACGCACCGTGAAAAGAGTCCCACATCGATATCGTCTTGAAGCGTCCCGTCACCAAGCGGGCCAGCTTCAGTGCCATGCCGATGGCGGCGGTTCCGCCGGGGGAAAACAGCAATTTTGCGTTCTCAATCGGTGCCGCCGTACACAGGCGGCGCGCCAGATCAATGGCGGGCCGGTTGGTGTAGCGGCGCGGACTAAAGGGAAGCTGCGCCAGCGTCTCGCGCAGGACAGATACCACCTTGGGGTGGCCGTAGCCAATTTGGTGCAGGCTGTTGCCATGAAAGTCCAAAATGCGTCGCCCGGCCACGTCCGTGAGCCAAGAGCCTTCGGCACCACTCAGGGCATTGAGACAGGGGGTTGACATGGACTGGTGCAGAAACCAGCGCTGGTCTTCTTCCAACCACTGGCGGGTGGTGTCGTCCAGATGGGCAGCTTGCCACGCTTGACGGCGTGCGCCCAAATTGACATCGCCCTCGGCCCGGTCAAATTCAGTTCCCATGGGCCACTCCGGCCAACTCGCCATCACGCAGCATACGCTGACGACCGCCTTGTGCGTGGGTGTACAGGGCCTCTGCGCAACCAAGGGCATCACGCTGTTCCAGCATGTCCACAATGGTGCTGTGTTCCTGTGCAAAGTGCGGAATGGCCATGGGTGCCATCAAGTTGCGTTTGCGAAACAGCACCAGAAGCTTGGCCAGTTTGCGGTAAGTGTCGATCAGTGTCCGGTTGCCTGTCATGGCAATGATGTGGTCGTGAAAGGTCAGATTCAGGATGTGAAATTGCTCTACATCCCTATCGTCAACCGATTTCATTTGGTCGGTGAGCTGCCGTAGTGTCCTCAATTGCTCTGCGTTGATACACCCTGCCAGCAGGCGGCCAGCCGTGGCATCCAGCCCGGCACGTACTTCGTAGAGTTCGGCGGCCTCACTCAACTCGACCACGCGTACAAAAGCCCCCCGGTTTTTTTCTTGGTAAATCAGCCCAGACTCCTCGAGCAGCCGAAAGGCTTCACGCAAGGGACCGCGCGAGACGCGAAAGCGTTCGGCCAGCGCCACTTCGTTGAGTTTGGTACCCGGTGCCAGTTCGCCCAAGAGGATGAGTTCCTCAACAGAATCGGCCACCAAACGTGTGAGCGATGTGCTTTGCACTAGGGACAGCACACTGCCTGAAGAGGTAGATGTTATGCGTTGCATGGGCTTTTCCTTGTTGTCGATAGGCTCAGTATAGGACAAGAAATAGCTTTGTATATTGTCAACAATCCGTCACATTGCGGCGCTAGACTTGCCAAAGTTCAGTGAAGTTGGTTCGTCAATTCCACTGAAATGAAGCGAGTGCACCGTTCCAGTCGGCCATTTTTTGGAGAATCCATATGCAGTTCAAACGTCTTGTTCGCAGTCTTGCTGTAACCAGTCTGTCCTTGGCCGCCATCATGCCGGCCTTGGCCCAGAAGGCGGTGCTCAATGTGTACACCGCCTTGGAGACCGATCAATTGAAGGCTTATCAGGAGTCCTTCAACAAGACCCATCCCGATATTGAAATCAAATGGACGCGCGACTCCACCGGCATCATCACCGCCAAGCTGCTGGCCGAAAAAAGCAAGCCCGTGGCCGACATGGTCATGGGCGTTGCGGCCACCAGCATGGTTGTGTTTGAGCAAGAAGGCATGTTGCAGCCTTATGCCCCAGCGCATCTGAATTCGCTCAATCAGCGCTTTCGTGCCGCGTCCAGCCCACCCGCCTGGGTCGGCATGAATGTGTGGGGTGCGGCCATTTGCTACAACCTAGTGGAGCTGCAAAAACAAGGCCTACCCCGCATTGAAAGCTGGAAAGACCTGTTGCGCCCCGAGTTCAAGGGCAAGATCGTCATGCCCAACCCCAACTCATCGGGCACTGGTTTTCTGGATGTGACCGCTTGGCTGCAGATATTTGGTGAAAAGGGTGGTTGGGACTACATGGACAAGCTTCATGAAAATGTGGCCGTCTACACGCATTCAGGATCTAA
>JAIEMS010000011.1 GCA_019751915.1 Burkholderiaceae bacterium
GCTCCTGCTCCTGCTCCTGCTCCTGCTCCTGCTCCTGCTCCTGCTCCTGCTCCTGCTCCTGCTCCTGCTCCTGCTCCTGCTCCAGCACCAGCACCAGCACCAGCACCAGCACCAGCAACTGTAATGGCACCCCCTTTGGCGGTTGCAGAGGCTTTTCCAACCCTGACGCTAGAGCCCTTGCCTGCGGTTGTGGAACACACCGCCACCACGCCCGTACCCGCGCCGATACAGCACGTTGCCGATTTGGCTGAAGTACCCCAACCACCGGTTGAACCACTCTTACCAAGTATCGAATTGACCGATTCGGTGCCTGAAATGGCTCCACCAGCGATAGAGGAACCGCCCCCATCGGTACCAGCCGCTGCAGTTGCCCCCCCAAGGCAACAACCCATCTTGGTGCCACGACTGGAAGTGGACGATGAATTGCTGGAGGTGTTTCTCGAAGAAGCCCGGGAAGTAGTGGGCAATGGTTTAGCGGCCATAGAGTTGCTGCAAGAAAATCCCGGCAACCTCAGTGAGCAAACCACCTTGCGCCGTGCGTTTCACACGCTCAAAGGCAGCTCACGCATGGTCGGGTTGAACGATTTTGGCGAAGCTGCTTGGTCTATGGAGCAACTGCTCAACGCGTGGCTGGCAGAACAAAAGCCGATGCGCCCCCCGCTATTGCAGTTGTCCCATGAGGCCCTTGTGGGTTTTGGGCGCTGGGCAGATGACATCGCCAACGGCGGTGATTTGAGTGTCTGGCAGGCGAAGGCATTTCAAGCATCGGCTGATGCCATGCGCGAAGGCGGTGTGGTGGTGCCACTGGCATTGCCAGGCGTGTCCACAGCCGCACCTTTGCCACCTGAAGTCACTGCACCTGTAGCACCGGTACCGGCACCCGAGCTATGGGTGCCTGAAGCGACGGCATCACCATCGGCATGGGTCAATCCAGCCCCAGAAACCCAGCCCGTTGCGGTATCGGAGCCATTGAGAGATGCAGCGGACTTTGAGTTTGACTCTATCGATCTTCCTTTGACACCTTCGGATGTGCTTGAACCACTGGCTGCCTCTACAACGGTACCAGAAGTCAATAGCGATCCGTTTGAATGCATGGCCGAAGAAATTGATTTTTCGGAGTTTGCAGCAGCGATGGAGGAATCGGCGATAGCTGCAGAACAAAAGGCCATGGGGCCATTGACACCGCCCGATACCCCACCCGAGACACCCCCGTTTTCTTTTGAGTTGGAAGCAGCACCGCCAGAACCGCTGCTCGCGCCCGCACCAATGGCGGAGTGGGAACTCATGCCCCGCGATGGATTGCCAGCAACTCCGGAGCCTTTGACCCTCACCCCTAACGAGCCACCGGCCATCGCGCCCATCGCCGAGAGCGATTTCCCATTCGCCCTCGACGATATGGAGTGGACACTCCAAGAGCAAACGGCCCAGCCCTTGCCCAGTGCCTCTGCACCAAAAACACCACAGGTCGAAACAGCGCCTGCCGCCGAACCAGAATTTTTACTGCCCACCTCGGTAGAGGCTCCAGTCAGCACTGCTACGCCAGAAATTACAGTGGAAGAGGTGCAAGCACCGGCGATCGAACCCGAACTCCCAGCGTATAAGGCTGAATTTTCGTTTGACTTAGAGGCTTTCTCCCCCGATGTACAAAGCCTGCCAGCCTCGCCCCACGAAACAGCACAGCCATTCGTGCTTCAGGAAGATGCACTCCTTCCTAAGGCGGCAGATTTAGCGGCTTTTGCTGAGGTAGCACCTCAGCCCTTGCCCGAGGAGTTGCCACAGGTGCAAGCAAAGTTTGTCGCACTGCTAGAACGTCTGGAGCAAAAATCCGAATCGGAATTTGCGCTAGAGGCAGCGCCGTTAACACTTGCGCCAGAGCCAGAGCCAGAGCCAGAGCCAGAGCCAGAGCCAGAGCCAGAGCCAGAGCCAGAGCCAGAGCCAGAGCCAGAGCCGAAAAATATACCAAGCCCACCCGAAGAAGATGCCGTCAAAGTCATCGGTGGTTCATTACGCATCGGCCTGCCGCTGTACAACGTGTACCTTAGCGAGGCCGATGGGTGGTCACACAAGCTGGTGGCGGCACTGCAAGACTGGGCAACCCAGTTGCATGAACCGCTGCCCGATACTGCGATAGTGCTGGCACACACGCTGGCAGGTAGCTCGGCGACCGTGGGGTTTATGGCGCTCTCAGAAACCGCACGCTTGCTAGAGCATGCCCTGTGCCATGTGCAACTACAGCACCAAGGTGCGCCAGAACAAGCGCGCGTTTTCATGGATGCCGCCGAGGACATCCGCAGCCTGCTGCACCAGTTTGCCGCCGGTATTCTCAGGCAACCCAATCCACAGGTGCAAGAGAAGTTGCGCCAGATTCTTCAGGCCGATGTCGTTCACACCGTATCGCCGCCATTAGAAGAAACTCTGGCCGCCTTGGCCGAACAAGAAGAAGCACAAGCGCTTGCGGGCCCCGCCCCTCGGGAACATGACGACGAAGACGACATTGATGTCCTCGACGTTATCGACCCCGATCTTTTCCCCATTTTTGAAGAAGAAGCGCAGGAGCTTTTGCCCCATCTGGGGGGTTCCTTGCGCCAGTGGTCAGCACGACCTGCCAATCTCGGGGCACGCAATGAGGTTCTGCGGGGACTGCACACACTCAAAGGCAGTTCACGACTGGCCGGGGCCATGCGTTTGGGCGAGATGGCCCACCGACTGGAATCGGCCATTGAGCAGCTTGACGCAGACACAGTGGAGTCGGCACAAATCGAACCCCTGCTAGGCCGACTCGATGCCTTACAAGCCAATTTTGATGCCCTGCACACCATCAGCGAACAAGCGCCCCCCGAAGCGCAAGCTGTCACGGTGCTTGCCACCACGGGCCATACAGAGTCTTCTGACACCCCCTCGACGGGGGCAGCTTCGGTAGCCACCATCGCGCGTCCTTTGGGTGCCGTGCAACTGGCACCAACGCGTACTGCGGCCCAGCAGTCGGTGCGGGTACGGGCCCAATTGCTCGATCGCTTGGTCAATCAAGCCGGTGAGGTCATGATTAGCCGTTCACGGCTGGAGTCACGGCTGGGTCAATTCAAAGGCTCGCTGACCGATCTTTCGGTCAACCTCGACAAACTGCGCCAGCAATTGCGCGACATCGAAATGCAATCGGAGTCGCAAATGCAGTCGCGTTTGGCGCTGACCAAAGACTCCAGTGCTGGCTTTGATCCGCTGGAGTTTGACCGCTTTACACGTGTGCAAGAGCTGACGCGGATGATGGCCGAATCGGTCAATGATGTCGCCACCGTGCAGCGCAATTTGCAGCGCTCTATGGAAGGTGCTGAAGACGATTTGATCGTTCAGGGCCGCCAAGCGCGGGAGTTGCAACGCGACCTGCTTCGCACACGGATGATCGAGTTCGAGGCCATCTCCGAACGTCTCTACGCTGTGGTACGCCAATCGTCTAAAGAGACTGGCAAACAAATCAAGCTCGATATCACCGGTGGCTCTATCGAGATGGACCGGGGCGTTCTTGACCGAATGACACCTGCGTTTGAGCATTTGCTGCGCAATTGTGTGGCCCACGGTATTGAAAGTCCCGAGCAGCGCTCCGCTGCGGGCAAACCACCCATAGGGACCATCACGGTCGATTTGCACCATGAAGGCAATGATGTATCGGTGGAGTTTCGCGACGATGGAGCCGGGCTGAATTTAGCGCGCATCCGTGCCAAAGCCATTGAGCAAGGCCTGCTGACCCCCGATGCCCAAATGGGCGACGCTGAGGCCGCCAATCTCATTTTTATGCCCGGCTTTACCACCGCCACCAGCATCACCGGGCTGGCCGGTCGCGGCATTGGTATGGATGTCGTGCAGTCGGAAATCAAGTCGCTGGGCGGACGTATCGAAACGACCACCCATGCCGGCCAAGGCACCGCCTTTCGCATGGTGTTGCCACTGACCACCGCCGTCACTCAGGTGGTGATGTTGCGCGCAGGTCATTTGGCGTTTGGCGTTCCGGCCAGTTTGGTCGAGGTGGTGCGGCGCACACCGACACCGGACGTAGAGCAAGCCTACCGCAGTGGCACTTTGGATGTAGCCGGAGAGCCTGTGCCTTTTTATTGGGGGGGTGGCTTACTCCAAATATCGACCCACAGCACCGAGGCCGCGAGCAAAACCCGTCCCGTGGTGGTCTTTCGCAGCGCGTCGCAGCGCGTTGCCATGCACGTCGATGAAGTGCTGGGCAACCAAGAAGTGGTGGTGAAAAACTTGGGGCCACAGTTGGCCCGCCTACCGGGGTTGGCGGGCATGTCGGTGCTGGCTTCTGGTGCGGTGGTACTGATCTATAACCCCGTTGCCTTGGCTACGGTGTACGGTCAGCAAGTGCGCGCACAAGTCGATGCTGCACCGCACCCCGCCGAGGGGAGTGTGGGTGTTGGTCTAGCAGGGGCAGCCGGGGCCGGAAGTGCCCAGATACCGCTGGTGCTGGTGGTGGACGACTCGATCACCGTGCGCCGCGTCACCCAGCGCCTGCTACAACGCGAGGGCTACCGGGTGGCTTTGGCCGCCGATGGGCTTCAGGCACTCGAACGGCTGCAAGAAGAACGCCCCGCCGTCGTTTTGTCTGATATTGAAATGCCCCGCATGGATGGCTTCGATTTGGCGCGCAACATCCGTGCCGATGCAGCGCTGCACGACTTGCCCATCATCATGATTACCTCGCGCATTGCACAAAAGCACCAAGAGCATGCCATCGAATTGGGCGTGAACCACTATTTAGGCAAGCCCTATTCTGATGAGCATTTGTTGAGTTTGGTGCAGCACTATGCCCGTGCTGCGACCGAGGTGGAAAAGGTCTGAACAAGCTTCTATGTCGCTTTGACGACTGCGTAGCGTTCTAGGGTGCGCTGGCGGGCCTGATCGTGCTCTACCAAAGGCCACGGGTAATTGCTGCCCAGCGCTACGCCCGCAGCCTGCAACTGCACAGGACTCGCCAGCCAAGGGGCATGCAATGCTGCCGATGGCAATTCGGCCAACTGTGGCAGGTAACGCCGGATGAATTTGCCTTCGGGATCAAATTTTTGGCTCTGGGTGACGGGGTTGAAAATACGAAAATAAGGCTGTGCATCGCAACCGCTGGAGCTGGCCCACTGCCAACCACCGTTGTTGGCTGCCAAGTCGTAGTCGTTGAGTTGGCGTGCAAAGTAGCGCTCGCCCCAACGCCAGTCAATACCCAAGTCTTTGGTCAAAAAGCTCGCCACCACCATGCGCAGACGGTTGTGCATGTAGCCCGTTTGGTTGATTTGGGCCATCGCTGCATCCACCAATGGGTAGCCGGTGCGCCCTTCACACCAAGCACTGAACAGCGCCTGTGTTTTGCTGCCAGTTTCCCAGACGATGGCATCGTATGCAGGCCGAAAGCTGCGCTGCACCACATGCGGGTAGTTGGCTAACACTTGAAAATAAAAATCTCGCCAGATCAGTTCATTGCGCCACATGGCCGCCCCGGTACTGCCCGCCGTGGCCCGCGTGTGCGCTGCAAGCGCCAAGGTACGGATGGATACCGTGCCAAAGCGCAGATGCGTACTCAGATAGCTCGGCCCCTTGAGTGCCGGGAAATCGCGCGCAGTGTCGTAGTGGTCGATCCGCAGTAAAAATTCATCCAGCAACTGCTGCGCTCCACTGGCACCCAGCGGCAGTCTGAGCTGTGCCAAACCTGTGGGCTCAAAACCGATATCGGCCAAACTGGGTACCGGCACACAAGCCCACGGGGGGCGCGGTGCCAGCGCTTTGGCCAAAGGCTCTACCGGGTAAGGGGCCAGAGCAGCAGCACTGATTTTGCGCAGCCACGCATTTTTGTAGGGGGTAAACACCGTGTATGGCGCGCCCGTTTGGGTCAGTACTTCGCGCCGCTCGAAGATGGTGTGATCTTTGAAGGTATGAAAGGCTTTACCCTGCAAGGCCAGCACCGCCCGCACACGCTCATCGCGCGCCAAGGCCTGAGGCTCATCGTCGTGGTTGGCAAAAACCGCCTGCGCATCCAGTTGCTGGGCCAATGCTGCCAGCTCTTGGCTGGCGACAGCATGGCGAACAATCAGCCCCCCCAAAGGTTCACCCGACATGGCACGCAAATTGTGGTCAAGCTCTGCCACCGCGTGCTGAATGAACTCGACCCGCCGATCACAACGGGGTAAATCGTCGAGGATGTCGCGGTCAAAAACAAAAACGCAATGTACCCGTGCACACTGGCGTAGTGCATGGTGCAGTGCGGCATGATCTTGGGCACGCAGGTCACGCCGAAACCAAACGAGGCCTACAAGGTAAGGGGATTGCATGTTCACCGTTAAAATTAGCCAATGCCTACCGATTCTGCGCCCATCAATCTGACGCACCACTTTCTGATAGCGATGCCGGGCTTAGAAGACGAAGCATTCGCGCGCAGCGTGGTTTATTTATGTGAACACAGCGAGCGCGGCGCACTCGGTCTGATCATTAACAAACCCACGGATCTGAACATCAAAGGCCTGCTCGACAAAATCGAATTGTCTTTGCGCCGCGATGATTTGACCGATACCCCCGTTTTTTTAGGTGGCCCGGTACAGACCGACCGGGGCTTTGTCCTGCACGACCCCGTGCGCGGTTTGTCGGCATGCCAATCCGAATCGGCCTATGCCTCGACCCTGCACATTCCCGGTGGGCTGGACATGACCACTTCCAAAGATGTGCTCGAGGCCTTAGCCAACGGCGCTGGCCCGCGCCGGGTGCTGGTCACGCTGGGTTATGCCGCATGGGGCGAGGGCCAACTGGAGTCCGAACTGGCAGAAAACAGTTGGCTGACCGTCGATGCCGATGCAGCCGTGATTTTTGACACCCCAGTGGCCGAGCGCTACGACCGTGCCTTAGCACTGCTGGGCCTACAAGCGTGGTGCTTATCACCCGAAGCGGGGCACGCATGAGTGCTGCAACTGCACAGCCCCCGGTGGTGCCAGCGCATTTTCAAAGCTTTCTGGCCTTTGATTTTGGCCTCAAGCGCACGGGCGTGGCCGTGGGCAACCGGCTGCTGGGCAGCGCCAGCCCGCAAGCGACGATCCGCGCCGAAGGCGATGCCCGTTTTGCCCAAGTCGCCCAGCGCATTGCCGAATGGCAACCCGATGCGCTGGTGATTGGCGTGCCCTACCACCCCGATGGGGCCAGCCACGAAAACACCGCCCGCGCGCTCAAGTTTGGCCGCCAATTGCGGGGGCGTTTTGGCTTGCAGGTATTTGAGGTCGATGAGCGCTACAGCACCACCGAGGCCTTAGCGGGCGGCGCACGCGATGCCGATGCCGCTTCTGCCTGCATCATCTTGGAACAATTTTTGAGGAGTCTGCCTTGACCACACCCCCCTCTGTGAGCACCGGCCATCTGGTACTGGACGCGCAAGCGCTGTATGGCGAACTGCTGCAAGGCGTGCGGGGCCTGCGCGGGCCTGACACCCGTTTGGTCGGGATTGCCTCGGGCGGAGCGTGGCTGGCCCAGCACTTGCAGCAAGATTTGGCACTGGACGGTGCCGCCGGCGTGCTGTCGTCGGCCATGCACCGCGACGATTTTGCCCAGCGGGGCTTGTCGGCCCGCGCCCAAACTAGCCTGCCGTTTGATGTCAATGGGGCCGATATTTTGATCCTAGACGATGTGCTCTACACCGGGCGCACCGTGCGCGCGGTGCTCAACGAGTTGTACGACTATGGCCGCCCGGCGCGGGTGCGCTTGGCGGTGTTGGTCGAACGCAGTGGCCGCGAGCTGCCGATTCAGGCCGATTTTGCTGCGGCCCGCGTGGTTTTGCCATCCACCCAATCGCTCACGCTGGCGCGAACCGACAGCGGCAGTTTTCAATTTCAAGTCAAAGAGGTCTGAGCCGTGCTGCACCAGCGCAATCCCCAACTCAACCGCAACGGCGAGCTAATGCACTTGCTCTCTATCGAGGGCCTGCCGCGTGACATCGTTACGCACATTCTCGATACCGCTGCCAATTTTGTTTCTGTCAGCGACCGCGAGGTCAAAAAAGTGCCACTGCTGCGTGGCAAGAGCGTGTTTAACTTGTTCTTCGAGAACAGCACCCGCACCCGCACCACGTTCGAGATCGCGGCCAAGCGGCTGTCGGCAGACGTGCTCAATTTGGACATTGCCCGCTCGTCGGCCAGCAAGGGCGAGTCGCTCCTTGACACCATTGCCAATTTGTCGGCCATGGCCGCTGATTTGTTTGTGGTGCGCCACAGCGAGTCGGGCGCGCCGTACCTGATCGCCCAGCACGTCGCGCCGCACGTGCACGTCATCAACGCCGGAGATGGCCGCCACGCCCACCCCACGCAGGGTTTGCTGGACATGTACACCATCCGGCATTACAAAAAAGACTTTAGCAACCTGACGGTAGCTATCGTCGGCGATGTGCTGCACTCGCGCGTGGCACGCTCGGACATCCACGGCCTGACCACGCTCGGCTGTGCCGAGGTGCGGGTGGTCGGGCCGCGCACGTTGGTGCCCGCTGACATGGCCCAAATGGGCGTGCGCGTGTGCCATACCCTTGAAGAGGGCATCAAAGATGCCGATGTGGTCATTACCCTGCGCCTGCAAAACGAGCGCATGAGCGGTGCGCTGCTGCCATCGAGCCAAGAGTATTTCAAGAGCTTTGGCCTGACCCCCGAAAAGCTGCGCTTGGCCAAGCCCGATGCCATCGTCATGCACCCCGGCCCGATCAACCGGGGTGTCGAGATTGATTCTGCGGTGGTCGATGGCCCGCAAAGCGTGATCTTGCCGCAGGTGACTTTTGGCATTGCCGTTCGCATGGCGGTGATGTCGATTGTGGCGGGCAACGAAGCCTAATTTGCTATTGTTTTAGTAGCTACTAACGCTTACCATACAGGCGCTAGAGGCCAATTTGGTACAAAAAACATGAAAATTCTGATCCAGAATGGCCGCGTGATTGATCCGGCCAGCGGCCTTGACCGCACCTGCGACTTGGCTGTGGCCGCCGGGCGCATCATTGGCGTGGGCAAAGTTCCTGCCGACTTTGCCCCCCAGCGCACCATCGATGCCAGCGGCTGCTTGGTGTTGCCCGGTTTGGTCGATTTGGCAGCGCGCCTGCGCGAGCCGGGCCATGAACACGAGGGCATGCTCGAATCCGAAATGGCCGCTGCCGTTGCCGGGGGCGTGACCAGCTTGGTATGCCCGCCCGACACCGACCCGGTGCTCGACGAGCCGGGCTTGGTCGAGATGCTCAAGTTTCGCGCCGAAAAACTGCACCAAGCCCGCCTGTTTCCGCTGGGCGCACTGACACGCGGCTTGGCCGGTGAGGTCTTGACCGAAATGGCCGAGCTGACCGAATCGGGCTGCGTCGGCTTTGGGCAGGCCGAGGTGCCGCTGGTTAGCACCCAAGTGCTGCAACGCTCGCTGCAATACGCCGCCACCTTTGGCTACACCGTCTGGCTGCGCCCCCAAGAGCTGTATTTGGGCAAGGGTGTTGCTGCCAGCGGTGCGCTGGCAACGCGGCTGGGGCTTTCGGGCATTCCTGTGGCAGCCGAAACCATTGCGCTGCACACTATCTTTGAGTTGCTCAAAACCACGGGCGGACGTGTGCATTTGTGCCGCATCAGCAGCGCCGCAGGGGTGGAGTTGGTGCGCCGCGCCAAGCTCGACGGCTTGCAGGTGACGTGCGACATCAGCATCAACTCGTTGCACCTGACCGAAAACGATATTGGCTTTTTCGACAGCCGCGCCCGCCTGTCGCCACCACTGCGCCAGCAGCGTGACCGCGACGCTTTGAGTGCCGCCTTGCTCGATGGCACCGTCGATGCCTTGGTGTCTGACCACAACCCGGTCGATGAAGATGCCAAAACACTGCCCTTTGCCCAAGCCGAACCCGGTGCCACTGGGCTGGAGTTGCTGCTGAGTTTGGCGCTGAAATGGTCGCGTGATAGCGCCGTGCCACTGGCACGGGCCTTGGCCATCGTCACCCACGAACCGGCACGGGTGCTGGGAGGCGCACTGGGCACATTGCAAGCGAGCATCGGCCAATTGGTCGAGGGCGGCGTTGGGGATATTTGCATCGTCGATCCGCAAGATGCTTGGACGGTGCAAGCCAACGCACTGCGCAGCCAAGGCAAGCACACACCGTTTTCGGGCTACGAGGTTCCCGGGCGCGTGCGCTGCACACTGGTGGGCGGGCAGGTGGCCTTCGAGCGCACCTGAGACACGCTGCAACCAAAGGTGCTGCTGTGATATGGCTTCGGGCCTGCTGGCGCTTGCTGCGTGTGGCGGCCCACATCGGCACCGGGCTGGCGATAGTGCTGCTGCGCTTTGCCCGCTTGTCCCCCGACCAGCGCGGCCTGCGGGTGCAAGCGTGGTCGATGGCGCTGCTCGGGCATTTTGGGGTTTCGCTGCAAGTGCGCGGCCAACCGCCAATCTCTGGGCCGGTGTTGCTGGTAGCCAACCATCTGTCGTGGCTGGACATTCCGGTGCTGCATGCCGCGCGCCACTGCCGCTTTGTCTCTAAAGCCGATGTCAAAGGCTGGCCGCTGATTGGCCTGCTGGCAACGGCGGCGGGCACGCTCTACATTGAGCGCAGCACCCGGCGCGATGCTCTGCGCGTGGTACACCAAATGGCCGATGCCCTGCGCGCGGGCGAGGTGCTGGCCGTCTTTCCTGAAGGCACCACCGGCGACGGGCGCACTTTGCTGCCTTTTCATGCCAATTTGCTGCAAGCGGCGCTGTCGGCGCAAGCGCCCGTGCAACCCGTGGGCTTGCGCTTTGTCGATCAGGCCACGGGCGCAGCCTGCTATGCGCCCAGCTATACCGGCGACGAAACGCTGCTCGGTTCGGTCTGGCGCACGCTGTGCGCACCGCCCATCGTCGCCCTGCTGCACTACGGCCCCCCCGAGCAGCCCCAAGGCCAAAACCGCCGCGATTGGAGCCAGCACCTGCACAGCAGTGTCGATAGCCTGCGGCAAAAATAACCACTATCTTATTGATAGCAAACTATGCTAGGCAGATAAGCGCTAGCGGCCTATAAGACTGAAAATTTTGGTTTCAACGGCACTTTAGGCCGTGCGTGGAAAAGTCACCAAATGCTTGGCCTGCACCCGGATGCCAATCCACTCACCGATGGCGTGGTCGTAGTGGCTGGGCACATGCGCCAGCAAGGTCAATCCACCATCGAGGCGCAGGGTGTAGAGAAACTCCGCCCCCCGAAACGCCTTGCGCACCAGTTGCGCCCGCACAGGGGCAGCATCGTCGTGAACGATATCGTCCGCGCGCAGCAGCACATCGCACGCACCACTGGGGTAACTCGATGGCAGAGGACACTCTTCCAAATCGGTCAAATCGCCCAAAGGGGTGCGAACCGCCACCGAATCGCCCTGCTGCACCAGCGTGGCCGGAACAAAAACACCGTGGCCGATAAAGTCGGCAACAAATCGGCTGGCCGGACGGTGGTACAGGGTGTAGGCATCGTCCCACTGGTGCAACTGGCCTTGGTGCATCACGCCAATCACGTCACCAATGGCAAAAGCTTCGAGCTGGTCGTGGGTGACAAACAACGCCGTGGCTCCGGCTGCCTTGAGAATGCCGCGCACCTCGTGGGCCAGACGTTCGCGCAGATCGACATCCAAATTAGAAAAAGGCTCGTCCAGCAGCATCAATTGGGGGCGCGGTGCCAAGGCCCTTGCCAACGCCACGCGCTGCTGCTGACCACCCGAAAGCTCGTGGGCAAAGCGCGACTCGCAGCCCTCTAGCCCGACAAGTTGCAGCACCTCGGCCACGCGCGCAGCTTGCTCGGAGCGCGGCAGGTGGTGAATGCCAAAAGCCACATTGCGGCCCACACTCAGGTGGGGAAACAATGCATAGTCTTGGAACACCATGCCAATGCGACGCTGCTCTGGAGGCAGGCTGCGCTGCGGGCTACCGACCAATTGCTGGTTCAGGTGGATGGTGCCAGCACCGACCGGCTCTAACCCCGCCACAGCGCGCAGCAGCGTGGTTTTGCCACACCCTGACGGGCCAATCAGCACGCCAATCTGCCCGGCCCGCAGACCCAGGGTAACGCCGCGCACTGCTGCCTGCGCCTGATCGGCATAGCGCACTTCAAGTTGGGAGACCGCCAAAAACATGAGCGCCATTGTAGGCCCGAGCAAATGCGTAAAATTCGCATTCACATTACCGCCCCATTGCACGGCATGGGCGGCGTGCGGTGTTAGCCTTGGCACCTTTGTCCGATTTTCTTACTGAGCCTGCTGCCTTGCCCCGTTTCCTCTCCGTCCTGCGTAGCGCCCCGCTGATTTTTCTGGCGGGTTTGTTGGCACTGCCTGTGCTGGCGCTGCTGGCGGCGTGGCTACCTTGGGGTGGCAACCACGCCGCCACAGGCGCGATCTTGCGCGAGATGGCATCGACCGTCTTGCCCGGCTACATCTGGACAACACTGTGGCTGGGGCTGTGGGTTGCCGTTGGAGCGGCAGTGATGGGCACGGCCACGGCAGCAGCCGTAACGCTGTTTGAGTTTCCGGGGCGGCGCACTTTTGAATGGTTGCTGCTGTTGCCGCTGGCCATGCCAGCCTACGTCACGGCCTACGCCTATACCGATTTTTTACAGTTCAGCGGGCCACTGCAAATGGGCCTGCGCGCCACCTTCGGGCTAGAGGGGCGTTTACTGCCCGAGGTGCGCAGCCTGTGGGGAGCGATTTGGGTCTTTACCTTTGCGCTCTATCCCTACGTTTATTTATTGGCCCGCACCGCTTTGGGCGAACGCGCAGCCCATTTGATGGAGGCGGCACGTTTGCTGGGCGCACCACTGTCGCGGCGCATTGGCACCATTGCCTTGCCACTGGCCCGCCCGGCAGTAGCAGCAGGGGTAGCGCTGGCCCTGATGGAAACGCTGGCCGATTTTGGTGTCACCAGCTATTTTGGTATCCAGACTTTCACCACCGGCATCCTCAAGGCATGGCTGTCGATGGACAACCGTTTGGCCGCCGCACAACTGGCAACGATGCTGCTGGCCTTGGTGCTGCTGCTGCTGTGGCTAGAACACCGCGCCGAACGGCGAATGCGTTTTACCGCCAAAGGCAGCGGCCATGCCGGTGCCACGGAAGGCCAGCCGGTCGTTTTGCGTGGCTGGCAGCGCGCAGTGGCTTGGGCTGTGTGCGCTGTGCCGGTACTGATGGGCTTTGCCGCGCCGGTGGTGTTCATGCTGCGTCCGCTGGCCGCAGACTGGTCGGTACTGCCTTGGGAGCGTTTTTTAGAGTGGGCTTGGAACAGCGTGCGCTTGGGCAGCATCACTGCGGGCTTGGCGGTGGCAGTCGCGCTGGCACTGGCCTTTGCCGTGCGCCGCCGCCCTGATCTGCTCACGCGGGGCGTGGTGCAGTTGGCCAGTGTCGGCTATGCCGTGCCCGGTGCGGTCATCGTAGTCGGCCTGCTGCTGCCGGTGGGCTGGTTACAAGAAAACATCCCGCAATGGGGGATTGGCGCACTCGTTACCACCACGGCGCTGGGCATTGTTTGGGCCTATTTGGTGCGCTTTTGTGCCGTCGCCTTGCAATCGGTGCAAAGCGGGTATGCCCGTATTCCTGCCAGTCTGGACGATTCGGCCCGTATGCTCGGTGCCAGCAGCATCCGGTTGATGGCACAGGTGCATTGGCCACTGCTACGGCGCTCGACCGCAGCAGCGGCGCTGCTGGTGTTTGTGGATGTCATGAAGGAGCTGCCCGCCACGATGGTGCTACGCCCCTTCAACAGCGACACCTTGGCGGTAGTCGCCTACCAACTGGCCCGCGACGAACGGCTGGGCGAGGCGGCACTGCCCTCGCTGGCATTGGTGCTGGTGGGCTTGGTGCCGGTGGTGCTGCTCAGTCGCACACTGCGCACCTCCAGCCACAGCAGAAAATAGCCCACCACACAGCAACCCAGCCCCTTGATGCAAAGCACCCCAAGCGGGTTCTTGGTCTTCAGGTGCGCCGCTGCAACAATTGGGCCGCCAGCTCCAGCAAATTGGCCGAATACGCGTTGGCGGGCAACTGTGCCAGCGCAGCCATGGCGCGGCGCGCTTCTGCGGCGGCTGCATCGCGGGCAGCGGTCAAAGCGCCAGTCTTGCGGACAATGGAGGCAATGGTTTCAAGCTGATCGGTGCTGCCATTTTCGATAGCGTGGCGCACGATGGCAGACTCGCTGGCCGAACCGCGCTGCATGGCAATAATCAGCGGCAGAGTAGCTTTACCTTCGCGCAGATCGTCGCCCAAATTTTTGCCCAGCTCTGCTGGATCGCCGTCGTAGTCGAGCACATCGTCAATGATCTGGAACGCCGTACCCAGCGCTTGACCGTAGGTGGCGCAGGCTTCTTCGAGCGCAGCCGGGCTGCCTGCCAGCACAGCACCTAGGCGGGCGCTGGCCTCAAAGAGTTTGGCCGTCTTGGAGCGAATAACCAGCAGATAGCCTTCTTCGTCGAGCGAGGCATCGTGCATATTCATCAGTTGCAAGACTTCGCCCTCGGCAATGATGTTGGTGGCTTCGGCCAAAATCTCCATGATGCGCATTTGCCCCGCTTCGACCATCATCTGAAAAGCGCGGGAATACAGAAAGTCGCCCACCAAGACACTGGCCGGATTGCCAAAAGCTTCGTTGGCGGTGGCACGGCCCCGGCGCAGGGTCGATTCATCGACCACATCGTCGTGCAGCAGCGTGGCGGTGTGGATAAATTCAACCACCGCTGCCAGCGAAAAGCGCAGCGGATTGGTATAACCCAAAGCCCCACACACCATCAGCAGCAGTGCAGGGCGCAGCCGCTTGCCGCCAGCGGCAATGATGTAGTGCGAAATTTGCCCCACCAGTGGTACGCCCGAAGCCAAGCGCAGGGCAATGACCTGATCGACTTCGCGCATATCGTCCTGAATCAGGGCAAGCAAAGAACGGGTGCCAGAAGGCGCAGAGGAGGGGGGGGCAGAAGCGGTCAAGATGGTGGTCACTAGCGGTGTAGCCAATTATAGAAAGCTACGCAAGGGCGCCCAAGGATGGTTGGGGCGGGTTGAAAGAAAAAAATGCGACGGGTATAATCGCCGGTTCCGTGAAAATTCTTTCACCGATGCTCACAAAAGAGGTCAACATGTACGCGGTCATAAAAACCGGCGGCAAGCAATATCGCGTTGCTTCCGGCGAAAAAATTAAAGTAGAACAGATTGCTGCGGACGTAGGCCAGGAAATCGTCATCGACCAAGTTTTGGCCGTCGGAAACGGCGCTGAACTCAAGGTCGGTACGCCCCTGGTGTCCGGCGCAACCGTCAAAGCCACCATCGTGGCACACGGCAAGCACGACAAAGTGCACATCTTCAAGATGCGCCGTCGTAAGCATTACCAAAAACGCCAAGGTCACCGTCAGCAGTTCACCGAACTGCAAATCGGCGAAATTGCTGCTTAAGGAGCTGAGTCATGGCACAGAAAAAAGGCGGCGGCTCTACGCGAAACGGGCGCGATTCCAAGCCCAAAATGCTCGGTGTGAAGGCCTTCGGCGGCGAATTGATTAGCGCTGGCGCTATCATCGTGCGCCAACGCGGCACCAAGTTCCATCCCGGCGCAAACGTCGGTATTGGCAAAGACCACACGCTGTTTGCTTTGGTTGAAGGCCATGTGTCCTTCTCCCACAAAGGCGCATTGTCTAAGCATACAGTCAATGTGACTGCTGCAGCCTGAAGCACCCCTGCTTCCGACTGCTTCCTCAGCCCCGCTTGGTCGGGGCTTTGTGCTTTTTGGCGGGCACCATCGCCATAAAAGCCACTGTTTTGTAAACTGGAACCCCCCATGAAATTCGTTGACGAAGCCTACATAGACATTGCCGCCGGTGATGGCGGTAATGGTTGCGTGTCGTTCCGGCACGAAAAATACAAGGAATTCGGTGGCCCCAACGGTGGTGATGGCGGACGCGGCGGCCATGTGTTCGCTGTGGCTGACCCAAATTTGAATACCTTGGTCGATTTTCGCTACGCCCGTCGCCACGAGGCCAAACGCGGTGAGCACGGCATGGGCTCGGACATGTTTGGTGCCGCTGGTAGCGACATCACCCTGAAAATGCCCGTCGGCACCATCTTGACCGACGCTGAAACCGGCGAGGTGCTCTACGAACTGCTCACCCCTGGCGAGGTCATCACCATTGCCAAGGGCGGCGATGGCGGTTTTGGCAACATGCGTTTTAAGAGCGCCATCAACCGCGCCCCGCGCCAAAAAACCCCCGGCTGGCCCGGCGACAAAAAGAGCCTCAAACTCGAACTCAAGGTGCTGGCCGATGTGGGCTTGCTCGGAATGCCCAATGCCGGTAAATCGACCTTCATTGCCGCCGTATCGAATGCACGGCCCAAAATTGCCGATTACCCCTTCACCACACTGCACCCCAACTTAGGGGTGGTGCGCGTGGCCCCTGAACAGAGCTTCGTCATTGCCGATATTCCCGGACTGATCGAAGGCGCTTCTGAAGGCGCTGGGCTGGGCCACCTGTTTTTGCGCCATCTGCAACGCACCCGCTTGCTGCTGCACGTGGTCGATATGGCACCGTTTGACGATGCCGTCGATCCGGTGGCGCAGGCCAAGGCCATTGTGGGCGAACTGAAAAAATACGACAAAGCCCTCCACGACAAACCGCGCTGGCTGGTGCTCAACAAGCTGGACATGGTGCCGCTGGACGAGCGCGCCGCGCGCGTGGCCGACTTCATCAAACGCTTCAAATGGAAAGGCCCGGTGTTTGAAATCTCGGCCCTGACCCGCGAAGGCTGCGAAGGCTTGATCCACGCCATCTACCGCCACGTCAAGGCCCAGCAGATAGCCGAGCAAGCGCCGGTAGAAGAAGTCGATCCGCGCTTTGCCGGTGATGCCCCCGTTTGAGGGTTCAACGCACGGTAGATGCACTTTGTTTTGCTATCGAATAGATAGCTTTACGCACTTACTGGATAAGGGCTGCAGGCCAAAATGACCCAAAATAAGACTTCTGATGTGCTGCGCGATGCCCGCCGCATTGTGGTGAAGGTAGGCTCGAGCCTCGTGACCAACGAAGGCCGGGGGCTGGACGAAACCGCCATTGGCGAATGGAGCCGCCAGTTGGCAGCGCTGGTGCGCGGCGATGGTGGCAGTGCGCCGCGCGAGGTCATCATGGTCTCCAGTGGTGCCATTGCCGAGGGCATGAAACGCTTGGGCTGGACGACCCGGCCCAAAGAAATCCATGAACTCCAGGCCGCTGCGGCGGTGGGGCAAATGGGTTTGGCGCAAATGTACGAAACCAAGCTGCGCGAGCACCGCATGGGCAGCGCCCAAGTGTTGCTCACGCACGCTGACTTGGCCGACCGCGAACGCTACCTGAACGCGCGCAGCACCCTGCTGACGCTGCTAGGCTTGGGCGTGGTGCCGGTCATCAACGAGAACGACACCGTCGTCAACGACGAAATCAAGTTTGGCGACAACGACACACTGGGCGCATTGGTGGCAAATTTGGTCGAGGCCGATGCGCTGGTCATCTTGACCGACCAAAAGGGCCTGTACACCGCCGACCCGCGCCGCGACCCCGCAGCGCAGTTTGTCCACGAAGCCAAGGCCGGTGATCCGGCCCTCGAAGCCATGGCCGGGGGCGCGGGTTCGAGCATCGGCAAGGGCGGCATGATTACCAAAATTTTGGCGGCCAAACGTGCCGCTGGATCGGGAGCCTCGACGGTGATTGCATGGGGCCGCGAACCCGATGTGCTGCTGCGCTTGGCCCAAGGCGAGAACATGGGCACGCTCTTGGTGGCCCAAACTGCCAAAACGCAAGCGCGCAAACAATGGATGGCCGACCACCTGCAACTGCGCGGAGCGGTGGTGGTCGATGAAGGTGCGGCGACCAAGCTGCGCTCCCAAGGCAAGAGCCTGCTGCCCATTGGCATGACAGCGGTCGAAGGCGAATTCTCACGCGGCGACGTGATTGCTGTGCGCGACTTGGCCGGTGCCGAAATCGCGCGTGGCCTTGCCAACTACGCCAGCGCCGAAGCGCGCCTGCTGTGCCGCAAGCCCACGTTGGAGTTCGAGGCCTTGCTAGGCTACAGCGCCGAACCCGAAATGGTACACCGCGACAATCTGGTGCTGATGGGCGGCTAAAGCCGCTTTTTCAGACCGGCAAATGCGCGACCTCGCCGGGTGCAACCTTGAGGTTGGTTTGGGGGTCGGGGTCAAAGCTGGCCCCCGGTGGCAGCTCTAAACCGTGGTAGGCCAAAAGCGGGCCGTGGCGGTGCAACAGCCCACCGCCTTGTTCGTAGTCGCGCCCCCGCACACCGCTACGAAGGTAGCGGTTGCGTTGTTCATGGCGCGGCAAAAATCGCGCCAGTTCGGTCAGCGCCATTTGGTAAACGCCGCGCTTGAACTCCACCACCACCTCCAGCGGCACCCAATAATCGTTCCAACGCCAAGCGTCGAACTCGGGATGGCTGGTGGCACGCAAATTTAAATCCCAATCATGGCCTACCAGTTGCAGTAGGTACCAAATTTGTTTTTGGCCTCTGTAGTGTCCGCGCGCATCGCGGCGGACGTACCGGTCTGGCACCTCGTAGCGCAACCAGTCCCGAGTGCGGGCAACCACGCGCACGTGGTTTGGCTGCAAACCCACTTCTTCGTGTAGTTCGCGAAACATAGCCTGTTCGGGGGATTCACCCCGGTCAATGCCACCTTGCGGGAACTGCCAACTGTGGGTGCGTATGCGTTTGCCCCAAAACACTTGGTTTTTCTGGTTGAGCAGGATGATGCCGACGTTCGGCCGAAAGCCGTCCCGGTCAAGCATAATCGAACCCCAAAATCTTTAATTGCGCCCATTATGCACGGCCCCCTGTGGCCGGCAAGGGTACTTGTCCCCATTGGCCTGACATTGCGCCAATGTTTCAATCCACGCCCCTGAAGGGGCGACTTTGGCAGAGGGCAACCTCCTCCAAAGAAATTCCGTCCCCCTCAAGGGGGAGGTCTCCAACCAAGTTAGTTTTAGATGAAAGCTTCCCAGTTCTTTATTTCTACCCTCAAAGAAGCTCCGGCCGATGCCGAAGTGGTCAGCCACCAGCTCATGACGCGCGCCGGTCTGATCAAAAAACTGGGGGCCGGCATTTACAACTACATGCCGATGGGCCTGCGGGTAGTGCGCAAGGTCGAGGCCATCGTGCGCGAAGAAATGAACCGCGCCGGTGCCGTCGAGCTGACCATGCCCGTGGTGCAACCGGCTGAGTTGTGGCACGAAACGGGCCGTTTTGAAAAAATGGGCCCCGAAATGATGCGTATCCGCGACCGCCATGGCCGCGACTTTGTCATCCAGCCCACCAGCGAAGAAGTCATCACCGACATTGCCCGCCAAGAACTGCGCAGCTACAAGCAGTTGCCCAAGAATTTTTACCAAATCCAGACCAAGTTCCGCGACGAGCGCCGTCCGCGCTTTGGCTTGATGCGCGGGCGCGAGTTCACCATGAAGGATGCCTACAGCTTTGACCGCGATCAAGCGGCAGCCAAGGCCAGCTACCAAGTCATGGCGCAGGCCTACCGCCGCATTTTTGACCGCTTTGGCCTCACCTACCGCGCTGTGGCCGCCGACAGCGGTGCCATTGGTGGCGATTTGAGCGAAGAGTTCCAAGTCATTGCCGCCACTGGCGAAGACGCTATCGTCTATTGCCCCCAAAGCGATTACGCCGCCAACATGGAAAAGGCCGAGACGCTGCCACCGGCTGGCCCACGTCCAGCAGCCACTCGGCCCCTTACCAAAGTACCTACGCCCGGTAGGAGCACCTGCCCCGATGTGGCGGAATTTTTGAACCTGCCGCTCGAAACCACGGTCAAATCCTTGGTGCTGGCGACCGACGAAACCAACGAAGCCGGCGAAATCGTCAAAAGCCAAGTCTGGCTGCTGCTGCTGCGCGGCGACCACGAGATGAACGAGATCAAAGTCGCCAAGGTGCCGGGGCTGGATGTCGGTTTTCGCTTTGCTACGGTCGACGAAGTCGAAGAACACTTTGGCTGCAAACCGGGCTATTTGGGGCCAGTCGGTTTGCAAAAGCCGGTCAAACTGGTGGTCGATCGTGAAGTCGCGGTCATGGCCGACTGGGTTTGTGGTGCCAATGAGGTCGATTGCCACACCACCGGCGTGAACTGGGGCCGTGATCTGCCCGAGCCAACACTGGTGGCCGACCTGCGCAATGTGGTCGCTGGCGACGCTTCGCCCGACGGCAAAGGTATTTTGGCAATTGAGCGCGGCATTGAAGTCGGCCACGTCTTTTACCTTGGCACCAAATACAGCCAAGCCATGAACGCCACCTTCTTGGCTGAAAACGGCAAGCCCGCCTTTTTTGAAATGGGTTGCTATGGCATTGGCGTAACGCGCCTGCCCGCCGCCGCCATCGAGCAAAACCACGATGAGCGCGGCATCATCTGGCCCGATGCGATTGCGCCGTTTACGGTGGTGCTGTGCCCTATCACCCCAGACCGCTTCCCAGCGGTCAAAGAAGCCGCAGATGCGCTCTACGCCCAACTGTTAGCGCAAGGGATTGATGTCATTTTGGACGACCGTGGCGAGCGCCCCGGTGCCATGTTTGCCGACTGGGAACTGATTGGGGTGCCGCACCGCATCACCATTGGCGACCGTGGCTTGAAAGAAGGCCAAGTCGAATACCAACACCGCCGCGACAGCGCAGCCACCAAAGTTGCCACTGCCGACGTTTTGGCCCACCTCAAGGGCCGCATGACCGTATGAGTGCCGCAGACGTTTCGCGGCGCACCTGTTTGGCGTCGCTGACGTCGTTGCTCGTTGGGCCGGGTTTGTGGGTGGCTGCGCCGGGCCGCGCCCACGCCGGTAGCCAACTGGAAGAGCCGCTGATAGATTCGGTGCGCACAGCGCTGTATTCGGCGGTGACCCAACAAGCGCCGCCCGAGCCAGAGTTTCCGAACACCGAAGCGCGCTTGGCCTACCTGCGCTGGCTGGGCACGATGAGCGAGCGCCTGCGCAAATCCAAACCCGATTGGGAAGTGCGCCGCGATTTTCTGCAAACCGTCTGGTACGAAAGTAGACGCGCGGGGCTGGATGTCTCGCTGGTGCTGGGGCTGATTCAGGTCGAGAGCGCGTTTCGCAAATTTGCTATTTCTAGTGTCGGCGCGCGTGGCTATATGCAGGTGATGCCGTTTTGGACGCGGGCCATTGGGGATGGCGACCCCGACAAACTGTTTCATATGCAAACCAATTTGCGCTTTGGCTGCGTCATCCTGCGCCACTACCTTGAGCGCGAAAACGGCGATATGTTCATGACGCTGGGCCGCTACAACGGCAGCCGGGGCCGCGACCCCTACCCGAACGCAGTGTTTGCTGCACAGCGCAATTGGCTGCTGCACGACGCTCGGGCCTGATTTTCAAGGGAAAACTGACACTAACCCTTGAGCCATATAGATTTGTTGCTATCAAAATAGAAGCAATATCTTTTTAAGATGCTGGGGCTTTTGCAGCCTCAGCACTCTCAGCGCTCTCAGTGCTCTCAGTGCTCAAGCGCGAGACCATCACTTGATCAATGCGGTAGCTGTCCACGTCCAGCACCTCAAATTTGTAGCCATCCCAGACCACGCTATCGGTGCGCCGGGGCACGCGGCGCAGCATCACCATCAAAAAGCCCGCCAGCGTTTCGTATTCCTCGGCGTGGGGCAGCTCGTCCAGCCCCAGCGCGTGCAACACATCGTCAATCGGCGTGATGCCGTCGATCAGCCACGAGTTGGCATCACGCTGCACGATTTGCTCCTCGTCCAGCGGCGAGACCAAATCTCCCATCACGGTGCTCATAACATCGTTGAGCGTCACTACGCCGACCACCAAGCTGTATTCATTGACGATGACGGCAAAATCTTCATGCACCTGCCGAAACTGCTCTAGCACCTCCGACAGCGTGAGCCGGTCAGGCACGATCAGCACTTTGCGCACCAAGCTATCGTCGGCCAACGAGATCGGGTGGTTGTTCAAAATGCGCTGAAACAGGTCTTTGGCATCGACGTAGCCGACCACATGGTCAATATCGCCCTCGCAAACGGGATAGGTCGAAAATGGCTCGGCAGCAATGCGCAGGCGAATCACCGCATCGGACTCATCGCGCAAAAAGAACGAAATGCGATCGCGCTGCGACATGGCACTGCCCACGGTGCGTGTGTCTAACTCAAACACATTGGCAATGACTTGCTGCTCGCGCTCGGGCAAGACACCGGCACGCGCTCCGGCTTCCATCATCGCCAGCACATCGTCGGAGGTCACACGATCATCGCGGCGCATCGGCAACCCCAGCAACCGAAACAGCGCATCCGCCGAGCGGCTGTAGAGCCACACCAAGGGGTGCAACGCCAAAATGCACAAGCCCATCGGCTGGACAACGCGCACCGCCAAGCGCTCCGGGTCGGTCATGGCCAAGCGTTTCGGAAACAAATCGGCCAACAAAATAAACAGCGAGGTGATGGTAAAAAAGGACAGCAAGAACGCCACCGTTTGCGCCCGCGCTGGCGACAGCCACAGACCGAACAGCACTTCGAGGTGCGGGCTTAACGCCCCTTCGCCGACGATACCGCCCAAAATCGCCACGGCGTTCAACCCCACCTGCACCACGGTGAAATAGTGGCCCGGCTGCTCTTGCATTTTCAGCACCCGGGCGGCACGGGCATCGCCATCGTCGGCCATTTGGCGCAGGCGCAAAGGCCGCGATGCCGCCAACGAAATCTCGGCAATGGCAAAAAAGGCACTGGCAGCAATCAGTGCAACGATGATCAAAAGGTCTTGTGTCATAGGTATGGATCGATTGCGCGGCTGCGGCAAGCAAAATACCAGTGTACTGATTTGGTATGCAAAGTCTATCTGACCCCGTGAAATCGAAAATTGGTAACTTTGGGGAAAGATATAATAATTCCCATTCATCACCAACCTCGGGTAAACCCTAATAATATTAAATTTATTATAGAATAAAAATCAAAATGAAAAAATCATTTATTAAATTATCTTTATTTGGCATTTTTGCCCTTCCTTCTTTTGCAGCATTTGCGCAGGACGCTGACAGCGAATCAAAATTCAAACTTTCTGGTTTTTTATCTGTTGTCGGCGGCAAAACCATCAGTGGAAAATTAGACCCAAATTATTCTGGCCCGACAAACATCAAAGGCACTGACTGCCCCTGCTATGTGGCAGACTGGAGCAATGCGGGTGTTTATGGCAACCAATTGACACTCAGACCAGAATCCAGAGTAGGAATTCAGGGAAAATACACTATCAATCCAGAGGCCAGCATCACAACGCAACTGACAAGCCGCGGAACCCATGCCACACCAGAGATTGCTTGGGCTTTTGCCAGCTATAAATTAAACGAGAATTTTGAATTGCAGGTCGGGCGCAAGCGCATACCACTCTACTATTACTCAGATTTTCAGGATATTGGCGTATCTTACCCGTGGGTATCGCCACCGCCTGAACTTTATGGCTGGGAAGCCACCAATTACAATGGTGCCAGCATACGCTATAGTAAAAATATTGATGACATCAATATCACTGCCAGTGTTTTTGGCGGACAAGAAAAAGTAAAAAGCTCTTTCTATCAAAAACTATACTACCCCATCGATCGCACCGAGGTACGCTGGAATAATATGATGGGTGCCGATGTTGAAGTCAACAACGGCCCCTTGACAGTGCGCGCAGTTGCCATGACTACCAAAGTTCGCACCAATAATTACAATGGTGCAAATTTTGTCAATGACAACACCAATTTGAAGGCTTACGGCTTGGCCGTCAATCTTGATTTTGATAAGTGGTTTGTATTGTCTGAAGTCACCCAACTCACCCGCGACCACAAAGCCAGCATTTACTCTGATCCATTCAAAGTCACTGCACCTGTCTATACGATTGGTGCAGGGATGCGCTTCGGAAAATGGACACCATTTATCAATTATGCAAAATTTGATGAAAAAACACTGGATGTAAATTTATATAAACCAGGAGTTTATGATCGCACTTCTGCAACATTACGGTACGATCTTGATTCAAGCAGCACAGTAAAAACCCAGATCGACCGAAATACTGACATTACTAATAATTTTGGTGGGCATTCCACTATGTTTCGCATCAGCTACGACCGCGTATTTTAATTCAATAAAATTACAATGATAAATATTAAAAATTCATTATTTTTTTCTGTAGGTCTGTTACTAGCCCAAGCAAGTAGTGCGCAAATTGCGGTGGTGGTTGGTGCACAAAGCGCGGCCTCAGCATTGTCCAGTGAACAAGCTGCCAGCCTGTTTTTGGGTAAATCAGACCAACTTCCGGGCATGGGTGCTGCCATACTGCTAGACCAGCCTGAGTCGGTGGCCGTGCGTGAATTGTTTTATACCAAGGTCACTGGCAAATCTGCGGCACAGGTCAAAGCAGCTTGGTCGCGTTTGGTGTTTTCTGGCAAAGCGACTTTGCCCAAAGAAGTCGCTAACTCTGTTGCGGTGAAGAAGGCCGTCGCCGCCAGTCCCAATACCGTGGGCTACATAGAAAAGAGTGCCGTAGACTCATCGGTAAAGGTGCTTCTGAGTGTGGATTAATACATAAAAATAGCCTGATGAATTGCAATTAAAATTTATCAGGCTTTTCATATTTCCTTGGAACTCTAAAAATGAAATTTCGTTCGAAAATATGGCTACTGCCCATCAGCGTAGGGGCTGCATTCTGTGCAGGACTTATCATGAGTCTTGCCATTGGCATCAATAACAACAAAAATTTGGAATTGCTTCGAACGGTAGAAACCCCATTTTTAGAGTATTTATTTGAAGCAGAGCGAGGGGTCCATCAGTTGCAAGCTGATTTCCAAGCTGCGGCCTCTGAAGACGATGCTGACCGCCTCAAAGATGCAAAAAAAACCACCCAAGAGATTCGATCCTCTCTAGAGAAAGCCCGGCAACTGCATGGAAAAGCTGAATTGGTTGGAACCCTGAGTACCGCTTTTGAGGCCTATCAAAGCGCTGCACTCAGTGCGACGCAAGGCATGCTCAATAAAAATATCGTTCCTGAAAATATACAGCGCATGGGGGCAGCGCAAAAAGCGTTAGCACGCCAAACAGAGCTATCTCGACAACAAGCCCACGTCACTTTGGATGCGCGATTTTCTAGCTTGGCCACCGCCCAACACGAAGGCTTAATTCTCAACGCCATCATTGGTTTGTTGATTGTTTTGGGTTTGGGGCTGGGATCTAAAGCCATTATCGCCTCTGTATGGCGAGATTTAGGTGCTGAACCCAAAGAGGCAGCCATATTGGTGCGCCAAGTCGGCAGTGGTGATTTAAGTGGGCACATGGCATTAAAGTCGGGCGACACCACCAGTTTAATGGCGAACCTTCAATCCATGCAAAATAGCCTGACCGATGTGGTGAGCAATATACGCACGGGTGCCGAAGCAATGGCCACAGCAACCACCCAAATCGCCAATGGAAATATAGATTTATCTTCCAGGACTGAAAAACAAGCCAGTGCATTGGAGCAAACGGCGGTTTCGATGGAAGATTTGTCCATAACTGTGAAGAAAAATTACGAAAGCGCCCAACACGCCAATGCGTTGGTCGGCTTTACCTCTGACATTGCAACCAAGGGCAGTGCGGTGGTTTCGCAGGTCGTGCAAACTATGGAAGCGATTAATATTTCTTCCCGGAAAATTTCAGAAATTATCGGTGCGATTGACGGTATTGCTTTTCAAACCAATATTTTGGCGTTGAATGCCGCCGTGGAAGCGGCCCGTGCAGGCGAACAGGGCCGGGGCTTTGCCGTGGTTGCCAGCGAGGTTCGCATTCTGGCGGGACGCTCTGCCGAGGCAGCCAGAGAAATCAAGTCGTTGATTGGCAATTCAGTGGACAACGTGACCGCAGGTTGCCAATTGGTCGAAGAAGCCGGTAGCACCATGAACGAAGTGCTGGTCAGCGTCCACCGCGCAGCCAGCATCATGAAAGAAATCACCACGGCCAGCCAGCAGCAGTCGATTGACATTGACCAAGTCAAAAACTCCATCATCGAGATGGACCAAGCGACTCGGCAAAATGCAGACTCGGTGCAAGAGGCAGCGGCAGCGGCACAATCGCTGGCACAGCAGGCCAATGCGATGGTTCAAGCCGTCAGTGTATTCAAAATAACGGCCCCATTGTCAGGCCCGCACCGCGCCTAAGACCACCGGCTTACCGTGGGGGTTTGGCATGGCCCCAACGCTGTGAGCGATAAATGCCGGTGTGACCAGAAAAAAGATAGCTGACCACGCAGGCAATGGCAGCATAAACACCCACTTCGGCCCCAAACAGCTCTATGGCCATCAAGGTCGAGGCCACCGGGGTGTTGGAAGCTCCAGCAAACACGGCTACAAAGCCCATGCCTGCCAACAAAGGCACCGGCACGTTCAGCAGTGGTGCCAAGGCGTTGCCCAAAGTGGCTCCGATATAAAACAACGGCGTGACCTCGCCACCTTTGAATCCACTGCCCAACGAAGCCACGGTAAAAAGCATCTTGGCAGCAAAATCGTAAGGTGCCAGCGGTTGCTGAAAGGCCTCGACGATGGTCGGAATGCCCAGCCCGATGTAGCGCTCTGCCCCCAACAGCCAAACAGCCGCAGCAATCACCACCCCCCCAAAAAAAGGGCGCAAGGGGGCGTAAGCAATGCGGCTTTTGGCCCAAGCAGCCAAACCGTGGGTCAGATCGGCAAACAGCTTGCCGGTCAGTCCAAAAACAGCACCGGCCATCACCATCACCAACAGCGGCCACGCCGCCACCGGCGGAACAAGCCCCATCGCGTAGTGGGTGTGGTGCACCCCCCACTGCATGCCCACCTGATCGGCCACCACAGCGGCCACAGTGCAGGGCAAGATGGCATCGTAGCGCAGGCGGCCCACGGTCAGCACTTCTAGCCCAAACAGCGCTGCCGCCAACGGCGTGCCAAAAACCGCTGCAAAGCCAGCGCTGATGCCCAGCATCAAGACGACGCGGCGATCTTGGCTCTGGAGCTTGAACCGATGGGCAAACTGGTCTGCCAAAGCCCCGCCCATCTGCACCGCAGTGCCTTCACGACCGACCGAGGCACCAAACAGGTGCGACACCACGGTGCTGAGCAAAATCAGCGGCGCCATGCGCAGCGGAATGGTTTTTTTGGGGTCGTGAATTTCGTCAATCAGCAGGTTGTTTCCGGCCTCGACCTGTTGGCCTAAGCGCAGGTACAACCAGCCGACCACCAACCCCGCCACGGGCAGCAGCCCGATCAGCCAAGGGTGGGCCGTGCGAATGGCTGTGGCTGTGTCGAGGGCAAACAGAAAAAAGGCACACACCGAACCCACCAGCACCGCCACGGCGCTGGCGAGCACCAGCCATTTGCCGAGGTAGAGCAGCAGGTCGAGTTGTTCTGGTCGGGTCGAGGGCTTCATGCCTGTCCTGTGCAACGGGGGCCTTCGCCACCAACAAAAAAGGCCGCGTGCAGGCGGCCTTGGGCAATGCGGCAGGCCGCTTTAGCTGGCTGTGCCGCTAATGACTTGCTGGAGTTCGCCCGATTCGTACATCTCCATCATGATGTCCGAGCCACCAATGAACTCGCCCTTGATGTAGAGCTGCGGAATGGTCGGCCAGTGGCTGTATTCTTTGATGCCTTGGCGAATGGCATCGTCTTCCAGCACATTGACGGCCACCACATCTTTAGGGTCTACGCCACAGGCCTTGAGAATCTGAACAGCACGACCCGAGAAGCCGCACTGCGGAAAACTGGCCGTACCTTTCATGAACAGCAGCACTTGGCTAGATTTGACGAGGTCGTCGATGCGTTTCTGGGTATCGCTCATGAAGGCTCCAAAAGAATGGGCCTCAAGGCCCGGTGACAATGGGAGCGATTATTTCATTATCTGGGCCATTGTCCGCCCGAGCAACGCGCAATGCCAGCGAGGTCTTTGCGGCTTTGCACCTGCGTAAAGCCAGCGTTTATCAGCAGTGCGCAGACCGCATCGGCCTGATCCCAACCATGCTCTAGCAACAGCCAGCCACCCGCCCACAGGTGCGCCGGTGCCTGCGCGACGATGCTGCGAATATCGTCCAGCCCATCGGGGCCGCTTGCCAATGCCTGCAACGGTTCGTGCGTCAGGGCGGCCAAGTGGGGGTCGGCAGCGGCAATGTAGGGTGGGTTCGAGACAATGGCATGCCACGGCCCAACTGCGCCTTGCAACCAGTGGCCGTGCCCAAACTGCACCGGCAGGCCCAACCGCACTGCGTTGGCTTGGGCCACGTGCAGAGCGTCGTGGCTGGCATCGATGGCGCTGACCTGCGCGTCTGGGCGCTGGTGTTGCAGCGCCAGCGCAATGGCTCCGCTGCCAGTGCCCAAATCGAGCACATGCGGCGCACCCACGGGGGCCAGCACTTCCAGCGCCCAATCGACCAGCGTTTCGGTGTCAGGGCGCGGATCCAGCACCCGTGCATCCACTTGCAACGTCAAACCGTAAAAATCTTTCACGCCGGTCAAGTAAGCCACCGGCTCGCCCGCAGCGCGGCGCTGGCACAGTGCAGCAAAGCGCTCCAGCGCCTCGGGTGCAAGGGTGTCGGTGTCGTGGGCCAACAGCCACGCCCGGCCCGCAGCTTCGCGGCCCAAGGTGTGCAGCAACAGCATGTGGGCATCTATGCGCTCCAAGCCCAGCGTACGCGCATAGGCCAAAGCATCGTTCAAGGTAGTGGTGGCGTTCACTTTATTTTGATAGCAACAAAGACAGGCCCATTGTGGGCTAAACCGACCTAGCGTGCCCAAGGGGTTGTTTCAGTACCCATGTACCTTTGCCCGAAACGACTGCAAGCAGTTTGGTGAGCGATTAACATCGCGGTGCGTTTTCCATCCTCCTTTCGCAGCGTTGGCGCGGCAGTGCCTAGGCACTCGGCAACACTACCAACGCCGGGTCTTTTTGCCTAGCAAGCACGCGCCATGACTTCAAAAACTGTTCAAACCCCTATGAATGAATCTTCCGTCCCATCTGCCCCAATTTCCGACGCTGTAAAGCAAGCGCTTGAAGTCTCGCTGCGCGGTGCCGAAGAATTGCTACCGCAGGATGAGTGGATCAAAAAATTGGTGCGCTCTGAGGCCACCGGCCAACCACTGCGGATCAAACTGGGGCTTGACCCGACTGCCCCCGACATTCACATCGGCCACACCGTGGTGCTGAACAAACTGCGCCAGTTGCAGGACTTGGGCCACCAAGTCATTTTTCTGATTGGCGACTTCACTAGCCTGATCGGTGATCCCTCGGGGCGCAACAACACCCGTCCGCCGCTGACCCCAGCGCAAATCAAGGTCAATGCCGAGACCTACTACCAGCAGGCCAGTTTGGTGCTCGACCCGGCCCGCACCGAAATTCGCTACAACAGCGAGTGGAGCGAACCGCTGGGCGCGACGGGCATGATCCAGTTGGCCTCGCGCTACACCGTGGCGCGGATGATGGAGCGCAACGATTTTCACGACCGCTTCAAGGCCGGTAGCCCGATTGCGGTGCACGAGTTTTTGTACCCCTTGATGCAGGGTTACGACTCGGTGGCCCTCAAGAGCGATTTGGAATTGGGCGGCACCGACCAAAAGTTCAACCTGTTGATGGGTCGCCATTTGCAGCAAGAGTACGGTCACGAGCCGCAGTGCATTTTGACCATGCCGCTGCTGGAGGGCTTGGACGGTGTCGAGAAGATGTCCAAATCCAAAAACAACTACATCGGTGTCAGCGAAGATGCCAACACCATGTTTGCCAAGGTGTTGAGCATTTCTGACACACTGATGTGGCGTTGGTACACGCTGCTGTCGTTTCGCTCCTTGGCCGACATCGCAGCGCTCAAGGCCGACATTGCTGCCGGACGCAACCCGAAAGAGGCCAAAGTCGCATTGGCGAAAGAAATTACAGCGCGTTTTCACAGCGCCGCTGCAGCCGATGCCGCCGAGCAAGACTTTATCAACCGCAGCAAAGGCGGCATCCCCGACGACATCCCCGAGGTCAGCCTATCAGGGGCGCCGCTGGGCATCGGCGCTTTGCTCAAATCAGCGGGCTTGGCCCCTTCGGGCAGCGAGGCCGGGCGCTTGATTGACGGCGGTGGTGTCCGCATCGATGGCAGTGTGGTCAGCGACAAGGGCCTGAAGCTGGCCGCAGGCAGCTACGTGGTGCAGGTGGGCAAGCGCAAGTTTGCCCGCGTCACGCTAGGCCCTAAACAATACGTTTCTAACCCAACAGGTTACGAAGACTTGGAGTTTGTCGCCGTCTCAAAAACTTCTAATGAAATCAATGGATCACGGAAAGTGCGTAACACGCTCTAACTTGAGGAATTCCAGAGACATTTTTAGATCAAATGATGCTCTAGCCCTTATCCTGTCTACATAAGGCGCTAGACTTTTAATAGCATTTCGAGCGATACAAAGAGCATGCCAACCATCGACATCATCATCATGGCAGCGGGCAAGGGCACGCGCATGAAAAGCAGCCGTCCTAAAGTGCTGCACCGCTTGGCCGGGCGGCCTTTGCTGCAACACGTTTTGGGCACCGCCGCGCAGTTGCAGCCGCGCAGCGCGGTGGTCGTGACCGGCCACGGCGCTATCGAAGTAGAAGCATCTTGTGCAGTCCCAGCAACGGCTACAGCCACTTTTGATCTGAAATTTGTTCGCCAAGAGCCTCAACTGGGCACTGGGCACGCCGTGCAGCAGGCTGCGCCCTTGCTGGCCGGTGATGGCACGGTGGTGGTGCTGTCGGGCGACGTGCCACTGACCCAGCCCGAGACCCTGCGCGCACTGGTGGCCGCTGCCCAAGCTGCCCCTGGCGGTGCGCTGGCGCTGCTGACCGTGGCGCTGGCCGACCCGAGCGGCTATGGCCGCATCGTCCGCGACAGCGCAGGCGCGGTGCAAGGCATCGTCGAGCACAAAGATGCCAGCGAGGCCCAACGCGCCATCACCGAGATTTACAGCGGCATCATGGCGGTGCCAGCACACCGGCTCAAGGGCTGGCTGGCCCGCTTGAACAACCACAACGCCCAAGGCGAGTACTACCTGACCGACATCGTGGCGATGGCCGTGCAAGACGGCGTGCCCGTGCTAGGCCACTGCATCACCGACGCTTTGCAAGTGGCAGGCATCAACAGCCCGCTGCAACTGGCGCAACTGGAACGCGCACACCAATTGCGCCAAGCCCACGCCCTGATGGAGCAAGGCACCCGTTTGGCCGACCCCGCACGTTTTGACCTGCGCGACGACGTGCGCTCAGGGGTGCGCGGCCAGCTCGTGTGCGCTGGCGATGTCGAGATTGATGTCGGCTGCATCTTCACCGGCCACGTCGAACTCGGCCAAGGGGTGCACATTGGTGCCTACTGCTGCATTGCCAATGCGCGCATTGCTGCCGGTGCGGTGGTGCATCCCTACACCCACATCGACGGCGAGGTCGCCGGGGTGTCCGTGGGTGAGGGAGCCTTGATTGGCCCCTTTGCCCGCCTGCGCCCCGGTGCCCAATTGGGCCGTGAAGTGCATATCGGCAATTTTGTCGAAGTCAAAAACAGCAGCCTGGCCGATGGAGCCAAAGCCAACCACTTGGCCTATTTGGGCGATGCCACGGTGGGCGAGCGCGTCAACTACGGCGCGGGCAGCATCACCGCCAACTACGACGGCGCGAACAAACACCGCACCGTGATTGAATCTGATGTCCACATCGGCAGCAACTGTGTGCTGGTGGCCCCGATCACCATTGGCGCGGGTGGCACAGTCGGCGGCGGCTCGACCCTGACCAAAGACACCGCCCCCGGTGCCCTGAGCGTGTCACGCGGCAAACCGATCAGCATTGCCCAATGGCAACGTCCGGCCAAACAGCCCAAGGCCTGAGCATGGAAAGGTGGCTTGGATGAGCACGGAGGATTCTTTGCTGACCGCTGATGCCTTGGCCGCTGGGCACAACCCAGCGCTGGAGCTGGCCCAGTTGCGTGCCCAGTTGGCCCAACGCGACCAACAATTGGCCGAAATGGCCGCAGCCCACGAGGACTTTTTGCGCGGCGTTTCGCACGACCTGCGCGCACCGCTGCGCCACATCACCTCGTATGGACCGCTGGTGACAGAACTGCTGCAAGAGGCAGGCACGGCAGCGCTGTCTGCCGAGTCGATGCAAGAGGCGCTGGAATTTCTCTCGACGATGGAGCAATCGGCCCGGCGCATGGGCCGCATGCTCGATGGCTTGCTGGCGCTGTCGCGCATTGGCCGGGCCGTGCTGCAACCGCAAACCGTAGCCCTGCAAGCATTGGTGGCGCAAGTGCAAGCCGCGCTGACAGCGGGTGCCCCAGAGCGGGCCGTGCAGTGGAACATCGACCCGCACCTGCCCAGCGTCCAAGGCGATGCCGCGCTGTTGCAGCAGATGCTGACCGAGCTGATGGGCAACGCGCTCAAGTTCACCCGTGGGCGCGATCCGGCCCACATCAGCCTCAGCGCCGAGCACGGTGCGTCAGGCGTGGTCACGCTGCGGGTGCAAGACAACGGCGCTGGTTTTAATCCAGCGCAGGCGGCAGGCCTGTTTGGTGTTTTTCAGCGATTGCACCGCGAAAGCGAATTCGACGGGGTCGGTGCCGGTTTGGCCGCAGTGCGGGCCATTGCCAAACGCCACGGCGGCGACGCTAGCGCCACGGCCACCGTGGGCCAAGGCTGCACCATCAGCGTCACCTTGGCCGGAACTGGCCCAGCCACCGCCGCTTACAACCCGCCCGTGCGCTTGACCGAGGGGTCGGAGTAAAGCGTTGGCTCGTTTTTGACCTGCTGCATCATGCGCTCGTGCAGCGCCGTTTTGTTCATCTCTTGGGCCGCGTCCAATGCCGTGCTGCTGGCGCGCCACATCGACTGAATGAAATCAAGCAACTGCTTATAGACCGGCTCTGGCGGGGCAGTGATTGGCTCCTCCATCACCTTTTTCTCTTCGGGGGCCGTCCAATCGCGGTTGGGCTTATCGGGGTCAGAGGGCTTATCGGGGGTTTTGACGATGGCCCCCTCGCCCAACCTGTCCATCGACTCGACGGGGTTGGATGGATTGATGGGGCGCACAGGCACCGCGCCAGAGGCTCCTGTGGAATACAAATCTGCGCCCTGAGGACGCCAGTGGGGCGATCGGTCAACAGGTGGCAATGACATGGCAGTAATCCGTAGTCGGTAAAAAGGGGGGATACTTTGATTACGACAAACCACAGCGAAAATAAAGCCCCCTTGGTCTTTGCCTTCGCTGCACCCCATTCTGCCAGCCCAAGGGCTGGGATGGCAGCTTTTCGCTGAGACTACAAAAAGCGCTCTAGCAAGCGCTGCGAGGCCCGGTCGAGCACCGTGGTGTCGGGGATGCGGTACTGCACGCCATCGCTGCCGGTAATGAGCAAGCGGGTGCGCCCCCCCAAGCGGCGAATATCTTCTTCGGCCTTGAGCACCAATTGCGATGCGCCCCGGTCGGTTTCGATGCTCCAAGTGCTGGGGGTCGAAAAGCTCGAGACTGCGCGGATTTTTTCAATCGCTGGTGCAAACTCGCGCACCGCCAATTCTTCTTGAACCAGCGTGCGCGCGTGCTCGGGCAAATCGGTCAAATGGTCAATCCACATCAACTCATGGCCGTCGGTACCGACGAGCGAGATGCCCTCGTCGGGCGCAGCAATCGGAAAGGCGCGCACCGGCAGCACACCAGCGTGGGCATTGCCATCGGGCAGGGTCAGCACCAAGCGGCCATGGGCATTGCGCTCTAGCAGCACCGTCAAAACAGAAGTGGTCATCGCGGAACTTTCAGGAGTTGCCAGCCGGGTGGGCCGGGTGCAGCAAGCTGGTATCAATCAAGATGCCAGCGGCTTGGGCATCTTCTTCGGCGCGGCGTGCTTGGGCTTCGTACAAGCGCCAGTAGGCACCTTGTTTTTCCATCAGCACATCGTGTGGCCCGACTTCGACGATTTCGCCCCGGTCCATCACCACCAGCCGGTCGGCCTTGCGCAGGGTGGACAAGCGGTGGGCAATGGCGATAGTGGTGCGGCCTTTGACCAAGTTGTCCAGCGCCTTCTGGATTTCCTTTTCGGTTTCGGTATCGACGGCAGAGGTGGCCTCGTCCAAAATCAAAATGCGCGGGTCAATCAACAGTGCGCGGGCAATGCTGATGCGCTGGCGCTCGCCGCCCGACAGCCCTTGGCCGCGCTCACCCACCAACGAGTCGTAGCCGTGGGGCAGGCGCAAGATGAACTCGTGGGCGTGGGCCGCGCGCGCCGCCGCGACAATTTCAGCCCGGGTGGCTTCGGGCTTGCCGTAGGCAATGTTTTCGGCAATGGTGCCAAAGAACAAAAACGGGTCTTGCAACACCAGCCCAATGTGGCGGCGGTAGTCGGCCACGGCAAAGCGGCGCACGTCAATGCCGTCAATTTGAATCGAACCATCGCTGACATCGTAAAAACGGCAAATCAAATTGACCAGCGTGCTCTTGCCCGAGCCGCTGTGCCCGACCAAGCCGATCATTTCGCCGGGGCGAATGTCCAACTCCAGCCCTTTGATGACCGAGCGGCTACCGTAGCGAAAACCAACATTGCGCAGGCCAATGGCCCCTTGCACCTTATCGACCTTGACCGGCTGGGCCGGGTCGGGCACGTTGCTGACGTGGTCGAGAATGTCAAAAATACGCTTGGCCCCGGCTGCAGCCTTTTGCGTCACGGAAACAATCCGGCTCATCGAATCGAGTCGGCCATAAAAGCGCCCGATGTAAGCGATAAAGGCGGTCAACACCCCGACGGTGATTTGGCTTTTCGACACCAGCCAAATCCCAAAGCCCCACACCACCAGCAGGCCGATTTCGGTCAGCAGCGACACCGTCGGCGTAAACAGCGACCAAGTGCGGTTCAGTTTGTCATTGACTTCCAAGTTGTGCCGATTGGCATCGTGAAACCGCTGGGCTTCGCGCTTTTCTTGGGCAAAGGCCTTGACCACCCGGATGCCGGGGATGGTGTCGGCCAGCACGTTGGTCACTTCAGACCAAACGCGGTCGATTTTTTCAAAGCCAGTGCGCAAGCGGTCGCGCACGGTGTGAATCATCCAGCCAATAAACGGCAGCGGCACCAGCGTCACCAGCGCCAGCCACGGGTTGATGCTGAACAAAATCGCCGCTGTCATGAAAATCATCAGCACGTCGGTCAAAAAGTCCAGCGCATGCAGCGATAAAAAGACGTTGATTCGGTCGGTTTCCGAACCAATGCGCGCCATCAAGTCGCCGGTGCGTTTGCCGCCAAAGTAGTCTAGCGACAGCCGCAGCAGGTGCTCGTAGGTCGTGGTGCGCAGGTCAGCGCCAATGCGTTCGGACACCAGCGCCAAAATGTAAGTGCGTGCCCAACCCAGCCCCCACGCCGCCAGCGCCGACAGCAGCAAACCGCCGAGGTACATCAGCACCAACGAAGGGTCGATTTTTTGACCGTTTTGGAACGGAATCAAAATATCGTCCATCAACGGAATGGTCAGGTAGGGCGGCACCAGCGTCGCGGCGGTCGAGGCCAGCGTCAGGCCAAAACCAGCGGCCAATTGCCAGCGGTACGGCTGGGCGAAACGCCACAACCGCAACAACACCCAAGTCGATGTTTGTGCAGGCTGGGCGCGGGCGCAGGCTGGGCATTCGTCGGTGTCGGGGGGCAGCGGGGTCTGGCAGGTGGGGCAGGCCGGTGGGGGTGCTTCGCTCTCGTGGGTCAGAGCGCCCGATTGGATGCGCTGCAATTGCTGCTCAAAGCTTTGCACCAAGCGCAGTGCCTGTGGGTGCGCCCCGAGCGTGAAACGCCACAGCGACAAGCGCTGGTGCGCGTCGTGCAATTCCAGCGTACCGATGCCACCGTGGTCAATCAGGCGCAGCGACAAATCTCCCGTCAGGGGCCACTGGTGGGGGCTGGCCCCACCGGGTTCGCGCGCTAGCAAGCGCTGGTTGGTTAAAACAATCTGGCCCGACTGAAAGCGCAAATCAGCGCTGAGGTCAACCTCCAGCCCTGTCAGGGCGTTTTCATGGGGAGCGAGCACGGCTCGCCATTCGTCCCCGAAGGGGCCATTCAAGACGCCCGAGGCATTTACAGGATGATGTTGCATTTTGGTTGGTATCTCCGCTACCGGCGGCATACTGCAAAGGCCCGCGCGGGAGTGCGGATTCTCCCCCATCGGGAGGCCTTGGCAGAAGCCGATTGAGGCTTTAACGCAGATACATCCGCGCGCGCTGACAGTCAACAACGCGCACAATTCACCCCATCTTCCCGCAAGGGCTAAAAACCCACCTTACCCGCTGCAATTTATGGCGAAATTCAACGACATCCAACTGCTTCGCATCAACCACTTGCGCGGCCCCAATATCTGGACTTACCGCCCTGCGCTGGAGGTCTGGCTTGACCTTGGTGCGCTGGAGGACTATCCATCGAACACCCTGCCCGGTTTCAATGAACGCCTGACTGCTTGGCTGCCAGCACTCATTGAGCACCACTGCGGCGTGGGTGAACGCGGTGGTTTTCTCGAGCGCTTGCAAGAGGGCACGTGGTGCGGTCATGTGCTAGAGCACATCGTCATCGAGTTGCTCAACTTGGCCGGTATGCCCACCGGCTTTGGCCAAACACGCAGCACCTCGGTGCGCGGTGTTTACCGGATGGTGTTTCGTGCACGCGAGGAACAAGTCGCTCGGGTGGCGCTGGCCCAAGGCCACCGCCTCATCATGGCGGCGATCAACGACGAGCCTTTTGATGTGGCCGCTGCTGTGGCGTTGGTTCGCACCGAGGTTGATGACCGCTACCTCGGCCCGAGCACCGCTTGCATCGTGACCGCTGCCGGAGACCGGGGGATTCCACACGTTCGCTTGAACGATGGCAACTTGGTGCAATTGGGCTACGGTGCCAGCCAGCGGCGCATCTGGACGGCTGAAAGCGAATACACCAGCGCCATCGCCGAAGGCATTGCCAGCGACAAAGATTTGACCAAGAGTCTGCTGAAGTCTTGCGGTGTCCCCGTGCCCGAGGGCCAAGTGGTCGATAGCCCCGCCGAGGCGTGGGAAGCGGCACAAGACATCGGCCTGCCCGTGGTGGTGAAACCCTCCAACGGCAACCACGGGCGGGGCGTGACGCTCGATTTGCGCAAACAAGCCGACATCGAAGCGGCTTGGTATGTGGCCGAACCTGAAGGCCGCGAGGTTATGGTCGAGCGCTTTATTCCCGGCGACGAACACCGCCTGCTGGTGGTGGGCGGCAAGGTGGTGGCTGCTGCGCGCGGTGAGCTGGTGAGCATCACCGGCAATGGCCGCTCCAGCGTGGCCGAGCTGATCGACAGCCAGCTCAATTCTGATCCCCGGCGTGGTCACGAAGAAGAGTATCCGCTTGAATTGATTGATGCGCGCAATGGCACCGCTGTGCTACTCGAACTCAAGCGCCAAGACCTCACGCCCGACTCCATTCCTGCCGCAGGTCGGCAGGTGGTGGTGCAGCGCAATGGGAATGTGGCCGTCGATTGCACCGACGACGTGCACCCTGAAGTGGCCTACATTGCCCAACTGGCCGCCCGCGTCGTCGGCTTGGACATTGCCGGTATCGACATGGTGGCACAAGACATCTCTAAACCACTGCATGCGCAGGGCGGTGCCATTGTCGAGGTCAATGCCGGGCCGGGTTTGCTGATGCACCTCAAGCCCGCTGTCGGCGCACCACGTCCGGTGGGCCAAGCCATTGCCGAGCATTTATTCCCTTCTGAGGACGGTCAAGCCGAACCCGGTCGCATTCCAGTCGTCGGCGTAGCAGGTACCCGTGGCAGCTCCACCATTGCCCGACTGGTGGCTTGGATGCTGCATTTGGGCGGACGCTTCACCGGGCTGGCCTGCCGCGAGGGGATGTTCATGAACGAGCGCTGCGTCGATACCCGCGACAGCGCCCACTGGGCCGGTGCACGCCGCCTGCTGATGAGCCAAATGGTGCAAGCGGCGGTGATTGAAAACGATGCCCGCGCCATTTTGCGCGACGGTTTGGCCTACGACCGCTGCACCGTCGGCGTTGTGACCGATATGGACGGCATGCAGGATTTGGCCGAGTTCGACATCCACGAACAAGAGCAAATGACCCGCGTGCTGCGCACCCAAGTTGATGTGGTGCTGGAAAGCGGCGCGGCCGTGCTCAACGCGGCAGAACCCCAAGTGGCCGACTTGGCCCGCTTGTGCGATGGCGATGTGATTTTGTATGCCACCGACCCCGATTTGCCGGTCGTGGTAGCCCACCGTGCCAGCGAACAAGGCCGCGCCGTGTTGGTGCGCGGTGGCAACGTGGTGCTGGCTACGGGCAGCAGCGAGAAATCACTGGGTGCGCTCAGTCGCCTGACCTTTGGCCGAGGCGAGACCCCTGCACCCGACCCGCTGACCTTGCTGGCCGCCATTGGCGCGGCTTGGGCGCTGGACATTGCCCCCGACCTGATTGCCGCTGGCATCAAGACCTTCGAACCCGAGTTGCCCACTGCCGGTAGCCCGCGTACCTCTACGCTTCCCCTCTGAACTGCACGCTCTGCCCGAAAGAAACCCATGGACGTATCTCGCATCCGTGCCCTGCGTGGCCCTAATCTCTGGAGCCGCAATACCGCTATTGAAGCCATCGTTTCTTGCTCGCCTGCCGAGCGCGCGATCGCTGGCATCGACGGCTTTGAAACCCGCCTGCGCGCTCTGTTTCCGACCATTGGGGCGTTGCACCCCGAAGGCAGCGAGGGCGATGTCTCGCTGGCGCATGTCCTGCAATCGGCTGCGCTGGCACTGCAAGCGCAAGCTGGCTGCCAAGTCACCTTCAGCCGCACCGCGACCACGGTCGATGCGGGCGTTTACCAAGTGATTGTGGAATACACCGAGGAGGCCGTGGGTCGCCAAGCTTTTGCCGATGCCCAAGCATTGATCGAAGCAGCATTGAACGGCGGCAGTTTTGATGCCGAAGTGGTGGTTGCCAACCTGCGCGAACTCGATGAAGACGAGCGCCTTGGCCCCAGCACCGGCGCTATCGTCGAAGCAGCCGCTGCACGGGGCATTCCGTGGCGGCGCTTGACCCAAGGCAGTTTGGTGCAATTTGGTTGGGGTTCTAAGCAGCGGCGCATTCAGGCCGCTGAAATCGACTCCACCAGTGCCGTGGCCGAATCCATTGCCCAAGACAAAGACCTGACCAAGCGCCTGCTGCACGCCGCCGGTGTGCCCGTGCCGCTGGGCCGCCCGGTCGAAGGCTTTGACGATGCTTGGGCCGTAGCCCTTGAAGTGGGCCTGCCGGTGGTGGTCAAGCCGCAAGACGGCAACCAAGGCAAGGGCGTGACGGTCAATATCACCGAACGCGGGCAACTCGAAGATGCCTACCGCGTGGCCGAAGAGTACGGTACCGTCATGGTCGAGCGCTTTTTGCCCGGCCACGATTTCCGCTTGTTGGTGGTCGGCGACCAACTGGTGGCCGCTGCCCGGCGCGAACCGCCGCAGGTGCTGGGCGACGATGTGCATACCGTGCGCGAGTTGGTCGATTTGGTCAATTTAGACCCCCGCCGGGGCGAAGGCCATGCCACGTCCCTGACCAAAATCCGCTTGGACGACATTGCCGTAGCGCGTTTGGCCGCGCAAGGCCTGACACCCGACTCCGTGCCCGCGAAAGGCCAACGTGTGGTGCTGCGCAACAACGCCAATTTGTCCACCGGCGGCACCGCCACCGATGTGACCGACGATGTGCACCCCGATTTGGCTGCCCGCGCTGTGGCTGCTGCGCAAATGATTGGCCTGCACATTTGCGGTGTCGATTTGGTCTGCGAAAGCGTGTTGCACCCGATTGAAGACCAAGGCGGTGGCATTGTCGAAGTCAATGCAGCGCCGGGCTTGCGGATGCACTTGGCCCCCTCCTATGGCAAACCGCGCGCTGTGGGTGCCGCTATGGTGAATGAGGTTTTTGCCCCCGGCCAAGATGGGCGCATTCCGGTGGTGGCCGTGACCGGCACCAACGGTAAAACCACCACGGCCCGTTTGATTGCCCATTTGTTCTCGGCGCAGGGAATGCGTGTCGGCATGACCAACACCGATGGCGTTTACGTCAATGGTCGCCAGATTGACAGCGGCGATTGCAGCGGCCCCAGAAGTGCGCGCAACGTGCTGCTGCACCCTGAGGTCGATGCGGCAGTGTTCGAAACCGCGCGGGGTGGCATCTTGCGCGAAGGCTTGGGCTTTGACCGTTGCCAAGTCGCCGTCGTGACCAACATTGGCGAAGGCGACCATCTGGGCCTGAATTACATCAGCACGGTCGAGGACTTGGCCGTACTCAAGCGGGTGATTGTGCAGAACGTTGCCCCCGATGGCTACGCTGTGCTCAACGCCACCGACCCCATCGTCGCAGCCATGGCCCCAGCCTGCCCCGGCAAAATCATTTACTTTGCCGCCGACCGCCACCATCCCGTGATGGCAACGCACCGGGCACAAGGCAACCGCACCGTGTACGTCGATGGCGATTCGGTGGTGGCTGCCGAAGGTTCATGGCGCGAGAGTATCCACCTGCGCGATGTGCCGATCACACGCAATGGCCGCATTGGTTTTCAGGTCGAAAACGTCATGGCCTCGGTCGCTGCGGCATGGGGCGCGGGCTTGTCGTGGCAAACCATTCGGCGCGGCCTGTCGGGGTTTGTCAATGATTCTGACAACGCCCCCGGTCGCTTTAACCTGATGGACTACCAAGGCGCGACGGTGATTGCCGACTACGGTCACAACCCCGATGCCATGCGCGCGCTGGTGTCTGCTGTCGATGCCCTGCCCGGCAACCGGCGCAGTGTGGTCATCAGCGGCGCTGGCGACCGGCGCGACGAGGACATCCGTGCCCAAACCGTGATTTTGGGTGCGGCCTTTGACGATGTCATTCTTTACCAAGATGCAGCCCAGCGGGGTCGCAGCGATGGCGAAGTGATGGCACTGCTGCGCGAAGGTTTGCAAGGCGCCACGCGCACGCGCCACACCGAAGAAATCTACGGCGAGTTTGCAGCCATTGATGCAGCGCTGGCCCGGCTCAACCCCGGCGATTTGTGTTTGGTGCTGGTCGATCAGGTCGAAGAAGCGCTGGCACATCTGGCACAGCGTTGCAGCGAGGCCTGAACCGTCCAACGTCGGTTCGTTTTGACCCTGCGAGAACTTTCTAGCACCCGCAAAGTCTGCACCCCCACCCGATGGACGACGACTTTGGTGCGCCATCGGTTGGGAATACGAGTGCTGCCGCACTTTGTTGGCGCAGATTTTGCTTGCATTTGGTGCGATGTGGCATTCTTCGGTGCCACTGCACCAAAATAGTTCATTTTCTCGCAGGGGTTCAATATGGAAGCACTCAAACAGGGCAGCGATGCTTTGTTCATTTTGCTCGGCGGCATCATGGTGTTAGCCATGCATGCTGGTTTCGCATTTCTGGAGCTGGGCACGGTTCGGCGCAAAAATCAGGTCAATGCGTTGGTCAAAATTTTGGTGGACTTTTCCGTCTCCACCGTCGTTTATTTTGTTGTGGGCTATTCGGTGGCTTACGGCACCAGTTTTTTTGTTGGGGCTGAACAGTTGGCCGCGCAAAATGGCTACGAACTGCTGAAGTTCTTCTTTCTGTTGACCTTTGCCGCCGCGATTCCGGCCATCATTTCAGGTGGTATTGCCGAGCGCGCCAAGTTTTGGCCCCAGTTGCTGGCCACGGCCATGATTGTCGGTTTTGTCTACCCCTTCTTTGAGGGCATTGCTTGGAACAACCATTTTGGTGTGCAGGCTTGGATTGAATCGGTCTCGGGCGCTGCGTTCCATGACTTTGCTGGCTCGGTAGTGGTGCACGCTATGGGTGGCTGGATTGCTTTACCCGCCGTGGTGTTGCTCGGTGCACGCAGCAACCGTTACCGCAAAGATGGCGCTATGAGCGCCCACCCACCGTCGAGCATTCCGTTTTTGGCGTTGGGCGCGTGGATTTTGTGCGTGGGCTGGTTTGGCTTTAACGTGATGAGCGCCCAGACGCTGGACAAAATTTCGGGTCTGGTGGCCGTCAATTCGCTGATGGCGATGGTCGGTGGCACGCTGGTGGCGCTGCTGTTGGGCAAGAACGATCCCGGCTTTGTCCACAACGGCCCGCTGGCCGGTTTGGTGGCGGTGTGCGCTGGTTCGGATTTGATGCACCCATTGGGTGCATTGGTGGTCGGCGGCGTGGCCGGGGCGATTTTTGTCTGGATGTTCACGCTGACGCAAAACCGTTGGCGCATTGACGACGTGCTCGGTGTCTGGCCGCTGCACGGGCTGTGTGGCACTTGGGGCGGTATTGCTGCTGGGATTTTTGGCAGCAAGGCGCTCGGTGGTTTGGGTGGCGTAAGTTTGGGTGCCCAACTGTTGGGCACAGCGATGGGGGTGGCTTGGGCGCTGCTCGGGGGCGTGGTGGTCTATGGGGCCATCAAAGCGCTGCTGGGCCTGCGTTTGAGCCAAGAAGAAGAATTTGATGGTGCCGACCTGTCGGTACACAAAATCACCGCCACACCAGACCGCGATGCGAGCTGGTAAAACACAAAAATAAAGCCAAAATGCCATGCAGCCATTGCAGGGCATGATTTAGTAGCTATCAAAAAAGTAGCTGCTAAGTCCTGCCAAGGATTTTGGTGGAAGTCTGGCGTTGCCAATTTGTGAACAAGCGATTACGCTTATCGCTATGTACACCATCAAAAAAACCCAGCAGTTCAGCGATTGGCTTGATGGCATCAAAGACAACTTGACGCGCATCCGACTCAATAGACGACTGGACAAAGCGCAGCGAGGGCTGCTCGGGGACATTGCCCCGGTGGGTGAAGGTGTCAGCGAAATGCGCGAGTTTTTTGGCCCCGGCTGGCGCATGTACTACATACAACGCGGCGATGTGTTGATCGTGATGCTAGGCGGCGGTGAGAAAAGCAGCCAACCAGCAGATATTGCCGCTGCTGTTGCCCTGTCTAAAACCATTGAGGAGTAATTGACAATGAGCGAAAAAATCAAGATTGCCGACTTGTCCACCTTTGACATGGCAGAGGCACTGAACACCGAGGAAGATATTGCCAGCTACCTGACCTTGGTGCTGGAAGAAGGCAATATGTCCGAGCTCAACCACGCGCTCAATGTGGTGGCCCGTGCGCGGGGTATGACGACAGTGGCCGAGCAATCTGGCCTAACCCGCGAGGCGCTGTATAAGGCCCTGCGCCCCGAATCACAACCACGCTTTGACACGATTTATCGGGTATGCAAGGCGCTGGGTGTACGTCTGGTAGCACAGACTTCTGCCCACGCTTGATGTGCAGAAGACCCATTCTGCCCGCGTCTAATCCAGCATCAGCCCAATGCCCAAAGCAGGGTTGAGGCTGGTTTTTGCGGTGCCATCACCACTGGCCCTTCCGCATCTGCATCCCGCTCATCAGACTGCTCCACCTCTATCTAGTGCGGTTCAAGCCCCCAAAGAATGCTATCGAGTCATGCGAAGTAGACATCTTTCAATGAAATACGTTTTTTCGGTGATGGTCGAGGTAGACAGCCAATTGCTGATTGGGGACATGGCGCAACGCCATAGGCAAACTTAGCGCAGTACGATGACTGGCGCTGAGGCGTGGCGAGATTTGCATTTGCCCGTTGTTGTCAAACGTGATCAGTCCTTTGTCAAACAATGCATCAAGATTCGCGGACAACAACAGGCCATTGTTGCTGTCCAGCCTTTCTGGGGCTGTGGAATTGGCCCACGGCTTGACGTGGGAAGCTCGGAGCACTTCGTTGCACGTAAGACCTGTGACAGCACAGGCACCACCCCACACTTGCATCAAATCTGCTCTGAATTGCTCTTGGCCACGCCGCGCATGAACCGTTGACAAAACAGTCGTAACCGGGATGCTGCCATTCGTAGGCATGTCTTCGGCAGCCAACGGCTTTAGTGGGGCGCATCCAATGGCATTGCTGAGGCGTTGCCACTTCCCTGCTGCTGCTACAGCCTGACGCTGATTGACAGGAATCGCGTTGAGGTATCGGCGGGCGGTTGCAAGATCAAGGTTGGTGTAACTGTTGAACATAGTGAGCAACCTTTGCCGCCCCGGCACCCCTGTGATCACTTCGGGATCAAGTAGGACTGGAGTGCTGAGCCACCAGAAAAACTCGTCCGGACATACCCAGTTGGGAAGCTCATGCAGAGCATTATTCCAATCTTTCAGAAATTCTTTCTGATCGTCTTGGTATTGGGTTTGCACATTTTGAACATTCCAAGCGTCTTGCCACAGGTTGTGTAACGATAGCTGTTGAACGATGTCGTCACGCTGCGGCTTGTGGTGAGCGCCAAAAAGTCCCATCGCATTACCGGCGATACCGACAAGGTACTGGCCACCACTGTGCGAGGCGGTCATGAACACAAACGTTTGTCCTGCGTTTTCGTCCAAGGGTGCCTTGCCAATGCTTTGGGTATTAAACACGCGGTAGCGTTGTTTGTTGCCGGTGGTCAACAGCATTTTGGGAGAGTTGTTCCACTCCTCATGGCCGTAACCTGTCTGCTGGGGGTAGCCGCTGGTAGCGATAACCCCCGAAGGGTGCTGATAGCCTGCCGTGTTCCAAAAAACTGGTTTCTGAATAAAAAGTGCCATTTTTTCTCCTTCAAAAGACATCGACTCGGCGCTAATTACCGCACTTTATCTTCCAGAAACACGTCAAACGGGGGCTGAGTAAAATTTTTCTAACTGAGGCAGGATTGCGCTACGCTAACCCGCCCTACAAAACTACCCCCTTAAACGGTGGATTCGTCGCGCGCAGCGTTGTCCAGATGCTGGGTGTCGGCCCAACCGACCAGCGTCAGGCTGTCCGGAGTCCACAGCAGACGGTTGATGGCGGCGTTAGAGAGCTGCCAAGTGCGCGGCGCTTGGAGTTCTTGTCCGGTGGCAATGCGGTACAACACATCCAGCACACCGCCGTGGGCCACCAACACCACCAAGCCCCCCGGATGGCGCGCTGCCAATCGGTGCGTGGTGGCATGGATGCGTTCGCGCAACGCGATCAGGGTTTCGCCACCTTCGGGGGCAAAGTGCGGATCGCGGGTGCGCCAGCGGTGGGCCAAGTCGGGGCGCGCAGCATCAATCTCGGCAAAAGTGCGCCCTTCTAAGTCACCAAAGCTGCGCTCGCGCAAATCGGTCGTGGGTGTCAGCGGTGCGCCGGTGGTGTCGGCCACGGCTTGGGCGGTGGCACGGGCGCGCTGCAAGTCGCTGGTGTAGATGGCACTAACGGGCTCCTGCGCCAGCGCCTGCGCCAACTGGCGCGCTTGCCATAGGCCGGTCTCGTTCAGAGGGATATCCAAATGGCCCTGAATGCGGGTATCGACATTCCAAGCAGTTTCGCCGTGGCGAATGGCAATGATGCGGGTGGCTTGCATAGGCGTTTTCTCCGGTCAGACCAGTTGCACCACCTGCACCCCTGGTAGCGTGGGTGCAGACGAGAATTCTTCGGTGTCAAAGGCCTTGTCGCCATTTTCATCGGCCACACCGGTGGCGCGTGCGCCCCGGAAATCGTACAGCCCCCCGTCGAGCAAATGGCTGGGCACCACGTTTTGCAGTGCGCTGAACATGTTTTCGATCCGGCCCGGAAACTTCTTTTCCCACTCGCGCAGCATTTCGCCCACTTGTTTGCGCTGCAAATTTTCTTGGCTACCGCACAGGTTGCACGGAATGATCGGAAAGTTTCGGTGCGTGGCCCAGCGGGTGGTGTCCTTTTCGGTCACAAAAGCCAGAGGCCGGATGACGACATGTTTGCCATCGTCGCTGACCAATTTGGGCGGCATACTTTTGAGCTTACCGCCAAAAAACATGTTCAGCAGCAGCGTTTGCAAAATGTCATCGCGGTGGTGACCGAGGGCGATTTTGGTCGCGCCCAATTCGTCGGCGACACGGTACAAAATGCCCCGGCGCAGGCGACTGCACAAACTGCAGGTGGTTTTGCCTTCGGGGATCAGGCGCTTGACGATGCTGTAGGTGTCTTCGTTTTCGATATGAAACGGCACCCCGGTGCTGGCAAGGTAGTCGGGCAAAACATGCGCGGGAAACCCCGGCTGCTTTTGGTCAAGATTGACAGCGACCAAGTCAAAATGGATCGGTGCGCGGGCCTTGAGTTTGAGCAAAATGTCCAGCAAGGTGTAGCTGTCTTTGCCGCCCGACATGCACACCATGACCTTGTCGCCCTCCTCGATCATGTTGTAGTGAACGATGGCTTTGCCCGCCTCGCGGCACAGGCGTTTTTCGAGTTTGTGCGTTTCGCGCTCGATTTTGAAGTCGGCTGGTGCGCGCACTGGCGCAGCGGTGTCGTCGCCTGTCCAAGCGTTGGTGTCTAAAGGGCTGTTCATCATAGGGGTGCTTACCACTGTCCGGTTTCCATGCGAATGGCAACTTCGCAGTCGTCAAAAATTTCGAGTTTGGCAATTTTGACCCGAACCCCCAGCACGCCGGGCAATTGCATCAGCCGGTGGGCCAGTTTGCCAATCAAACTTTCGAGCAAATTGACGTGTTCGGCGGTGCATTCGTCGATGATGATTTGGCGCACGCGGCGGTAGTCGAGCACATGGCCGATGTCGTCATCGTGCGGGGCCAGGGGCTGTGCGCCCAGACTCAGCTCGGCATCGACCTGAATGGGCTGGGGCGCATTTTTTTCGTGCGCGAGGATGCCCAGATTGGCATCAAAGCGCAGCCCCGTCAAAGTGAGGGTCTGGGTGCCAGTGGCTTGGTTCATAGATAGGGTAGTGGGCAGGTGCTCACATCAAAGAGAAGTCGCGCTCGAACTTCATCAGGTGCTGACCGCCATCGACCAGCAAGGTCGTGCCAGTGATGGAGCGGTTTTCGAGGGCAAATTGGACGGTGGCGGCCACATCGTGCGGGGTCGATGAGCGCCCCAATGGGCTTAAAGTGTGCAGCTGCTGAAATTTATCGTCGCTCAAGAGGTGGCTGGTCAGTGTCAGGCCCGGCGCTACGCCAACCACCCGGACACGCGGTGCCAGTGCCATGGCCAACATGGTGTTGGCCGCTTCGAGGGCCGCTTTCGACAGCGTGTAGCTGAAAAAATCGGGGTTTTGGTTCCAAAGTTTTTGGTCGAGCAAATTAACCACCACGCCTTGCGCTTGGGCCTCGCCCGCCGCAGCGCGCTCTTGCACATGCTGGTGCAGGGCTTGGGCCAGCAAAATCGGCGCTGCGGTGTTGCTGCGCAGGTGCTTTTCGAGATGGGCAAAACCAAAGCTTTGGGCATCGTCGTGTTCAAACAGCGCAGCGCTGTTGACCACCGCATCGACCCGACCAAAGTGCGCCACCACACGCGGCAACAAGGCCCGCACAGCGGCTTCATCGGCAAAATCAGCATCAAAATAGGCGCTAGCCCTTGCCTCACTTGCACAAGATGCTACTGTTTCAATAGCATCATCCAAGGAGTCCCGGTAATGCACTGCCACCTGCCAGCCGCCCGCAGCCAGCGTCAAGGCGATCTGGCGGCCCAAGCGTCGGGCAGCACCAGTCACCAAGACGGTGCGGTGGTGGGTGGGGGTGCTCATTCGCCGGGGATTTTATCGGGTTCGCTCACGCGCTGGGTCGGGCCATCTTGGGCAATGCTGCCATCAACCAACTCAACCAGCCGATCACAGCGTGCCCCCAGACGCGGGTCGTGCGTGACCACCACAAACGAGGTACCGCGTTCGGCATGGATGCGCCGAAGCAGGGCAAACACCTCGGCAGACGCGCTGGTATCGAGGTTGCCCGTTGGCTCATCGGCCAGCACCAGCGGCGGCTCCATCACAAGGGCGCGGGCAATGGCAACGCGCTGCTGCATGCCGCCCGAGAGTTCGCCGGGGCGCTTGTCCATTGCCTTTTCAAGGCCCACAGCGGCCAGCAGGCTGCGCGCGCGCTCGCGCTGGGTGCTGCTGATGCGGCCCTCAGCCATCAGCGCCGGGAGGGTCACGTTCTCTAGCGCTGAAAACGCCGGCAACAAATGGTGAAATTGAAAGACAAATCCCAGCGTACTGCGCCGGCGCAATGTCAGGGCGGCATCGCTCAGGCCTTGCACGGCTTGACCCTCGAGCCAGTAACCACCCGAGGTCATGGGTTCGAGCAGGCCCAGAATGTTCAGCAAGGTGCTCTTGCCCGAACCCGATGGCCCCATCAGCGCAATGAACTCGCCCCGGCCCACACGCAAATCAATGCCGTGCAGCACTTCGGTCTCGCTAGGGCGGCCCACGTTGTAGCTTTTTTTAATGGCTTGGAGCACGATCAAGGCATCGGCAGCAGGCGCAGCAGGTACGGGCGGCATCATCGGTTAATGCAAACAGTTCACAGGCGAATGGCCTGCGCTGGGTCAAGGGCCGCTGCCCGGCGCGCAGGGGCGATAGCCGCCAAGACACCGCACACCGTGGCAATCAACGCCACCTGCAAGGCAGTGCCCGGCAGCAAGGTGATAGAGAACAGCGGCAACCCGTCCGAGCCACGCACAAAAGTAGTGAACAGCCAAATCAGCGCCACCGCCAGCGCCAGCCCCAATACCGAGCCTAGTCCGCTCACGACGGCTCCTTGCACCAGAAACACCCGCAAAATTTGCCCGCGTGTGGCACCCATGGCCCGCAAAATGCCAATCTCGCGGCTCTTTTGCACCACCGACACCACCAAAACGCTGGCAATGCCCAGCACCACCACCGCCAGCACCACACCGCGAATGATCGAGGTACTGACCGATTGGGCATTGAGTGCCGACACCAGTTGGGCGTTGCTCTCTTGCCAGCTCTCGATCTTGTAGGCAAATTGGCCGCGCAGCTCCTGCGCCAGCGCTTGGGCCACCCAGACGTTGTGCAGCGTCAAATCAAGGCTGGTAGCTCCGCCGGGCAGCGCCAGCAGGTTTTGCGCGGCGCGCAGCGGCACGATCACCGTGCGCCGGTTCAGGTCTTTGACACCCAAGTCCACCAACGCCGTCACGCGCACAGCATCGCCCAAGCTGCCGGTTTTGACCGTCAAGCGGTCGCCAACGCGCACCCCCAAATCCGAAGCCAACTCACGGCCAATAATGGCCTCGCCGGGGGCCAGCCGCGCCGTGCCGCTGACCACCTTGGCACGCAGACCGACGACACGGTCGTAGCGGTCCAGATCAACGCCCATCAGCGCAATCGACTGCACGGCCTCACCGCGCAGTGCCAGCCCAGCACCAGACACCATGGGCGAGACCCCGGCCACCGCTGGCAGGCGCTCTAACAGCGGCATCAGTGCCTGCCAATTAGCGACGGAACGCAAACGCTGGGCTCGCGGCTGGGTTTGCGTCCACGCAGCGGTGCCGGGACTCTCCAGCGCTGCGGGTATGACCACATCGTCCGGGGCGCGCACAGTGATATGCGCTTGTGCGCCCAGCGTTTTTGCCAGCGTGTTGCTTTGCAAACCATTGACCAATGCCGAGATGTAGGCAATCACCGCCACCCCGGCCGCTACCCCCACGATGATGAGCAAGGTCTGCATGCGCCCTTCGCGCAAAAAGCGCAGCGCAACACGCAGTTCAAAGCCGGGCCAGATCAGCATCGGGATGCGCTTTCAGCGGCCCATGGCGTTGGTCAGTGCAGCACCGGCATCGCCCTGTGCCCCGCTGCTGGCGCTGGCGGTGCTGGCCGACCAAGTGATGGCTTGGGCGCGTACCCGCCCCCCGGCTTGCAGCGCACCACCGCGCAACACGACCTCGTTTTCATGCAGCCCTTGGAGCACCTCGACCGCCTCTAGGGTGTGCAAACCCAAGCGCACGGTGCGCGGCTGGGCACGGCCCTCTTGCAGCACCCAGACCACGCCACTATCGCCGGTAGCGGGGCCATGCAGGGCCGACTGGGGCAGCACCAAGGTGCGCTCACGCCGGGCGGTTTCGACTTCGACCGACAGCGTCATGTCTTCACGCAGGTAGGCTGGGGTTTGCTGCTCCAGCGCAAATTTGACTTCAATCGCACCGCGCTGGGCATCCACGGCTGGGGCAATCGACAGCACCCGCGCCTTAAAACGCTGCGCCGCAAACGCATCGGCCACCACCGTGGCAGTTTGGCCCGGCAACAGTTGGTCTAAAAAGCGCTCATCGACCGGAGCCACCAACTGCGTCGGCCCCGCCAGCGCCAAACTCAGCAATGCTTTGCCCGGTTGAACGATTTGTCCCGGCTCCACGCTGCGCAGGAGCACGCGGCCATCGGTGGGCGCACGCAGCACGGTTTGCTCTAGCCGCGCTTGGGCGGCAGCGGTGTTGGCACGGGCGAGGGCGAGTTGGGCCTGCGCCTGAAGCACTTCGGTGCCGTCATCGGTATTGGCTTGGGTTTGGGCACTGGCATTGAGCTGCTGGGCCTGTGCCACCTCGACAGCGCGGCGGGCCTCATCGAGTTGTGCCGGGCTGTAAAACCCCTCGGCGACCAGCCGCTGTACCCGTGCCAGAGTGGCTTGTGCCGCTTGGAAGGTGGCTTGGGTTTGTGCCAGTCCGGCTTGGGCGGCAGTGCGCCCTGTGCTGCGCAGACCAGTGAGCCGCGCTTGGGCTTGGGTTTCGCTGGCACGGGCTTGTGCCCATGCCGCGCGGGCTTCATCCGACTCCAGTTGCACCAGCACCTCGCCTTGGCGCACTTGCGCCCCTTCGCGCACCTTCACTTGGGCGACACGGCCCGTCACGGTGCTGCCAATCTCGACCCGCGACAGGCTTGCCACCCGTGCTGAAAATTGCAACGTACGCACCAACGGCGCGTAATGCACGGTCAACGCATCGACCTGTGGGCCGCGCAACATCTGCACGGCGGCTGTGGCGGCCAGCGCCGACACCACCGCAGCCAACCCGCCAAGCCACCAGCGCCGCTTCATGGCACCACCGCTGCGGCAAACAAGCCACCGTCGGTCTGCGGCGGTGTCACCCCCAAATGGCGGTAGGCCGCCAGCGTAGCGATGCGCCCCCGCTGGGTGCGCTGAACGTAGCCTTGCTGAATCAAATACGGTTCGATCACGTCCTCGATGGTGCCGGACTCTTCGCCAATGCTGGCGGCAATGTTGTCCAGCCCCACCGGGCCACCGTCAAAGCGGTGGATCAGTGCTTCCAAGAATTTACGGTCCATCACATCAAACCCCTGTGGATCGACATCGAGCATCGCCAAGGCGCGGTGGGCAATATCGAGGGTGATGCGGCCATCGCCTTTGACATCGGCGTAATCGCGCACCCGGCGCAGCAGCCGGTTGGCAATGCGCGGTGTGCCCCGCGAGCGCCGCGCCAACTCAAAACCGCCTTCGTCGTCCATCGGCGTATGGAGCAACTTGGCGCTGCGCGTGACGATGCGGGCCAACTCCTCCGGGGTATAAAACTCCAGCCGGGCCACGATGCCAAAACGGTCGCGCAGCGGGTTGGTGAGCATCCCAGCGCGGGTGGTGGCCCCAACCAAAGTAAAGGGCTGCAAATCGAGCTTGATGGAGCGCGCCGCTGGGCCTTCGCCAATCATGATGTCGATCTGGTAGTCCTCCAGCGCCGGGTACAAAATTTCTTCGACCACCGGCGACAAACGGTGGATTTCGTCAATAAAGAGCACATCGTTGCGCTCCAAATTGGTCAGCAGCGCGGCCAAGTCCTTGGGCTTTTCTAGCACCGGGCCACTGGTTTGGCGCAAATTGACACCCAGTTCAGCGGCGATGATGTGGCTTAAGGTGGTTTTACCCAATCCCGGCGGGCCAAACAGCAGCACATGGTCGAGTGCCTCACCGCGCTTGCAGGCTGCACCGATGAAGATTTCGAGCTGCTCGCGCGCCTTGGCTTGGCCGACGTATTCTTGTAGCAGTTTGGGGCGCAGAGCGCGCTCCAACGCTTCCTCTTGCGGCGAGGCGGGAGCGGCAGAAACCATGCGCGGGCGCGGTGCGGGGGCAAAGTCGTCGGTTTGGATGGTCACGGTGGTTCAGGCAGACAGACAAAGCAAGTGGGCACTATAGCCCCCAGAGTGCCCGCCATCCGGGTAAAGTGTCAAAGGCCTTCTTGCCCCCCAGATTACGCCATGAATACTTCTTTACCATCGCCCACCTTTACTCTGCGCCACGTCCTCCAAGCTTTGGTATTGGTCGGTGGTTTGCCGTTAGGGGGCGCAGCCCACGCTGCCGACGCACCCGAAAAGGGCCGCGCCTTGCGCCTTGAAAACCCCCAAGAGCGGGCGCTCCTGACCGAGCATTTGAACGAGGCCATTGCCAAAGTCAAAAAAGAATACACCCCCACCCCCCCAAAAAACCGGCGCGGTAAAAACACCAGCCCGCCACCCATTCCGTCGGTGGTGCTGGAGGTGCCTGCGGGCAAGCCAGAGCCTAAGAGTGCGGGCAAACGCCGCCCATCGCCAGCGCCAGCCCACGCCGTACACCCTAGCGATGCGGGCCCCGGCACACCCACGGCAGACATCCCAACATTCCCAGAATCGACCATTGCCACCGAAACGGAAGACATCGATACCTTCATGGAGTCCGACACCGACTTAGCCTCTGAGTTCGATTCCGACCTCGGCATGGAGTTGGGCGAACCTGCGGTGCCAGCTTCGCCAAGCCCCATTGCGCCAGCAGCAGAGAAAGCACCCGAACAACACCCCGCCCCACGGGAAACCACGCCTGCACCTGCACCTGCACCTGCACCTGCATCGCCATCGCCATCGCCATCGCCATCGCCATCGCCATCGCCAACAGTTTCCACGGTGGTGCGCCCTGCGCCCGTACCCACGTTGGCACCACCGCCCCCCCCCGAAGCCGGAACTGGCGCTGGGCGCAGCTACACCGCCGTGCGTGCGGGAGCACAAGCCCCAGTGGTTTTGCCGTTGCTAGAGCCCGATCCCGGCCAAATTTTGTGGGACTACCAAGGCCCCAAAGGGCCAGCATCTTGGGGGCGCTTGCACCCCAGCTTTAGTTTGTGTGAAAACGGTTTGCACCAGTCGCCCCTGCACATCACAGCGGCCAACACCGCCACCGGCCCGGCCCAGCCGCTGTACCCCGGCCCTCAGCCTTTTGGCGGCATTGCCATCCACACCGGACGCGGCGTTGAGGTCAAGGTCGATGGCATCAATACCTTGGTGCTGCGCGGCATCGAGTGGCAGTTGGTGCGCGTGCAGTTTCACCACCCGGCAGAAGAAAGAATCCACCACCAGTCGGCAGCGCCCATGTCCACCGACTTGCTTTACCAAAATATGTCGGGCCAATTGGCGGTGGTTTCAGTGCCCATGGAGTTGGGCGGGGCCAATCCCTTTTTAGAAAAAATCTGGGCGCATATGCCCCTCGAATATGGCGACCGCGTTTACCTGCCCACAGCACAGTTGCAACTGCACGAGTTGTTTCCACCAGACCTGCGTTATTACGAATATCTGGGTTCGCTGACCACCCCACCCTGCACCGAAGGGGTGCTGCGCATCGTGCTCAAGATGCCCGCCAGCGTCTCGCCGGAACAGTTGCGTTTGCTGCAACGCGTAGCCCCCAGCAACGCCCGCCCACCCCAGCCCACAGAGGGCCGGGTGGTGCGCGAGTCCAAGTAATACCGACCCCCTTTGCCAGCCCTTGCAGCCAGCCCCTGACCGGGCTGGCTTTTTTGTTGGTGCAGCCTGCGGGAAAACACCCATGCCCGCCCTTAAATTTCTTTAAGGTAAATTGATTACGGATAGTAGAATTAAAAAACTTGATCGAAGGAGACCCCCTATGACCGCCGCCCTGCCCCCCGCAGCATCCATTCAGCAACTGCACCACTACGCCTACAAGTCGCGCGACGCTGAAGAAACGCGCCACTTCTACGAAGACATTTTGGGTCTGCCGCTGTACCACATCATCCAAAGCGACTACGTGCCCAGCACGGGCGAATACTGCCCTTACACGCACTTTTTCTTTCGCTTGCAAGATGGCTCATTCATTGCGTTTTTTGACATTGGCGACGATGTCAAACCCGAGCCATCGCCCAACACACCGCTGTGGATCAACCACATTGCCTTTCGCGTCAACACCGTGCAAGAGCTGGAAGACACCAAGACCCGCCTGCAAGCGCATGGCATTGAGGTGCTGGGCGTGACCGACCACCACATCTTCAAGAGCATTTACTTTTTTGACCCCAACGGCATCCGCTTGGAATTGGCCGCACAGGTGGCCGATGCCGCGCTAATGGAAAAAGAAAGCACCAGCGCCCATCAGCGCTTGGACGCATGGACTGCACGCAAAGAAGTCTGGCGCCAAGAGCGCGCTCAAGGCAAGGTCAATACGCTGCTCAAACCCGAGACCAACGACCGCCCAGAGTTTGTGCCAAAACAGGCGTAATTGCTATTTTTTTGATAGCTAATAGTGCTTGGTAGTCAAGCGCTAGTAGCCGATTTGATCTCAAAAGTAGGTGTGGGGGGTGTTGGCAGAGGCTGGCCGGTAAAATGGCCCTATTCCGTCACCTGCCAACCAGACGGCATCCCTGCGAGGATGCCGTTTTCATTTGTAAATCCCATGAACGACACCGTCTCCCAGCCCGGCCTTGCCAGTTTGTCCAAATCGTTTGAGCCTGCCGCGCTCGAAGCCCACTGGGGCCCCGAATGGGAGGCACGCGGCTACGGCAGCGCCGGTGTACGCGGCACCGGCGTGGCACAAGCCGATGCGCCATCGTTTGCCATTCAATTGCCACCGCCCAACGTCACCGGCACCCTGCACATGGGCCATGCGTTCAACCAAACCATCATGGACAGCCTGACGCGCTACCACCGTATGCGCGGCTTTAACACCGCTTGGATTCCGGGTACCGACCACGCTGGCATTGCCACGCAAATCGTCGTGGAGCGCCAATTGCAAGAGCAAGGCATCAGCCGCCACGACATGGGCGCAACACCGCCCGAAGCACGCAAGAACTTCGTCTCCAAAGTCTGGGAGTGGAAAGAACAATCGGGCAACACCATCACCACGCAAATGCGCCGCATGGGCGACAGCGTCGATTGGCAGCGCGAATACTTCACGATGGACGACAAGCTCACCCGCGTCGTCACCGACACCTTCGTCAAGCTCTACCAGCAGGGACTGATTTACCGGGGCAAGCGGCTGGTCAATTGGGACCCCAAATTGCAATCGGCGGTGTCTGACCTCGAAGTCGAGAACGAAGAAAAAGACGGCACCATGTGGTATATCGCCTACCCGCTGGCCGATGGCTCGGGTAGCCTGACGGTAGCGACCACCCGGCCCGAAACCATGCTCGGCGACGTGGCGGTGATGGTGCACCCCGAAGACGAACGCTACAGCCACCTGATTGGTCAAAAGGTGGTTTTGCCGCTGTGCGACCGGCAAATCCCGATCATTGCCGACGACTATGTGGACAAAGAATTCGGCACCGGCGTGGTCAAAGTCACGCCTGCGCACGACCCCAACGACTACCAAGTCGGCCAGCGCCACCAGTTGCCGATGATTTGTGTGCTGACGCTGCGCGCCACTATCAACTACAACGCCCCCGAAAAATACCAAGGCATGGACCGCTTCGTGGCACGCAAAGCCATCTGCGCCGATTTGGAAGCCTGCGGTGCCCTGATCGACTCGAAAAAGCACAAGCTGATGGTGCCCATTTGCACCCGCACCGGCCAAATTGTCGAGCCAATGTTGACCGACCAATGGTTCGTCGCCATGAGCAAAGTCAGCGCATCTGACCCCACCGGTAAAAGCATCGCGCAAAAAGCCATCGATGCCGTCGATTCGGGCGCGGTCAAGTTTGTGCCCGAAAACTGGGTCAACACCTACAACCAGTGGATGAACAACATCCAAGACTGGTGCATCAGCCGCCAGCTTTGGTGGGGCCACCAGATTCCAGCGTGGTATCCACGCACAATTATTGAAAAAACTCTTTCCTATGAAAAAATTACTGGCCCATATGTTGCGAACTCAGAAGCAGAAGCAAGAAAAATGTTTCATAAGGAGATTGACTTAGAGATTAGTCTTCTTGAAGAAACTCGCAACGCCCTTAGTGATAGCAGCAGGGCTGAATTTCAAGCGGATGACATTCAACTTATTTCCACAAAGATTGAACAGACTAAAAAGGTAAAAGAAGAGGGCATATACCGCGACGAAGACGTTCTCGACACTTGGTACTCATCGGCTCTTGTACCGTTTTCCACCATGGGCTGGCCCGAACAGACCGACAGCGCCACCGACGACTTCAACCTGTACCTGCCCAGCAGCGTGCTGGTGACCGGCTACGACATCATCTTCTTCTGGGTGGCCCGGATGATCATGATGACCACGCACTTCACCGGCAAAGTGCCGTTCAAGCACGTTTACATCCACGGCTTGGTGCGCGACGCACAGGGCAAGAAGATGAGCAAATCGGAAGGCAATGTGCTCGATCCGGTCGATTTGATCGACGGCATTGCCCTCGAACCCCTGCTCGACAAACGCACCACCGGCCTGCGCAAGCCCGAAACGGCCCCCAGAGTGCGCAAAGACACGCAAAAAGAATTTCCTGAAGGCATTCCGGCCTACGGTGCCGACGCGCTGCGCTTTACCTTTGCAGCGCTGGCATCGCTGGGGCGCAGCATCAACTTTGACAGCAAACGCTGCGAAGGCTACCGCAATTTTTGCAACAAACTCTGGAACGCCAGCCGCTTTGTGCTGATGAACTGCGAAGGCCAAAATTGTGGCTTGGATATAAAAGATGAGGAGAGAACCTCAGAGGAGAATCTAGCAGTATTAGCTGATGCAGTGAAACGTGGCGAAGAGTATTTAGATCGCAGCCAATGCGACCGCTGGATCACCTCGCAACTGCAAAAAGTCGAGGCCGACGTTGCCAAAGGCTTTGCCGAGTACCGCCTCGATAACGTCGCCAACACGGTGTACGACTTCGTTTGGAACGAGTTCTGCGATTGGTACCTTGAAATTGCCAAAGTGCAAATCCAAACCGGCACCCCGGCGCAGCAGCGCGCCACGCGCCGCACCCTGATTCGCACCTTAGAAGCCATCTTGCGCTTGGCCCACCCGATCATCCCGTTCATCACCGAAGAACTGTGGCAAAAAGTCGCGCCGGTGGCCGGACTGGAAGGCCCGTCGGTCAGTGTGGCCCGTTACCCTGAAGCACAGCCGGAAAAAATCGACGAAGCAGCCATCGCCCATGTGGTGCGGCTGAAGTCGTTGGTCGATGCCTGCCGCACCTTGCGCGGCGAGATGAACGTGTCGCCCGCCGCCCGCTTGCCGTTGTTTACCGTCGGCGACAGCGCCTTCATGCGCAGCGTGGCCCCGGTGCTGCAAGCGCTGGCAAAACTCAGCGAAGTCAAAGTGTTTGACGACGAGTCCGCTTGGCAAGCTGCGGCCCAAGCCGCACCCGTGGCGGTGGTCGGCGAGGCACGGATGTGCCTGCACATGGAAATCGACGTTGCCGCCGAAAAGCTGCGCCTATCGAAAGAAATGGCCCGCATTGACGGCGAAATCACCAAGGCCAACAATAAGCTGGGCAACGAAGCCTTTGTCGCCAAAGCACCTGCCGCCGTGATCGAACAAGAAAAGAAGCGGGTGGCCGACTTTGGCGCAACACTCGAGCGCCTGCGTGACCAACTCGCCCGTCTGGGTTAACACCTGACTTTTATTCATCCTTGACCCACTCCCAGCACCATGACCCTGCTGCACACCAACGCCCCTGTCCGTAAAGCCGTGTTTCCGGTGGCCGGATTCGGCACCCGCTTTTTGCCCGCGACCAAGGCATCTCCGAAAGAAATGCTGCCGGTGGTCGATAAACCGCTGATCCAGTACGCAGTCGAGGAAGCTTATGCCGCAGGCATTCGCCACATGATCTTTGTCACGGGGCGCAGCAAGCGCGCCATCGAAGACCACTTTGATACAGCCTACGAACTGGAGGCCGAACTGGAGGCCGCAGGCAAAAAGGAATTGCTGGCGCTGGTGCGCTCGGTGCAGCCCAGCGATATGGACTGCGCTTTTGTGCGCCAGCCGCGTTCGCTCGGGTTGGGCCATGCGGTGCTGTGCGCCGAGCCACTGGTAGGCGACGAACCCTTTGCCGTGCTGCTGGCCGACGACCTAATGGTAGGCCCCCCCGTCGGTGTGCCAGTACTAGCGCAGATGGTGCAGGCCTTTCGGCAACAAGGCCGCTCGATGCTGGCGGTGCAAGAAGTGCCGCTCGATCAGGTACACCGCTACGGCATTGTTGCGGGCGAGCCGGCAGGTGGCCCATTGATGCGCATTGAGCGCATTGTCGAGAAACCATCGCCCGAAACCGCCCCCTCGCGCATGGGGGTAGCGGGGCGCTACATACTGACACCGGCCATTTTTGAAGAAATTCGCAACCAACCCAAAGGCGCTGGTGGTGAAATTCAGCTCACCGATGCCATTGGCCGGCTGATGGCACAAGAGGCGGTGTATGCCTTCCAGTACGCAGGCAAACGCTACGACTGCGGCTGTAAAGAAGGATTTTTGCAAGCGACGGTCGAACTGGCACTACAACACCCGCAAGTGGGGGAATCCTTTCGCGAGTACCTCAAAACACTGACGCTGTAAGCCGTTCGTGTGCAATGGTGTGGCTGTAAATTCACGGTCACACCATTTAATTATCTCTACAAATGAAGACTAAGCGCTATTTATAAATATCTCTAATAAATTTATAAATTAAAAACCAGAAAAATATTTTCTGGCAAAGGTATCAGAAATTAGCAAAGCCCTGCTATTGATGCAAAAGTCAAAGACACCACCATAAAATATACCTGTAGTCTTTGCGGAATTTGTTAAAAATTCACGAGGACTTTGTAAATTCCTTCCTAAAGGAAATAGAAGACTCGAGAAAATCGCTCCTCCAGATGGTTAGCGTTTTTATTACCCTATTGACGCTGATCGTCTTGATGGGTGCTAGACTTTTAATTCGGTCTGTGCAGCAAATCTTAGTGCAGCCGCATTGCCCAAGGTGATCTCAGTGCCAGAATTGACACCACACGGGGCGATCAGCTTGGTGATTTGATGGATTGACTCTCAGGAATGACCGCATTAACCGCCATCGTGCAGCACAGTTCTGACCATGCCCACCAAGCCCGCACACTGGCCATCAATGCCTCTGCCGTGGCTGAAAAAGGCCGTCGGTCGTGCAACAGATTGTGACACGATGGAAGCAATTAATCCCAGCAGCACGAAAATCAATATTTTGGTTTTGAATACTGCTGTCGAAGCCGCCCGTACCAGTGAACAAGGACGTGGCTTTGCCGTGGTGGCGAGCACAGTGCAGAATCAGCGGAAGAAATGAAAACACTCACTCATTAGCACTTCTGTCGAAAAGTTGGCTTCCGGCACCAAACTGGTTCCGGCTGCTGGCAGTACCATGCAAGATATAGTGCAATCGGTGCGCAAAGTATCGGTTGTCATTAGCGAGATGACATCGGCCTCTACCGCCACAACCTCAAGCACTGCACAAGTGAGCCAAGCCATTGATGACCTAGATCAAATGACACAACAAAATACAGCACTGGTAGAAGAAAGCACTGCTGCTGCCGAGCGCTTGCGGATGCAGGCCTATCAATTGGCACAAGCTGTAACGGCTTTTATTTTCGTTAATAGATCTAATACTATTAACTATTTTACATAAAAATCATCAATCTATAATTACAAACCACCATAAAAAATAATAATTTATCATGAACACAAACAACCTAAAAATCTCCACAAAACTGTGGACGGCAGTCGGATTTATATTAATAGCCCTCACATCAATATTATTTTTTGCAGTAAATAAAATATCTATAAATCAAGGAGAAATGGACAGCAAGCTTGCCAACTTAAACCTAAGACTGCAAATTACAAGAAAATGGTACGGCATACTCGATGCAAATTCATCACGGGTTCTTGCCATGGTCATCAGTGATAATAAAAAAATAGCTACGGTATTCAGCAAACCACTTTCTGATGGCATTGCAGAAATCAATGAAATCCAGAAAAAAATTGAATCAATGGAACTATCCGATGCCGAAAAATCGCAAATCAATAAAATAGGAGAATCAAGAAAGAGAATTCTTAATTTGCTTGGAATATTAAAGAAGTTACGCACTGACGGCAAAGAAGAAGAAATTTCAAGTCTGATTGATAATCAATACATGCCAGTATTAAATAATTACATCCAAGAAATGCATGATCTAGTAAAGATCGAAGAAAACTCTGTCGATATTTTCACTAAAAATATGCATGAAGACCGAGATAGCACATTTAAATTTATTGGATTTTTTGTCTGTCTATTAATTTCCTGCATTTTTATTGGTGCCATATTTTTAATTAAATCCATTAATACTCCTATGGTACAGGCCAATAATTTGGCCGCCCGCATTGCCCAAGGCGATCTCAGTGCTAGCATTGACACCACACGGGGCGATGAGTTTGGCGATTTAATGCGTTCGCTCGAAGCAATGAACAATTCGCTGGGCCGCATGGTGCAGCAGGTGCGCCACAGCACCGATAGCATTGCCACTGCCAGCGCCGAAATTGCCACTGGCAACAACGATTTGGCCCACCGCACCGAACAAACATCCACCAATTTGCAATCAACCGCTTCAGGAATGGCCGAATTGACCGCCATCGTGCAGCACAGTTCTGACCATGCCCACCAAGCCAGCACACTAGCCGTCAATGCCTCTGCTGTAGCTGAAAAAGGCGGTCAGGTCGTACAACAGGTGGTGGCAACGATGGAAGAAATTAATGCCAGCAGCAAGAAAATCAACGACATCATCAGCGTGATTGATGGCATTGCTTTTCAAACCAATATTTTGGCTTTGAATGCGGCTGTTGAGGCGGCCCGTGCCGGTGAACAAGGAAGAGGCTTTGCCGTGGTGGCCAGCGAAGTGCGCAGTTTGGCCCAGCGCAGTGCAGAAGCGGCGAAAGAAATTAAAACCCTCATTAGCACTTCTGTCGAGAAGGTGGCTTCGGGCACCGAACTGGTTTCGGCTGCTGGCAGTACCATGCAGGATATTGTGCAATCGGTACGCAAAGTATCGGATGTCATTAGCGAAATTACCTCGGCCTCTACCGCCCAGACCTCGGGCATCGCACAAGTCAATCAGGCCATTGATGACCTCGACCAAATGACGCAACAAAATGCAGCGCTGGTAGAAGAAAGTGCTGCTGCTGCTGAGAGTTTGCGGATGCAGGCCGATCAATTGGTGCAAGCGGTCGCAGTTTTTACCATTAATGAACGCCGAATGATTCAATCTTCATGATGCCAATTGGCAGAGTGTGTAGTTAATTCTGTAGTTAATTCAAAATCTCGAAAACAAATGAAACATTCTGCCTTAAAAATACAAACACGCTTAAGCATCGGTTTTGGCACAGTGTGTGCGCTACTGCTGATTATTCTGGCCATTGGATTACATTCAATGAACCGAATTAACGACAGTTTGGTCAACGTGGTGGATGACCGCTGGCCAAAAATAGAAGCTGCTAACGATGTATTAACCCACATTGATGCCATTGCGATTGCTTTGCGCAACATGTTGCTATCAACCGATCCTGCAGATCAAAAAAAGCAGATCGAAGATATCGCCGAATCTCGCCAGATTATCGGTAAAAGTATTGATTTACTCAAAAGCACAGTAGCTCTGCCCAGAGGCAAACAACTGCTGCAAGATGTGATTGAAAAACGCGAAGCATACCTCGCTGGACAAGAGGCACTGATGGCGCTGATCGCTGCTGAAAGATCCGATGAGGCGAAAAGTTATCTTAATAACCAATTGCGTCCCACATTGCTTCTCTATAAAAAAGCGACCATCGCTTTAATTGGTTTTCAGGTAGGAATAATGGATGCCACTGCTGTGGATGCCGCCAAAACCTACGCACAAGCACAAACCACGCTGATGGCCTTGGGTGCAGTGGCACTGGTGGTTGCTGCGTTGTTGGGTTTTTTCATTACCCGCCAACTTCTGCAAGAGTTGGGCGGCGAGCCGGGGGTAGCCTCAGATTTGGTACGCACGGTGGCGCAAGGTGACTTTACCCGCCCTGTAGTGGTGAAGGCGGGCGACGAGCACAGCCTGATGGCCCACCTAGGCACCATGCAAAAGGATTTGGCCCGTGTCGTCGCTAAGGTTCGGCACAGCTCGGAGGATGTCGCCAGTGCCAGTGCAGAAATTGCCCAAGGCAATCGCCATCTGTCCGAGCGCACCGAAAATCAGGCCAGCGCTTTAGAGGAGACAGCGGCATCGATGGAGCAACTCAGTGCCACCGTCAAGCAAAACGCCGAAAACGCCCGCCAAGGCAACGAGCTGGCCTCGGCTGCGGCCACTGTGGCCGTCAAAGGGGGCGATGTGGTTGGTCAAGTGGTCGAGACCATGAAGGGCATTAACAACAGCTCACGCAAAATCAGCGAAATCATCAGCGTGATTGATGGCATTGCTTTTCAAACCAATATTCTTGCGTTGAATGCAGCGGTCGAAGCTGCCCGTGCCGGCGAACAGGGGCGCGGTTTTGCCGTTGTCGCCAGCGAAGTGCGCTCTTTGGCCGGACGCAGTGCCGATGCTGCCAAAGAAATCAAGGGACTGATTGACGACAGTGTGCGGCGCGTCGATGAGGGCAGCGCTTTGGTCGATCAGGCCGGGGCCACCATGAGCGAGGTCGTGAGCGCCATTGGCCGCGTCTCGGGCATCATGGGCGAGATCAGTGCCGCCAGCCAAGAGCAGTCGATTGGTGTCGCGCAGGTCGGTGAGGCGGTGGTGCAGATGGACCAAGTGACGCAGCAAAATGTCGCTTTGGTCGAAGAAATGAGCGCAGCCGCCGCCAAATTGAACGACCAGTCTCAGGAGTTGGTGCAATCTGTGGCTATTTTCAAACTGGGCGCGGGCATGCAGCACCACCAACCAGCCCCCAGTGCTGCACCCAAGGCACCGCCACGCACACCCAGCCCAGCGGCCAAACCCGCCAAGCCAGCACCAGCACCAGCACCAGCACCAGCACCAGCACCAGCGCGCAAGTTGAGTGCCCCCAGCACACAAGTGGCGGCGAAACCTGCACCCAAAGCCATCGGCAATGACGATGATTGGACGAATTTTTAATCAGCGGCGGCGCAAAATGTGGATGAACTCCCCGTCAATGGTTTTCTGGTCTAGCAATTCGTTGCCAGTTTGCTTGGCGAAGGCCTGAAAGTCGCGCTGTGAGCCAGTGTCGGTGGCGACCACTTTCAGCACTTCGCCGCTCAGCATGTCGGCCAGTGCTTTTTTGGCCTTCAGGATCGGCAGCGGGCAGTTCAGTCCGCGCGTGTCAATTTCTTTGTCAATTTCCATGATTTTTGGGAATTTTGGTACCGTTGTCTCAGGCCAAGGGGCGGCGTTAAGAGGTGCTCGTTGGCGGGCGATCTTGCTGGAAAAAATCAAAAAACACCGGCGCATGACCACGGCTTCGCAACCAGTCGGCCAACGCGTAGCCCGTGCCTGCAGGCCAACATTGGATGCGCGCAGGCTCTAGCAGTCGGTATTCGAGCAATTCTGGTGAGAGCCTTACCTCGCCACGCGCCAGCGCATGGTAGGCCACAATGACTTGGTTCATGCGCTGAAAATCGTACACACCGACCAGTTGCAGCGCACTGACCTCCAAATCGGTTTCTTCTTTGATCTCGCGGGTGATGCCTTGTTGCGGTGTCTCGCCTGCCTCCATAAAGCCCGTAATCAGGCCAAAGGCTTTGCTTTGCCAAGCGGCATTGCGCGCCAGCAGCACCCGCCCATCCAACTCGACAATGGCGGCCAGCACCGGGGTCGGGTTGTTCCAGTGCGTCCAACCGCAAGCGGCACAGCGCAGCCGGGCCACGTCGCCGCTGTCCTCAGCCCGGGTGATGTGTGTCAGCGGCCCAGCGCAATGCGTGCAAAAGCGTGTTTGATAGTCCATATTTTGCTATTATTTTTATAGCTACAAATCAAGCATAGATAAGCGCTATATGGCTATTGGGTTTGAAATTTTCCATTTCAGGCCGGAAACACACCCGTAGACAGGTAACGATCGCCCCGATCACAAACAACAAAAACGATGGTGGCATCGCGCTCACGGGCGGCAATTTGCTGCGCTACCCAGCAAGCCCCGGCAGCCGAAATACCGGCAAAAATGCCTTCCTCGCGCGCAAGGCGGCGGCACATATCTTCTGCATCGTCTTGGCTGACCAAAATGAGTTCATCGACCGCCCGTGGGTCGTAAATGGCAGGCATATAAGCCTGCGGCCATTTGCGAATGCCGGGAATGCGCGAACCCTCTTGCGGTTGGGCACCGATGATACGTACCGCCGGATTTTTCTCCTTGAGAAAGCGCGACACCCCAGTAATGGTGCCGGTAGTGCCCATCGCCGAGACAAAGTGGGTGATGCGCCCACCCGTTTGCTCCCACAGCTCTGGGCCGGTGGTTTCGTAGTGGATACGTGGATTGTCGGCGTTGGCAAATTGGTCCAGCACCACGCCTTTGCCCTGTTTGACCATGCTATCGGCCAGATCACGGGCGTACTCCATGCCACCGCTTTTGGGGGTAAGAATGAGTTCGGCACCAAAGGCCTTCATGGTTTGCGCGCGCTCAATCGACAAATCTTCCGGCATGATGAGCACCATGCGGTAGCCTTTGATGGCGGCGGCCATGGCCAAGGCAATGCCGGTGTTACCGGAGGTGGCCTCGATCAGCGTATCACCGGGGCGGATGGTGCCGCGCTCCTCGGCGCGCCGGATCATGGACAACGCAGGCCGGTCTTTGACCGATCCGGCAGGATTGTTGCCTTCGAGTTTGCCCAAAATGACGTTGCCACGCGCGGCATTGTCGGCTGCACCGATGCGTTGCAGAGCAACTAAGGGGGTTTGACCCACAATATCTTCAATTTTTTGGTATTTCATGCTCATAATGTGCCATAATTCACTCATTCACGAATTACTGCCCGGGTGGTGAAATTGGTAGACTCAGGGGACTCAAAATCCCCCGCCGCAAGGCGTGCCGGTTCGAGTCCGGCCCCGGGCACCACTTGATTATTTCATACTGCGTCAAGTAACCGCAAAAGCTCCTTACCTCATAGGTACAGGAGCTTTTTTGTTGTCTCATGCTGTGTCATGTGTCCTCACAATCCACACGCCCGTGAAGGCGTGACATCTACCGGGTGACAAAACCGGGCCATTCAAGCCTCGTTTCAATCCACACGCCCGTGAAGGCGTGACGTGACCGCGCAGCAGGTATCTACCCCAAATTCAGCGTTTCAATCCACACGCCCGTGAAGGCGTGACCCGCCTTGAGCCGACTTAGCGGCCCGCATGATTGCCGTTTCAATCCACACGCCCGTGAAGGCGTGACGCCACTGAGTCATCGCTACCATCGCCCCTCCTGTGCAGTTTCAATCCACACGCCCGTGAAGGCGTGACCGGGCGGCTGGTGGCAGTGGTGGTGAATCGACAGAGACTGTTTCAATCCACACGCCCGTGAAGGCGTGACGATGCCCCACCCTGAGCAACAGGCCATCCGGTGCGTTTCAATCCACACGCCCGTGAAGGCGTGACGGCCACGGTCAGTCTCTACGCTGGCACGCGACCCGTTTCAATCCACACGCCCGTGAAGGCGTGACGGTGGGGCTTGCGCGAGGTGTTGCAACGCCCCGTTGGTTTCAATCCACACGCCCGTGAAGGCGTGACGCGTTTCGGCCCCATTTGGGCGGTGCAGTCTGGCCCGTTGGTTTCAATCCACACGCCCGTGAAGGCGTGACTGTACGAAATTGGCGCAGGCACCAGCGAAATTCGCGTTTCAATCCACACGCCCGTGAAGGCGTGACGACAGATGTTTGATTTGCGAGTGCGAGAGGATGACGTTTCAATCCACACGCCCGTGAAGGCGTGACTGCTGGTCGATAGCAGGGGCGCGGCCAAAGGCAGGTTTCAATCCACACGCCCGTGAAGGCGTGACGCCCGGCCCCCTGCGCCCGCTGCTGTCATGGCATGGTTTCAATCCACACGCCCGTGAAGGCGTGACCCTCTATCACGCCGCCCACGAGGTACGCTTCTTTGTAGTTTCAATCCACACGCCCGTGAAGGCGTGACGCACCGAACCCCCGACGGTGCGCGTCTCGCCGCGCAGTTTCAATCCACACGCCCGTGAAGGCGTGACCGCCACGGCCTCGTGGGTTGCGTCATCCACCACGTTTCAATCCACACGCCCGTGAAGGCGTGACAAAGACGCGCAGCATTTCAACCAGTTCTGCGTTGTTTCAATCCACACGCCCGTGAAGGCGTGACCCCAAAGCGACGCTGGCAGCGCGGCTTGGCGAAGTTTCAATCCACACGCCCGTGAAGGCGTGACGGCCTCTTTATAACTCAATGTTTCAGCAAACAAAAATCCCCTAGTTTGCGAACCTCAGTGACCTGCACTGCGTTGCATGCACCATATCAAAGAAAATGAGAAAAATCCCATAAAAAACAAAGTGTTAGAAAAATGCGAACCGCCATAAAAAGAAACCATCGCTCAAGGTTCGCAGTGCGCTACAAAATGAGCGGGCCATTCAGATCAAGGGCAGCTTTGGCACCCACATGCTCAATTTTTCTCGGCCAATGCTTACCCAAATAATAAAAGCGCAAACTGTCAGTTTTTGGCTCAATGATCTGGATTAAACGGGCTTTTAGTTTCACCCACTGCGCTGCATCAAGTTCAATTTCAAAAACAGAAAACTGCACCCGTTGTCCCCAATCTTGGCAGGCTCTGGCAATCTGACGCAACCGCCGGGCACCTGCTGCGTCCAACGTGCTGACATCGTAGGTTACGAGCACCATCATGCCGAGTCACTTCCAAAGAAACGGTGGGTAGCCGTCCAAATCACCTCGCAAGTGGCGGGCCAGTAATTGGGCTTGCAAAAAAGGAAAAAGGCCAATAGGTGCTTTCTCTTCGAGAAACACATGGTGCAGCTCATGCTTCTTACGCTCTTGGTAAGAAATCAAAACGGCTTTGCGCGATTCCTCACGCAACAGGACTGCCCCGTTGTCCAGCACCACAAAATCGTGCTCGGTAATTTGGCGTAAATTAATCAACGACAGCGTCAGGCGATCTGCCAAAAAAGCCCGAAACTCTTCCAGCAAATCAAGCGCCAAACTCGGGCGGCCAGGTCGATCGCGGTGCAAAAAACCTACCGCAGGATCAAGCCCGACCGCTTCGAGTGCCGCGCGACAATCATGCGTCACCAACGTATACAAAAAAGATAGCAACGCATTCACGGCATCGCGCGGTGGGCGACGGCTTCGCCCGTTGAAACGCAACCCCGGTACGGGTACCCGAATCAAGTGATCAAAAACCCCAAAATACGCTTGGGCTGCCTCGCCTTCAAAGCCGCGCAACACGTCGACCGACTGCTCTAAAAGGAGCTTATCGGCAATACGATGAAGCCGCTGGTGGGCATGGTTCAGTGCAGCCTCAGCCTCAGGGGCTAGCTTTTCACCATGATCGCGCAACGCGCGTCCCAGTACCATGCGCTGATTGTGCAATTTTCCCAATAAAACATTTCGCACAATGGCTGCACAACCTATCGGTTCATCGCTGCGGCGGTATTGCTCGCGGCGCAATAGAACATTGCCTGACACTGGCCCCTCTACACGGGCCAGAAAGCGCCCGTTTGCAGACAAAAAACACACGCTGATACCTTGCTCTGCACAATAACCCAGCAATGGCGGCGAGACCATCACCCTACCAAAGCAAACTAAGCTTTCCAACATATGCACCGGCAGTTGGGCGCGTACTTGGTGCTCTACCTCCAAAACAATATTGGCCCCTTCCTTGTGCAGCCAAGCGCCATCGGTGGTCACATACAAGGTATTGAGCTGGCGGCGCATGGCTTTACTCCTCCAGTTGCTGACTAAGCCAAGTCTGTACAGATTTGCCGCGCTGCAAAAGCCGGGGTTGACATAAATCAATCAACGAGCAAGCGTCACAGCGGCGCGGCACATAAACAGCAATAGGGGTTTGCATAGCAGCCAACATTGCCTGCACACAAGCCAGCGTTTGGCAAGTAAGTTGGCGCAGTTCAGCATCAAAAACCACTACGGTACGGCGGCGAGTTTCTCCGTAAAACAAGGCTCCTTCAGGGATGTTGTAACCGAGCATCGATTCAAGACACAGTGCTTGGGCACAGAGTTGGACTTCGTCTGCACGGTGGTTTTTGGGCCTGCCCCGTTTGTATTCAATGGGGTAGGCGCGCTGACCTTCAGCCTGCGAGTGAAACTCGACCACATCGGCAATGCCAATCATCCCCAAATCGGGGTGAACCAAAGGCATGGCTGTGACGGTGCGCACACCCTGTCTGCGCTGACCCTTAGGTTTGTCAACCTGCTCATGCAAAATCCGCCCTTCCGCTGTATGGCGATTTTCGGCCCAAAGCTGCTCAATGTGGATTAGCGCGCACTGGCGTGGACAGTAAAGGTAGTGCTGTAGGGCAGAGATGGGGGTAAAGTCTTCTTCGTCCAACATGCACTCCACGCAGATCGAGTGTTAGAGGGCGGATTCAAAACTGAAGTGCAACACCTGTCATCCAGTAAGGTACGCAGATGCACAGCAAGCCCGAGAACTA